>CAWBYT010000010.1:0-32561 GCA_963793175.1 uncultured Actinomycetes bacterium
CCCCGCGCAGGGTGCGCACCGAGTCGCTCTTCGGTACGGGCAGCCCGGCCGCGCCGAGCAGCTTGTTGGTGATGTCCTTGTCGCTGGCGATGTCCACCCCGAGCGCGGAGGTGTTGGAGGTCATCGTGGCGCGGATCCGCCGTGCGTAGCGGCCCTGCCCGAGCTGGACCAGCGACGCGCTGTTGAGCCGCATCCAGGGGATGTCGCGGGCGACCGCCTCGTCGATCAGGGCCTGCGTCGAGGGGCCGAAGGCCGTGCGCTCGGCGCGAAGCAGGAACTCCTCGAACGCCGACCTGGAAGTCGAACTCGGGGTCGTGGGCCGACCAGGTCATTTAACCATGCGCACTGCCAGCCTGCCGGCGGCCCGGGCGACCGACTCGTCGGTAGCCAAAGATCACGTGGTACCGCCCTGGCTCGCCGGTCGTGCGGGTCTTACCGCGCCGGGTGTCATGCCCGACCTCGTTCTGCAGCCGAGGGCGATGTGCTCGGCGACATCAGCGAGCCAGGTGCCCTCGCGCAGCCGCTCGCGAAACCGCCCTTGCGTCCCGGGAGCAGGTTGGTCCCCGACGCCGGGCAGCCAGGCCGAGACGGTCGGTGAAGCCGGGGAGGAGGCGCTGGGGTCTCCTCGAGCGAGCCGAGGTCGACGACCAGGTGGATCGCCGGCTCGTAGGACCAGACGTTCGGGCCGCGGTAGACCCGGGTCTCGAGGATTGAGGTCGGGGGAGCGGGCAGGTGGGGGGGCGGTCGGCTCGGGGCGATCGCTCACCGGTGACTCCTTGTGCTCCTTCGTGCTCCGGCGTCGGCGGGGGCGTTCGGGGCGACCACTGCGTCATCGATGCCCTCGGCAGCCACTCGCCGGGAGAGGGTGGCCAGGTCGGCGTCGGCTCGGGCAGGTCGCCCAGGTCCACCGCGCTGTGGTCACGGTAGGACACGAGGGTGCGCGAGGACAGGTCGAAGCGCGCCCCGTGCGGGAGGAAGTGGACGACGGCGCCGGAGATCATCAGTGGGGCGGTCCCCGCGCCGTGCGGCATCGGACAGGGCGGTGCGCATGTCCACGCAGAACACCGAGCCCCTGCCGACGACCTCGAGGTCGGTCTCGTCGGTGACCAGGATCGCGGTGTCCTCGTCCAGGCCGATGCCCAGCAGGTCGGGGGAGGATGCCACCATGGTCATCAGCCGCCCGAAGCGCTCGCGCTGCGCGAAGTGCTGGTCGACGATCACCCCGGAAGCAGGCCGAGGCCCTGCGCCGCGGAGACCATCCGGAAGCTTCGGGTGCGCCCCCGAGGCGCCGTAGCCGACCATGTGCTCGCTGACCACCGACGCCCCCGCGGAGGTGCCGGCGACGATGACCCCGCGCTCGTAGGCCGCGACCACGGCGTCGCCGAAGCGGGTTCCCCTGATCGCGGCCGCCAGCTTCATCTGGTTGCCGCCGGTGAAGAACACCCCCGTGGCCCGCGCGACGGAGTCGCTGAAGCTGCTGCCGGTCGGCCTCGCGGCGACCGCGCGGGCGGGCGGAGACGACGTCGCTCACCCCGAGCCGGCTGAACAGGGCGTCGTACAGCTCGACGATCTCCGGGCCCAGCGCCGAGGCGGTCGCGCACACCACGATCCGGGCTCTGGACCCGCCCGCCTCCGCCACGAACCGGCGCAGGATCCGGGCGCTGCCCAGCTTGTCCTCGGCGCCGCCGATGGCCATGAGCCGCCGCCCGCGCGACTCCGGTGCCGAGGTGCTCACCTGTGGCAGGGTAGTGGCCGGACGGCCCGAACGAGGCCGCCGGAATCGAGGACCCGGGATGGATGCGGCGCGCAGGCGGCTGCTCGTGGTGCGGCACGCCAAGTCCGACTGGCCGCCGGGCGTGCCCGACCGCTCGCGTCCGCTGGGCCCGCGCGGCGTGCACGACGCCCCCAGGATGGGCCACCGGATCCAGGAGCTCGTGGGCGCGATCGACCTCGCGGTCGTCAGCCCGGCCGAGCGCACGCGCCAGACCTGGGAGCTGATCGACGGCGTCCTGGGGCACCCCGGGCCGGTCGTCGAGGACCCGCGCGTCTACGCGGCGTGGGGCGCCGATCTGCTCGGCCTGGTCGCCGAGCTGCCCGACGAGGCCGCCACCGTGCTGATCCTCGGCCACGAGCCCGGCGTCTCGGAGCTCGTGCTCGCGCTGGCGGGACGCGAGCACACCCGGCTGCGCGACCGGGTCGCCACCAAGTTCCCGACCTGCGCCGTGGCGCTGCTCTCCGCCGACCGCGCGTGGGCGGACTTCGAGCCGGGATGCTGCCACGTTGGACGCGTTCACGACTCCGCGCGACTGAGCCGCCGGCCGGGCAGTGCGCTCGGGTCGGACGCCCGCGGCGGCGTCGGCCGCCTCGATCTCCTCCCGGGAGATCCCCATGAGGTAGAGCACCGTGTCCAGGTAGGGCACGTTGATCGCGGAGTGCGCCGCCGCCTGGACGACCGGCTTGGCGTTGAAGGCGATCCCGTGCCCCGCCGCCGCGAGCATGTCCAGGTCGTTGGCCCCGTCGCCGATGGCGACGGTCCGCGCCGGGTCGATGCCGAACTCCTCGGCGAACTCCCGCAGGGCCCGCTCCTTGGCGGCCCGGTCGATGACCGGTCCGTGCACGCGGCCCGTCAGGCGACCGTCGTGGACCTCCAGGCCGTTGGCCGCACCGCATCGACCCCGAGCTCGTCGGCCAGCGGCCCGATCACCTCGATGAACCCGCCGCTGACCAGCGCGATCCGGTACCCCAGCCCCTTGAGGGTCCGGCACAGGGTGCGCGCGCCCGGGGTGAGCCGGATCTGCTCCCGCGCCCGGGCGATCACGTCCTCGGGCAGCCCGGCCAGCTCGGCGACCCGGGCATGGAGCGACTCGGCGAAGTCGAGCTCGCCGCGCATGGCCGCCTCGGTGACCCGCGCGGACCTCGGCCTCCCGGCCGGCGAACCGGGCCAGCACCTCGATCACCTCGTCCTGGATCAGGGTCGAGTCGACGTCCATGACGACCAGGTGGACCCCCCGGCGGGCCAGCCCGCGGGGCTGCACCGACACGTCGACCTCCAGGTCGTGGCAGATCGCCACCAGCTCCCGGCGCAGCGTCGCGGGATCGGGTGCGAGGACCTCGAGGGCCAGGACCGTGACCGGGTAGTCGGCGACCCGGTCGATCCGCGCGATGTTCGCCCCGCCCGCGGCCATGCTCGCCGCCAGGGCGCCGAGGTCCCGGCCGGTGATGGCAGCGCCGACGACCGTGACCGTGGCATTCGGGACCGGCCCCGCGACGTCGGCCGCGTGGACCTGGCGGACGGTGACGTCGAAGTCGGGCACGGCGGCGCGCAGGCGATCCTCCAGCTCGTCCTCCGAGCCCTCGGGTGCGAGCAGGACCGTGCCCAGGACGAGCTGTCCGGCCACCACGACCTGCTCCACGTCGAGGACCGTGGCATCGGCCAGCGCGCCGAACATCCGGGCCGTCACGCCGGGTCGGTCGACCCCGACGACGGTCGCGTGGAAGGTCATGCTCCGGCATGCGGCCGCACGCTATCGGTACCCGCCGAAGCCGGGACGGCGCGGCGGCCCCAGGCGGTCCCGCAGCACGCCCCGATCCAGCCTCGCGCGGATACCTCGCGCCCGTTCCGGTCGAAAGGCTAGGGGAGCCGGGGTCCGGAAGCCCGAGCAACCTCGCGCCCGCTACGGTCGAAAGGCTTGACATAACGCCGGCCTATCGACCAAGCGGGCGCGAGGTTGGCCGGCGACTCGTGTGCGCTGCCCCGGAACGACCGGAACCGGCGCGAGGTTCGCGCGCACCGGCCTCCGACCTTCGGCCGCCGGGCCGGCAGTCCGACTACGGCCGCGGCCGCCGCCGACCGACGGCCTCGGGACGCATGGATGGCCGACGGCTCGCGGCCGGAGAGGAACGCGGGCGCGTTCAGTCCGCCCACCAGCCCGGCGAGCACGTCCTCGACGTCCCCGACCACTCCCCGGATGGCCGCCGCCCGCGCCCGTGCCTCTCCGGCGGTGACTGCGGCGCCGTCGTCGGCCAGAGCGAGGTCGAGGGCGTCGTGCAGGGCGGCGAGCCGGTCCAGGAGGGCGGCCACCTGGGGGTCCAGGCCCCGGGGCAGTCGTGCGAGGGCGTCCTTCCACGTGCGGGCGGCCGCAGCCCGGGCCGGCCGTTCGAGACCGAGCCGCTCGAGCTGCTCCGCGGACGCCGTGACGGCGTCGGCCAGTGCGCGCGCGCCCGTGCGGGCGGTGAGCATCTCGGCCTTCAGCGCGCCGGGCAGCCTCCCGCGTCGTCGCCGTCCAGTGCCAGCCGGACGCCTCGTGGCTCAGCAGCCCGACCGCCGCATCCGCGCGACCCACCAGCACGGCCGGCCGCGGCGCCCCGGGGACCTCGGTCGGCCAGCCGATCGTCCGTCCCGGGCGGGGCAGGAGCAGCCAGGCGCAGTCGGCGCCGGCGACCCGGATCGCGCGCAGCAGCTCCGGCACCGGCGCGGGGGAGGGGGAGCGGTCGTGCAGGTGGACGACCGCCGGTGCGTCCGGGGCCGCCCGCTCCAGTGCCTCCAGGAGGTCGTCGGACGCCGCGGCACCCCGGATCCACGCACCGAGCCACACGGCGGTGGCGGTCATCAGAGCCGGGCTCACGTGCAGGAGGGTAGGCCACCGCGCCGCCCGGTGCCCCGGCAACGCCCGGGTAGGGTGTGCCGCGTGGTCGAGGTGCTCAGCTTCCGCGGGGTGACCGTGGTGCGCGGCGGCCGCCCGATCGTCGACCAGCTGGACTGGACCGTCACCGAGGACCAGCGCTGGGTGGTGCTCGGCCCCAACGGCGCCGGCAAGACGACCCTGCTGCAGCTCGCCGGGGCCCAGCTCCACCCGACGTCCGGGCGGGTGGAGGTGCTTGGCGAGGCGCTGGGCGCCGTCGACGTCTTCGACCTGCGACCCCGGATCGGCCTGGCCAGCGCCGCGCTGGTCGAGCGCATCCCGAGCGACGAGCGGGTCCTCGACGTGGTCGTGACCGCGGCCTGGTCGGTGACCGGGCGCGGTCTCGAGGCCTACGAGGACCCCGACCTGGCCCGGGCCGGCAGCGTCCTGCGTGCCGTCGGCGCCGAGGCGCTGGCCGACCGCCGGTTCGGCACGCTGTCGGAGGGGGAGCGCAAGCGCGTGCAGATCGCCCGGGCGCTGATGACCGACCCGGAGCTGCTGCTGCTCGACGAGCCGGCGGCCGGCCTGGACCTCGGGGCGCGCGAGGACCTGGTGACCCGGCTCGCGGCGATCGCCACCGACCGCTGGGCGCCCGTGCAGGTCCTGGTGACCCATCACGTCGAGGAGATCCCGGCCGGGTTCACCCACGTCATGCTGATGAGCGAGGGGCGGGTCGTGGCCTCCGGGCCGATCCAGGAGACCCTGACCGGCCGCGCCCTGAGCCAGACCTTCGGCACGCGCCTTCGCAGCGGCCGGGTGCGCGGCCGGTACTGGGCGCGGGCGGTCCCGGCCGACACCGTCGCGCGCGGCCGGCGAGGTCGCGAGGTCGAGGAGCCGGTTCGGGCGGAATGGGACGGATCGGGCGCCCCGGACCGGTAGACTTGTGCCGTGGAGGCATGGATCGTCTGGCTGATCGTCGCGGCGTTGCTCGCCGGGGCGGAGGCCGCTTCCGCTGGCCTGTTGCTGATCATGTTCGCCGGCGGCGCGCTCGCCGCGTCACTGGCCTCGGCGGCCGGGGCGGGCGCCGTGGGATCGGCGGCGGTGTTCGCCGCCGTCAGCGTCGCGCTCATCGCATTCGTGCGGCCGGTCGCCAAGCGGCACGTGTACCAGTCGCCGCTGGAGCGCACCGGGACGGCCGCGCTCATCGGACATCAGGCCGTCGTGCTCGAGACAGTGCACGCCAGCGACGGCCGGATCAAGCTCGCCGGGGAGATCTGGTCGGCGCGCACCCTCGACGAGGATGCCCGCTACGAGCCGGGTGAGAAGGTGTCGGTGTTCCAGATCGACGGGGCCACCGCAGTGGTCGGATAGCCGGCAGCAGCCGGGTGGCTTGACAACAGGGAGGGACTCGTGGAGAGCCTGATCATCGCCGGAGTGCTGGTCCTGATCGCGATCCTCGTCGTGTTCAGCACCATCAAGATCGTGCCGCAGGCGCAGGCCGGCATCGTGGAGCGGCTCGGGCGGTACAACCGCACCCTGGACCCCGGGCTGACCATCATCATCCCGTTCATCGACAGGCTGCGCCCCCTGATCGACCTGCGCGAGCAGGTCGTCTCGTTCGCGCCGCAGCCGGTGATCACCTCCGACAACCTGGTGGTGAGCATCGACTCGGTCATCTACTTCCAGGTCACCGACGCCAAGGCCGCCACCTACGAGATCCAGAACTACCTGCAGGGCGTCGAGCAGCTGACGGTCACGACCCTGCGCAACGTCGTCGGGTCGCTGGACCTCGAGGAGACCCTGACCAGCCGCGACAACATCAACGCCCAGCTGCGCGGGGTGCTCGACGAGGCGACCGGCAAGTGGGGGATCCGCGTCAACCGCGTCGAGCTCAAGGCGATCGACCCGCCGGCCAGCGTGCAGCAGTCGATGGAGAAGCAGATGCGCGCCGACCGTGACAAGCGCGCCGCCATCCTCTCGGCGGAGGGCAGCAAGCAGGCCGCGATCCTCGAGGCCGAGGGTGGCAAGACCGCCGCGATCCTCAAGGCCGAGGGCCAGGCGCAGGCGCAGATCCTGCGGGCCCAGGGTGAGGCCGAGGCGATCGCGAAGGTCTTCGACGCCATCAACTCCGGGCACGCCACCGACCAGGTGATGGCCTACCAGTACCTGCAGGCCCTGCCGCTGCTGGCCCAGGGCACCGCCAACAAGGTGTTCGTGATCCCCGCCGAGCTCTCCGGGGCGCTGGGTGCCGTGACCCGCGCCTTCGCGCCCGGTGCGCACGGCGACGACGCGGTCGAGGATCAGCGCCCGCGCCCGGCATCGCCTGACGGCGGTGGTCGAGGCGGTCGACGTCCAGGACGCGGACGAACCCCGGGTCGGCGATCTCCAGGACTGGGACCTCTCGAGGCGGTCGACATCCGCGACCCGGACGATCCCCGGGTCCGGGACTTCACCGCGCTGACCGACGTCGCCGCGCGCTCGGTGCGCGAGCCGGCCGAGGGCCTGTTCGTCGCCGAGGGCGCCAAGGTGATCCAGCGGGCCCTGGCGGCCGGGTACCGGCCCAGGGCGGTGCTGACCGAGCCCAAGTGGCTGCCCGGGCTGGCCGGGGCGCTGGTCGGCTCCGGGGCGCAGATCCTGCTCGCGTCGCCGGAGACGCTGCGGGCCGTCACCGGCTACCGGGTCCACCGCGGCGCGCTGGCCTCGTTCGTCCGCCCGGTCGCTGCCCGATCCCGGAGTCGCTGCTCGCGGCGGCGAGGTTCGTCGTCGTCCTGGTCGACCTGGTGGACCACACGAACGTGGGCGCCGTGTTCCGCAACGCCGCGGCGCTCGGGGCCGACGCCGTGCTGGTGACCCCCGGCTGCGCCGACCCGCTGTACCGGCGCGCGGTCAAGGTCTCGATGGGTGCCGTGCTCGGGATCCCGTGGACCCGCACCGGCCCGGACCCGCTGGAGCACCTCGACGGGTTCACCACCCTCGCCCTCACCCCCGCTCCCGATGCGCTCGGCCTCGACGCGCTGGATCTGAGCGGGCACTGCGCCTCGGCGACCGGCCCCGGGCGGTGCTCCTGGGCACCGAGGGCGCCGGGCTGCCCGGCGCGGTCGCGGCCCGGGCCGACCTGCGCGTGCGGATCCCGATGTCCGCCGGCGTCGACTCGCTGAACGTCGCCGCGGCCAGCGCCATCGCCCTCTACGCCCTGCGTCCCGGGGACCATGACCGAGGGCTCCCCGCGCGCTGTTCCGGCGCCCGTCGGACCGGGCGGTCATAATGGCGGGCAACCCCGAGCCCGGAAGGCAGCCATGAAGACGCCGCGCAGCAGCAGGTGGTCGCGAGTGCTGCTCGGGGTCGGGGCGGTCGGGCTGTTCCTGACCGGCATCCTCGGCTGGCTCAATGCCGCCGTCGTGAACGGCTCGAACTTCGCCGAGCTCGCCAACGAGGTTCGCCAGGACGAGGCCGTGAAGACCGAGATCGGTCAGGCCGTGGCCGTGGCGGCCCTCGACGCGCAGCCGGACCTGATCGCGGTGGAGCCGGCGATCTCCGGAGGGGCGGCCGCGGTGGCCGGCAGCCCGATCCTCGACGGGGTCTTCACCAGGGCCGTCGGCTCCTTCCACGACGCCCTGACCCAGGAGGGGAGCGACTCGGCGGTCCTGACCCTGGCCGACCTCGGTGCGACCGTGACCACGGCTCTGGAGCAGTTCGCCCCACAGGCGGCCGAGGTGCTGCCGCCCGAACCTGAACCTGAGGCTCGCCGAGGTCGGGGGCCAGGAGGGCATCGCCGCCCGGATGATCCCGATCTTCCAGGCCGTCGCCACCCTCGCGTGGGTGGTGCCCCTCGTGACCCTGGTCCTGCTGGGGCTGGGCGTCGTCCTGGCGCCGAAGCGACGGCTCGCCCTCGTCCGGCTGGGCTGGTCGCTGCTCGTCGTCTCGGGGCTGCTGGCGATCGTCGTGCTCGGGCTCAATGTCGCCGGCGCCGTGATCGACGACTCGACCCTGCAGGGCGCGGTCATCAGCGCGTCCCTGGGCGTGTTCAGCCAGCCCCTGTCCGTGCGCTTCGTCGCGATGGGCATCGTCGGGGGCCTGCTCGTCGCCTCCGCCGGTGCGCTGCTGCCGCAGGTCGACGTCGGCGGGCACGCCCGCTCGGCGCTCGAGCTGGCGACCCGGCGCCCCGCCGCGACCACGTGGGCGGTCGTGCGCGCACTCGTCGTGATCGCCGCGGGCCTGCTGATCATCCTGTTCCCGACCGTGAGCTCCCAGGTCGTGGCGGTGGTCGTCGGCCTCCTGGTGCTCTTCTACGGGGTGACGGAGCTCGACGTCATCGCCGAGCGCTCGCGCAGCCAGGACCAGTCCGAGGTGGCCGTCGCGGCGTCCGGCGAGCCGGCCGGGGGAGCGCGGAGATCGCGGCCCGGTGGCTGGTCCCGGTCGCGGCCGGGGCGGTGGGGCTGCTGGTCCTCGCCGCGCTCGTCATCCCCAGCAACCTCCCGCAGGGCGTGCAGAACACCGCCGCCGTGAGCACCACCGCGTGCAACGGCTTCGACGCGCTGTGCGACGTGCCGTTCGACCAGGTGGTGATCCCCGCGTCGCACAACTCCATGTCGATCGCGGACGGGTCGTGGTTCCTGGCCGAGCAGCCCAAGGACATGGTGGCGTCCCTCGACGACGGCATCCGCGGCCTGCTCGTCGACACCTGGTACGGCCAGCCGACCGCCGACGGGGGCGCCCTGACCGCCGACGAGTCGGTCGCCGCGGCCGAGGCCGAGCTGACCGCCACCTACGGGGCGGACGTCGTGGCCTCGATCCGCCGGACGATCGACCGGGTCCGGCGGGCCGAGCCGTCCGGCCCCGTCGAGCCCTACTTCTGCCACACGGTCTGCGAGATCGGCTCCGAGCCGATGGCACCGGTGATGGAGCGGCTCAACACCTGGATGGACAGCCACCCGCGTGACGTCGTGGTGCTCTTCATCCAGGACACCGTCACTCCCGAGGACACGGACGAGGTCCTGCGCAAGGCGGGCCTCGCGGACAAGGCCTACGTGCATCCCGACGGCGCCCAGTGGCCGACCCTGCGCGAGATGATCGCCTCGAACCAGCGGCTGCTGGTCCTCATGGAGAACCACGGCGGTGGCGAGGCCTACCCCTACCTGCACCAGGGGTTCGACCTCGTGCAGGACACCGAGTACACCTTCCGACAGCGCCGCGGACTTCGACTGCACGCTCAAGCGCGGCAAGCCCGACAGCCCGCTGCTTCTCGGTCAACCACTGGCTGGCCAGCTTCCAGACGCTGGTGTCCAACGCCGAGGAGGTCAACGTCTACGATGTCCTCAAGCCGCGCATCGACGAGTGCGAGGTCGAGCGCGGGCGGAAGCCATCGATGATCGCGGTCAACTGGTACGACCGCGGGGACCTGTTCCGGGTCGTCAACGAGCTCAACGGCGTCGGGTAGCAGCGCCCGGCGACCCCGGTCTTGGCCGGGCTTCGGCGCGCTCGCCCTGACAGGATTGCCGGCGTGCGAGCCCTCTACCTGACCTCAGTGGAAGCGTCCAGCGGCAAGTCGGTCGTGGCCCTCGGGCTGATGGAGACCCTGACGCGGGCTGTCAGCCGGGTCGGCTACTTCCGGCCCGTGATCGCGCGCCGCCGGCCGAGCCGGACAAGCGCATCGAGCTGTTCCGCACCCGCTACCGCCTCGACCAGTCCTATGACGAGTCCTTCGGGGTCACCACCGACGAGACCCGCGACTTCGGCGGCAACGCACGTCGACCCCGCCCTGGTCGGCCGCATCATCGAGCGCTTCCGGCACCTGGCCGACCGGTGCGACTACGTGCTCATCGAGGGCACCGACCACACCGGGGCCTCGAAGGCCTTCGAGTTCGCGCTCAACGCCGCGATCGCCTCGAACCTCGGCGCGGCGGCCCTCATCGTCCTGACCGCCGCCGACCACCGCCCCGAGCAGGTGCACGGCGCGCTCACCGCTGCGATCGAGGGCCTGGGGGAGCGCGGCGTCCCGACCGTGGGCGCGTTCGTGAACCGGGTTCCCGAGTCCGACTGGTCGGCCATGAAGGCGGCCGTCGCCGGACTGCCCGGTGCCGGTCTGGATGCTCCCGGAGCTCGCCTCGCTGACCTATCCGACGATCCGTGAGGTGGCCGGGGCCGCCCACGCCACCCTGCTCCTCGGGTCCGACGACGACCTCTCGCGGCCCGTCCCGGACATCAAGGTCGCCGCCATGGGCGTTCCGCGGCTGATGGACCACCTGTCCGAGGGCACGCTGCTCGATCACCCCGGGCGACCGCTCGGACGTCCTGATGGCCGCGTACTCGTCGCGGCAGTCCGAGGCCATCCCGGCCGTCTCCGGGGTGATCCTGACCGGCGGGCTGGCCCCCGACCCCACGGTCATGCGGTTCGCCGAGGGCATCACGCCAGGCGGCCTCGATGCCGATCCTGGTCACCGACCTCGACACCTACGACACCGCGTCGGCCGTCGCCGGGCTGCGGGCCGAGATCGAGCCGGACGACACGCGCAAGATCACCGACGCCCTGAGCCTCTTCGAGGAGCACGTCGACGAGGCCGAGCTGGAGGCCCGGATCGAGGTGACCCGCTCGACCACGATGACGCCGCATGATGTTCGAGCACCAGCTCGTGGAGCGGGCGCGCTCGAACCGCAAGCACATCGTGCTGCCCGAGGGCGAGGACGACCGGATCCTGCAGGCCGCCGACCGGCTGCTGCGGCGCAACGTCGTGGACCTGACGATCCTGGGCCGGCCGGACGCGACCTGGCCGAGCGGGCGCGGCAGCTGGGCCTGGACATCGCGGCGGCGAGGTCGTCGACCCGCGAGACCGACCCGCTGCGCGAGGTGTTCGCCGCCGACCTCGTGGAGCTGCGCAAGTCCAAGGGGCTGGCCCTCGACGCCGCGTTCGACCAGGTGGCCGACGTCTCGTACTTCGGCACGATGATGGTCTGGAAGGGCCTGGCCGACGGGATGGTCTCCGGGGCGGCGCACACCACCGCGCACACGATCCGTCCGGCGCTGCAGATCATCAAGACCACCCCGGACGTGTCGATCGTGTCCAGCGTCTTCTTCATGGCCCTGGAGGACCGGGTCCTGGTCTACGGCGACTGCGCCGTCAACCCCGACCCGAACGCCGCGCAGCTGGCCGACATCGCGATCTCGTCGGCGCAGACGGCCAGCGCCTTCGGCATCGACCCGCTGATCGCGATGCTCAGCTACTCCACCGGCGCGTCGGGGGCGGGCGCGGACGTGGAGAAGGTGCGCGCGGCGACCGAGCTGGCGCGGGAGCGCCGACCGGACCTGGCCATCGAGGGGCCGATCCAGTACGACGCGGCCGTCGACGCGTCGGTGGCGAAGTCGAAGCTGCCCGGGTCGGAGGTGGCCGGCCGGGCGACCGTGTTCATCTTCCCCGACCTCAACACCGGCAACAACACCTACAAGGCCGTGCAGCGCTCGGCCGACGCGGTCGCGATCGGCCCGGTCCTCCAGGGCCTGCGGCTGCCGGTCAACGACCTGTCCCGGGGTGCCCTGGTCGAGGACATCATCAACACCGTCGTGATCACCGCGGTCCAGGCCCAGCAGGTCGACGGCCCAGCGCGCAGCCGCCGCGCAGCCGAGGAAGGTGCCTGAGCCGTGATCGTCCTGGTCGTGAACGCCGGCTCGTCATCGTTGAAGTACCAGTTGGTGGACACCGTGTCCGAGGTCGTGTGGGCCGAGGGGCTCGTGGAGCGGATCGGCGAGGAGGAGTCGCCGGCTCACGCACAGGTCGCGGATCCGGGCGGCGCCGACTCCGAGCTGGTGGAGACGACTTCGACGTCGGCCATCCCCGACCACGGCGCGGCGTTCCACGCGGTGACCGCGGCCTTCGAGGCACCGGCGCCGTCGCGGACGTCGGCGAGCTCGCGGGGGTCGGGCACCGTGCCGTGCAGGGCGCGGACCAGTTCAGCGAGCCGACGGTCGTGACGACCGAGGTCATCGAGGTCATCCGCGACCTGATCCCGCTGGCGCCGCTGCACAACCCGGCCACCGTGCACGGGCTCGAGTCCGCGATGGCGGAGTTCCCGGACGTGCCGCACGTCGCGGTCTTCGACACGGCCTTCCACTCGACCATCCCGGCGGCCGCCTACACCTACGCCATCGACCAGGCGGTCGCCGCGCGAGCACCGGATCAGGCGCTACGGCTTCCACGGGACCTCCCACAAGTACGTCACCGCCAAGGCCGCCGAGATGCTCGGGAAGCCGCTCGACACCGTCGACCTGGTGACCCTGCACCTGGGCAACGGCGCCTCGGCCTGCGCGGTCCGCGGCGGGCGCAGCGTCGAGACCTCGATGGGCCTCACCCCGCTGGAGGGCCTGGTCATGGGCACCCGCTCCGGCGACGTCGACCCCGGCGCTGGTCTTCCACCTGATGGCGACCGCCGGGATGTCGGCCGCCGACGTCGACACGCATGCTCAACAAGCGCAGCGGCCTGCTGGGGCTGTGCGGGCAGAACGACATGCGCGAGGTCCATCGCCTCGCCGCCGAGGGTGACGCCGACGCCGAGCTGGCGCTCGCGGTGTACGTGCACCGGATCCGCAAGTACCTCGGGCGCCTACCTGGCCGTGCTGGGCCGCGCCGACGCGATCGTCTTCACCGCCGGGGTCGGCGAGAACGACCCGGTCATCCGCCAGCGCGGTCATCGCCGGGCTGGAGATGATCGGGGTCGCGATCGACACCGAGCGCAACGCCAGGACGCGTGGCACCTCGGTGCCGGTCGACCTGTCGTTCCGGAACGCCCCGATCCGGGTGCTCGTGGTGCCGACCAACGAGGAGCTCGAGATCGCCCGGCAGACCGCCACCGCCGTCTCCGGCTGAGGGCCGCCGCTCCTGCGGTGTGACGCGATTGCGACGCAAGTGGGAGGAGGCTGCCATGTACTCCTGAGCCCCGGGGCGTCACTCTGGCTCCACACGGAAGGAGCGCAGACATGACAGCAGTCACCCCTGAGACTCTGGAAGGCTCAATGCTTCGCGTGATCACGTTCTCGAGCGTGATGTCCCGCCTGACGCAACTCCTGGAGGACCGCCGGGGCCGGGCGTCGTGGTGGGTGGAGGTCGCCCGACAGCTCGACAACCTGGCCGACGCCGTGCAGGTGGCCCCCGGGGACCTCGCCGGCAGCGAGAGCTTCACCGAGCAGCTGCGCGACGACGCCCCGCACCTGATGGGACGCTGGCTGCGCCTGTCCTCCGAGCGTGACGGCCTCCAGGAGGCGGTCACCGGTGTGCGCCTGCAGGTGGGCCGGGACGCCGGGGACCCCAGCGGCGGTCGAATCCACCCGGGGCACCATCCGCGACCTCATGGCGCGGGCGCGCCGCTTCCAGGAGCGCACCACCGAGGTGCTGCTCGACGCCTACGAGCGCGACTTCGGCGGCGGCGAGTAGGGGCCAGGGCGCAGGAGGCTCGCGCGCAGGAGGCTCAGCGCAGCCCGTGCCTGTCCACGGCCCGGTCGATCAGCTTCGAGAACGCGAGGCGCCCCGCCGTCGTCAGGTGGACCCCGTCGCCGGCGAACCACTCCGGGTGCCCGGCGCTGCGCGCGTGCCAGTCGATGATCCGCACGCGGCTCGACGCGAACCTGGCGTCGCAGGAGCGCAGCGTGCGCAGGTTGCCCGCCTCCCAGCTGCGCGGGACCCGCGGGGTCACCAGGAACACCCGCCGGTGCTTGCCGGCGGAGCTGACCACCGTGCGACATGCAGCGGGGGAGACGGTCCCGTTGGTGCCCAGCTCGACGACGAGGTTGCGGGGCAGCCTCGAGCCGAAGCCGCGCACGATCGCCGGGGCGGTGCTGAACTGGCGACCCACCTGGGCGTGCACGCGGAAGCCCTGTGACCGCAGCCACGGGGTCACGCTGACCAGCAGGGAGTCGCCGACCGCGAGCCGGCCGCGCGGGCCCGCGGCCCTTCGTGCGCCGGCCTCGCGTGCCGCTTCGACCGCGTCCGCCTCGGCGTCCGGCGGCGGGGCCGGGACGGGCTGGTCGGAGGGCGCGACGGGCACCGGCGCCGGGACCGGCTCGACCGGGACCACCGGCACGTCGCTGGGAGGGACGCTGGGAGCAACCGGCTCGGGTCCCGGGGTGGCGACGCCGACGGCCATGGCCCGCGTGGGCAGCAGCAGGCCGCTGGCCACGACTGCGCCGCTCACGGCCAGCGCGATCCGCACGCTGCGTCGACGTCCGCTCACGCTGGGCAGTGTGCCAGCCACGACACGCTGATTCCAACCGGCAGGATCCGCGTCCCTGGCCACCGGATGCGGTAACCTTCGCCGCGCCCTGATCCGAGGAGTCCAGCTGTGAATTCCGGTGCATTGGTGAGGCAGCTGCGCAACCCCGCTTCGGCCGCGGTGGCCGGCATCATCTTCGCCGTCGTCCTGCTCGTCGTACTGGTTCAGTTCCACTCCTCCGTGCCGTCCGGCCGGCCCTCGACCGAGTGGCTCACGGACCCCGGCCGCCGCAACGGGGTCCGGACGGCCGTCGGACTCATCCCCTTCGCGGGCATCGCCTTCCTCTGGTTCATCGGCGTGATCCGCACGAGGCTGGGGGACCGCGAGGACCGGCTGTTCGCGACCGTGTTCTTCGGCTCCGGGCTGCTGTTCGTGGCGCTGCTGTTCCTCACCGGGGCGATCCTGGCCACGTTGCTGGCCCTGTACGACCGGGGCGTTCCCGTGGACGCCGACGCCCTGATCCTGCTGGTCGTCCTCGTGAAGTCGATGATGGGGCTGTTCGGAGCGCGCATGGCCGCCGTGTTCACGATCTCGGTGACCTCGATCGGACTGCGCACGGGCATCCTGCCCAAGCCCCTGGTCGTGCTCGGCTACGCGACCGGACTGACCCTGCTGCTCTCGCCGCCGCTGTCGAACTGGACGCAGCTGCTGTTCCCGAGCTGGGTCCTGGTGTTCAGCGTCTACACGCTGGTCGCCTCGCGCAGCCGCGCGGACCACGAGTCGCAGGAGGCCCCCGAGCAGGCGTGAGCCGGCCGGCCGCGCGCGGCCAGGTCCTCGATGTCGATACCCCTCGCATCGACGTCGAGGACCAGGTCCACGACGTCGTCCCATGCTGGCCGGAGCAGTCGCTGCTTCCGGGTAGGCGCGCCGGTGGGGCTGTTAGGGTCGGGCGCATGCGTTGGCTCGTGCCCGAAACCCCGCCCCCGGGGACTCATTCCTCGGGGGCGCCTCTCTCGACCGACGACCTCGTCGCCGCCTACGGCTGGCCCGAGAACGACTGGGTCCGCGGCGTCATGGTCATGGCGCTCGACGGGAGCTTCACCGGCCCCGACGGGCTCTCCGGAACGATCTCCAGCGACACCGACGGGGCCGTCTTCAACGGCATCCGCAGGTTCGCCGACGCCTACCTCGTCGGTGCCCGGACCGTCCGCCTGGAGCGGTACACCGCCGTGCGGGCCAAGCCCGAGCTGGCGGAGGCCCGCGCTGCTGCCGGACTTGCCCCGGTGGCGACCCTGGCGATCGTGTCGGCGACGAGCCGGTTCGACTGGGACGACGCGCGGTTCATCGGCTCCGACGTCCGTCCGGTCATCCTCACCGTGGAGCGGTCGGACCCCGCCGACCGTGCGACCGCGCAGCGCTGGTGCGACGTCGCCGTCGTCGGCGAGTCCGTCGTCGAGCCTGCGGCGGCGATCGCCGAGCTGAGGTCGCGCGGGCTGACGCGCGTGGCCTGCGAGGGCGGCGACGCGCTGCTCAGCGAGATGATCCGCGGGGACGCCCTCGACGAGCTGGACCTCACGATCTCCCCGCTGCTCACGGCCTCGCCGCGCGACGCGCGGGTGATCCCCGGCGTCCGCACGGAGATGGACCTCCACCAGCTCGTGGAGCACGAGGGATTCCTCTACGCCCGGTACCTGCGCAGGTCGTGACGATGCTGGACCTGGCCTCCCTGGCACGCCTGGTGGCTGCCAACGGCGAGGCTCTGGCCCACCCCGTGGCGCCGGTGTTCGTCGGCGGGGCGCTGCGCGACCTGGACGCCGATCCGCTGATCATGGGCGTGGTCAACCTGTCGCGCGACTCCACCTACCGCGACAGCGTCGCCGTGTCGACGGAGTCGGCCGTTCGCCGCGCCCGGGTGTTGCACGCGCAGGGCGCCGCGGTGGTGGACCTCGGGGCGGAGTCCAGCACGCTGCGCGCGTCGCGCGTGGGGGAGGGCGAGCAGATCGCCACCCTCATCCCGGTCATCGAGTCCCTGGCTGCCGACGGCATCGCCACCTCGGTGGAGGCCTACAGCGCGCGTGTGGTGTCCGAGGGGCTGCGGGCCGGCGCGCGCGTGGTCAACCTGACCGGAAGCACCGACCTGGAGCAGATCTACGGCCTGGCGGCCGAGCACGACGCGGCGGTGATCCTCTGCTTCGTCCCGCGGGCGAACGTCCGCGAGGTCGGGCAGGTGACCCTGGACGCCGATCCGCTGCCGGTCCTGATCGACTACTTCGCCGCCCGGATCGCCCAGGCCCGTGCCCACGGGGTCGAGAACCTGATCATCGACCCGGGCCTGGGCTTCTACTACGCCAACCTCACCGACCCGATGGTCCGGGTGCGCCACCAGGCCGAGGTGCTTCTGAACTCCTTCCGGCTGCGCGTGCTCGGGGTCCCGATCTGCCAGGCCCTGCCCCATGCCTTCGACGTGTTCGAGGAGGAGTTCCGGACGGCCGAGGGCTTCTTCGCCGTCCTGGCCGCCATGGGTCGGGCGAACGTCTTCCGGACCCACGAGGTGGCCCGGGTCCGGGCGACGCTGGCCGCGCTCGAGGCCCTGGGCTGAGGCGTGCCTGACGTCGGGCACTGGATCGAGGACGCGCCGCTGATGCGGGCGTGGTGCGCGTTCACCGCCGCCGACCCGGCCCCGTTCACCATCCCTGGGCACAAGCGCCGGGGGCACCTGCTGCACCCGGACCTCGGGAGGCTGCTGGACGCCGACGTCCCGCTGTACGGCGGCCTGGACACCGTGCGGCTCACCGGGGGAGTCCTGGCCGACGCCGAGCGCCGGGCCGCCGACCTGTGGGGCGCCGACACCTGCAGGTTCTCCACCGGTGGGTCCACGCACGCCAACCAGACGCTCTGCCTGGCGGTCGGGACGCCGGGCGACACCGTGCTGGTGGCCCGCAATGCGCATCGAAGCGTCCTGTCCGGGCTGGTCCTGGCGGGCCTGCGGCCGGTCTGGATCCCGGTGCGGTCCGACCCGGGCACCGGCGCGCCGCTCGGCCTGGACCCACAGGCGGTTCGGGCGGCGCTGGCCGAGCACCCTCGTGCCGTCGCGCTGATGTGCACCGAGCCCAGCTACCAGGGCACCCTGTCCGACCTGGAGGCGATCGTCGCGGCGGCGCACTCCCAGGACGTGCCCGTGGTCGTGGACCAGGCGTGGGGTGCCCATCTCGGCATGGCGCCGCACTACCCGGCCCACGCGCTGCAGGCCGGAGCCGACGCGATGATCACCAGTGCCCACAAGATGCTGCCGGCCTTCAGCCAGGCCTCGCTGGTCCTGGCGCGCACGCAGCGGATCGACCCGGACCGCCTGGACCGCGCATTCGAGGCCACGCACACGACCAGTCCCTCGGGGGCGATCCTGGCGAGCATCGACGCCTCCCGAGCCCTGCTGGCCAGTGCCGAGGGCCGGGACCGGCTCGAGACGGTACGCCTCCTCGTCGCCGACGCCCGGCGGCGGCTGCGTGCGGCCGGTCTCCAGGTGCCGGGGCCTGACGACCACCCCGCCGGACGGTTCGACCCCGCCAAGCTCGTGCTGCACCTGGGTCGGGCCGGGCGCAGCGGCCTCGACGTCGAGCAGGAGCTGCTGCGCCGCGGGGTCCCCGTCGAGATGGCCGACCGCGACACGGTCGTCGCCCAGGTCGGGCTCACCGACGACGCCTCGACGATCGACCGCCTCGTCGCCGGCGTCCTGTCGGGGCTGTCGGGTCCGCCCGGGCCCCCTCGGCCGCCGGTCGTGCCCGTCCCGGCGCTTCCGCCGGCCCCGATGACTCCTCGGCAGGCATTCTTCGCCGGGCACCAGGTGGTGGCCCGCGGCCAGGCACTCGGGCGGATCAGCGCAGAGCTCGTGGCCCCCTATCCGCCGGGCGTTCCGGTGCTGATCCCGGGGGAGCGGATCTCGGCCGACTCGCTCGGGGCGCTGGCTGCGGCAGTGGCCGCCGGGAACCGGATCGCCTACGCCGCGGACCCCACGCTGGAGACCCTGCAGGTGATCGGCGAGGAGTAGGGTCGCGACTGCTTCGGATGCCCGTGGGCATCCCTCCTCGTGAAGGGGGCGGCGTCGGCGATGACGGTGGATGAGATCAGCCGGCTGCCGATCTTCCAGGGCATGCCCGCCGATCTGGTGGTCGGGCTGGTGGACGCGGCCGACGAAGTCGCGTTCGAGGTCGGCGACGAGCTGTGGCTCGAGCGCCAGCCCGCGATCTTCTGGTGGGTCCTGCTCGAGGGGCGCCTCGAGATGATCCGGCACGTCGGTCGTGAGCGCGCGGTGATGGGGGCGTTCACGACCCCCGGTCAGTGGGGGGAGGGGTGGGGGGCGTTCGACCCGCACGCGGTGAACCTCATCACCGCGGTGGGCACGCAGCGCGGGCGGATGATGCGCGTGCCGGTGGGCGCACTGCGCGCGCTCACCGATGGCGTCCCGCTGATCCGGCATTTCCTCGACGGCTTCTTCCAGACCGCCCGCGACGTCGAGTACGCCATGCGCCAGCGGGAGGCGCTGGTGGCCCTCGGGACGCTGTCGGCCGGGCTGGCCCACGAGCTGAACAATCCCGCGTCGGCGGCCCTCCGCTCGGTCGAGGCGCTCGGGACGTCGCTGGGCGACCTCAGCGGGGCGGTCCGGGGCCTCGCCGAGCAGGGGATCGTCGCGGCGACGCTCGCCGCCCTCGACGACCTTCTGGCGGAGGCCCGGCCGCCCGGGAACGGATCCGACACCCTCGCCGTCGCCGACCGCGAGGAGGCCCTGTCGACATGGCTGGTCGACCACGGCGTCCACCGTGACTGGGTGCTTGCCCCGACCCTCGCGGCGGCCTCCCTGGACGAGGGGTGGTGCGACCGGGTGCTCGCGACCGTCGGCACCGAGGCCCTCCAGCCGGCGCTCGACTGGGTCGCCTCCACGCTGGCCTCGCAGGCGCTGCTCGGCGAGGTACGCGGGTCTGCCCAGCTGGTCTCGGACCTCGTGGGATCGGTGAAGTCCTACTCGCAGCTGGACCGGGGCTCCTACCAGCGCATCAGCGTCGGCGAGGGACTGGACAGCACGCTGGCCGTCCTGGCCCACCGCCTCGGTCCCGGGGTCCAGGTCGTGCGCTCGTACGGCGCGGACGTGCCGCTCATCGACGCCTACCCGGGCGAGCTCAACCAGGCCTGGACCGGCCTGATCGAGAACGCCGCGGACGCCATGGCCGGTCGCGGGGTGCTCACCCTCACCGTGTCCCCGGCGGCGACGACCGCGTGCTCGTGTCCCTCGCCGACACGGGCAGCGGCATGTCCCCCGAGGTCCTGGAGCACGCGTTCGACATCTTCTTCACCACCAAGGAGGTGGGGATGGGCAGCGGGCTGGGGCTGACCAACGCCCGCCGGGTCATCGTCGAGCGGCACGGCGGCGACCTGTCGATCCAGTCCGAGCCCGGGCGCACGGTCGTCCGGGTCAGCCTTCCGACGCACCAGCGATAGGAGCGCCATGGCACCGCCCGTGGGAACCGCGATCGTGATCGGCGCCTTCACCGCGAGCGGTGTCGTGCACCTGGTACGGCCCGCGGTCTTCGAGCCCCTGATCCCACCGGTGCTCGGTGATCCGACGCCGTGGGTCCTTGGCAGCGGCGTGGCCGAGCTCGTGTGTGCCGCGGGGCTCGCGACCAGGCAGCCGTGGGCCCCGGCCGCGACCACCGGCGCGCTGGCGGTGGTGTGGGTCGGCAACGTGCACATGGCGCTCGGCTTCCACCGCAGCCGACGCCCTGCCTGGCAGAAGGCCGCCGCGTGGGCGCGGCTGCCGCTTCAGGTGCCGCTCATGTGGGCGGCCTGGACCTCACCGCGCCGCTGACCGGACCGGTGGCCGCCCGGCGCCTGGCCCGCCACGCCGCCCACGCCCCGGTCGACCAGAGGGCCCAGACGACCAACAGCGGCTGCAGGAACAGCCGGATGAGCCGAGCGCGGTCGCTGTCCAGGCCGAACGCGTCCGCGCCGGTCGTGTACTGCGAGATGTTGCCCGGGAACACCGCCACGAAGAAGGCAGCGACGACCCACCCCACGGCGACCCGGTACCGGGGCAGGAAGATCAGCGCCCCGCCGAGGGCGATCTCGACCAGCCCGGAGACCACCACCACGAGGTCCGGGTCGAACGGCACCCACGTGGGCACCTGCGCCTGGAAATCCAGCCGGGAGGTCGTGAGGTGCGCGCTGCCGGTCCGCAGGAGCAGGAGGCCGAGCAGCACGCGCGCGATCGTCCTCGGCAGCGAAAGCAATGGGGGTGGCGGCTCGGCGAACCGGGCGTGCCGGGACGAGGACAGCGACAAGGGGTCTCCCGGGTTCCTCCCACGACCAGCGCCAGGGAGCTGCTCCCATGCTGTTGCGCGCTCTCCGCCCGGTCAAGGCGGCCCGCGCCGGCGGGCAGGGCGTAGCCTCGGCCGGTGAACCCGACCAGCCTGCCCACGGACGCGCTGCGCATCGGCAGGGACGGGCTCGCGCGCTGCTGGTGGCCGGGTGAGGACGCCCTCTACCTCGCCTATCACGACGATGAGTGGGGCGTTCCGGTCGCCGACGAGGCGCTGATGTTCGAGATGCTGGTGCTGGAGTCGTTCCAGGCCGGGCTGTCTTGGTTGACGATCCTCCGCCGCCGCGAAGGCTTCCGGGCGGCGCTGGACGGGTTCGATCCGCAGGCGATCGCCGGGTACACCGACGCCGACGTCGCGCGCCTGATGGCCGACGAGCGGATCATCCGCAACCGCGCGAAGATCCTCGCCACGATCGGGAACGCGCGAGCGACCCTGGAGCTGCATGCGCAGGGTTCCTCGTTGGTGTCGGTATTCCGCGCGGCCGCCCCGCAGGATCGCCGCGAGGCGCCACGGACGATCGCCGACGTGCCCGCGACCACCCCCGAGGCGGTGGCCCTGGCCAAGGATCTGCGCGCCCGGGGGTTCAGGTTCGTCGGGCCGACGGTCCTCTACGCGCACATGCAGGCCGCCGGGGTGGTGAACGACCACGTTCTGGGGTGCGCGTTCCGGGATCGCCCCTGACTGTGGCCCGCTCGCTCGCTGACCTGCTCGGCCGCTGGCTCGTTCGGCTCAGGGGCTCCCAGCCGGTGCCATCGCCGGCTCCGTCAGGGTCACGACGAGGTCCCTCCGGCCGGGAGTGCCTGCTTGGGCCGCCACCGGGTCCACCCTGACCGGCACCCCCTGCAGGACGGCGTTGCCCGACAGCGGATCCATCCCGGCGGGAATCACGTCGTTGACGCTCGCGCCGGGGTGGGCGGCCGCGGTGCGCCAGCCGGTCCCGGGACGGCCGTGGCCCCAGCCGTGCGGGACTGCGACCACCCCGGGCATGATCTCGGCGCTGACCTCGACCGGGACCTGGATCGAGCCGGCGCCGCCCGTGACGAGCGCCTGGTCACCGTCGGCCAGCCCCCTCGCGGCCGCGTCGTCGGGGTGCATCAGGACGGTGCAGCGGTCGCGACCGCGGACCATGCGCGCCGAGTTGGCGAGCCAGGAGTTGTTGCTGCGCAGGTGTCGCCGGCCGATCAGCCGGAGGTCGAAGCCGGCGTCCTCATCCGCCCCGGTGCGACCGGGTGCGGCCAGGTGGGCCGCGACCCGTGCGAGATCCGCCATCAGGACCGGGTGATCGAGGTTGAGCCGCTTGTCGGCGGTGAACAGCCGCCCGGGCAGGCGGGGGCGCAGGGGGCCAAGGTCCAGCCCGTGCGGGGCGTCCTTGACCTTTCCGAGGGTCAGTCCGCCCAGGCCGAACCTGCCGTAAGGGCCGTAGCGGATCGCAAGGTCCAGGTAGCGGTCGAGCTGCCCGAGCTGCACGACCCGGGCGACGCTGAGGGCCCGGACGCGCCGGTCGGGCCGGCCGACCCGCAGCGCGACCCGCTCGAGCAGCCCGGCCAGGATATGGGCGTCATCGCGGGTGTCCGGATCGGGGTCGACCGCCCGTGGCGACCACCGCGCGAAGTTGCGCACCGAGACGGATCCGAACACGGCCTCGACCTCGTCGCGCTCGAACGCGACCCGGGGTGGCAGCACCACGTCGGCGTGCCGGGCCGACTCGGTGAGGAACGGGTCGACTGCGACCATGAAGTCCAGGTCGGCCAGCGCCGCGTCCGTGGCGCGGCCGTCGGGGACCGAGAGCACCGGGTTGCCGCCGATGGTGACCAGCGCGCGGATGCGCTGCGGGCCGTCCGCGCGCATCTCGGCGGCCATCGTCGCTGCGGGGAGGTCCCCGGCCACCTCCGGGATCCCGCCGACTCGGCTGCGGTACCGGTCGTAGCCGGGCATCCGGGTCCACCGCGCGATCAGGGCGGCAAGGTCGATCGCGGGCGTCGGGAACATCAGTCCGCCGGGGCGGTCCAGGTTGCCGGTGAGCGTGTTCAAGCAGGTCACCAGCCAGAAGGCGGTCGTGCCCCAGGCGTTCTGGGACACTCCGAGCCGGCCGTAGGCCACCGCCGACGGCGAGGCGGCGAACTCCCGGGCCAGACGCACGATCGTGTCCGCGGAGATCCCGGTGATGTCCGCCACGGCGTGCGGCGCGAACGCCTCGACGGCCTTCGCCAGCGCATCGACCCCCTTGCCCTCGATGTGGCGCGCCGCTGGGCCCAGGTCGACAAGCCCCTCCTGTGTGATCGTGTGCAGCATCCCGAGGAGGAGGAACACATCCGTGCCCGGGCGGATGAACACGTGCTCGTCGGCGAGCCGAGCGGTCTCGGTCCGCCGCGGGTCGACCACGACGACGCGGCCGCCCCGCTCACGGATCTCGCGCAGCCGGCGGCGCATGTCGGGCGCGGTCATGATGCTGCCGTTGGAGACGGCAGGGTTCCCGCCGAGGATCAGCAGGTGGTCGGTGCGGTCCACGTCCGGGACCGCGAAGGCCACGGGGCTGCCGAACAGAAGCTGGTTGACCAGCTGCTGGGGCTGCTGATCCAGGGAGGAGGCGGTGTACCGCCGGCGGCTGCCCAGGACGGCGAGCAGCTCCGAGCCGAGCAGTGCTCCGCCGAGGCCGTGGGCAGCGGCATTGCCCATGTACACCGCGACCGCGTCCGGGCCATGGCGCCGCACGACGTCGGCCAAGCCGTCCGCGGCGGCCGTCAGGGCCTCGTCCCACGTGGCCTCGCGCCAGGTCGCCGGGTCGAACCCGGGGTGGTCGCCGGGCTGGGTAGGCCCAGACGCTCCGGCATCGGATCGACGCAGCAGCGGACGGCGCAGGCGGTCGGGGTCCGCGACCAGGTCGGCGTTCGCCAGTCCCTTCGGGCACAGGTAGCCGCGGCTCATGGGGTCGTCCGGGTCGCCGCGGATCTCGAGGATCGTGTTGCCGCGCACGCTGACCGTGAGGCCGCAGCATGCCTCGCACAGCGGGCAGGCACGGTGGACGGTCCGGGTGGGCCCGTCAGCAATCCTCGTCGGAAGCGCCCACAGCATCGGCCATAGAGGTCACATGCGCATCCTAGGCATACGAGGACGCCTACCTGACCGCCGAACCCGTCGGGGTCGGCAACAGGCCGCGACCAAGGGATCGCCTCGATCAGGCTGCCGGCGCGAGTCGTCGCTGAACCGGCTCGGGTCCGACCCCGATCCGGACAGTGTGGTCCACCATCGTTCGTCCCCTTCGGGATCTGCGGCGATGCCGCCGGTCCGACCGTTCATTCCCTGAAGGTGGCGGATGCAAACACGCCCAACCCGCCCGGCGAGGAGGCCGAGCGCGATCACGTCGGACGGCCGAGACCCGCCTCCCGTGCCCTGACGATGGCGGCGGACCGGTCGGCGAGCTGCAGCTTCGCGAGGATCGCCGACACGTGGTTGCGCACCGTCTTCTCGGACAGGACCAGCCGGCGGGCCACCTCGTGGTTGCCGTGCCCTGCGGCGATCAGGTCCAGGACCTCGCGCTCCCGGTCGGTGAGCTCGGGGAAGACCTGGGCGGAGTAGGTCACCCGCGCCCCGGTGAAGAAGTCCACGATCCGTCGTGCCACCGACGGCCCGTAGACGGCCTCGCCGCGGGCCACGGAGAGGATGGCGCGCACGATGTCGTCACGGTCGGCGCCCTTGAGAAGGTAGCCGCTGGCACCGGCCCGCATGGCCGCGAACACCGCCTCGTCGTCGTCGTGCATGGTGAGCACGACGACGGCGACCGTGGGGTGGGCCTCGCGGATGCGAGCGGTCGCGCCCGCCCCGTCCAGGCGCGGCATGGTCAGGTCGGTCAGCACCACGTCCGGGTGGGTCCGGGCCACGAGCGCCAGCAGCTCGTGGCCGTCGCCCGCCTCGCCCACGGTCTCGACCTCCTCGGCGCCGGCCAGTGCCGCGAGCAGGCCGAACCGGAACATCGGGTGGTCGTCGGCGACCACGACGCGGACCCTCGCAGCAGGAGCCTTGGGGTCGTCCTCTGCGGTTGTCACAGGGGAAGCCTTGCCGTGACCACGGTCCCGTCCTGGCCGGAGTCGACATCGAACGATCCGCCGAGGGCCTGGGCGCGACGGCGCATCGACTCCAGCCCGACTCCGGCCGAGGCGTCCTCGGGGATACCTGACCCGTCGTCGGCCACGCGCAGGGTCAGGGACCCTTCGCCAGCCGACACCGCCAGCCGAACCTGCTGGGCACCGGCATGCCGGGCAACGTTGTTCAGTGCCTCACTGGCGATCCGGTAAGCCGCAACCTCCACCTCCGGCGACAGGGCGGGCAGCGTGCCCACCTCGACGTCCACCGCGACGACAGAGGCGATGGACGCCGCTCGCCGCCGCACTGCGAGGTCGAGGCCGCACTCCCACCCCCGCCGCCATCGCCATCGGACTCGGCCTGCTCACCGCTGCCGCCGCCCTCTTCTTCTGCGTGACGGGGTGACCGCCATGAGGAGCCTCGCCGCATTCGCCGCTGCCGCAGCTGTCCCTGTCGCCATCCTCGTTGCCGTGGCGGCCCCGTCGACCGCATCCGGAGACGGGACGGTGATCCGCTACCTGAGCACCGCCCCTCAGAACACCGACATCGACCTCGGCGAACCGGGGCTCTCCCCGGGTGACCGACAGGTCTTCGTCAGCAAGGCCATGCGCGATGGGAGGCAGATCGGGTACGAACTGGGCGAGGCCCTCATCGTCGAGGTCACCAAGGAGGGCGACGAACCAACCGGGCTCAAAGGAACCCTGAGCACCACGCTCGTCCTTCCCAATGGCACCATCACCCTCAGCGGGACGCTCATCGAGGACTTCGCGCAGGGGCCTGTGGGATTCACCGCGGCCGTCACCGGAGGCACCGGGCGCTACAAGGGCGCCTCCGGTCAAGGGGTGGGCGAGTTCATCCCCGGAACCGACGACGTCAGGACAACGATTCGCCTCGACTAGAGGCTCGAGAACAAGCTCGCCGAGATCGACGTCAGCGGTTGCGCCCGAGGCGCTCGTGGCTGGATACCCAGTGGCCCGCCAGAACGGCACTGGCCAGCGAGACCTCACCGGCCAGCACCACCGCCGCGCAGATCTCGGCGAACTTGTGCGCCTTCCCGTACCCTTGCAGCCCAACAGCTCCAGGCATTCGCTCTGCGTGGCCAGCCCGGTGCCTCCGCCGACGGTGGCGACGATCAGGGCGGGCAGGGTGATCGACCAGTAGTAGTCGCCGTTGTCCAGGCGCTGGGAGTAGATGAGGCTGGCGTGGGACTCGGCGACGTTGGCCGCGTCCTGGCCGGTCGCGATGAACAGCGCGGCAAGGCCGTTGGCCGCGTGCGCGCCGTTGTTGGCCGCACCGGCCATGTAAGCCCCCGTCATGCAGATCTGCCGGTTGCGGAACAGCGTCTCGGGGTCCACGCCCATCACCGACTGCAGCAGGGCGTCGGGGATCACGGCCTCGGCGACGACCCGCTTGCCGCGGGTCTGCAGCATGTTGATCTGGGAGTGCTTCTTGTCGGTGTCGATGGCGCCGGAGAGCAGGTAGCGCGGGCTCGCGGGGTGGTTCGCGCCGATCCACTCACATCCCGCGAACGTCGCCCTGCCCACCATGTTCTGGCCCGCCGCGTCACCGGTCGTGAAGTCGAAGCGGAGGTAGCGCAGCGGCCCGACGGCGTACTGCTCGATCTCCACGAGCTTGCCTACACGGGTGGTCGCCTCGCAGGCGGCGGCGATGTCGGCGAAGCGCTCGACCACCCACGCGCCGAACTCCCGGGCCTCCAAGGCGTTGTCGAAGACGAACACCGGCGCCCGCTGCATCCGGTCCTCCACCACAGTGGCGCGGACCCCGCCCGCCTCGGACAGCAGCCGCATGCCGCGGTTGTAGCTGGCGACCAGCGTGCCCTCCGTGGTCGCCATCGGGATGTAGAAGTCCCCTTGGGCATGCTCGCCCACGACGCGCAGCGGTCCGGCCAGGCCGATCGGAACCTGAGCGACGCCCGCGAAGTTCTCGATGTTGCCCGGCAGCGAGCCCGGGTCCAGCGAGAACGAACCGACGTGCCGCAGGTCGGCACCCGTCTGCGCGCGCACGAAGTCGCGTCGAACTGCCGCCTGCTCGGCGGTGTAGTCGTCCTCCCGCAGCCGCGGGATGGACGGCCCGCGCGGTACCTGCTGGATGCTCATGTGAGTCACCCTCCCCTTTCTGTCCGACCCGAGGTCCAACCGACACCCTGCCCGAGCCCGCGTGCCGGTTGCAGGGCAGCGCAGCGGTCATGCCGACCGCGGTGGCGCGCGTGTCCGCCCTCAAGGCCCGCCTTCGAGCAGACTGGTGCGGTGATCGGGCTCACCCTGCGGACCGAGCGCCTGCTGATCAGGGGGTTCAGCGACTCCGACACGGCCGCCATCCACCGCGTTCTGGACCTGTCCTTCGGCGACGGTTCGCTGGTCGACGATGCGGCGGCGCTGGAGGAGCGGCGGTCGTGGGTGGCGTGGCAGGAGCTGAACGACCGGTGGTTCCCGCGGATGCTCCAAGCGCCATACGGGGACCGGGCGGTCGTGCTCGCCGGGTCCGGGGAGCTGGTCGGAGCCGTCGGCCTGGTCCCCCTCGTCGGCCCGTTCGACCAGCTGCCCGGGCTCCGGCGCGGACCTGCGCAGGAGCAGGCCGGTTCCATCCCCGAGGTCGGCCTATTCTGGGCGATCCATCCCGACCATCGCCGCCGCGGCTTCGCGGTCGAGGCGGCCCGGGCGATGATCGGCCACGCGCTCCGGACCTCGAGCTGCGCCGGATCCTGGCCCTCACCGAGCACAGCAACCTGGCATCCCAGGCGGTCATGCGTGCTTCGGGGATGGTCGTGCTCGTCAACCCCGAACCTGACCCGCCATGGCTTCAGGTCGTCGGTGTGGCCCACCGCGCGACCTGGCGCTGACCGAGCCGCCGGAGCACCGGAGGGGGCCCTCACGCGCTTCCCCAGCGGCCGACCTCGGACTATCGTCGCGGTCGGAGGGCTCGAGATGGCGAAGTTCACGGTTGCGGCGGTACAGGCGTCCTACGTTCTGATGGATCGCGCCGCGACGATCGCGAAGGTCGAGAGGCTCCTGGCCGATCCAGCTGTCCGGGCGGCAGACCTGGTCGTGTTCCCAGAGGCCTTCGTGCCGGGGACGCCCATCTGGATCGACAGTCAGCCGATCTGGGATGGTGACGAGCGGTGGTTCGCGATGCTCGCCGAGCAGGCGGTGGTGGTCCCGAGTGAGGCCACCGATCGGCTCGGGGCGGCGGCCCGGGCAGCGGGGGCCTACCTGGTGATCGGAGTGCAGGAACGGGAGCCGACGGGGAGCACCATCTACAACACATTGTTGTACTTCGACCCCGAGGGCAACCTCCTGGGCAAGCACCGAAAGCTGATGCCCACCGGTTCGGAGCGCACCGTGTGGGGGATGGGTGACGGCTCCACGCTCGACACCCATGCAACGCCCTTCGGTCGCATCGGTGGGCTGATCTGCTGGGAGAACTACATGCCGCTGGCGCGGTTCTACCTCTACTCGCAGGGTGTCGACGTGTGGGTGGCGCCGACGCTGGCGACGGGGGACGGCTGGGTGGCGACCATGCGTCACATAGCCCGGGAGGGTCGCTGCTACGTGATCGGCGTGAACCCGTGCCTGCGTGTCGACCAGATCCCCGCGGACTTCCCCGACCGGGAGCGGGTGTGGCGGACCGATCCGGATGACCCGGAATGGGTGGAGCCCGGCAACTCCGTGATCGTCGGCCCCAACGGAGAGGTCCTCGCCGGACCCGCCCGCCACGCCGAGACGATCCTCACCGCCGAGCTGGACCTGACGAACGTGAGTGCCGCGCGGCGTCTTTTCGACCCGGTCGGCCATTACAACCGTCCCGACGTGTTCCGACTCGCGGTGGACACCGCGCCGCGGCCGGTCGTCACGGAGTGGCACAACGACTTCGGCAACCGCTGACCTGAGCCACCACGTGCTGACGATTCCGACCTGAGGAGTTTGGAATCGTTCAGCACATCCAGACGCGGTCCCAGCGGAGGGAGTCAGCCCATCCGACTCGCTCCGCCAGCGCCCGGTGCTCCTTCGGTGTCGGGATGCGGTGGACGTAGCTGATGATCATGGGTCCGGCTCCTCCTTCACTGCGACGAGCGCGAGCTTGCGTACCCGTCCGGATCGCATCCAGGTGCTCCACAGCCGATGGGCGATCTGGAGCTCATCGAAGGCGCGGTGCCCGATCTGCGCGGCGATGTCCGACGCATCGGCTTCGAACGCATCGGTCAACGCGTTCACGACTGCCAGGTGGGCGGGCGTGTACTCGTCCACCTCGCGAACCCGAAGGCCGACGTCCTCGAGCATCGCGCGCATCGTCCGGCAAGGGAGTGAGCCATACCGTGTCGGCGTGGGGCATGCGGGCTCGTTCGGCCTCGGTCAGGGGAGTGCCCTCCTCCAGCGTGAACGCGAAGCGCCCGCCGGGCTCGAGTGCCCGAGAGATCTCGCGCAGCAGCTTCGGCTTGTCGGCGAAGGCGAGCATGGTCTCCAGCAGGAGCACGACCTCGAACGGGCCAGGCGGCAGCGGAGGGATCCTGGCGACCTCGAAGCGACAGTCGAGGTCGCCGGCGCGCTCGCGTGCGATCTCAACGGCGTCTGCGCTGGAGTCGACTCCAAGGTAGCTGCATCGGTGCTCCCGGGCGATGAACCGACCTGGTCCGGCCACGCCGCAACACAGGTCCAGGACGGACACCCCGGGGCCGATCCCCGCCTCGACCGCCAGGGCGAGGATCTCGCTCGCGCGCATGAAGCTCTCCTGACCGACGAACTCGCCAGGGGCGAACGCCGACAGCCGGGCCCGCTGCAGCGCCCGGTCGAAGGGCGCGCGGGCAACCTGTTCCATGGCGCCCAAGCGACAGCCTGGTCAGTGGGCGTGTCCATGGGTACGGTCCGTTGTGCGTGCTGGCGTCCGGCGCACGGGAGGCGAGGGGCGGTATGACCATCGATCCCACCGGGCCGGGCACCCAACCCGTGCGGGCCAGCGCCGATTGGCTGAGCCTGCGTGAGCCGGCCGACGCGGCAGCCCGGGCCCGCGACCTCGTCGAGGAGGTCAGTTCGGACCTGCCCACCGGCGGCGGGGCGGTCATCCACGACCTCGGCTGCGGCTCCGGGTCGATGGCCCGCTGGCTGGCGGGGCAGCTTCCCGGACCCCAGCACTGGGTGATGTACGACCGGGACGCCGAGCTGCTCGCGCTGGTTGCGTCCAACCCGCCGGACCGGGCCAGCGACGGGGCGCCGGTCTCCTTCGAGACCCGTCAGCTCGACGTCACCCGGCTGGAGCCCGAGGCGCTGGCGGGCGCATCCCTGGTCACCGCCTCGGCGTTGCTGGACATGCTGACCGCCGAGGAGCTCGATCGATTCGTGGCAACGGCTGCCGCCGCGGGCTGCCCCGTCCTCATCGCGCTCAGCGTCACCGGTCAGGTCGAGCTCTCGCCGGCGGAGCCGTTCGATCGACTCGTCCAGGACGCGTTCAACGCCCACCAGCACGCGTCAGCCGCCGGAGGGCTGCTGGGCCCGGCCGCGGTCGGCGCCGCGGTGGCCGGCTTCGCCCGACTGGGCCTCGACGTCATGGTCCGCCCGAGCCCCTGGCGTCTCCGTCCGAGATCAGGCCGAGCTTGCGGCGCAGTGGTTCACCGGCTGGCTGGCGGCGGCCTGCGAGCAGCGACCCGAGCTCGGAGTCGAGGCTCACCTGTACGCTCGGCGGCGCATGGCGCAGGCGGCGGCCGGCCAGCTCGAGGTCACTGTGCACCACCAGGACCTGCTGGCGCGATGGCCGTCCTCGCCCCGCTCAAGGGACTGAGCGGGCGCCGCGGAAGCGCGGGGCCGGGAGGCCAGTGCCCCGGATCAACCCCCAGAACGTCGGGGACCCGCCTCAGTCCCCGGCCCGGTCGAAGCGATCCGACAGCGCGTAGCGCAGCAGGACGACGTCGCCGATCTGGCGTACCTCGGCCAGCTTGGCACGGTGGTCGGGGTTCCAGGGGAAGCTCCCGTCGTCGACCAGCCGTCGCGCGCGGGAGTCGCCGACGAAGAGCGGTGCCACGACCAGGTGCAGCTCGTCGGCGAGTCCGGCCGTGAGGAACTGGGTGAGGACCTGCCCACCCCCCTCGACCATCAAGCGCCGCACGCCGCGAACGTGCAGGTCCTCGCTGACCCGGCACATGTCAACAAGCCGACCGCCGTCGACCACAGTGGCGACGGACGCGAGGCGGCCACAAGCTTCAGCGACGGCCGCCGTGGGGCAGTAGACGAGCTTCTGCGTGTCACCGGCGGCGAAGAAGTTGCCCGCCGGGTCGAGCCGACCGCGGCTCGTGACGGTCACCTTCATGGGCGTCGGCGTCAGGCCCCGGGCGACCCGATCGGCACGAAGGCCGGGGCCCGCACCAGCAGCCGCGGGTTGTCGTTGCGGACGGTGGCGGCCCCCACGAGGATCGCGTCGCTGTCGGCGCGCACGGCGTCGACGCGGTCGAGGTCGGCCTCGTTGGACAGCATGAGGCGCTCGTCGGTCGCGGAGTCGAGGTAGCCATCGAGCGAGATCCCGCAGCTGAGCAGGGTGTATGGGCGTTCAGGCATGTCGGACCCCACCGGCACGCTGCGCCCGCCGGTCCTCGGCCGCGCGTGACTTCGATCCGGTGGGAGTCATTCGTCCTGAGCCACCCATCCCTGCGCCGATCCGCCAGCAGGAGGACAGCACCGGGCAGCGTCGCGACCAGCGCGAGCACGCCGTACACCACGGCGACGGTGACGCCGTCGGCGGCGGTGAGCCCGACCGCGCCGAATGCCCACGCGGCTGCACCTTCGCGCGGGCCCCAGCCGGCGATGTTCATGGGAACCGCCGCGGCCAGAAGGACGACCAGCGCCAGCGGCAGCACCCGACCAGCGGGCACGTTCGCCCCGGCCGCTCGCAGCGCGACCGCGAAAACCGTGACGTGCCCCAGCACGGCGACCGCCGAGGCGAGCACGATGCCCGGCCAGATCCGCCTCGTCAGGACCCCGTCGCGCAGATCGGTCCCGATTGCGCGCGCGATCCGGGCCGATCTGCGCAGTGGGGGAGAGGCGCCCTGCCTCGCTTGGCCGACGGCTTCAGAACGAACCCGCGCTGTGCGAATCAGAAGGATGACCACCGCGACGCCGGCGACCACCATGAGCGCGGCGATGACCCACGGATTCAGCCAACCGGCTGGCCGGGCCATGAGCAGCAGGACGGCTGCCGTCAGAACCACTTGCACCGCCTGCCCCGACCCACGTTCCCACGCAACGGAGCGCACTCCCGCCCGAGGTCGCCTGAGGTGCGCCCGTGGACGACGCCG
>CAWBYT010000011.1:0-209089 GCA_963793175.1 uncultured Actinomycetes bacterium
CGGACCTTGCCTCGTGGCCGCAACGACAGCGGCAGCCTTCTAGCTCGCCGCCCACCGGACCTTCGCCGAGGTCCCGTCACCCGATCTGGTGATCGTGCCCGGCGGTCCGGGGCAGAGCGACCAGATGGAGAACGCCACCCTGCTCGGTCTGGCTGCGCGCGGTGGACGCCACCACCGCCTGGACGACCTCCGTCTGCACCGGCTCCCTGCTGCTCGCGGCGGCCGGACTCCTCAAGGGCAGGCGGGCCACCTCGCACTGGCTGGCGCTGGAGCTCCTGAAGGAGTTCGGCGCCGAGCCGACCGGGGAGCGGGTGGTGTTCGACGGCAAGTACGTCACCGCCGCCGGCGTCTCCTCCGGCATCGACATGGGCCTCACCCTGCTCGGCCGGATCGCGGGCGACGACGCGGCGCGCGCGGTGCAGCTGCTCACCGAGTACGACCCGCAGCCGCCCTACGACGCGGGTCCCCCGAGAAGGCCCCGGCGGCTCCTGGTCGAGGAGTGGCGGGCCGGAGCGCCACGTCACCCGGTCAGGGCCCCCGGCGGGAGTCGTGTAGGTGAAGCGCGGCGCGCGCCGCTCCAGGAAGGCGGCGACCCCCTCCGCGGTGTCGCCGCTGCCCTGCGCCTGCCCCGCCCAGTACCCGTCCCGGTCCTGCCGCCCCGCCGCGAACTCCTTCGCCGCCGCCTGCGTCAGCTGGGAGCGCGAGGCCAGCACCCGCGTGACTCCGCCACCCGCTCGTCCAGTTCGCCGGCCGGCAGCACCTCGTCCACCAGCCCGGTGCGCAGGGCCCGCTCCGTGCCGATCAGCTCGCCGGAGAAGAGCAGATGCTTTGCCGCGGCCGGGCCCGACCAGCGCGACCAGCCGCCGGGTGGAGGAGGACGGGTAGACGATGCCGAGCTTGGCCGGGGTGACGCCGAAGAGCGCGCCCTCCTCGGCGAACCGCAGATCGCAGGCGGCCGCGAGCTGGCTGCCGCCGCCCACGCAGAAGCCGCGCACCGCGGCGAGCGTCGGCTTGGGGAAGGCGGCGAGCGCCTCCTCGGCCGCCACGGCGAGCGCCTGCGGCGTCCCCGGCGCTCCCGGCAGCGGGAGATGTCCGCCCCGGCGCAGAAGGTGTCGCCCGGCGCCGGTCAGCACCAGCACCCGTACCGCCGGGTCGGCGGCCAGCTGCTCCAGCAGCTCCGGCAGGCCCGCCACATCCCGGCGGTCATGGCGTTGCGCTTGGCGGGGTGGCTGATCACGACGGTGGCGACGCCGTCGGCGACGGTGTGCAGGAGCTGCGGCTGCGTCCATGCGCCGGATGCTATCCGCACGGTTCGAACCTATGATCAAGAGGAGGTCGCGAAGCGGACACGCACCGTGAGGAGCTGTCGATGAACGGACCCACCGTGAGGGCAAGAAGCACGGACCCGGCACCCAGGGCGGGAAGCCGGACCCGGCACCGAGAGCGGTCAGCGCGCAACCACCGCCGAGACAGCAAGCTCAGCCGCAGCTTCGGCTGGCTCGCCGTGCTCGGCGCGCTCCTGGTGATGGCCGGGCTGGTCGGCCTGATCTACACCGGCCTCGCCACCCTCACCTCGATGCTGCTCTTCGGCTGGCTGCTGCTGATCGGCGGCATGGTCGGCCTGGCTGCACGCGATCCAGTCGCGCGGCACCAACTACTTCTGGCTGGGCGTCGTGGTCGCCGCGCTGAACATCGCCGCCGGTGTCGTGGTCATCCGCCATCCGGAGGCACGCGCCGAGGCGCTGACCATGTTCGCCGCGCTGCTCTTCCTGACGGGCGGGGTGTTCCGGCTGGTGGGCAGCGTCGTCGTGCGCGGGCCGCAGATGGGCTGGACGCTGCTCCAGGGCGCCTTCGGTCTGCTGCTCGGCCTGCTGGTGCTGCTTCGACTGGCCGCACAGCAGCCTCTATGTTCTCGGGGCTCTTCTTCTCGCTGGCCCTGCTCTTCGACGGCCTCGGCCTGATCGCCATCGGGGTCGGCGGCCGGCGCATCGTCAGCATGGTCTCGGAGCAGCTACGGAAGATCCGGCTCGATGCACGCCGGCCCGGCTACGGACAGTCCGCCCAAGGCCCCGAGGAGAACGAGCAGAAGCAGTCCGCCACCTGGCACCTGTCACACACTTGATCGGTCAAATAGCGCCGATACGCAGCTACTTCTGATCAGTAGTCACGGTCTGGACCAACCATTCCCAACACTCTTTACTCGACGGTCAGTGCACTAACGAGTGAGAGCTGGGTGCCGGGACTATGGAGAGCCGCGGGAGTGTCCCGTGCCCGAGCCCGTGTCGTACGAGGGGGTCTGGCGCTTCACCGCCCCCGCCGTGGACGTGTCCGTGCCCCAGGCCCGGCACGCCGTACGCGACCTCCTCGGCCGCCAGGGCGTGCCGATCGAGGACGACATCCTCCAAGGGCTGCTGCTGATCGTCTCGGAGCTGGTCACCAACGCCGTCAAGCACGCGGCGCTGCTCTCACCCGAACTGGCGGTGGAGGTGGCCATCGGTGCCGACTGGGTCAGAGTCTCCGTCGAGGACAGCCACCCCTACCGGCCCACCGCGCTGGAGACGGACTACGCGCAGACGGGCGGCCGCGGGCTGCTGCTGGTCAAGGTGGTCACCGCGGAGGCGGGCGGGACCTGCGACGTGGAGCACACCGCGAGCGGCGGCAAGATCATCTGGGCGGCGCTGCCGTTGAAGACGCAGCTCTGACCGCCCCGGTCCGCGGAGATCCGCGCGAGGCGTCACCAGCCCGCGGACGGGCCCGTCAGCTCCCGGATCGCCGGACGCGCCGCGTCCAGCACCGTCATGAACCACGCCGAGAACGGCGCCCGCGCATGCCGCTCCGCCAGCTCGGCCGCGGTCACGAAGGCCGTCTCGCCGACCTCCTCCGGGTCCGGCCGCAGCGGCGCCTGCGCCAGCCCCACGAACAGGTGGTTGAACTCCTGCTCCACCAGGCCCGAGGCCGGGTCCGGATGGTTGTAGCGGACCGTGCCCGCCTCGGCGAGCAGCGAGGGCGAGATCCCCAGCTCCTCGTACGTACGCCGGGCGGCCGCCGCGAAGGGGGCCTCGCCCGGGTAGGGGTGGCCGCAGCAGGTGTTCGACCAGACGCCGGGGGAGTGGTACTTGCCGAGCGCCCGCGCTGGAGCAGCAGCCGGCCCTGCTCGTCGAAGAGGAAGACGGAGAACGCGCGGTGCAGCTGCCCGGGCGCCTGGTGGGCGGCGAGCTTCTCCGCGGTGCCGATGGTGGTGCCGTTCTCGTCGACCAGTTCGAGCATGATCGCTTCTGCGGTGCCGTTCGACGAGCTGTGCGTCGCGGTGGCTGGTGTGGTCGGCATACCCATCCTTCGTCTTGGTCCCCGGCCTCGTGCGCCGGACCCCTCGAGTCCGGCCAAGTCTGCCGTACAAAAGCCGCTTGTCCGTACTTCGGGTCCGGCATGTCCGCCCCGCCGCGCCTGGGAGCGCGGCGGGGCGGACGGGGCGTGTCAGACCCCGAAGGCCGCCGGATAGCGGATCATGCCCACCGGAACCGGACGGAATCGTCCAGGACCAGCGCCATCATCGCCTCGTCCGGCACCTCGAAGCCCGGGCCGGATCCCGTACCGGGAAGCGGGTACGAAACCGAAGCGCGCGTAGTAGTCGGGATGACCGAGCACCAGCACGAGCGCCTCTCCGCGCACCCGGGCCGCATCGAGCGCCGCCCGCACCACGGCCTGCCCGGCGCCCGCCGCTGATGGGCGGGGGAGGTGGCGACCGGGGCCAGCGCGAGCGCCGGGGCGTCCCCGATCCGGCACCGGGTCAGCAGCGCGTACGCCGCCACGGACCGTCCGGCGCCTCGGCGACGTACGACAGCTCCGGCAGCCAGGCCTCGGCGTCCGCGCGCAGGGCGTCCACGAGGTCGGCCTCGTCCCGGGTCGGGAAGGCGGCCGAGTTGACCGCGTGCACGGCCTCCCGGTCCGCCGCCGTCTCCGGCCGGGTGGTCCAGCGGGGGTCGGCCGGGCGCAGCACGTACGCGGCGTAGCCGTACTCCGCGCCGTACGCACGCCGCACCGCCAGCTCCTCACGGGTGGCCGCGAGCGCCCACTCCATACCGGGAGCCGTCGGGTCGGCGCTCTCGACGCGCTCGGCGAGCGGGACGTAGTACGTCGTCCCAGTCGCTGTCGGGCTGGAGCAGGACCGCCGAGACCGTGCAGCCCGCGGTGACTGCTGCCGCGGTGGTCTCCGGCAGGGTGCGCAGGGAGCCGTTGCGGTCCCAGAAGGCGCGCGCCCCGGCCGAGGGTGCGTCGGTGGTCCAGACGCACTCGGAGATCACCATCGCGCCGCCCGGGGCGAGCAGCCGCTGCCACTCGCGTACGGCCGTGGCAAAGCCGATGCAGTACGCCGATCCCTCCGCCCAGATCAGGTCGAAGGGGCCCGCCGGGAAGCCGGGGCCGGTGAGGTCGCCCATGTCGGCCCGGACCGTACGGATACGGTCGCCCAGGCCGCGCGCCTTCGCCGCCTCGTCCAGCTCGTCCAGGAACGGCTGGTGCAGGTCGACCGCGGTCACCTCGGCGCCCGCCTCGGCGGCGAGCAGCAGGGCGGCACGGCCGGGGCCGCAGCCCAGGTCGAGGACGCGCGGACGGTCGGGGAGCGGGCCGGCCAGAGCCAGCAGCCGGCGCGTGGTGGCGTCGGAGCCGGGGCTCTGCCGGGGGAGACGGTGGTGCAGGGTGAAGAACGCCTCGGTGCGCGAGGCGTCGTCGATGTGGTCGGTCAACGTGGGAACCCTTGCGTGCGAGGGCTCCGACTGATCCGAGAGAAGCGGATCTAGCCGGAAACCCGGGAGATGAGGGAAGAACGATTGCCGCGCCGGGAAGGCGTCGTCGCGACCGTCATCAACCTCAGCTCCTCTCGCAAGGTCCCGGTGTGTCCAGGAGTCGTCCACGGTGAGACTCGAACGTCTCAGCGAGCCAGCCTAGCACCGCCGCCGCGACCGGCTCAGTGGCACAGCCGCGCCTCGTGCTCCGCGTGCCCGCTCGGCTCCAGCTGGAAGGTGCAGTGCTCCACATCGAAGTGGTCCCCGAGGCAGCCCTGCAGCTCGTGCAGCATCTTCTCGTGCCCCATCGAGTCGAGCATCTCCTGGCGCACCACCACATGCGCGGAGAGCACCGGCATCCCCGAGGTGATCGTCCAGGCGTGCAGGTCGTGAACGTCCAGGACGCCGGGCAGGGCCGTGATGTGGGCCCGTACCTCCGCCATGTCCACGCCCTTGGGCGCCGCCTCCAGCAGTACGTTCAGGGTCTCCCGCAGCAGCTTCACCGTCCGGGGGACGATCATCAGGCCGATCACCAGGGAGGCGATCGGGTCGGCGGCCTGCCAGCCGGTCGCCATGATGATGCCCGCCGCGACGAGCACGGCGAGCGACCCGAGGGTGTCCGCCATCACCTCCAGATAGGCGCCGCGCACATTGAGGCTCTCCTGCTGCCCGCGCATCAGCAGGAGAGGGAGACCATGTTGGCGACCAGACCGACGGCGGCGAACGCGATGGCGAGGCCGCCCTTGGTCTCGGCCGGGGTGATGAACCGGTCGACCGCCTCGAAGATCAGGTAGCCGCCGACGCCGAGCAGCAGCAGACAGTTGGCGAGCGCCGCGAGGATCTCGGCGCGGGCGAAGCCGAAGGTGCGGTTCGGCCCGGCGGGCCGGTTGGCGAAGTGGATGGCGAGCAGCGCCATCCCGAGCCCCAGGGCGTCGGTGGCCATGTGGGCGGCGTCCGCGATCAGGGCGAGCGAGTCGGAGAGCACCCCGCCGACGATCTCCATGACCATCACGCTCAGGGTGATCCCCAGGGCGACCCGGAGCCGGCCCCGGTACGCGGCGGCCGCCGTGCCCGTCGGGGGCGGCCCGCCGTGCGTGTGCCCGTGATCGTGGCCAGCCCCCATGCGAAACGCCTCCCGTGTCCGTGCGACAGCGCCGGCGAAACCGCCCGACGACGCCAGTGAACTACGGGTGGGGGTAGCGGGCAACACGGCACTGAACACCGTTGTCATATGCTCTGACCTGCGGAAACGTTCCGCAGGTCAGAGCGTTGACGAGATCATCTACGGGCGTCCGGCCCGGGCGCCGGTACGCGCCTCGGGATGGCGCAGGCACCAGCCCTCCCAGGCCGACTCCACCATCGCGCGGACGTCCCGGCGGGCCGTCCAGCCCAGCTCCCGCGGCCATCCGGGCGTCCGAGGCGACCGCCCGCGCCGCGTCCCCCGGACGGCGCGGCTCCACCACGGGCTCCAGTCGCGTGCCCGGAGACCTCGCGGATCAGCGTCGATCAGCTCCCGTACCGACACGCCCTCGCCCCGGCCGATGTTCAGCGTCAGATCGCCGCCCTCGCGCCGCGCGCCAGCTTCCGCGCCACGGCGAGGTGGGCGTCGGCCAGGTCGGCGACGTGGATGTAGTCACGGATGCACGTGCCGTCGGGCGTGGGGTAGTCGTCGCCGAAGATCCGCGGCGCCTCACCGCGCGTCAGCCGGTCGAAGACCATCGGGACGATGTTGAAGACCCCGGTGTCGGCCAGCTCGGGCGCGGCCGAGCCCGCCACGTTGAAGTACCGCAGACAGGCGGTGGAGATGCCGTGCGCCTTGCCCGTCGCCCGCACCAGCCACTCCCCGGCGAGCTTGGTCTCGCCGTACGGGTTGATCGGCAGGCAGGGCGTCTCCTCGGTGATGAGGTCCACGTCCGGTACGCCGTAGACGGCCGCCGAGGAGGAGAAGAGGAAGCGCCGCACGCCCGCCGCGACCACGGCCTCCAGCAGCACGGTCAGCCCGGCGATGTTCTCCCGCAAATGGGTGGTGACGATCGTGTCGGGCAGGACCTGGCGGATGTCCGCCTCGACGTTCTCGAGCAGGTCATGCCCCCGCTGCACCGACCACGCCCCGGGCACCAGCACGTGCATCGAGACGAACCGCTGCCGGCCGGACTCTCGGGTCTGCAGGGCGTGGAAGCGCACCGTCGGGGACTGGTGCCGGCGCAGGACCTCGACGATCAGCGCGTTCTCGTCGTCGGGCAGCGCGGCGTCGAGCAGGCCCATCGCGGAGCTCCCGATCAGCCGCAGGCCGGTCAGGACGATGTTCAGCGCCACCGCCATGGCGATCAGCGGGTCGAGGCGCAGCCATCCGGTCCAGCCCACGAGGAGCACCGCGACGATGACGCCCCCGGAGGTCCACACGTCGGTCATCAGGTGCTTGGAGTCGGCCTGCAGCACGATCGAGCGGTGCCGGCGGCCGGCCCGCATCAGGATCGTGGCGACGAGGAGGTTCAGCGCCGAGGCGATGGCCGAGATCGTGAGGCCGATCCCGAGGTCCTCGAGCGGCTGCGGGTGCAGGAGCCGCGGGACGGCCGAGAACATGATCAGCCCGCCGCGATCAGGATCATCAGCCCCTCGAGGAGCGCCGAGAAGTACTCCGCCTTGCTGAGCCCGAAGTGGTGGCGCTCGTTGCCCGGCCTGGCCGCGGCCTTGAGGGCCGCCAGGGCGACCAGGCCCGCGACGATGTTCACCGTCGACTCCAGCGCGTCGGAGAGCAGGCCCGATCGAGTCGGTCAGGAAGTAGGCCGTCGAGCTTCAGCGCGAAGACCACGATGCCCGTGGCGATCGACAGCCACGCGAATCGGGAGAGGTCCTCCTGACCGTCGTGCACGGCCCCCATCCTGTCACCGCGACCCCGGCCGGGCCCGGCTGCGCCGGCGGTCGGCGACCCGCGGGTGCCGCTCGCGGAGGGCCTGTCCGACCACGACGTCGGGCGAGACCGGCGTTCGGAGCGCCATTCGCACTGGGGGATACTGGCGGGTAACAAACGGCTTCTGGAGGAGGAACCATGCCACGCCTGGCGCTGACCGAGGGCCTGACCGAGGTCCAGGTGGAGATCCTGGCCGCTGTCCGGGAGTTCGTCGAGAACGAGATCATCCCCGTCGCCCAGGAGCTCGAGCACGCCGACGAGTACCCGACGGCGATCGTCGAGGGCATGAAGGAGATGGGCATCTTCGGCCTGGTGATCCCGGAGGAGTACGGCGGCCTCGGCGAGTCGCTGCTGACCTACGCGCTGTGCGTCGAGGAGATCGCGCGCGGCTGGATGAGCGTGAGCGGCATCGTCAACACGCACTTCATCGTCGCGCACATGATCATGGCGCACGGCACCGAGGAGCAGAAGGCCAGGTACCTGCCGCGGATGGCCACCGGCGAGGTGCGCGGGGCGTTCTCGATGTCCGAGCCGCACTGCGGGTCCGACGTCGCGGCGATCACCTCGAAGGCCGTGCCGAACGCCGACGGGGGCTACACCCTCAACGGTCAGAAGATGTGGCTGACCAACGGCGGGTCCTCCACGCTGGTCGCGGTGCTGGTGCGCACGGACGCGGACGCCCCCGAGGGAGCCTCGGTCTACCGCAGGATGTCGACGTTCCTCATCGAGAAGCCGGCCGGCTTCGGCGAGGTCCTGCCGGGCCTGTCCATCCCGGGCAAGATCGCCAAGATGGGGTACAAGGGCGTCGACACGACCGAGCTGATCATGGAGGACTTCGAGCTGGGCGCCGAGGACCTGCTGGGCGGCGACGCCGGGCCGGGGCTTCTACCAGATGATGGACGGCGTCGAGGTGGGCCGCGTCAACGTGGCCGCCCGCGCCTGCGGGGTCGCGGCGCGGGCCTTCGAGCTGGGCGTCGAGTACGCCCAGCTGCGCAACGCCTTCGGCAAGCCGATCGCCGAGCACCAGGCGGTGGCGTTCCGGCTGGCCGAGATGGCCGTCAAGGTCGAGGCGGCCCACCAGATGATGGTGCGCGCGGCGCGCAAGAAGGACTCCGGCGAGCGCAACGACCTCGAGGCGGGCATGGCCAAGTACCTGGCGTCCGAGTACTGCAAGGAGGTCGTCGAGGACTCGTTCCGGATCCACGGCGGCTACGGCTACGCCAAGGAGTACGAGATCGAGCGGCTCTACCGCGAGGCTCCGATGCTGATGATCGGCGAGGGCACCGCCGACATCCAGAAGGTGATCATCGCGAGGCGCCTTCTCGAGGACTACAAGCTGCGCTGACGCCCACCTGCGGATGGCCGACGATTCCGACGATCGCATGGGCGGAATCGTCAGCATGCTCCGGCTGCGCCACCCCCGGCGGGCGACATGTGGTGCAACCTCCGGGCCGGTGGGGCATCATTCCCCGGGGCGGCACCGCGCCGCCCCCGGGTGGAGGGTGCTGGGATGCCGCTGCTGTTCGACGTGATCCACGGCGACGAGATCGTCAGCCTGGACGAGGCACTGACGACCCAGGCGGAGAACTGCCAGACGCTGAGCTCACCGCTGTCGCACGACATCCTCGTGGCCGTCCGGGACGCGAGCCGCCGGGATGGGCCGCTGGTGGACCTCATGCGCGAGCACCAGTCGGTGCGCGGTGGCGACCTGGTGGGCCTTCGCGTGCTTGCCGCAGCTCACCGGATCGTCCTGTCGCGCCGGGCCCCGGGACTCGCCGCGTTCTTCCCGACGGTGGGTGGGAAGGCCCCGTCCGACGACGCGGGGCGCGCGGCGCTGGGCGCCGAGGTCATCGCCGCCCTCCTGGCGCATCCGGACGTGGTCGAGCAGTCCTTGGTCCGAGTCCCGCAGACCAACGAGACGGGCCGCGCGCAGCCGCTGCGCGGGGCGCTCGCGCGCGTCTCGGCCGCTCACGGCCAGCCGATCCGCCTCCATGAGCTGGCCGCGTCGGCAGGGCTGAACCTTCGCGCCGATGTGATGCCGTGGGCGCATGTGCCGATGTCGACGCCTGTGCGGATCGTCGAACGCTCCGGCTGCGACCTGCGGCCCCTGGACGTGGACCGGGCCGAGGACCGGCTGACCCTGGCCGCGTACGTGTGGGGCGACGACCTGCCCCGGTTCGAGCGGCTGCGCTCGGCCTTCGTCCTCGCTCACCGGATCCCGGCAAGGGTTCGGGCGATGAGCGCCGGGGACTACCTGGGCATGCTCGCCCACGCCGACCAGGTGCCCGGACAGACGCTGGTGATCTGGCACTCCGCCACCTGGTTCTACCTGGAGCGCTCCGCGCGCGTGGAGATCCGCTCGGCCATCCGCAAGCTGGCCAACCGCGCGACCGCGTCGACGCCCTTGGTCCACGTCTCCTGGGAGTGGAAGCGCGAGGCCCCCGACCCGGCGATGTCCCACGCGCTGGTCGGCCGTTCCTGGCCGGCCGCCGGGGCGTGGGCCCCGTGGCGTCCCGGGACGGCGGTCCAGCTGGGCTGTGGCTCGGCGCACGGCATGCCGATGCGATGGACCGAGCCGAAGCCGCTGCCGAGTGACCCGCTGGAGTGCTGAGTCCGCTACTCGCCGTCGGGTCGTCGGCTTGCGGAGTCCGTCCCTTCGGTGTCCGAGGGGGCAGCCCCCGACCGGTGAGCTCCGGTCTGTGAGTCCTCGACCTCGCACGGGCGCCGGCTCGCGGCCGGGCATCGGCAGGTCGAGCCAGACCACCTTCACCGGCCCCCTGGCCCGCCATCCCCAGCGCGCCGACAGCTTTTCCACCAGCTCCATCCCGCGCCCGCCCTCGTCGTCGGGAACGGCCGTGCGCGGCAGAGGAGCGCGGTCGACGGCGGAGTCGCCGACCTCCAGGCGCAGGAAGCCGTCGCGCACGTAGGCACGCACGTCGATCGGGCCGCTGGAATGGCGCACGGCATTCGTGACGAGCTCGGAGGCAAGCAGCTGGGCGTCGTCGGTCAGCTGCGAGAGCTTGGCCTTCGAGAGGAACCGGGCCATTGCCTGGCGAGCCTCCCTGGGCGCCGTCATGCTGTTCGTCAGGATCTCGTGGAGCGCCATAGTGGAAGGGATACCCACGAGCGAACGGATTCACACCCGAAATCGAGACCAAATTAGGACAATCTTCCCGAGGTGCCGACGGGAGTGACTCACAGCACGCTTGATCCGCCCGCCAGTGTGCCGTCGATCGGCGCGCAGGGCCGTCCCGGCCGGCGCTCCATCGCCGCTGCGTCGGCCTCATCCGCGAGGACGGACGTGGCCGGCTCGTCGAGATCGAGGCTCCCCTGGCAGATCATTCAGGTCGCGAGTCCTGCCTGCTGCTCAGTGGCGCGGCTGAACACTGCGTCCAGGACCGAGGCCGTCACCTGCGGATCCTCGGTCGACGGGTTGTGGCCGATCCCGGGCAGCGTGTGCCAGGGCACCCCCAGCCGTTCGGCCATCCGCTCCTGGGCCTCCGGTGGCCAGACGTCGTCGACCTCGCCCGTGACGACCGCCGCGGGCAGCTGCGCGGCGTCCAGTGCGGCGGCCACCTGATCGGTGAGGTCAGGGGCGGTCATCAGGATCTCGGCGCAGTCGACCAGCGCGGTCGGGTCGTTCGAGACGAACCGCCGGGCACAGAAGTCTGCGACCTCCTGGCTGGGCGGGTCCCACCCACCGGCCCGATCCATCGCCTCCTTCATCGCCCAGACGACCTCGATCGGCGCGCTCGCGAGCGCGGCCTCGAGCTGCAGTAGCGCGTTGTGGGGTCCGGGGATGGCCGCAGGGCCGCTGCTCATGGCCGTCCACGAGGCCAGCAGCCCCGGGTGGGCAAGCACGAGCTCGCGGGTCACCAGGCCTCCCATCGAGTGGCCCACGATGTGCACCCGGTCCCCGGGGGCGAACCACCTGACCACCGCTCCCACGACGGCCGCCAGCGATCCTGGCGGTGTGGCTGCCCCGGGGCCCCAGCCCGGCGCTGCCGCCCTGTCCGGGGAGGCTCATCGCCGCCACCCGCCAGCCGAAGGCCGAAAGCGGCTCGAGGATCGCGATGAAGTCCTCCTTGGAACCGGTGAAACCGGGCACGAGCAGGACGTGACCGCGGGGCAGGGATGGCGGGCCCCCGTCGCCGCCGGGACCATCCGCAGCCACGCGTGGCTCGGCCACCATGACCGGCACCGGGGGACCCGGAGGCTCGAGAAGCGCAACGCCATCGGGCATGGCGATGAAGGGCGGGGTGCTCACGTTGTGCACAATAGGCGCAAGCGACCGACTGACGCAGGGGCCGGGAATGACACGAATCATCGCCATCGCCAACCAGAAGGGCGGCGTGGCCAAGACCACGACCGTCGCCTCGATCGGTGCGGCGCTCGCCGAGCTCGGGCAGCGGGTGCTCGTCGTCGACCTCGACCCGCAGGCCTGCCTCACGTTCTCCTTGGGCTTCGACCCGGAGACCCTGGAGTTCTCGATGCACGACGTCCTGCTCGGGCGGATCAGCGCGTCGATGGCGGTCCTCAAGACCGACGAGGGCTGTCGCCCTGCTGCCGGCATCGATCGACCTGGCCGGGACCGAGGCCCAGCTGCTGACCAGGACGGGGCGCGAGTTCGCGCTCCGCACGGCGCTGGAGGACCTCGGCGGCGAGTACGACACGGTCCTGCTGGACTGCTCGCCGTCGCTGGGGGTCCTGACGATCAACGCGCTGACCGCTGCCGACGAGGTCCTTATCCCCCTGCAGTGCGAGACGCTGTCGCACCGTGGGGTGGGGCAGCTGCTCGACACGATCGCCGACGTCCGCCGCATCACCAACCGCGACCTCGTGGTCCTCGGGGTCCTGCCCACCCTGTTCGACTCGCGGACCAACCACTCCCGCGCCGTGCTGGCCGACATCAACGACCGCTACGGCCTCGACATCCTCGGTCCGGCGATCCCGCGGTCGATCCGCTTCGCCGAGGCCCCCGCGGCCGGCCGTTCGGTGCTGGCCTCCGGCGGCCGCTTCCGGGGTGCCGAGGCCTATCGCCAGCTCGCCCGCGGGCTGCTGGACGGCACCGCTACCACGACCAACCCCCTGATCGGAGCACAGTGATGAGCAGCTCGACATTCAACCGCGTCCGCACCCGGGCCGATTCCGAGTCCGGTGCCGCAGGCGTGGACGTCCAGGGCAAGAGCGCCCTGTTCAGCCGTGACACCGTCACCCCGTCGATCGGGTCGGTCGTGATCACGTGCTCGGCGTGCCAGGTCGCGACGCGTGACGTCTTACGGCCGGGCCCTCGCACTGGCGCTGCCCAGCGTCGCACCTGCTGCTCCCGCGCCGTGGTCACCCGTCGTGGATGCGCTGCCCCGCATGCCACGAGCGGCACTGGGTGAAGGTCCGCTTCCGTTGAGGTGAACCGAAGCACGTTGACCTGACCCGTCACGCGCTGCCGAGCCATGGGCGCCCTCGGGGCTGCCGCCTTGAGCTGCCCTTGCGGCGCCCGGCGGCCTCACGAGACGGAGGCTCGCTGCTGGTGCCTGGGCGGCGGTCGGTCCTGGCCACCGCTGGTCTCGGACGCCCTGTGCCTGGCCCCCTCGCGTGCGCCGGCGGGTGCGGTTTCGCCGGCGCTTGCGGGTGCGCCCGCTTCGGAGGAGGCCGACGCGTCGGCGCTCGGATCGGACCCGGTCGTCCCCACTGCGGCCCCGGTCCTGGTCGAAGCGGGCTTCGCAGCCGAGTCGGCATGGTCCTTCCGGCGCGCGCACCGTCCTTGTGACCAGCACCGTCCTTGTGCCCGTGCGGGAGGGTCTGGCCGTGGTGGTTGCTGTGCCCGCGGCTGTGCCCACCGGAGCCGCCCGGCCCGCCATGCCCGTCCCGGTCGCGGACGTTCGGCTGCCGGCCGCCGAGGTCCTCGAGCACCTCAGCCTCCAAGCCCGCGTGCGTCTGTGATCGCCGCGGCAGGCGTCCGGTCGTGCCGGCGGGGATGCCGAGCCCGGTGAACAGGTGCTCGGAGGTGTGGTAGGTCTCGATCGGGTCGTGGAACGACAGCCCGAGAGCCTTGTTGATCAGGCCCCATCGCGGCACGTCCTGCCAGTCGACGAAGGTGATCGCGACGCCGGAGGCGCCTGCGCGGGCGGTGCGGCCGACCCGGTGCAGGTAGGTCTTCTCGTCGTCGGGGCACTCGTAGTTGATGACGTGAGTGACGCCCTCGACGTCGATGCCGCGGGCCGCCACGTCGGTGGCCACCAGGATGTCGACCTTGCCGTTGCGGAAGGCGCGCAGAGCCTGCTCGCGGGCGCCCTGCCCGAGGTCGCCGTGGACGGCGCCCGCGGCGAACCCGCGCTCGGTCAGCTCGTCGGCGACGGCCTGGGCGCGGCGCTTGGTGCGGCAGAAGACCATCGACGGGCCGTGGCTGTCGGCCTGCATCACGCGGGCGAGGATCTCGACCTTGTTCAGGGGGTGCACCCGCCAGACGTGCTGCTCGACCTCGCTGACCGTGGCGGAGTCGTCGTCGACGTTGAGGGCTCGGATGTGCGTGGGCTGGGTCATGTAGCGCCGGGCCAGGGCGATGATCTGGCCCGGCATGGTGGCCGAGAAGAGCATCGTCTGGCGGGTGGCGGGCAGCATCGACACGATGCGCTCGACGTCCGGCAGGAAGCCCATGTCGAGCATCTCGTCGGCCTCGTCGAGGACCAGCACCTGCACGTCGCCCAGGTGCAGCAGGCGCTGGCGGGCCAGGTCGATCAACCGGCCGGGCGTGCCGACGACGACGTCGACGCCCTTGGCCAGCGCCTCGACCTGCGGCTCGTAGGCGCGGCCCCCGTACACGGCCAGGACCCGGGCACCGAGCTCGGAGCCGGCGTTCGCGAGGTCGGAGGTGACCTGCACGCAGAGCTCGCGGGTGGGGACGACGACCAGCGCCTTGGGGACGCGCTGCTCGGAGGGGGACAGGTCGGCGTGCTCGGGCGTGCCCGGCGTGGGGATCCGCTGGAGCAGGGGGATGCCGAAGCCGAGGGTCTTGCCGGTGCCGGTCTTGGCCTGGCCGATGAGATCGCGGCCCTCGAGGGCCTGCGGGATGCACAGCTCCTGGATCTGGAAGGCGTCGGTGATCCCGCCCTTGGCCAGGGCGGCGGTGATGGGCTCGACGACGCCCAGGTCGGTGAAGGTTGTCAAGTCTCTCCTCGGTAGTGGCCCGATTCTACCGTCCTCGCACGCGCGGATCGGGCTACCTTCCTCCCATGACCACCGAACCGCCGGTCGTTCCGGGCCCCTCGCTGTCCGATCCGTCGTACCGCAGGGGCGTGGTCGAGCTGCTGGGCCTGCTCGGGGCAGGCGAGTATCTGGCGTTCGAGCGGCTGGTCTCGGAGGCCGCACTGGCCCCGACGCTGCCCCAGCGGGCACGCGTCGCCGACATCGCCCAGGGCGAGCTGGGCCACTTCCACCGGATCCGCGAGCGGCTGGTCGAGCTGGGCGCGGACGCGGACGAGGCGATGGGCGCGTTCCTCGAGCCACTGGAGCGCTACCACCGGATGACCGCCCCGAGCGACTGGCTGGAGGGCCTGGTCAAGGCCTACGTCGGCGACTCGATCAGCACGGACTTCTACCGCGAGATCGGATCGGTCCTCGACGAGCGCACGGCGGCGCTGGTCGAGGAGGTGTGCAGCGAGCTGGGCAAGACCGCATTCGTCGTCGAGGAGGTCCGGGCGGCGATCGCACAGGACCCGCGGCTGGCCGGGCGGCTCGCGCTGTGGGGCCGGCGCCTGCTCGGCGAGATGCTGTCCCAGGCGCAGACGGTCGCTGCCGAGCATGAAGGCCTGACCGACCTGATCCTCAACGAGTCCATCGCCTCCCAGATCGACCTGGTCGCGCTGCTGGACAGGCTGACCGCCGCGCACGTCGAGCGGATGACGGCCCTCGGCCTGGCGGCGTAGGGGTCAGGAGCGGGTGGTGTCGCTGGCCGCCGGGTCGACCTCGGAGCGCTCGGGGGCAGGGCGCCCGGGGGCCGGACGGTGGTCGTCGCTGAGGTGATCCGAGCGGTCCACGAAGTACCGCGGGCGTTGCTGGAGCTCGACATAGATCCGGGCGAGGTACTCACCGATCAGGCCGAGGAACATGAACTGCACCGCCCCGATGAACCCGCCGACGAGGGCGAATGACGTCCAGCCCGGCAGGGTGTTCCCCGTGACGTACGCGACCAGGGCCGCGACCGAGAAGAGCACGCACACCACGAACCCGAACGCGCCGACCCAGGTGGCCATGCGCAGCGGCGCGACGGTGAACGAGAAGTAGCTGTCGGCTGCCAGTCCGGTCATCTTCAGGACGGGGTACTTGCTCTCGCCCCCGGCGCGGGGCTCTCGTGAGTAGTGAACGGTCGTCGACCGGAACCCCATGTAGGGGATGAGGAGCCGATAGACGCGGCCGCGCTCCGGCAGCGCGGTGACCTCGCGGACGGCAGCCGCGCTCATGAGCCGGAAGTCCCCGGCGTGCCTGGGCACGGGCACCCCGGCGGTGTGATTCATGATCCGGTAGTAGAGGCCGGCAGTGGTGCGCTTGAACCAGGAGTCCGAGGAACGCTCGCTGCGTGCTGCATGGACCACGTCGAAGCTGCCGGCACGGGCTGCGAGGAGCATCTCCGGGATCAGCTCGGGAGGGTCCTGCAGGTCGGCGTCCATGGTGAGGACCCAGTCGCCGCGCGCGTGCTCCAGCCCGGCGGTGAGGGCGGCCTGGTGCCCGGAGTTGCGGCGCAGCCGGACGAGGCGGACGTCGGGCCACTCCCGGGCGAGCTGCGTCAGGGCAGCCGCAGTGTCGTCGGTGCTGCCGTCGTCGACGCACACGACCTCGTAGGCCTCGCCGAGCGAGTCCAGCACCGGCCGTGCGCGCTCGGCGAACTGCGGCAGCACGACCTGCTCGTTGTACATGGGCACAACCAGTGAGAGCAGCACCCGAGACCCTCCGTCGGTCAAACCCTCCGTCGGTCGTCGCAGGAGGCGACGGCCATACTCTAGGCGTGCACACCGACGAGATCCGGAAGCTGGGCTCGTTGGAGGATCGCCACTGGTGGTACGCCGAGCGCAGGAGCATCATCCGCCGTGCCGTGCGGGGCATCCAGCCGCGCGGCTGGGCGCTTGATGTCGGGGCGGCCGCCGGCGGGAACACCCGGGTGCTCGCCGCGGCCGGCTGGCGATGCCTGGCGCTGGAGGCATCCACCACCGGCGCAGAGCTGGCCCGCGGCCGCGGGCTGGACGTCGTCCAGGGTGACGCGACGTGCCTGCCTGTCCGGGCCGACTCATTGGGCCTGGTGGTCGCCTTCGACGTCCTCGAGCACATCGAGGACCATGAGAGCGCCGCGGCCGAGCTGTTCAGGGCCCTGATGCCCGGCGGGACCCTGCTCGTGGCGGTACCAGCGGACATGCGCCTGTGGTCGGCGCACGACGAGGCGGTCGACCACGTGCGGCGTTACGAGCGCGATGAGCTCCGGGCGCTCATCGAGGGTGCCGGCTTCGGCGAGGTCGAAGTCGACTCCTGGAACGTGCTGCTGCGACCGGTGGTCCGCGTGCGCCGCAGGAGGTCGGGCGGCAGCGATCTGGACGAGCCCGGCCGGCTGGTCAACGCGGCCCTGCGCGGGGTTGTGGTGGTCGAGCGGGTGCTGCCTCTGGGGAGGGTGCCCGGAGTCTCGTTGATGGCGACCGCACGCAAGCCAAGGCACTGACCAAGCGTCGCCGCTGAGCAGCGCCGGGCTCTGCCGGCGGCCGCTGCCTTGCGCGGTGGCCCCGGTCAGATCGTGCCGAAGCCGACCCTGCGCACCTCTGCCGCGGCGATCTCGACGTAGGCAAGCTTCGCGGCCGGAACTACGACGCGGTGGCCCTTCTCGTCGATCAGGTCCAGCATCCCGTCGTTCTTGATCGCCTCGGAGACCTTCTTCGCGACGGCTTCGGGCTTCTCGGTGCTCTCAAGGACCAGCTCACGGGTTGCGTGCTGGATTCCGATGCGAACCTCCACGGTTGGTCCTCTCGCTTGCTCGGGGTGTGGGCAGGGGGAACTCGGAGATGCCCCGCCACGCCAGGGTCGACATCGCCCGGGCCGCGCTCTCCTGGGAGATCCGGGCGGGGGAGTGCAGCCAATGCCGCGCGGCAGTCTGGGCCATGCCCAGCAGCCCGCTTGCCAGAAGGGTGGAGGTGTCGTCGTCGAGCTCGGTGTCCTCGCGGATGACCTCGGCGATGAGCTGTCCGCAGGTCTCGTTCGTGCGGGTGACGCGGTCGGCGGCCTCGGGGACGTTGGTGAGGTCGGACTCGAAGATGAGTCGGAACGCCCCGGACTCGTGGGCGACGAAGCCGAAGTACGCCTCGAAGGTGGCGCGGACGCGCTTGCGGTTCTCGGTGGTGGAGGCCAGGGCTGTGCGCACCCGGTCGATCAGGGCGTCGCTGCTCTCGTCGAGCACGGCGAGGTAGAGCTCGAGCTTGCCCGGGAAGTGCTGGTAGAGCACCGGCTTGGAGACGCCGGCGAGCTCGGCGATGACGTCCATGGCCGCGGCGTGGTAGCCCTGTTGCACGAAGGCCTCGCGCGCGGCATCCAGCAGCTGCGCCCGACGCTCCTGGCGCGGCAGGCGCCCCGAGCGATCCGTGGCCACAGACATGGCAGTGATCCTAGCGTCGGGGCCGGACACCGGAGGTCGATTCCGCTGCGCTGGTGGCGAACCACCCTGACCGGGGTAGCCTCGGAGGATTCGCGGTCCGGGGACCCGGTCGAGCGGGTGTGGGGACGGGATCGGTCCGAGGCACAGGTCCGGTCCCGAGGGCGCTGCACCGGTCCGAGTGGCAGGCCCGACCGCGCACTGGATCTCGCGGGAGCCGCGTGGACCGGCGGAAGGAGTTGGCGTGACTGCAGGATCACGCGGACGAGCCACGGACGATGGCGGGGCTCTGGCGGCGCCCGCGCCGGTCGAGCTGATCGCGACGTCGGCGGGGGAGATCGCCGTGCGGCGGACCCCCGAGCGTGGCTCCGGGCCGCACGAGCCGGCGGTGCTGGTGCACGGGCTGGGCGGCAACTCGCTGAACTGGGTGGATCTCGCCGACGGGCTGGCCGACCGGCTCGACTGCGTCTCCCTCGACCTCCCCGGATTCGGCGCGAGTGGCCCACCGGCAGACGGGGACTACTCGATCGCGGGGCACACCAGGGCGGTCGTCGCGACGACCGAGGCATTGTTCCCGGGTCAGCGCGTGCACCTGTTCGGCAACTCGATGGGGGGCGCGACCGCGCTGCAGGTGGCCGCGCGGCATGCGGACCTCGTCCGCACGCTCTGCCTGATCTCGCCCGCCCTGCCCGACCTTCGGCCGCGGCGGACGAGCGCCCACATCCCCGTGATGGCCGTCCCGGGCGTGGGGAACGCCCTGTTCGACAGGTACCTGCGCGTGGGCAGCGACCGACGGGTCCAGGCGACCTTCGAGCTGTGCTACGCCGACCCCTCCCGCCTGCACCCGCAACGACTCGCCGAGGCCCAGGAGGAGGCCCTGCGGCGCGACTCGCTGCCCTGGATCCGAGACGCCTTCGTCGGGTCCACGCAGGGGCTGATGGCGACCTACCGGGACCGTACCGACCAGCGGCCGTGGGCCCTTGCCCATCGGGTCGAGGCGCCGACCCTGCTGGTGTACGGGCGCCGGGACAAGCTGGTGGATCCGAGGGCGGCGCACCGGGCGACCAGGGAGTTCCGGGTCGCGCATGTGATGGTCATCCCGGACTCGGGCCATGTGGCGATGATGGAGCACCCCGAGCTCGTGGAGCGCTGGTGGCGGGACTTCCTGGGCTGACGGGATCGGCCCGGGTCGGGTCGACGATCTCGTATCATTTTGTCCGTGATGCGTAATTCCGCGGCTGGCTCCGGCCGGGCTCCGGCAGGGGCAAGGGCCGCGGGGTGACAGGGGTTGTCCCAGCCCGCGCGTTGGACCTGCGGCCCGGGCGCGTCCTTCCATCCCTGGTCGCGGGGTCCGTCGCGATCCTGGCTGTACTCATGGGGATCACCTGGGTGGCGCTGCTGGCCGGGATCGGGCTGGTGGCGCTCGCGCCCATCGCCCGGGATCTCGCGGTTCGGACGGTCCTGTGGACCATCGGGTCGCTGGCGGCCACGGGGATCGCCGCCAGCCTGAGCTGGATCGCGGTCGGCCCGTGTCTGGTCGCCGTGCTGATCGGACTCGGCATGCTGGCGACCCTCTTGGCAGCAGCGGCGTCCCCTGACATCCCGTGGCGGCCGCACCTCACGTGGGCAGACGCCGTCGTCCTGCTGGGCGCAGCCCTCCTTCTGGTCGCCCTCGCGGCACCTCTTCTGGGGGCGACCCCCGACGACGTGGCCCTCGACCTCGCCCGGGGCTTCGACCAGCTCAACCACTTCACGATGCTGCGCAACATCCTGGGCGAATCGGGCTTCGACTGGGTGACCCAGGACGGGTCAGCTGCCGTCGCGTCCGGCTACCCGATGGGGGTCCACGCCCTCGCCGTGCTGGGGATCCTGATGGGCTCCGGTGGCCGGAGCCCCGGGCCGGGTGACACCCTCACGCTCTTCGCCTGGGTCTCGGCGATCGGCGTCGCCCTCGTCGCCCTCGTGCTGGGATGGGTCGCGGTCCGAGTGGCACGCGCCACAGGGCTTGGTCGATCTGGCCGAGCGACGGGCGCTGGTCGCCGCCGGGATCTGGCTGGTGTTCGCCCCGCTGGCAGGTTCCTTCGCTGGGGTCTTCGAGGTCGGCCACGCCGCATTCATGGTTCCCGCAGTCGTGGGAATCGCCGCCTCGTGGCTGGCGGTCAGCGCCGGCCCGCGGCGTCCCGGCAGCGCCATGGTCGTGCTCCTCGTGGCCGCCGTCGCCCTGATGGGCTCCTATCCGCCCCTGATGGCGGGTCTGGCGCCGGCCGCGGTCATCCTGGCTGTCGGGCAGCTCGGGGCGCGGTCGCGTGGCTGGGTGCCGGGACTCGCGGCAGCCTTCGGCCTCCTGGGGCTCCTGGCGCTCTGGCGCTGGCGGGCCTCCTTCGAGTTCGTGGCCACCGCCTCGGGTGAGTTCTCGACCCCGGTCATCACGACCCTGATGATGACCGCGGTGACCCTGCTCCTCGTGATGGCGTGCCAATCGAGGGGCCACACCGCACCCTTGCGCGGCCTCGCCGCCGCCGCAGGATTCGGGGCGGCCGCCCTCGTCCTGAGTCTGCTGGCTCTGGCCGTCGGGTTCGCTCCCCTGCGGAACTACTACGTCGCCAAGCTGCTGCAGGCGACCTGGTGGGCCGAGCTTCCGGTCCTCGTCGGCGCGACCGCCTGGGCCGTCAACGGACTGCTCCGTGATCGGCTCGGCAGGCTGCGAGCCCCCGCACTGCTCGCGTGCGCTGCGGCGATCGGACTGATCCTCGCCCTGGTGCCGGACGGAAGGTACCTCGGCCTCGGCGGGTCGGCCATGCTCTCGCATCGGCTGCACGAGCGGGACCGGGCACATGGTCTCGTCCAGCTCCTGGCGGCGCGCCGCGTCTCTGAACCGGGCACCGACGCGGCAGCCGTCATGGTGGAGCCCGGGGGTTGGTTCTTCCCCGTGGCCGCCAGCGACACCGACCCGGACCCGGTGGTCCGCACGGGATCACTGGCCTCGCAGTGGCTCAACTCGTTGCGGGGAGTTCGCTCAGCCACCCAGGACGAGGCTTCGCTCTGCATGACCGGGCCGGCGGACGAGTCGGCGATCCCATGCCTGGAGGAATGGTCAGCAAGCCATGACCAGCTCCGGCTGACGATCATCGTGCCCGAAGGCAGCGATGCGACGGCCTTCCGGGACCTGGCCTCGACGAGCTCCGGACGCGTCCGGGTCGTCGCGCTGCCCGCCGCCGACGGCATGGGTGCGGTGGTCGGACCATGACCTACGACCTCCTCTGCCTCGGGCTGGCGGGTGCCGCGCTGTTCGGCCTCGGGCTGTCGATCGCGTGGCTGTTCCCTGCACCGGCCGACTCGCAGTGGGTCTTCCGGATCGCGATCGCCCCGCTGATGGTCATCGCGGTCACGACGCCTTTCGCCCTGGTGCTGGACCTGCTCGGAGTCCCGCTGCACCCCATGCAACTGGTGGCGCTGGCGTTGGTCTGCGCGTCTGCGGCAGTCCGCCTGAACCGGGGCGCGGTCAGGGGTGCCATGGCGGCCTCAGCGCCGCCAGTGTCCGTCGTCCCCGGCTCAAGCGGGTGGGCACTGCCGGCGGGGATCGTGGGCCTCGCGGGCTTCAGCTGGTACCTGTCGATGCGGTCGTTCGGGCTGTACCTGCCCAATCGGGACTTCAAGAACCACGCCGCGTTCGTCGCTCAGATCGCCTGGAACAGGTCGGCAGATCCGGGTCTGGCGCTGCGGGCATCCTCCGTCGTGGAGCCGGTGAACGCCTCTTACCCTCTGGGCCTGCACACCCTGCTCGGCTGGGTCGCGCCATCCGCCGACTTCGACACACTGGGCCTGACCGCCGCCGCGACGGTCGTCGGCTGTGCCATCTCCCTGCCCCTGGGCCTGATCGCCCTGGGGAGGATGTGGGACGGCCAGAGCCGCAGCCTGTGGGTGGTTGCCGGGCTGGCTTCCCTCGCTTTCCCGGCCGCGACAGCCTCGTTCGGGATCGGGGCCGTGCCGATGCTCCTCGCGACCGCGACCTACGGCGCCGCGCTGGCCAGCCTGTGGTTCACGCTCACGCAACCAACTCCGGCACGGGTCGTCGGCCTGGGCATCGCGGCGTTCGGACTGCTCTTCCTGCACATCGCGGAGGCCTTTGCACTGGGACTTGTGGCCGTCCTCGGCGTGCTCACCGTCGGTCGTGCCACCCTCGCCCGCCTCGGTCCCGCGAGACTCGCCGCGTTGGGAGTCCTCGTGCTGGGGGCCATGGCGGTCGCCTTTCTGTACCTGCCCGACCTCCTCGTGGGCTGGGACATCGAGGCGAACGACAAGTCGGTGGCACAAGGGCTGTTGGCGATGTTTGTGCTGGTCCCGGGCGCGAGCCCGACCTTGGCGATCGTCTGGCTGCCCGTGACCCTCGCGGGGATCTGGCTGGCGGTACGGCGTGGGCTCGGGCTCTTCCCGCTCGTCGCCCTCGCGGTGCCGATGGTCCTGGGCATCCTCGCCTCCGTCTCGCTCGTGCCCGCCTGGCTGGGGATCCTCACCGCACCCTGGTACGGGGCAGTCGGCAGGATCCACCTCCTCGCGGTGGCTCCGATCTGCCTGTTCGCGTCCCTGGCGCTGGTGCGAGCGCTGGGCGACGATCGATGGGTCGGTGCCGGCGGCAGAGCACGGTCAGGCGCGCGGCCCATTGCCTTCGCCCTCCTTGTCGCAGCGGCAGCCCTGATCGGCGGGACCGCGGTGCCGACGGTCGCCAGCCATCGCTCGGACCTCGCAGCCACGCTGGCGGGTGCCGGCGACACGCCGGACATCGCGAGGGCACTCGGCGATCTGCTGGTGGAGGGGCAGACGGTCCTGAACTTCGAGGGCGACGGCACGGCCAACCTGTTCGCCGCGAGTCGGGTACCGGTGATCGCCGGCATCCTCGGAGCCGAGCAGCGACACACTGCTGGGCCGCGACTATGCCATCGCCCGCGACGGCCTGATGTCCATCGCCGATCCCACCGTGTCCGCTGCCCTGGAACGGTTGAAGGTCGGCTACGTGGCGATCGGCACGACCTCGATGTACTGGGACTCGCCCTACTTCGAACCCGTGGGCTACGACCTGCCGACGCTGCTCCGGCAGCCCGAGCTCACGGTCGCCCTGACAGGGAGCGACATGGTCGTCCTGCGCTATCGGGCCGGGTCGACGCAATGAGGCGCGGAGCCGTGGTCGTCCTTGCACTCGGACTCGCCGTCGGGCTGACGGTCGGCTTCGCGTCAAGTCGATCGGTCGACCGCGCCGGGCAGGCCGTCTTCGTTCCGGCGGGCGATCGCGCAACGGTGTCGGTGCCCGGGGAGTCCCAGTCTCCGACTGTCGGGGACTGGTTCCTGACGATTCGCGAATGCGCCGCGCTGCCAACCGGTCTCGAGGTCCGGGGCCGGCTGGACGGACCTGCCGGTGGCGCTGTGACGGTGGTCGTCTCGGGTGGTGACCCGGCCGGCCCCGGGGTCCGCACGGGACGGGACTTCGCAGCCTCCGCGCACCCGGGCGAGGCGGCACCGGGCGACTTCAGGGTGGTGCTCCCATGGGCTGCGCGAGCGTCGACCTTCGCCGTGGCTGGAGCTGGAGGAGCGGGCGGCGCCGTCGTCGAGTGCCCCTGATCGCAGCTGCCCGATCGAGGGTTCGCCCGCCGACCAGGTGCGGGCCCGACGATCCCGACGCACGCGCGCCGGCGCGCCTATGTGGGCTTGACCAACAGGGTGAAGCCGCTCTCCTGCCCGGCCACCGACCAGCCCTGGGACTCGGTGAGGTAGTAGGCCAGCGGTGAGTCCTCCTCCAGCAGCGCGGAGGTGGGGTCGAGCTCGTCCAACAGGGCCTTCCAGTCGCCCTTCAGGTCGGTGAGGTCGATGTAGTCGGCGATGTACTGCGCCCCGTACCGATCTGTGCGCCCGTCGATCCCCACCCGGGAGTCCTGCCCCCCGAAGAACAGGACGATCCCCGCGGTGTTGTAGTCGTTGAGGACGTCCTGGCCGGGTTCGAGCTCCGCTATCTGCTGCGCGAGGCCGATCGGCCACTCGGCGGTCGGAAGCGGCTCCCTCGTCGGGATCGTCAGCACCCCTGCCATCAGCAGTGCGCCCGCTGCCGCGACCCCCGCGGGCCTCGACCACGAGGGCTCGGGTCGTTCGCCGATCCGCGGGAAGGCAAGCACGAGTCTGTGCGCGACCAGTGGGGCCATCAGCAGGAGCGCAGGGGTCACGTACCGCCACGCGCTCCACGCGAGCAGCAGGAGAACCAGGGTCACCAGGACCTCGGACCGTGGCACCGCACCGGGTCTCGCCCACGCGACTCCGATCGCCAACAGCATCGCGACCGTGAGGTACCCGATGTCCGACATCGGCGCGGTGGGCGCCCACTCGCTGATCGCCGCGGCGGCGTCGGAGAACCGCGTGACAGCCGTCACGCCCCCGATCCCCGCCGGGGTCAGGATGCCCGCCACGAGCGACCCCGCGGCAAGCATGAAGGCCCGCCAGGCCACGGGTTCGCGAACCCCGTGGTCGAACATCCGGGCCAGCCCGACCAGCCCCAGCACGGCGGGCCCGAGCACCCACCCTCCGTGCAGGTTCGCCCAGAGGACCATCGACGGGAGGAACACCCACCACCTGGGCAGGCGGCCTTCGACCAGCCCGCGCCGCAGAACGGCCCCGAGCAGAGCCGCCGCGATCAGCGTCACCTGCTGGGGTCGCTCATTGGCTACCGCGACGGCGCTCGCACCAGCCACCAGGTAGGGGATCGCGGCGAGGACCACAGGGCGCCGGGCCAACGTCGCGCGGGCGAGGATCGCCAGGACGGCGGCCGTGGTCAGGGTCCGGAACGCGATGAGCGCATCCCAGCCACCCACCCGGTGCAGGAGGGCGAAGAGAACCTCCGCGAGCCACTGGGTCGTGACCCACGGCAGCGGGTCGGGTGCGAAGCTCCACGTCTGCCCCACGCGGTTCGCAGCGACGCCGTCCAGGAGCTCCTGACCTGCCCGAATGTGCCAGTAGAGATCCACGTCGAGGAGGGGCTGGCGCGCCAAGGCCAAGAGCATCAGGCCGGTCAGGATGCCGAGGAGGAGTGAGAAGGGGAGTCCTCGATCCGAACGCGCAGTGGGCGATGTATCGGCAGACCCGGAACTCCCCGTGGGGGCGCTGGCTGGGTCCATTGGCTCACCGCTGGGTAGGTTCATCGTGGCTGCGATCGGCTGGGCCGGCGGTGTCCGCTGCTCGGAGGACTCGGCTTCATCCTGCGCTCCGACTATTGGCCGCCAGTTGCGGACGAACCGACCACTCCTGGACCGACCGACCGCAGGCGCCCACGAAGTCCTATCCGCTGAGGCTCTCGCCAGCGCGCCGGAATGATGCATCCAGGGCGCCGCTGAACACCAATACTGCGGCGATCAGCGCCAGAGCGATCATGGTGACGAGAAGAGCGTACTCGACCATTGTTGCCCCTTGGTCCTTCTCGTCCACTTCGTCACACATCTCGAGTCGCGGACGTGCACCCCGAGGCCGAGTTGTAGCCGACCATTTCATTCCCTTTCATCGTGGACGGCCCGTCAGGATTGGCTCCCCCCCAGAGCCGGTGCCACAGCTGAGTCGTCCCAAAGCCGTGGCCAGATTATGCGGTCCAGCTGGGATCGAGACTTTCATGCGATTGTCACACTGCGTCATTGCAGGAGCGGATTTCTGCCGGTAGGAACTGGGAACGCGACGCAGCAATGCCGTACGGCCAAAATTCGGAAGAGTAGACCGTCCTTTAGTGGAACGCCGGGCGGCGAGTTCGGCCGGTTTTCGGGTGTCAGACACGCATTTCGAGGGCCGCTGATGGTTCGCGACGCGCCAGCCGCCGTTCGACCGGCCTCTGATCCCAGGCGGCGATGCCATGCGCCGGGCGTGACCGCGTGAAGGGATCGTGGATCGTTTGCTTACTGAGAGTAATCTCACATTGCGGATCGGCCATGCCGGCATCGGTAATGTCCCCCACGGTGTCCCCAGCATTTCCCAACAGGTGGCGAACACGCCGGCAGGAATGCCCGACGCGTGGCCGAGTCCGAGCCCCCTAGAGATCCACAGCCGGGCATCTGGACCCTTTCCCGGACGGTGCGAGTCGGCGTTGAATGAGCACAGGGTCTGAAGGGGGCTGTCGGGCTGGGTCGTCCCAGGTGACCCGCATTCAAGGCCGCGCGGCTGGCGCGCAAGGATCGGCGAAGCCACCTGTCCCGAGATGAAGCCGCAAGGCCCTCGGCTCTTGACAGCGTTCGGGACGGGCATGAGAAGCGGGGCGTGACCCAAAGCTGAGCACACGACCGAGGCCCGACCCCGCGGCAGTGCACACGGATCGGGCCTCTGGTGGCGGTGTTCAGCGCTCGCAGGCGACGCCGTCCTTGTCGCGGTCCAGGCCCTTGTTCTTCGCGTACAGCGACTTGTTGACCTTGGGCTGGTAGTTCGACTCGGCGGCGACGAGCTTGCCCTTGGCCGTCTTGGTGTTCGTGGCCTTGGCTGACTTGGCCACGCCGCCGGGGTACTTGGCGTTGAGTGCCTGGCAGTTCTTGTACTTCACGGGTGCGGCCGCCTCCGCGGGGGAGGTGGTGGTCGATCCCGATCGTCCCGATCGCGAGTGCGGTCCCGGCCACGGCGCCAATGAGCTTGTTCATCCTGGGGGTCCTCCGTCTAGTTCTTGGCGGCGTGCAGCCGGCTTCGTCGAGGGCTATTTGCCCCATGGGGTGGGCGTTCAAACGCCTTCCGGGCACCCGGAACCGGGGCACGGGAACATCCACCGCACGCAGAGCAGGAATGGCGCCGGATGGCGCTCAAGGGAGGTGAAGCGTAGGTGCAGAAGGGATCGAGTTGATCGGTGCCGGACCGAACCGGCTCATCACCTGCGGATTTGTAGGGCGGGCGGGATTCGAACCCGCAACCTGACGGGTTATGAGCCCGCTGCTCTGACCTGTTGAGCTACCGCCCCGAACCCCCCAAGCGTAGGGGACCGTCGAACCGGGCCGGTCGCGGCCGACGTGCCCTGCTTGGCGGCCAGCTGGTCGACCGGGCCGCCTCCGGGCGCGCAGGTCCGGGAGCCCGACTCTGCGCCGTCGGGGCACAGGTGGTACCCATGACCATGCACCCGATGCCGACCCAGCCCACCCATGCGGCCCTGACCGGGACGAACCCGCCCGCGCAGGCGCTGCCTCCCTCGCTCGCTGCCGCGAACCGGCGCGTTCGGCGCGGTGCGCACTCGGTGGCTGCCGGTCTGGGCAGGCCTCGGCGCGGTTCTGATCTCGGCGGTCTTCGATGGGCTGACCAGGCTTGGACTGGACCTCTCGGACGAGCTCCTGGGTGCTCTGCTCTACGTGCCGGTCATTGCCTGGCTCGCCGTGATGGTGGTGGGCCGCGGGGGCGTGCACCTGGGAGTGATGCTCCGCTGGCCGAGGCTGGGGTCCTACTGGTTCGTGGTGGCGGGGATGCTGGTGGTCCAGTTCCTGTTCTCCATCGCCGCCATCACGCTCACCGACCTGGTCGTGCCGTGGCTCGACGACTCCCTGGCTGGGGTCGGCGAGGGCAATCTCGTCCTCGCTGTTCTGGGCATCGTGATCCTGCCGCCCCTGGTCGAGGAGGTCACCTTCCGCGGCGTGCTGATCGAGCGCTTCGCGGTCAAGTGGCGAGCGGGAGTCGCCGTCGTGCTGTCCGCGGTGTTCTTCGGGATCCTCCACGCGGACCCGGTGGGGGCGGGGATGTTCGGCGTGGTCACCGGCCTGCTCTACCTGCGCACCGGCTCGCTGTGGCCCGGGATCGTCCTCCACTTCGTCAACAACCTCGTCGCCTTCGCGGCGCTGCGCAACACCGGCCCGCAGGTGGAAGCGCCTGCCCCTGAGGTCGCCGACTCGCTCGCCAGCGCGGGGGTCTTCCTGCTGCTGAGCGTGCCCTTCCTCGTCTGGTTCATCCGGGCGAACTGGCCCGCCCGGGGGGCTCCCACCCCTTATCAGCGCCACGAGCTGCAGGTCGGACTGCCGTCGCGGACCTTCCGGTCGGTGGTGTGGTCCGGCTCGCCGAGGCCGGTGCTGGTCGAGGTGTCGACCACCCAGGTGGTGGTCAGGGACTCCGCAGCCCCGATCGCGATGCTCCCGCTGCACCGGGTGGGTGCCGTCTATCCGTCGAGCGCCGGCGGCATCACCCAGGTCGTCATCCTGCTCAGGGACGGCTCGTGGACGACGATGGAGATCCCGCCGGGCAAGCCCAAGGTGAACGCCGTGATGGCCCGAACGATCAGCGACCGGGCCCAGCATCCACCAGGAAGCTGACCTATGTGCTGACGATTCGGTCGATCCGAGCGTCGGAATCGTCGGCACGTGCGAGCTCGGCGAGGGCCGCCAGCGGGATGTGCAGCCAGTCCGGCCGATTGCGCTTCTCGTACACCGCCTCGTACGCGGCCTTGTCCACGAGGTAGGCGGTGAGGATGACCCGATCCTTTTCCGGGTCTCCCGCGCCGGACTCGGCGTAGCCGGCGAGGAAGGCCCGGTGGCAGTCGACCCGCCACGCTTCGACCTCAGCGGGGTCACGGCCCGCGCCGCCCTGGGCGGCCGCGTAGACGAAGGAGCGCAGCATCCCCGCGACGTCGCGCAGGGGATGGTCGGGCACGACTCTGGCAGCCATCGCGGCACCGGGCTCACCCTCGAAGTCGAGGAGCTTCCAGCCGTCGGAGGCGCGCAGCACCTGGCCGAGGTGGTAGTCGCCGTGGACCCGTTGCACCGGGACCGGCCGATCGAGCTGGGCCAGGGCCCGGATGCGACCGTGCAGCGGCGTCGACAGGGCGGCCAGCTCGGGAACCGTGGCCTGTGCCTCGTCCAGCCGTCGGTGCAGCCGGTCGGCCAGCTCGCCGAGCCCGGATCCGCTGGACCCCGACCGCCCGGGCCCCGGCCCGCCGACGGTCGCGGTTGGCAGTGCGCGCCGCAGGTCGATGTGGACCAGGCCGGTGGCCAGACCCAGCGCACGGGCATCCTCGGCGAACGGAGTTCCGGCTGCCACCCGCTCCCGCGCGAGGTCCCAGCCGTCGACGGCGGGGGAGATGAGCTCCTGGAGCATTGCGAGGTGTCCCGTGACCCAGCGATCGGTCGCGGGCTCCGGCCAGCCCCCGTTGACCCAGCCGAGGACGCGACCGACGTGCGGGCAACCAACCGATCCCAGCGCCGCGTGGACCTCGACGTCGGGGTTGACTCCGGGCGTCAGCCGCCGGAACACCTTCACGAGCGCGATGTCGCCGAGCCTGAGGGAGGAGTTGCTCTGCTCCACGGCCATCGGCCGTGCAGGCAGGTCGCGGTACGAGGCTGGGTCGACGGCGGGCTGGAGCTGGGGGCCGCGGTGCCTGCCTGCCGCCGGTTCGAGGGCGTGGGTGCGGGCGGGATCCACCGTGGGCACGCTCGCGGAGTCGCTCAACAGGGCCGTCATCGCGACGGGGTCCGTAAGGGCGTCGTGCACCCATTCCCCGGCAGCGAGCCGACCGATCATGGCGGCTTCGGCGATCCGGTCGGCGCGCAGGGAGACCGGCACCTGGTAGGTCTGCCAGCTCTCGCCGTCGAGCTGGACACCGACCACGAGGTGCGCAACCGGGACATCGCAGCGAAGCCTGCTCACCTGCTCCAGCCGAACGGCCGTGATCGAGTGGCCCTTGCCAGCGAACCAGCGCTGCCGGGGCAGCCATTCGACGAGGAGCCCGGCGAGCTCCGTCCGCTGCGAGCCCGTGAGGGGCTCTCCGAGGCCTGCCATGGCGCAAGTCTGGTGCATCGGCCCTGCCTCGCGGGGGCTGCCTTCACCAGCGAGAGGCCGGCCGACCCCGCCGGGGTTGCCGGCGGCGCGTTCGGTGCCTGGCAGGCCTAGCCAAACGACACGGGTGTGATTATGCTCCTGAGCAGGGATGGTCACCATCTGATCGACGAGGACGCTGGGGAAGGCGAAACTCGCCGGGATCGGAGGTCGGCCATGGCCGTTCATATGGTTGCTGAGCGCGCGGGTGTCACCCGCGGGGTTCTGTTCGTGCACTCCACGCAGCGTGCGCTCTGCCCGCATCTGGAGTGGGCGGTCGGTGACGTGCTCGGGTCGCGGGTGAGCCTCGACTGGCTCCCTCAGCCGGTGCTGCCCGGTCAGGTGCGTGGCGAGGTCTCGTGGCTCGCCAGGCCGGGTACTGCGGCGCGCATCACTTCTGCGCTTCGACAGTTCCGGACCGTGCGCTACGAGGTCGCGGAGGAGCCGGGAAAGGGCGCCGAGGGTGAGCGCTTCGCGGTCACCCCCGAGCTCGGGGTGTTCCGGGCCACGATGGGCCCGCACGGCGACATCATGCTGCACGAGGACCGACTTCGGGCCATCCTGACGGCCGCCGGCCACGACGCCGAGCAGCTGCGCGAAGGGCTCAACCTGGTCCTCGGATCGGCGTGGGATGCCGAGCTCGAACCCTTCCGCCGCGCCGGCGACGGCGTGCCCGTGCGGTGGTTGCACCAGGTGGTGTAGCCCGCAGGTGCCCGTTGCGCGCCTCGTGCGCGACGTGCTCGACATCGACCTCCGGGGAGGAGCCGATCGGCCCGGGTGGACCCCTGTCCCCCGGGCCGATCGCTGTGTAGACGCATGCCCGATTCGATCGTTTTCGCGGTGTCCCTACACCTGATTCTTCCCACCGCCCGGTGAACTCGGAGCCAGGGACGCCCGATATGTTGCGCCTGCGCTCCGCGCGGGAGCGCAGGATGGAGGGAATCCACCGGATGAAGAAGCACACTCGCAGGGCCGCGGCCGTCGGTGCCGGAGTCGCGCTCGCGATGACGTCCCTGGCGACGTCGGTGTCGGCCCACGACGGCAGGGACGACTGGCGCTGGCAGGACGACTACAAACAGCGCACCCTGGCATCAGGCCTGACCAGCCCCTTGCTCGGCCTGGCGGTCGACCGTGAGGGCACGGCGTACGTCTCGCACATGCTCACCGGATCGATCACCGCCATCGACCGTTCGGGCACTCCGAGCGAGGTCGTCACCGCCCCGGGCACCTCGGCGACCGGCGTCGCAGCCGGCAGGCACGGCTCGCTGGCCTGGATCGAGCAGTCGGAGTCGGGCGGCCAGCCCGTCGGCTCGCTGAAGGTCCGCGCCTGGGACGGGACCGTCACCACGGTCACGGATCAGCTGGCCCAGTACGAGATCCTCAACAACCCGGACGGCCTCGTCGAGTACGGGTTCACAGATCTTCCGGCTGCGTGCAAGGCACAGTTCCCGCCCCCGCCCGACCCGAACACGCCACCCGACCCGAACGCCCCGCCGCCTCCGTCGCCCGAGCCGGAACTTGGCGATGTCAACCCCAACCCCTTCGCGCTCGCGGTGGCTGGGCACGGGGCGTACTACGTGGCCGATGCAGGGGGCAACACGATCCTGCGGGTGTCGGAGTCCGGTGAGATCAGCACCGTCGCGATCCTCCCGCCCGTGCCCTTCACGGTCACATCGGAGGTGGCCGCCGGAATGGGCCTGCCCGCTTGCACCGTTGGCGCGGAGTACCTGTTCCATCCGGTCCCGACGGACGTCGAGGTAGGAGATGACGGGATGCTCTACGTGAGCAGCCTGCCGGGCGGACCCGAGGACGCGAGTTTCGGGCGGCGCGGTGGGGTGTTCCGGGTCAACCCGTGGAACGGGCGGGTCCGCGAGGTCGCCACCGGGTTCCTGGGCGCGGTGGACCTGGCCCTCGACGACGACGGCGACATCTATGTCGCCGAGCTGTTCGGTGGGTCGATCTCGAAGGTCACCCGGCGCGGTGAGGCCCGGAAGGTCCTGGACATCGCATCACCCGGCGCGATCGAGTACTTCCGCGGCCGGCTCTACGTGACCAGCGGCAACGGCTTCCCGGACTTCGGGCAGCCCAACGGCTCGGTCGTGCGGATCAGGCTGTAGTCGTAGTCGTCGATCCCCCCGTCCGGGCGCACCGGGCGGGGGGATCCTCATTTCTGGGGCGCTCAGCGGATGTGCAGCCGCGGGGGCGGCGTCGCCGAGTCCGGGCCCGGCCCAGACCGTGGGCCGACGGCTCAGGCTCGCGGGTCGGAGCCGACCAGCGGTTGATGGAACGTCACCGATGGACGTCAGCCGCTGCCCTCGGTGCTCCCGGCGTCCGCCGCCGTCGGGTCCCACAGGCGGTAGCGGTCCAACGCCTCGCGCGCGACCTCACGGCCGATGTCCCCGCGCTCGGCCAGCGACAGCAAGGTCCGGACCACGATCGACTCGGCGTCGACCAGGAAGTGTCGGCGCAGCGCCCCCCGGGTGTCGGACATGCCGAAGCCGTCGGTTCCCAGGCTGGCGAAGTCGCCCGGCACCCACTGGCGAATGAGGTCCGGCAGAGCCTGCATGTAGTCCGAGACGGCGATGACCGGGCCCGGCCGGTCCTTGAGGCGGGTGGTGACGTAGGGGACAGCGACTTCGCCGGTCGGGTCGAGCAGGCTTTGACGCTCGGCCGCCACCCCGTCCTTGCGCAGCTCTGTCCAGGACGTCACCGACCATACGTCGGCGGCCACGCCCCACTCCTCCGCCAGCAGGCCCTGCGCCTTGAGCGCCCAGGGCACTCCCACGCCGGAGGCCAGGATCTGCGCCTTGAGCGGGTGATCGGCCTCCGACGGCTTGAGCAGGTACATCCCGCGCAGGAGGCCCTCCACGTCGAGTCCCTCGGGCTGCGGCGGCTGGACATAGGGCTCGTTGTAGATCGTGATGTAGTAGAAGACGTTCTCCGAGTCCTCGCCATACATCCGGCGCAGGCCGTCGCGCACGATCTGCCCGATCTCGTAGGCGTACGCCGGGTCGTAGGCCACCACCGCTGGGTTCGTCATGGCGATGATGTGGCTGTGGCCGTCCTCGTGCTGCAGGCCCTCTCCGTTGAGCGTGGTGCGTCCGGCGGTGGCGCCCATCACGAAGCCGCGGGCCATCTGATCGGCGGCGAGCCAGAGCGAGTCGGCGGTCCGCTGGAAGCCGAACATCGAGTAGAAGATGTAGACCGGGATCATCGGCTGGTCGTGGGTCGAGTACGACGATCCCACAGCCGCGAACGAGGCGACCGAGCCGGCCTCGTCGATGCCTTCATGGAGGATCTGGCCGTTGGTGGCCTCCTTGTAGGACAGCATCAGATCGCGGTCGACCGACAGGTAGTTCTGCCCCTTCGGGTTGTAGATCTTCAGCGTCGGGAACAGCGCATCCATGCCGAACGTCCGCGCCTCGTCGGGGATGATCGGCACGAACCGGTAGCCGATGTCCGGGTCGCGCGTGAGGTCCTTGAACATCCGCACGAACGCCATGGTGGTGGCGACCTCCTGCTTGCCCGAGCCCCGCGTGACCATCTCGTAGGCCTTGTCCGGGGGCTGAGGCAGCGGCTTCGAGGTCGTCTGCCGGCGCGGCATGGAGCCGCCGAGTGCCGCCCGCCGTTCCATCATGTACTTCGTCTGCGGATCGTCAGGGCCGGGCTTGAAGTACGGGGGCAGGTACTTGTCGAGCTTGTCGTCCGGGATGGGGATGTCGAGGCGGTCGCGGAAGGTGCGCAGATCCTCGAGGGAGAGCTTCTTCATCTGGTGGGTCGCGTTGCGGCTCTCGAAGTGCTGACCGAGCGACCAGCCCTTGATGGTCTTGGCCAGGATCACCGTCGGCTGGCCGGTGTGGTTCACCGCGGTCCGGTAGGCCGAGTAGAGCTTGCGGTAGTCCATGCCGCCGCGCTTGAGCGCCCACAGCTCGTCGTCGGGGATGTCTGCCACCATCGCGGCCACCCGTGGGTCGCGGCCGAAGAAGTTCTGCCGCAGGAAGGCGACGTCCTCGCCGCGGTAGGTCTGGTAGTTGCCGTCGGGGGTGTTGTTCATCAGGGCCACCAGCGCGCCCTCGGTGTCCAGGGCGAGCAGCCGGTCCCAGCCGCGGCCCCAGATCACCTTGATGACGTTCCAGCCGGCGCCCCGGAAGCTCGACTCGAGCTCCTGGATGATGTTGCCGTTGCCGCGCACCGGGCCGTCGAGGCGCTGGAGGTTGCAGTTGATGACGAAGGTCAGGTTGTCCAGGCCCTCGCGCGTCGCCAGGCCGATGTTGCCCAGCGACTCCGGCTCGTCGGTCTCGCCGTCGCCTAGGAACGCCCACACGCGCTGCTCGCTGGTGTCCTTGATCCCACGGTTGAGCAGGTAGCGGTTGAAGCGCGCCTGATAGATCGCGTGCAGCGGGCCCAGGCCCATCGACACCGTCGGGAACTGCCAGAACGTCGGCATCAGACGCGGGTGCGGGTAGCTGGGCAGGCTCCCGGCAGGGTGTGAGAGCTCCTGGCGGAACCCGTCGAGCTGGTCCTCGCTGAGCACGCCCTCCAGGTAGGCGCGGGCGTAGATGCCCGGCGAGGCGTGGCCCTGGAAGAAGATCTGGTCCCCGCCGCCAGGGGCGTCCGGGCCGCGGAAGAAGTGGTTGAACCCCACCTCGTACATCGCCGCCGACGACGCGTAGGACGAGATGTGTCCGCCCACGCCAACCCCCGGGCGCTGGGCACGGTGAACCAGAATGGCCGCGTTCCAGCGGGTCGCCGCGCGGATCCGGTACTCCATCTTCTCGTCCCCGGGGAAGGACGGCTCCTTCTCCGGGGAGATCGTGTTGATGTAGTCGGTGCTGCGCAGGGCCGGGACTCCCACGCTGCGCTCGGCGGAGCGTCGGAGTAGCTCGAGCATCAGGAACCGGGCCCGCGTCGGGCCCGCGTGGTCCACGACCGCGTCGAGGGACTCGAGCCACTCGTTGGTCTCGGAGGGGTCCGCATCGACGTACTGGTCGGGCAGTCCACCGGGCATCAGAGGGTCGTAGTCGGACACTGGGGAGCCTCTCAGGTGAAGGTCATGGGCGGCGCGATCAACTATCCCGCTTCGCGGCGGCACGTGCGCGTTGAGGTGGGCTTGGGCACTCCGGGCGGACCATACTTGCGCCCGTGAGTCTCGCGCATCCGTGCGGGACCTGGTTGCACGAGTGAGGGGACACAGGTGGGCGCAACGGCCGACGACGCCGATCAGGCTTCGGCGTTGGCCAAGCGGCTGGGCATCAGCCAGGGACAGACCGTCCAGGAGCTCGGGTACGACACCGACACCGACGATCTGGTCGCCGACGCGGTGCACGCCGGAACCGGGGAGCAAGCAGTGGACGAGGGCTTCGATGGGGTGGTCGACGTCGTCCTGCTGTGGTGGCGCGAGGACGACGGGGACCTCGCCGACGCGCTCGTCGACGCGAAGGCGCCGCTCGCCGAGAGCGGGATGGTGTGGCTGCTGACCCCGAAGTTCGGACGCTCGGGTGCCCTCGAGCCCGCGGACATCGCGGATGCGGCGACGACCTCGGGGCTGCGACGCACGACCTCGGTCACGCTCAGCCAGTGGCAGGCGGTCCGGCTGGTGTCGCGATAGGTCCTATCGGGACCAGCAGCCGCTGGGCCGGGCGCGCAGCCTCAGACGACCCTGACGGCACTCAGTGCCGGAACCGGCCGAGCAGCCCGCCGACCGCGTCCACGACCGTCATCGCACGGCCGACCGCCCCCAGCGGAGGGACCCCGGGCACGCCGTCGAGCACCGGGGCGAGGCGCACGAGCCCCCCGAGGTCGCGGACGTGCAGCTGACCGCTGCGGTAGAGATGGGCGACGTTGACGCGGCCGCTCGTGGCGTCGAGGAGGATGCGCGTCGGCGCCAGCGCGCCCGGACCGACGCACGGATCTGCGGGCAGCGCCGCGGTCCGCCAGTGCCCACCGCGCGATCCCACGCCGACGATGCGCTCCGGCGTGACGGCGGTGAACGAACCGGTGACGTGCTTGCGCCCGGCGAGCGCTCCGGCGGTGTCGATCAGCGCCGACATGCCGATTCCCAGCAGCTCGTCGGGCGCCGTGGCTCCGCACTGCTCCAGGTCGAGCGTCGCGATGCTCAGCTGGTAGGTCACCGCGTTCAGCAGCGTGAGCAGCGGAAGCGGGCCGAGCGGCGACGAGGTGTGCACCAGCCCCCAGGTGCCCGGACCGTCGGAGGCGAGCCATTCGGCCGTCGTGGAGCGGGCCGCGGAAAGGCTGGCGAGGATGTCCTCGAAGGGCAGCCCGCGTGTCGCCTCGCGGATCCGCTCGTCGACGAGGTCCGCGTCGTAGCTGGCGGCGTCCCCGTCGTGGGCGTCATGCAGGGCGTCGGCGAGGTTGCGCCCGAACTCCCACCGGCCCAGCCGCGCGATCAGCTCGCGTGCCGTCCAGTCGTGCTTGCGCGAGGGAGCGTCGGGGTCGACGATGACCGCGAGGTCCTCGAACAGCTCCCACGCCCGGTCGATGCCGGCGGCCAGCGCCGCGATGTCGCCCGAGGCTAGTCCGTGCTCGTCGGGGTCCGGCTCCAGCCCCGGCGGGAGCGGCGGTGCGTCGGGAGCGGCCATTGGCCAATCCTGCCTTGTGGGTGCAGGATTGGCGTCCCGAATCGGGCGACGGTTCAGGGAGGTTGTGAGATGTCGGTCTCGGTCGGCCAGGTGGCTCCGGACTTCACGCTGGTCAACCAGCGGGGGGAGCCGACGACGCTCGCGGACCTGCGCGGGCGCAAGGTGGTCCTGGTCTTCTACCCGTTCGCGTTCTCCGCGACGTGCACGCAGGAAATGTGCGACCTGCGCGACCGGCGGGGCGAGTTCGACGACGACACCGTCCTGCTCGGCATCTCGGTGGACACCAAGCACGCACTGCGGGTGTTCGCCGCCCAGGAGGGCCTCGGCTTCGACCTGCTCAGCGACTTCTGGCCGCACGGCGCGGTGGCCCAGGAGTACGGGGTTTTCCTCGCCGAGCAGCGGCAAGTCGACGCGCGCGACGTTCGTGATCGACCGCGAGGGCGTCGTGCGATGGTCGGTCGTGAACACCCCGGACCAGGCGCGCGACCCGCAGGACTACCGGACGGCCCTGGCCGAGCTGGCCTGACCACCCGCTCCGCAGATCTCCACGGATTTCACAGGATCTCCCGGAGCTCTCGGAGATCCTGTGAGGTCGTGGAGATACTGCCGGGCTGGGTTCTCGGTCGTTGGGTGCGTACCCTTGCCCGCGGGCCCGTGGCGCAGCTGGTAGCGCAACCCGCTTACACCGGGTAGGTCGTCGGTTCGAGCCCGGCCGGGCCCACGCACGAGCCCTTCGACAGCAGACGGTGACCTCGACGGCCCACAGCCCGGGCCTCGCCGCGTCGGCAGTCGATCCGGACGTCCGGACGTCGGAATCGCCTACGCGACCTGGTCGCGCCGGGGCAGGAGGCGCGCCTCCCGGTGCGCGGTGGGTGGCGGCCGCGGCCGGTAGTCTGCCGACGTGCCGCAGCCCGCTCCCACGCCCACCGTCCGCGAGGTCGTGGACCTACTGCACGCCCGTTACGACCCGCGCACCGCGGACGCCTGGGACCGCGTCGGGCTGGTGTGCGGGGACCCGGACGAGCCGGTGGAGCAGGTCTTGTTCGCCGTCGATCCGGTGGAGGCCGTGGTCGACGAGGCGATCGCCGACGGGGTGGGGCTTCTCGTGACCCACCACCCGCTGTTCCTCACCGGCGTCCATGGTATGCCCGCCGACGACCCCAAGGGCCGGATCGTGCATCGGCTGGTCCGCGCCGGGATCGGCTGCTGGCCGTCCACACGAACGCCGACAACGCCCGGCCGGGGGTCTCGGACGCCATCGCGTCGGCCCTCGGCGTGGCCGACACCGACGTGCTCGACCCACTCGAGGCCGAGCCGGATCCGCGCGACCGGTACACCGTCCTGGTCCCCGCGTGCCGACACCGATGCCCTCATCGACGCGATGGCGGCGGCCGGGGCGGGGCGGATCGGCGACTACGACCGGGCGGCATTCACCGCGCCGGGCACCGGGACGTTCCGTCCGCTCGCCGGCGCCAACCCGACGATCGGGTCGATCGGGCGGATCGAGCAGGTCGAGGAGTCGATGCTGCAGATGGTCGCCCCGAGGCGGCTCCGCGCCCGGGTCGTCGAGGCTCTGCGCGCTGCCCATCCCTACGAGGAGCCCGCCTTCGACGTCACCGCGCTGGCCGACGTCCCGAGCGGTCGCGGCGGGGGTCGGGTCGGGGACCTCGGCGAGGCGGTGTCGCTTCGCGAGTTCGCCGACCGCGTCGCTGCCACCCTGCCCGCCACGGCCCAGGGCGTCCGCGTGGCCGGCGATCCCGACCGGCCCGTGCGCCGGGTCGCGATCTGTGGCGGCTCGGGTGACTCGATGCTGCGGGCTGCGACCGCCAGTGCCGCCGACGTGTACCTCACCTCGGACCTGCGCCACCACCGCGCCGGCGAGCACCTCGCCGCTGGTGGGTGCGCGCTGGTCGACGTGGCGCACTGGGCCGCCGAATGGATGTGGCTGCCGCAGGCCGCCAGGCTCCTCGAGCAGGATGCGGCCGCCGCGGGCCGCGAGGTGGGCACTACCGTGTCGACAACCGTCACCGATCCCTGGACGTTCCACGTGGGAGGGCCCACCCATGCGCGCTGATGCCGCCGCACAGCTCCGACTGCTCGACCTGCAGGCCCTCGACACGGTGCTCGGGCAGCTGGCCCACCGCCGCCGCGCGGTCCCGCAGATCGCCGAGCTGGCCGCACTGGACGTCCGGGAGCGGGAGCTGCGCGATCACGAGGTCGCGGTCCGCACCGCCGTGTCCGACCTGGACAGGGAGATGACGCGGGCCGAGGCGGACGTGGCCCAGGTCCGCGATCGGATCGACCGGGACCGGGCGATGCTCGATGCCGGGTCGGTCGCGTCGGCCCGGCAGCTCGAGGACCTGCAGCGTGAGCTGGGGAACCTGGCCCGCCGTGCCACCGACCTGGAGGACGCCCAGCTCGAGGTGATGGAGAAGCTCGAGGACGCCCAGGCTCGCGCGGCGTCAGCAGCGGCGCAGGTGCTCTCGCTGACCGAGACCCGCCTGGCTGCCGAGCGGGCGCGGGATGCGGCCTTCGCCGACATCGACGCGGAGGTCGCGCGCGTCGGCGGGGAGCGCTCCCGGGTGGTGACCGACATCCCCGAGGACCTCCTCGGCCTCTACGAGCGGATCCGCGCCGGGTCGGGCGGCGTCGGCGCCGCGCCGCTGCTCCGGGGACGCTGCCAGGGCTGCCAGCTCACCCTGACGCCCGCGGACCTGGGCCGGATCCGGGCGGAGCCCCGGACGCCGTCGTCCGTTGCGAGGAGTGTCGCCGGATCCTCGTGCGCACGGCCGAGTCCGGCCTGTGAGGCACCTGGTCATCGAGGCCGACGGGGGCTCCCGGGGGAACCCCGGCCCAGCGGCCTACGGAGCGGTGGTCCTCGACGGGCGGACCGGGGCGGTCCTCGTGGAGCTCGCCGACCACCTGGGCGTGCAGACCAACAACGTCGCGGAGTACGAGGGCGTGACGGCCGGGCTGCTCGCTGCCCAGGAGATCGATCCGGAGGCGCAGGTCGAGGCACGGCTGGACTCCAGGCTCGTGGTCGAGCAGCTGTCCGGCACCTGGGCCATCCGCAACCCGCGCCTTCGTGAGCTCGCCCTGCGGGCCAAGGCGCTGGCCCCGCCCGACCGGGTCCGGTTCACGTGGGTCCCCCGCGCGCAGAACAAGCGCGCCGACGCGCTGGCCAACGAGTCGCTGGACGCTGCGGCCGCGGGGCGCCCCGCCCGGATCGAGCGCTGGCAGCCCGGTGCGGGGGATACGGACCCGCACGTCGACGCAGCCGAGCGTCTGCGGGCCTCGGCCAGCGACGAGGCCGCGGCCGGCACCGGCGAGGGCGAGCCCACGGCCGACCGGCACACCGGAGGGGGGCGCGGTCGCGGCCGAGGCAGGTGCCGCCCAGGTTCGAGCCGCGATGCGTGGGAAGCCCTCCGAGCCCGAGCGTGACTGCCCTGACATCGACGTCCCTGGCGCCCGGACGGGCTGTCCCGGCGGCGAGGATCGTCGGCTGGTCGCGCGCGGACCTGGGGTCGCCCACCACCTTGATCCTGGTGCGGCACGGGGTGACCCAGCAGAGCACCGAGCACCGCTTCTCCGGGACCAACGGAGCGGATCCGTCCCTGATCGACCTCGGCCGGCGACAGGCCGAGGCCGCGGCCGAGGAGCTCGCGCGACGTGGGGGCGCCGACGTCGTGGTCACCTCCCCGCTGCGGCGCACGCGGGAGACCGCCGCGATCATCAGCCGACCGCCTGGGCCTGGGAGAGCCGATCGTCGTCCCGGGGATCGCGGAGGCGGACTTCGGTGAGTGGGACTCGTTGACGTATGCCGAGGTCAAGGAGCGCTGGCCCGACGCCCTGGCCGCCTGGCTCGCCTCCGTGGAGCTGGCGCCACCGGGTGGGGAGTCGTTCGCGTCGGTGCGCAGGACGGGTCGACTCCGCGCGCGCCGAGCTCCTGGGCCGCTTCGCCGGCAGGCGCGTCCTGGTGGTGAGTCACGTGACGCCGATCAAGGTCCTGGTGCAGCTCGTCCTCGAGGCACCGGCATCCAGTGCCTATCGGTTCGAGCTGGCCCCGTGCTCGTTGACCACGCTTGCGTGGTGGGCCGACGGGCTCTCCACGGTCTTCGGGATGGGGGAGACGGGCCACCTGCACGGGGTGCTGCACGAGACCGCCTGACGTGCGTGCCGGCCGAAGCCCCCGGCGTGTCCTGCCCCTGGATGGACCGTGCTTGTGGCAACCTCGCAGCGGTTGCGAACAAAGGGTTGGGGCTCCTCGATGGTTGAGATCGAGGAGCCCCAAGTTCCGTTCAGAGCGGGATGGTGTCTGTCCTGACGCTCGTGCGTCGGTGATCGTCCTCCGGCGATTGCTTGATCTGCGGAGCTCTGAGGCTGCTCGCTAGGCTTTTCGCTGCTGGGGTTCGGTCAACCGTGGTGTTGGATCCGATGTCTCCGGCAACTCGACCGTGGGTCGTGGTTCCTGCGTTCGCTGATCTCGTCGGTGGGTCTTCACTTGTGGGTCAGACGGTTTTCGTGCTCTGTTCGGAACACTCAATACGTTAGGCCTCCCGGTGGGCGCAGGCAAGGGCTGGACGCAGGAATCTGCGATTGACGTGGATCGCCCGCGGACGCTGCGGCGACTCGACGACCGCCCGGCGCTCCTCCGGTGGGCACTGGGCGGCATGACGGGAGCGCGGGCCTGGCGCTACCCTGTCGAGCGGATGAGTCGGTCGGGCGGCCGCGGCGGCACGGTCCTTCGGGGCGGTGTCGTCGAGGAAAGTCCGGGCTCCGCAGGGCAGGGTGGTGGGCAACGCCCACCCGGGGTGACCCGCGGGAAAGTGCAACAGAGAGCAGACCGCCACGCGCCCCTCGGGGAGCGGGGCAAGGGTGAAACGGTGGTGCAAGAGACCACCAGCGCCCCAGGCGACTGGGGCGGCTATGCAAACCCCACCCGGAGCAAGGTCAAGAGGGACCGGCGTTCGCGTCGGGACTGCGTGAGCGTTCGAGGGCGGCCCGCCCGAGCTCACGGGTAGACCGCAGGAGGCTGTCGGTGACGGCAGTCGTAGAGGGATGGCCGCACAAGGGAGCTCCGGTGACGGACCCCATGGACAGAACCCGGCTTACAGACCGACTCATCCGCCCACCCCGGTCTGACCTGCGGCACGGAGGCGGCCTCGCGGCGCTGTGTTCCACTACGCCGTGCTGAACCGGGCGCGGGCTGCCGCGGTGGCGATGCGGCCGGATCGCACGGGGAGTCGGATGCGCCACGCGGGCCGCGCCGGGGGCTCGATGCGCTCCAGCCACATCCAGACCGAGACGACGGCCATGACGGCCAGGTGCTGGTCCGCGACGAGGAACGGCAGCAGCATCAGCGCCCAGCAGGATCCGAAGCACCAGAGACCGGAGGCTGCCCCGAAGCGGGCGGCGTCGAGGTCGGCAGCGCGGCCGAAGGCGGCGATCGGCGGGTGCGCGTGGCACCGGTTCAGGCAGCGCTGCTTGGGCGGCGACACCTGCCAGGCGGCGGCCACGACCAGCCCCGCGGCGACCACGCCCAAGCCGTTCCGACCTCGGGCAGGGTCCCGCGCAGGGCCACCGCCAGCGCGGACAGGGCCAGGAGTCCCGCCGACCAGACGCCCAGGTATCCCGCGATCGTCAGTGCGCCCGCCCGCCACCTGCGCCGTGGCAGGCTGCGGGTGATGACGTGGCGCAGGGCGGGGATCAGCAGCGGGCCGGTCATCGCGGTCAGCATCAACGACCACACGACGAGCTGGCCGAGCGTGCCACCGCCTTGGTCCCCACCGCCCTGGCCGGCCGGATGATGCGCCAGAGCGCCCCACGGCAGCGCGCCCGTCGCCCAGTGGTGCTCGTGGGGCGCGGACCCGCCCTCGGCTCCGGACACGGCTCCGGCACCACCCACGTTCGCCGGCGCCGGATCCGTGCCCGGGCCGGCCAGCCCCAGCGCGAGGGCGAGCCAGGCGATCGCGGTGACCGCGAGGACGGGTGTGCGTATCCGTTCGCGCAGGCTCGCCTCGGGGGTCATGACCCGACGCCCGGTCAGCTGCCCTGGCGGTAGATGCTGATGCGCCCGACGCTCATCTGCGCCTCGTCGGCGATCGGATGGACGGGCACGAGATGCACCGTGAGGTAGTCGACGTCCAGACTCGTCGGCCAGGTGCATGTCGTCGACGATGCCCGTGATCTCCAGCACGAAGGTGAGGCCCTGGCCGGCGTGCTCGTCGTCGGGGTCGCTCGCCTGGCGTGACGCCGAAGGGGGCGACGCTGCCCGCCAGGCGCTCGGGATGCGAAGCCGGATCGTCGTCGGCGGGCACCCCGACGTAGACCTGGAACGCGGCGGCGTCGGACTGCCCGCGCACGTTCTCCAGGTTGAGGAACACGCGGTCCGGGGCGGTCCCCCGGCCGCGGCTTCCGGCTCCGGGGCGAGGCTGCGGGCCACCCGCGACCGCATCCGGGGATCCATCCGGACGCGCGTGCTGGCCTCGTCGCCGCGCAGCGGCATCGGATGGTCGTTGGATCCCATCAGCTCGACGTCCTCCTGCACGTCCCGATCCTCCCTCGCCGCGGGCTCCATGCCGAGTCGGACGCGGCGCTCGGCCATCGTCCGCGGCGGCGGCGCGCCGGGCTCGAGGTCGTCGTACCGGTATCCGAGGACCCCGAGGTCGGTGACCTCCCGGGCGTGTACTCCCACGTGCTGCCGTCGGGCATCGGCGCGAAGAACCTGCGCTGCGCCCACCGCCCGCCGGTCCCCCGAGCCACGCGGCCTCGCTGGGATTCGCGTGGGGCGGGTTCCCGCGGTTCCAGGCCTCCCAGAGCCGGTCGATGTTGGCGTGGTGCAGCCAGAAGATCGGGTCCAGGCCGGCTGTTCGTGGGTCGGACATCGCCCCGGTCAGGCTCTGGTCGTCCGGGTCGGCGCCACCGACCAGGCCGTGCACCCAGTCGTGCGGCTGCGTCTCGATCCCGCCGTGGACCTGGCCCGCATGGGAGAAGCCCGTGTCCACTCCGCCGAAGCCGGGGCTCCCGCCGCTGGACACGCCCGTGAAGTCGGGATCGGCCATCGCCTGGAGGTTCACGAGGCTCACGGGGACGAACACGTTGCCGTCGTTGAGGGGTCCGTACCGCTGCACCACGAACAGGGGGTTGTCCCCGGTGCCGTCGGGCCAGTCCGGGGACGCGAACGCCGCGCGGCAGCGCGTCCTGCTCGGGCTTGAAGTAGTTCCAGTACGGCAGGGCCCAGTCCGCCGGGCCGCCGAGCTGCTCCACCTCGGCCCGGATGTTGGCCTCGAACGCCAGGACGTAGCCGCGGTGCCATGGCAGGAAGTACCAGCTGCCGTGCTGGCACTGGCGCCAGAACTGCCTGATCAGGTCCGTGGCGGGCGGCTCGTCGGTGGCGTCGAGGGCTCCGAGCTGCTGCCAGCGCGCGGTGTTGAACCCATGCATCGCGGCGTAGAAGCGCCAGCTCGGTCGGCTCGGCCAGCTTCGCTTCGCTTCATCGCCGCGACTCCGCGGGCGTACCAGAGGACCGGCTCGGCCCAGTCGTCGCCGAGCTCCCAGACGTTCTGGCGGGTGGGTGTGCTTGCCGTTGGTTCCGTGGGCATCACGCCCTGGAACGTAGCGAGTCGGTCGAGGGGGAGGCAACCACGGGGAGGGCGGGGAGTCCGGGCCCGGACGGGGAGGGTGGTGCCGAGCGTGGGTGGCAGCGGCTCGAACGACACCTTCCGGGACGTCAGGCCTCCCCGAACCCACCCCCACAGGACTAGCGTGGGGAGTGCTTCGCCGGTGACGCTTCGGTCGCGTCCGGAGGGCCGGCGTGGCTCGGATAGAGGAGGGACCATGCCAGCGCCGGATCCGACTGCCCCCGAGGTCAAGACGCTCCTGCACGAGGGTTACAGCCTCGAGGAGCTGAAGGCAGAGCTCGTCACCCAGGTCCATCGGCTCGACGACCCCGCGGCCACCTGGGACGACGATGAGCGCAACATCATCAACACCTGGGTCACCGCGGTGCGCGGCGAGGTCGTGCGCCGGGAGGCGGGTGGCAGCTGACGTCGGGCACCTGACCCGCGCGGGATGGACCAGCGCCGACACCTGGGCTCAGCCGGGCTGGAGGTCGCGCTGGTTGAAGCGCGCGATCCCGACCGCCACCAGGCCCGCCGCCACCAGCACCATGGTCACCAGCGGTGGCCAGCTCATGGGCTCGAGCGGCTGGTAGGGCGTGGCTGCGAACGGCAGCACGCCGACCAGCCAGCTCGGCAGGTGCAGCGCGTCGCCGATGATCACGACGAACCACATGGCTGCCAGCACCCCCCACGCCAACGGGATCGCCAGGCGGGGCAGCCAGCCGAACAGCGCGACCGTGATCCCGACGAAGACCATGACCGCGGGCCAGTAGGCGAGTGCGGCCAGGGCGAGTCGGCTCGACCTGGCCGGTGGTCCCGATGCTCGAACCGTAGCTGGCGCCCATCAGGCCGCCGCGAGGAGCAGAGGACGGCCGAGCCGACGGCCGGGATCAGCAGTCGCTGCGTGGCCCAGCGGGTCCGCGAGAGCGCGCCGGCGAGCTGGGGCTCCAGGATGCCGCTCGCCTCGTCGACCCGCAGCGAGGCCGAGGCCTGGACTGCGAACACCGTGGTGATCATGGCGATCATCGTGACCAGCAGGGACAGCAGCGCGCTGACGCCCGAGCCGCGCAGCAGGTCCGCCACCGCCCCGCCGGCATCGGCGACCAGGTCGTTCATGGCCTCGACGACCGAGCCGTACATCAGGGCGGCCAGCACGGAGGTGACGGTCCAGCCGATGATCGGCCCGCGCTGGAGCCGCAGGCCGAGTCCGAGGGGGGTGGCGTATCGCGCGGGGGCCGATGCCGAGCCCGGGCGCTCCGGGAGGAGGCCCGCGCCGAGGTCGCGCCTGGACTCCAGGAGCGGCCGCGAGGGCGAGCAGTGCCGCGGTCAGCAGGATCATCAGGGCCAGCGGCCACCACCGGTCCGCGCCCCAGGGCTGCATCTGCTGGCCCCAGCCGATGGGTGAGGCCCAGGTGAGCCGCCCGTCGCCGAGGTCGCCGATCATCCGCATCGCGTAGAACACGCCGAGGACCGACCGACCCGAGGGCGTTGGCGGCTCGCGAGGTGGAGGTCACCTGGCCGGCGAGCGCGCCGACGCCGATCGCGACCAGGCCGACGCCGTCATCGACGCTCCGATGATGAGCGATCCGGTGATGCCCGCGCCTGCGGGGTCGAGCCCGCTGGCTGCGGAGACCAGCGTGACGCCCGCACCGACCGCGACGCAGAGAGTGGCCGTGACGACCCAGGCGGCAGCCGACGACGCGTGCAGTCCCAGCATCCGCGAGCGGAGCAGCTCGGTCCGCCCGACCTCCTCGTCGGCGCGGCCGTTGCGGGTGACCAGGAACAGGACGCCGAAGGCGAGCGCGAGGGCGCACGTCATCCAGACCTTGGTCCAGACCGCACCTCCCATCGTGTTCGGGGCGGCCGCAAGACCGGTGATCGCCTTGATGGAGGGGACGTTGCTGATCGCGGCGAAGTCGTCGAGCGCGGCCTGCGTGGCGAAGATCGACCGGTAGTAGGCCACCACATAGGCGAACATGCCGACGAGCACCAAGCCACCAGACCGCCAGGCGGACCCGGTTGCGCCGCACGACGAGCCGGATCATCGTGCCCGTTCCGGCGAGGGTGTCGGCTCGCCGGTCTGCGGACGGCCGCCGTGCTGACCAGTGGCTCCGAGTGCGTCGTGGCGGTCATCGCTCGGAACCGTTCAGCGCGGCCAGCTCGGTGCTGTAGTGGCGAGGAACAGCTCCTCCAGGGAGGGCGGGTTGGCCACCAGCGAGCGCGGCCTGAGCGCGGCGACGGCGGCCAGCACGCCGGGCAGCTCGTGGTCGTCGACGGCGAAGGTGCACGTGCCCGTCGAGGCGCTTCAGGTCGTGGACGCCGGGCAGGGCGGCCAGTCCGTCGGCGCCGGAGTCGAGACCGACGGTGAGCTGGGAGCGGGTCAGGTGACGCAGCTGCGCGATGGTGCCGGACTCGACGGTGACGCCCTCGCGGATGATCGTCACCCGGTCGGCGAGCTTCTCCACCTCGGCGAAGATGTGGCTGGAGAGCAGGACGGAGCGTCCCTCGGCCTTCACCTCGCGGATCGACTCGGTGAACGCCGCCTCCATCAGGGGGTCCAGCCCGGAGGTCGGCTCGTCGAGCAGCAGCAGCTCCGCGGTGGATGCCAGCGCCGCGATCAGGGCGACCTTCTGACGGTTGCCCTTGGAGTAGGCGCGGGCCTTCTTGGTCGGGTCGAGGTCGAACCGGTCGAGCATGACCTGCTTGCGCTTCGGGTCCAGCGGGCCGGAGAGCCGGCACAGGATGTCGATCGCCTCGCCGCCGGTGAGGTTGGGCCACAGGGTGACGTCGCCGGGCACGTAGGCGATCGACCGGTGCAGGCTCACGGCGTCGGCCCACGGGTCGCCGCCGAGCACGGTCGGCCCGGCCGCCGTCGGCGCGCAGCAGGCCGAGCAGGATGCGGATGGTCGTGGACTTGCCCGAACCGTTCGGGCCCAGGAAGCCGGTGACCTGGCCGACCGGGACGGTCAGGTCGAGGCCGCGCAGCGCCTGCACTGCGCCGAAGCTCTTGGTCAGCCCGCGGACCTCCACCGCGCTTGCCGGGGTGGTGGCGACGGGCTCGTGGGTCAGGGTCATTGCCGTTCCTTCGTCTGGGGTGCCGGGGCACGGGCGCCGCGCTCAGCCGGCCTCGGATGTGGGGTCCGTGGAGGCTGCTCGGCGACGTCCGGCGGCTCCCACAGGTAATGCAGGTAGTCGTCGAGCAGCTGCCGGTCGGCGAGCAGGCCCTCGGTGAACAGCTCGAGCATCGGCAGGATGGTCTCGCGCTGCCCGGCGCGCAGGGACGTCGACGAACTCCGCCGGCGTGGCCCCGGGCATGGTGACGAACTGCACGAGCATCGCGCCCATCGTCTGATAGGTGAGGTAGCGCAGTCGCGCCTCCTCGTCGCGTGAGGGCCGCACGAGGCCGGTCGCGACGCCCTCGGCCATCGACCGCGCGGGCGTCGTCCATGAGCCGGTCGAGGAAGTCCTGCGCGGGGGTGCCGCCGGAGAGGATCGCGCGGAGGATGTACACGAGGATCGTCGCGGACACGCCCGGGTGCGGTCAGGCCCTCGAGCAGGTGGGCGCTCGGACGCGCGACCGCGTCGGACTTGATCGCCCGGTAGCGCCGCAGCACCTCGGCATCGCAGTCCGCCCGCAGCGCCGACTTCGACCCGAAGTGGTGGGTGATCAGCCCGGGGGAGAACCCGGCCCGGTCCGCGATCGTCCGGAACGGGGTGTCGAAGCCCTCCTCGGCGAAGCACTCGATGGCCGCGTCGCGGATCCGGGCCCGCGCCGTGAGGTCGGAGACCGAGCGCTCGCCCTCGGCTATATGCACAACCAGCATGCTATTCCGGTGAATAGGCGCGAGCAAGGCGAGGCGTCGCGCGGGGGGCTTCAAGCGCGTGACCGCATGCCGAGCTCGACCGAGGCTCGCTCAGGCGTCCGTGAGCTCCGCGGGCTCGGCGATCACGTCGACCATCGCGTCGCCGCGCAGGACGGTGATGGGGAACCGGGTCCCGATGGCCTCGGCGAAGAGCAGGCGCTGCAGGCTCTGGGCGTCGCGCAGGTCGGTTCCACCCGCACTCAGGAGGAGGTCCCCCGGCCGCAGGCCGGACCTGTCGGCCGGGCTGCCCGACACCACGTCGACGACCCGGAGGGCCGAGGTCCGGCCGAGCCGCTCATGCAGCCGGGCGGGGACGGGGCCCGGGGCGCTGACGAGGCCGAGGAAGGCCCGGCGCACCCGGCCCTCGGCCAGCAGCGTGCCGATGATCCGCCGCGTGGTCGAGTTGATCGGGACCGCCAGACCCAGGCCGATCCCGGCCACCGCGGTGTTGATCCCGACCACATGGGCGTTGGCGTCGGCCAGCGCTCCGCCGGAGTTGCCGGGGTTGAGGGCGGCGTCGGTCTGGATGACGTCCTCGATGACCCGGGAGGCGCGCCCGCTTCGCGTGGGAAGGGCGCGGCCGAGGCCGCTGACCACGCCGACGGAGACCGAACCGGCCAGGCCCAGCGGATTGCCCACGGCGACGACCAGCTGGCCGACGACCAGTCCGTCGGCGTCTCCGAAGGTGGCGGCGCCCGGGGTCGGGCTCTGGGCCCGCAGGACTGCCAGGTCGGACAGGGGGTCCGCCCCGACCACCTCGACGGCTGTCTCGGTCCCGTCCGGGAACGCGGCGCTCCCCGCGCGCATGCCGGCGACCACGTGGGCGTTCGTGATGAGGAAGCCGTCGTCGGTCAGCACGACCGCGGAGCCGGCCCCGGAGCGGACGCCTGAGCGCATGTGCACCGCGGCCACGTGTGGCGCGAGCTCGGCTGCGACGCGGGCGACGGTCGCCGAGAAGGCGTCCAGGGCGCTGGCGCCGGGGGGCGGACTCGTCCCAGCGGCATGACCGGGGCCTGAACCCGGGCTCGGGCCACCAGGGGCTGCCGATGCGTCGTGACCGTGCGCGTCGTCGTCCGCCCGATCTGACGCGCCCACCGGTTCGCGCGGGTCGACGGCCATGCCCGGACAACGTCGCGCGCCGGGAGTGGAGTCCCGCGCCTGCGCCGATTACGCCCAGCGCGCAAAGCAGGGCGGGAGCAGCGGGGCGCGAGGGGGAGGTGCCGTGCGAACGTGCGCTGGGCCCCATCGGGCGAGCCAACCATGCGCGAGCCAGCGCCCGGTTCTCAAACCTGTGGCCACTCGGTATCGTTCCCGGCATGCCCGAGGAGCTCACCGGCGCCCGAGCCGTTCACGCTGAGCACCGCCCCCGCAGCCCTCGCCGACCTGCGGGCGCGACTGCGGGCGACGCGATGGCCGGACCCGGTGGATGACGCCGGGTGGTCCCTCGGGACGGATCCGGCCTACCTGCGTGAGCTCGTCGAGTACTGGTCGAACGAGTTCGACTGGTCCGAGCAGGAGGCCGCGCTCAACGGGCTCCCGCACTTCCGGGTCCCGCTGGGGGGCACGCGGGTCCACTTCGTGCACGCCCGGGCCGTTGCGCCCTCCGGACCCGTCGTGCCGCTGGTCCTGACCCACGGCTGGCCGGACTCGTTCTGGCGCTACACGAAGGTGATCCCACTGCTGACGGACCCCGGCGCGCACGGCGCCGACCCGGCCGACGCGTTCGACGTCGTCGTGCCGGACATGCCGGGGTTCGGGTTCTCCGAGCGCCCTCAGGGCCCTGCACTCGACACCGTCGCAGTCGCCGGGCTGTGGGCGGAGCTGATGACCGTCCTGGGCTACCCGCGGTTCGGAGCGGCGGGCGGGGACATGGGAAGCCACGTGAGCCGCTTCCTCGCCCTGGACCACCCGGACCGGGTCGTGGCGGTCCACCGGACCGACGCCGGGCTGCCCGTCTTCACCGGGGACCCGGCGGACCTCGCGCCGGAGGAGCGCGCCTGGATCGCGGGCGCCGTGGCCTGGGGCGCGAGTGAGGGGGCCTACGCGGCCATTCACCGCACCAAGCCGCGGACGGCGGCCGTCGGGCTCACCGACTCGCCGGCCGGGCTGGCGGCGTGGATCGTCGAGAAGCTCCGGGCGTGGAGCGACTGCGGCGGCGACGTCGAGCGGTCCTTCACCAAGGACGAGCTGCTGACGAACGTCACGATCTACTGGCTCACGGCGAGCATCGGCTCCTCGATGGAGGTGTACCGGGCGAACGCAGCCATCCCGCCGGCGCAGCACAGCCGCCGGGTGGAGGTGCCATCGGGCTTCTCGCTGTTCGCCGGCGACGTCGTCCGACCACCGCGGGCCTGGTTGGAGCGCGTTGCCAACGTGGTGCGCGTGACCGAGCCGGAGCGCGGCGGGCACTTCGCGCCCTTCGAGGAGCCCGAGCTCTACGCGCAGGAGCTGCGGGAGTTCTTCCGCCCCTACCGGGAGGCGGCGACCGCCAAGGCCGGCTGACGTGCCGCACCCGCGGGTGGAGCGCCGATCGGGCGCTGCGGGCGATATGCGGGGCTGGTCCGAGGTCGGCACCCGATTCGCGGTCGTGCGGGCAGGCAGCGGGTGGACCCCGAGCGGCTGACGGGTCGCGCGCGCGCTCCCACGGCAACGTTCAGGTCGTGTAAGCACCGTTCGGCCGGTTGTGGTGGCCGGAAATGGATCTGTCACCATCTGAGGTGGACGCCAGCTGTCCGGCGAGTCGACGTTCCGTACGGGAACCCCCCGCTCTGTGTCATGGTCGTCCCTGTACGGGGGCAGGCGGTGCGTTCCCCAGGCGTCGATGACGACGGGTCAGCGGGAGGAGGAGGGATGACGACGAGCGCAGCGGTGCCGGAACTGCGGCCGCAGCGTCGCACCTCGGTCCTGCGCGACTCCTGGGCGGGCTGGGTCGACGGGCGCGTCGGACTCCCGGTCGTGACGTCCGAGGACGCCCACCTGACCCTGGTGCCCACCGGACACATGCTCTCGGCGTGGGCCCTGTCCGTGCAGGGCATCGACGACCGGTACCGTGCGCTGGTCGCCGAGACGGCCGAGGACCGGGTCGAGTACGCCACGGCCGAGCCGAGGCGCAAGGCCCTGCGCTACCGGCTGCTCGAGGTCGCCGAGGAGCTCTCGAAGCTGGAGGCCACCGACCCGGCCACCGACCGGCGACTCGGCGAGGACCACCTCCCGGAGTCCCACGTCGTCCGCCGCCGCGCGACCGAGCTGGAGCGGCGCCGGCGACGCCTGCGCCGGGAGATCTCGGAGGCCCGCGACGAGCTCGTCGCCCTGGAGACCCGGCAGCTGCACGTCGAGGCCCGGATCCAGGTCGCGCTGAGCGCGGCCCTCGGCGATGCGAAGGTCATCGGCGCCCAGGCCGACCGTCGCGTGGCGAACTACCTGAAGGGTGCCTGCCGCACCCACCCGGACCCGCAGGCGGTCGCGACCGCCTCCGCGGACCTCCGGCGGCCCGAGCCCGCGTGGCTGAGCCTCGCCTCGGCCCAAGACCTGATCTCGACCGTCGAGGAGGACGGCACATGAGCACTACATCGCAGGACCACTCAGCGGCGAAGCTCGAGTTCACCGAGGACCACGGCGTGGACCCCGGTCTGGGCAGCATGGTCTTCGCCGGCCTGGGGCTGTTGCTCATCGTCATCGGCGACTTCGCCAGCTTCAACATCGCGCTGTCGCGCTCCTTCACCCAGATGGGCACCGGGATCGTCCTGATGCTGACGCTGGCCATGACCGCCGCCGCGGTGGTGCTCATGTACGACGCGGGCAGGGCAGAGGCCCGACGCAAGAGCCGCAACTCCGGGCGCACCGGTCGCGGCCCTGTACGCAACCGCGTCCTGGCGTGGCTGCTTCTGGGATCGACGGCCTTCGTCCTGCGGCTGGCCGCACCCCCGGAGGCGACGACGACCGGCTTCGGCCAGACCGATCCGGGATTCGGGGCGACCACCGGCTCGGGCTTCGGGACCACTGCGGAGGCCACGACACTGGCGCTTGGCCCCATGACCCTCCACGGCGAGAACCTGGCCTCAGCGCTGGCCCTGCTGGCGATCTTCATCGCCGGCGGGATCGGTGCGTTCTACCTCGGTCGCGAGTCGTACAACCCGCGCCTGACCGAGGTCCGGCGCGCCCGCCGGGCCGAGCGCTCGACCGCACGGAGGCTCGTCCGGGCGCAGCGCCGCAACGACCGCGCCCAGCGTGGCGCCGGGGACCTGACCGCCGCGTGGGACCAGCACTCGAGGGCCATCGGCGAGCTGGCCACCCTCAGCGACCTCGAGCACCACCTGGACCTCTACGAGGCCGCCTCCAACGACCTGACCCAGCGCAGCGCGCAGACCCGCGCGCTGGCTGAGGCCATCGCCGAGGCCGAGGCCGAGCTCGCGTCGACCACCGACGACGTCCGGGTCTCGCAGCGCCGGGCCGAGCACAGCGGCGCGCAGGCGAAGGCACTTGCCCGGGTGCTCATCGCGGAGTACCGGGGCGAGCCCGCGGCGACCTCCGGACTCACCAACGGAGCCGGCCAATGACCGGCCCGCTGACCGGGCCGACGTCCGGCCCCGCCCACCACGGCGACGAGCTGGCCGCGGCAGGCGACTTCGGCGCCCAGCTCGACACCCTCGTGCGCCACCACATCGGCAACCTCACGGCCCAGCACGCCGTGGACGAGGCCAACGGCGACGTCCTGGACGCCCTCATCGACAGTGCGGTCGAGGGGCAGCAGGAGTCGATCGACGCCCGGGCCATCCGCCGCCGTGAGTCGCTGCGCCGGGAGCTGACCGGGCTGCGGGCCGACCATGCGACCGCGACGGCCGCGGAGGCAGAGGTCCTGGGTCGGGTCCGGGCGCTCGCCGCGAAGGTCCTGTCACTGCGGTCCCGCATCGCGGGCAACGGGCGTGCGGAGGGCCTGGAGGAGGCCGAGACCTACTCGGTCTTCGAGGTCCGGCGACTTCGTGGCTTCGTCGCCGACCGCCGGACGGTCCTCGAGCGCGACGCCGGCGAGAGCCTGAAGGCCGCGCGGGTGCGCAGCAGCAGTCGTCTGCTGGTCAAGCGTGACGCCGCGCTCCGGCGCGCGGAGCCTGCCGGGCGGCGACTGCAGGTGAGCGCCCAGAAGCACGACGCCGCCGTCGCCGACCTGGGAGCCGCACTGGCGAAGTTCCGGGGCCAGCCGGCCGCCCAGCGGGCGCACTGCCGGGCGCCTCGGCCCTGTCGGTGCCGGGCGGGCCGTCCCGGCCGGTGGCGCCGTCCCTGCCCGTGGCACCGACGCTGCCCGTCGCTGCCCGACTCTGCCCGTCGCGCCGCCACTTCCGGTCGCGTCGTCGCTGCCGGGCGTCCCGCCCCGGGCCGAGACGGGGGAGTCCGCCGATGGCGCGGCCTGACCCCCGCCGCACCGCCCTCCTGGCCGCGGGGGCCCTGCTGCTCGCCGGTTGCGCGACCGGGCAGGCGGCCGAGTCGGCGAGCTCCCCGGGATGTGCGCTGCCCGCCGGCTCCGTCGGAATCGCCGCCGCCGGACGTGCCAACGCGCCGATCGTGGCGGCGACGCCGAGCATCCTGGCCGCCATCAACCACGCCATCGACCAGCAGACGTACCTGACGATCGTGGACACCGGCGGCGTGCCCGCCGTGGTCCAGGAGGGGAACCTCGAGTCCCAGGCGAAGAACGGCCCGGCGCGCGAGGACGAGCGCCGGAACAACCTGGCCGGGGTCGGAGCCGCCCTGCAGGGGATCCAGTCCGCCACGCCGGAGGCGAATCCGTTGGCCGCCCTCGCGCTGGCTGCGCGCTCGGTGAAGGCGCACGGGTCCACCGGCGTGGTCGTCCTGGCCGACAGCGGCCTGCAGACCACGGGGGCGCTGGACTACACCAGGGACGGGATGCTCCTGGCCGAGCCGCAGGAGCTGGCCGACGCGGTGAAGGCCGCGGGCCAGCTGCCCGACCTGAGCGGCATGGCGGTGGCGCTGACCGGGATCGGTGACACGGTCGCGCCGCAGGAGCCCCTGGACGAGGCGACGCAGCAGCGCCTGCGTCGGCAGTGGTTCGCGCTGGCGACCGCGGCCGGCGCGGCCTGCGTGTACCTCGACGTGAAGCCCAACGCCCAGGCGTCCCCGGAGGCCGCCCCGGACGTCTCCGAGGTCACCCCGCCGCCGCTGCCCGACTACGACCTGGACACCCCGATCCAGCTGCGCGAGGACGTCCTGGACTTCAAGGACAACAGTCCCGAGCTCCTCGACCCCGCGGCGGCCAAGGCCTCGCTGGCGGCACTGGTCACGGGCCTCAAAGCCGCGACCGGCCAGATCCACCTCACCGGTACCACGGCCTCGGGCGGGACCAGGAGGGTCGGCTGCAGCTGTCCGCCCAGCGCGCCCAGACCGCCAAGGACCTCCTGGTGGAGATGGGAGTCACCGCGGAGCGCATCACGACCGAGGGGGTGGGCACGGACTTCCCCGGGTTCCAGCCCGACCTGGACGACTCAGGTCGCCAGATCCCCGAGGTGGCCGCGCAGAACCGGTCGGTCATCGTGGTGGTCGATCCGAGCTGACGGGGGCGCATCGTCGAGGTCGCTCCGGCTCCCGCGCGCGCCTGGCCGGCCGGTGGCGCGTCCGACCGGGGCAGCGGTGTGCCGCGGGTCCTATCGGAGCGCCGTCCCGGCGCCGATCGCCATGCGCAGCGCGCCGCACGCCTCGAGGAGCGCCTCGCGGCCGGTGCGGCCGACGCCGGCTGAGTTGACGAAGCCGTGGACCAGCCCCTCGTGGCGGCGCAGCGCCACACGCACCCCGGCGGTCGCCATGGCGCGGGCGTAGGCCTCGCCCTCGTCGCGCAGGACATCGAATCCCGACACGGCCACGTACGCGGGCGGCAGGCCGGCCAGGTCCTCGGCGAGCAGGGGCGATACCCGCGGGTCGGTGGCCGGGTGATCACCCAGGTAGTGGCCGCGGTACCAGTCCATCTGCTTGCCGGTGAGGAAGTACCCGTCGGCGAACTCGCGGTAGGACTCGCTCCTGACCGACAGGTCGGTCGGCGGGAAGAAGAGCAGCTGGAACGCGGGTCGGATCTCCTCGGACGTGCGCAGGTCCTGGCAGAGGACGGCCGCGAGGCTGCCGCCGGCGGAGTCCCCGCCCACGGCGATCAGGTGCGCGTCGTGGCCCCAGGAGCAGCCTGTTCGACGGCGAATCGGAAGGCGGCCAGGGCGTCGTCCGCCGCTGCGGGGAAGGGGTGCTCGGGAGCCAGGCGGTACTCGACGGACAGGACCGAGACCCCGGCATGGCGGGCCAGGAATCGACAGGGCGGGTCGGCGCTGTCCAGGCTGCCCACGACCCATCCGCCACCGTGGAAGTACACGAGCAGGCGGTCGGCGTCACGTGGTTCGGCGCGGTAGAGCCGGGCGGCCATATCGCCGCCAGGAGTGGCGATTCAAACGTCGCGAACCTCGTGCATGGGGATCGGCGGACCGCCGAACACGGCTGCCTCGGCGTCGAACTGCGCACGCGCCCGCTCCGGGGGCAGGTCCTCGAAGCTCGGACCGGGCCTGAGCGCGAGGAGCCGGAGTCCCGCCGCGACCTCGGGATCGAGCGGGACCCCGTCAGCGGTCCGGGCCGGCCCCGCGATCAGGCGCTGGATCTGCGCCGGTGACCTTCCCAGGGCCGCGACGACGGCGCGCTCGAGGCGATCGAGGATCCCGGGGGGTTCGGCCATACCGCCCATCGTCGCAGTCGGCAGGGGCACGACTTCGCCAACTCCCTGAATCGCTTGGCAACGGTGACATTGTCGACCGTGGCGTCAGGTCTCGCGCACCGGCTCGGGTCGGGAGGCCGAGTCGAAGGGGTGGGTGGCAACCTCGCGCTCGTTCCGGTCGAAAGGCCACGGACGCTCGGGGTGGGTGGCGCACCTCGCGCTCGTTCCGGTCGGAAGGCCACGGTCCCGGCCCCGGGAACGACCGTAACGAGCGCGAAGTCGGTCGCCACGCAGGTCCGGGGGGCCGGGATCGACGAGAGCGAGCGCGAGGTTGCAGGGCGCCTGCCGGCACCGTCCCTCCCCGGTGGGGCCGGTGCCGGCAAGGTGCTCCTCGCCTCGGGCCCGGATTCGGGCCGATGACGTGAACCGGTCGGCGTCGTTCGAACGACGAACCCGGTTCTGGGCACGACACAATGGTGCGAGCCACCCATGACGCAATTGCGTCCGTCAGCGCTCGAGCCGGGAGGTGGGGCGCACCCACCGGCCGCAGCGCGACAGGGCGAGCGACGGCAGGAGGTCCCATGGCGGCGCGAGGGCGGTCGAACCGGGCGATGCTGGCGCGGATGAGCCGGATCCTGCTGCTGCTGCGCGGGCACCCGGCAGGGCTCACCACCGAGGACCTGCTGGATCGCGTCGGCTACGGCGACGGGCCGCGCGCAAGCCGGATGCGCGCACTGCACCGGGACCTGGCGGCGCTTGCGGTGCAGGGGTGGCGGATCGACACCCTCGAGACGGCCAACACGCCGGCGGTGCGCGTGCTGCGCACGGTCGACAACCGGTTCGCGACCCTGTTCACGCCCGGCGAGCGCGCCGAGCTGGCAAGGGCGGCCGCATGCGCCGGTGCCGATGTGGCCGACGCCCTGTCCGACGACCTGGGTCGCGCGGCGCCCGAGGAGAGCCCCTTCCGCCAGGCGTTCGTCGACGGTCGGGGGCGGCTGGCCGTCTGCCAGGCGGCCACGGCGGACCGCTGCGAGGTGGGGTTCTCCTACGGGGGCAAGGACCGGGTCGTCCATCCGGTCGGGCTGCTGCTGCGCCCGGCCGGCTGGTACCTGCGCGCCCTGGACACCGGCGACGGGAAGGTCAAGACGTTCCACGTCGACCGGATGCGTGGCGTGACCATGGGCGCACCGGGCACCGCCCGGCCGGTTCCCGAGGCGGACCTCGAGCTCCAGGCACCCGTCATGGACCTGATGGCACTACGCGTCCACGACCCGATCACCGTCGAGGTGGACACCGACACCGACAACCTGCCCGACGTCCTGAGCGCGTTGGCCCGTCAGGGCCACACCCTGTGGTCCCCGGACCACGACCACCCCGACCAGCTCAGGCTGTCGATAGCGGTGACCAACACCGAGGTGTTCATGGTCCGGCTGTTCCACCTCGGCCGCCGGGTCAGGCTGGTCGGCCCGGAGTCGATCCGGGTGCTGGTGCGCGAGCGGCTCCGAGCGGCGGTGGGCACGCGATGAGCGCCGGGACGATCCTGGAGGTCGTGCGGCTGCTCGAGGAGCACCGGCGGATCCCGCTCTACCGGCTGGCCAGGATGCTGCACAGCGATCCCGACCTCCTGCGCTCCCAGATCGACGCGTTCAACGACGTCGAGATCTCGGGGCTCGTCCTCGACGCCGCGTTCAGCATCGAGCCCGCCGACGGGTGGCCCGACGACGGCCCCGACCCCAGGCCGGCGATCACGGACGTCGTCAGGTTCGGGCCGGGGATGGGCGGTGACTCCCTCGGCCTGCGCCACCAGGACGCCGCCGTGCTCGGCCCCCTGCTGTCGGCGGCGCGGGCACTGCGGGCCCTCGAGCCGGACAACCTCGTCCTGGCCTCAGCCGTGGACATGCTCGGCACGTCGCTGTTGGGAACGGTCACGGGGCAGGCCGCCTACCGCGCCCGGATCGCGGCCATCTTCAACGACGCCGCCGCCACCGGTCACCGGATGCGCATCACGTACGCCAACGCCTGGCTGCCCAAGGTCGACACGCGCATCATCGACCCTTACCGGGTCGTGTCCACCTCTCGCGGCTACGAGGTGGACGCCGGCCCGCTGGACGAAGCCGGGTCGCCGCGGACGTTCCTGATCAACCAGGTCCGCGACTGGCAGGTTCTGGAGCAGCGGTTCACGCGACCGCCCGGCGTGGCGGCGACGCTCGATGCGAATCGGGAGCTCGTGGCCGTCCACGGTTACGCACCGCACGAGGGGATGTGGGCGGTGTTCCACTGGGCCGAGCGCGTCGACCAGGGCGAGAGCGACGGATTTGGCGTCCTCTTCACGGCCTGGCTGCTGCCACCCCTCCCACAGCGGATCGGCCTGATGATGCTGCTCGCCGGCCCGGACGCGTACCTGGACGATCCCGACCTCGACGGGTACCGCGCAAACCTGGCCGAAGAGCTGCTCGAGCACCACGGCCTGGACTGACTCGCACGGCGCCTACATCCCCAGCGCCCGCACACCCGGCGCCCGCACACCCTCTGGGAGACTGCCTCGATGAGCGTCCCCTTCCGTCAGGAGTACCGGGCCCAGTGGCGCGACATGGACTTCAACCAGCACATGGCGAACTCCGCGTTCCTTGACTATGCAGGCAACACCCGGATGCTCTTCCTCGCGTCGTGCGGCTTCACGGCGGCGACGTTCGCCGAGCGCCGGATCGGACCGGTGGTGCTCGAGGACCGAGTCACGTATGCGCGGGAGCTCCAGCTGCTGGAGCCCTTCACGGTGGACCTCCGACTCGGAGCCGCCACCGCCGACGCGCGTCGGCTCAAGGTCCGCAACCGTTTCCTGAGCGGGTCGGACGTGGTGTGTGCGAGCATCGACTCGGTCGTGCTCTGGCTGGACCTGCGGCTGCGCCGGCCGACGGTCCCGCCTCCCGACCTGCGCGACGCCTGGCTGTCCTTGGAGCGCGCGGAGGACTTCGAGGACTGGGACTGACCCGCCCGCGGCCCACCGTGACGTGTCCAGGCCTCGTGGCCCGGGCGGATCCGACGTCCGGCAAGCGCCGATCGATGGGCCGTCGACCGCCCCTCAGGCCACGGCCGGGGCAGGCCAAATGGCAGGCTTGCCCGCATGAGCGACCCGCACAAAGATGCCAAGGACGAGCTTCGCCGGCACCTGCAGGCGGGCCGCGAAGCCCTGGTGGCGACGTTGGAGGGGATCGGCGACGGCCAGGCGGGCCGACCTGTGGCCGGCAGCGCGACCAGCCTGCTCGGCCTTGCCAGGCAGATGGCGGCGATGGAGGCCGGGTACCTCGGCCAGGTGTTCGACAATCCCTACCCGGACGATCTCCCCTGGTGGGACGGCGAGTCCGAGCCGGACGGCCGGTCGGCAGCCGGCGACGACTCCGTGGACTCGGTCGTGGCCCTCTACCGGCGGGTGTGGGCCCACTGCGACGAGACCGCGGACGTGCTGGGTCTCGGGGCCCCGGGCCGGGTGACCTGGTGGCCGGCCGATCGGGCGGAGGTCAACCTGCACCAGGTGCTCGTGCTTCTCGTGGCGGCGACCCAGCACGCGGCCGGTCAGGCGCAGGTCGCCCGGGCGACGAGCCTCGGGGCCGGCGACTCGGACCGGCCCTAGCGACGCAGACTCGCACCCTTGGTGGCGATGACCTCGGCGAACCAGCCGAATGACTTCTTGCGGTACCGCGCCAGGGTGCCGGTGCCGTCGTCGTTGAGGTCGACGTAGATGAAGCCGTACCGCTTGCTCATCTGGGCGGTGCTGTTGCTGACCAGGTCGATCGGGCCCCACGAGCAGTAGCCCCACAGCTCGACGCCGTCGGCGAGGGCCTCCCCGACCTGCACCAGATGGTCGTTCATGTAGTCGATGCGGTAGTCGTCGAGCACGGTCGGCACGCCGTCGACCTCGACGAGCCGGTCCTTGGCGCCGATGCCGTTCTCGACGATGAACAGCGGCTTCTGCCAGCGGTCCCAGAACTGGTTGAGCACGAGGCGCAGGCCCTGCGGGTCGATCTGCCAGCCCCACTCGCTGGCCGCGAGTGTCGGGTTGGGCACGCCGCCGAGGATGTTGCCCTCGCCCTTGGTCTGCCGTGCGGGGTCGGCCGTCTCGCAGATGCTCATGTAGTAGCTGAACGACACGAAGTCGACCGTGTTGGTCAGGATCTCCCGATCCTCGTCGGTGATGTCCAGCTCGATGCCGTTCTCCCGGAAGAACCTCAGCGCGTAGCCCGGGTAGTAGCCGCGGGTGTGCACGTCGCCGAACATCAGGTTGGCGTGGTCGGCGTGCATGACCGCCACCACATCCGACGGATCGGGCGTCAGCGGGTAGATCGGCATGGAGAGGATCATGCAGCCGACCTTCGCCCCGGGGATCATCTCGTGGGCGATCCTGGTGGCCAGGGCGCTGGCGACCAGCTCATTGTGCGCGGCCTGGTACAGGTCGGACGTGGACAGCGCGTCTGGCGGGGTGTTGATCCCCCCGCTGACGAACGGGATGTGCAGCACCGAGTTGATCTCGTTGAAGGTCAGCCAGTACTTGACCTTGGAGCCATACCTGTCGAACAGGACCCGGACGTAGCGCTCGTAGAAGCCGATCAGCTCGCGGCTGACCCAGCCGTCGTACTTCTCGGCCAGGTGCAGCGGGGTCTCGTAGTGGCTGATGGTGACCAGCGGCTCGATGCCGTGCTTGGCGCACTCGTCGAACACCCGGTCGTAGAAGGCCAGGCCCTCCTCGTTGGGCTCCTCGTCGTCGCCGTTGGGGAAGATCCGGCTCCACGCGATGGACAGGCGGAACACGGTGAAGCCCATCTCCGCGAACAGGGCGATGTCCTGCGCGTACCGGTGGTAGAAGTCGATGCCCACCAGGTTCAGGTTGTCCGCGGTCGGTCCGGCGACTCGCGGCGACATGCCCCCGTCGGGCGTCACGTCCTGGACCGACAGGCCCTTGCCGCCCTCGTCGTAGGCGCCCTCGATCTGGTTGGCGGCGGTTGCGCCGCCCCACAGGAAGCCCGCGGGGAAGGTGGAGGTCGCAGTTGTGCTTGTGGGCGAGCTGGCTTTGGTCATGCAGTCATCCTCCTCCGCTGGGCCGAGGGTTGCCCAGGGCGCGGCAGGGGTAACCCCGGGCAGGCAGCGGCTGGAACTGTCCGAGCGGGCGGCAGCCGAGCTATCTCGGCGCCAGCGGCATGAGGCGCTTCATCTGCTTCTGAATCATCTTCGTGGCCTGCCGTGGGGCGATGCGCGTGGCGGCGTTCATCAGCCGCGAGTCCCGGCCCACGAAGATGTGGAGGCGCCCGGCCTCGATCCCCTCGACGATGATCCGGGCCGCATCGGATGCGGAGGTCATCCGTGTGCCGGCCGCCGCGGTGTCCGCCCCGGCGATCGTCACGCCGGAGTTCCCCGCGATGTTGGTCGCCACCGCGCCGGGCATGATCACCGACACCCCGACGTCGGTGTCGAGGAGCTCGGCATACAGCCCCTCGGTCAGCAGCTTCACGGCGGCCTTGGATGCGCCGTACATCACCTGGCCCGGGACCGGCAGGAACCCGCCCATGCTCGAGACGTTGGCGATGTGCGCCTCGGGCCGTTTCCGCAGATGAGGGAGGAACGCCTTCACCAGGTGGACGGTGCCCATCAGGTTGACGTCCAGGACCCTTTGGATCGTGGCGAGGTCAAGGTCCTCCACCGTGGTGAACGGTTGGATGATGCCGGCGTTGTTGATCAGGCCGTCGACCGCGCCGTGCCGTGCCACGACCTGCTCGGGCAGGGCCGCGGTCGCGTCGCGGTCGGTGATGTCCACGACGTGGGTCGACAGTCGGTCGCCTGCAGCAGCAAGCCGCGAGGTCTCGTCGAGCCCGTCCATGCGAAGGTCGACCGCGGCGACACCGGCCCCGCGGCCGAGCAGCTCAAGGGTCAGGGCCTGGCCCATCCCGCTGCCCGCCCCGGTGACGACCATGACCTTGCTGCGGACCTTCATCAGTGCTCCTGGCGCTGTCTGGTGAGTGCGTCGCCCCCCGGCTGACAGTCTGCCCTCTGCCGCCGCCGTTCCCCCGGTGGACGGACCCCGATGGCTCGAGCATCCGCGGCGGGATCGCGGCTCTGGCCGGCGGCCCGCGACGGCAGCGGCCCAGGACCTAGGAGTGCACCGGGAGGCGGCCCGTTCCCACTACGGCGAGAATCGACAGGTGACCAACCGTCTGGGCGATGCGCTGTCCCCCTACCTGCGCCAGCATGCCGACAACCCGGTGGACTGGTGGCCCTGGAGCGAAGCAGCCTTCGCCGCGGCCCGGGAGCGTGACGTCCCCATCCTGCTGTCGGTCGGGTACGCCGCCTGCCACTGGTGCCACGTGATGGCCCACGAGTCCTTCGAGGACCCTGGGACGGCTGACCTGATGAACGCGCGCTTCGTGAGCATCAAGGTGGATCGCGAGGAGCGTCCGGACATCGACGCCGTCTACATGGAGGCCACCCAGGCGCTGACCGGGCAGGGCGGCTGGCCCATGACGGTGTTCCTCGACCACGCTGGTCGCGCGTTCGTGGCAGGCACCTACTTCCCGCCGGTCGCACACGGGGGGATGCCGTCGTTCACCGACGTCCTGCGCGCTGTCGACCGCGTGTGGCGCCTGGATCGGGGCCGGATCGCCGGGGTGGCCGGACAGCTCCACGCAGCGCTCGAGGACCGGCGTGCGCTCGAGGAACGTGCCGCGCCGGGAGAGTCCAGCGCACCCTCTGGGGTCCCTGCCCGGACGGCTACGCTGGACGACGTCGTTGCCGCTGTGGACTCCCTGGCGGCGGATTTCGACGCGGCGCGTGGTGGCTTCGGGGGCGCCCCCAAGTTCCCGCCCTCGATGGTCCTGGAGTTCCTCCTGCGCGCCGACGCGCTGCTGCGCGCGAGCGGCCGTGGCGACGACCGGGCCCTGGCCATGGCGTGCGGCCACGATGCGGGCAATGGCCCGCGGCGGGATGTACGACCAGCTGGCAGGCGGGTTCGCGCGGTACAGCGTGGACGCCGACTGGGTCGTGCCGCACTTCGAGAAGATGCTCTACGACAACGCACTGCTCCTGCGCGCATACCTGCACTGGTGGCGCGCGACGGGCGATCCGTTCGCTCGCCGGATCGCGGTCGAGACCGGCGAGTTCATGCTGGCCGACCTGCGGACGCCCGGAGGGCGGCTTCGCCTCGTCCCTGGACGCCGACAGCGACGGGCGGGAGGGAGCCTGCTACGCGTGGACGCCCAGCCAGCTGGTAGACGTGCTGGGTCCGGCGGACGGCGAGTGGGTCGCGATGCTGTGCGGGGTCACACATGGCGGGACGTTCGAGCACGGGATGTCGGTGCTTCAACTGCGCTCGGACCCTGAGGACCCTGGACGGTGGGCCCGCTGCCGGGCGTCCCTGCTCGCCGCTCGTCGCACCCGCCAGCAGCCGGCCCGCGACGACAAGGTCGTGGCGGCCTGGAACGGTCTTGCGATCGCGGCGCTCGCCGAGGCGGGCGCACTCCTGGACGAGCCCGCGTGGACCGCGGCAGCCGTCGCGTGCGCCGAGCTGCTCGTCGAGCTGCACTGGGACGCCGACCGGCGCGACCTGGCACGCATCTCCCGAGCCGGGGTCGTGGGCACTCACGCGGCCGGGGTGCTCGAGGACCACGCCGACTTCGCCGAGGGCCTGCTGGCCCTCTTCCAGACGACCGGCGACGAGCGCTGGTTCGGCCTGGCCAAGGACCTGCTCGAGGCGTCCCTGGAACGGTTCGGCGACGGTTCCGGCGGGTTCTATGACACCGCCGCGGACGCGCCCGCGCTGGTGCGCCGACCGCGCGACCCCAGTGACGGCGTGACGCCCTCGGGGGCCTCTGCCACGGCGAACGCCCTGCTGACGCTCGGTGCGCTCACCGGTGACACCGCCCACCTGGCGGGTGCGGACTCCGCGCTCGCGACGCTGCTTCCCTTGGCGCGCCGGGCACCGCGCTTCGCCGGGTGGGCCTTGTCCGCGATCACGGCACGGCTGGCAGGACCGGTGCAGGTGGCCGTGGCACTGCCCGCGGGCGCCGACGACTCAGGACTGCACGGATCAGGGCTGCAAAGTTTGGGCGTGCCCCGGTCCGTGCCGCTGCAGTCCGTGCTGCAGGGGTCTGGGCTCCACCGGATCGCCCTGGGCTCCACGTCGCCGGGGCTCGTGGTGGCAGTCGGGGAGGAGGGCCGCTCCGCGGTCCCGCTGCTCGCGGACCGCCCGGCCGTCGGAGGGCGTCCCACTGCGTACCCGTGCCGCGGCTTCGTCTGCGATCTGCCCGTGACCGACCCGGAGGCGCTGCGGGCGGCGCTGGGCTGATCCGGTCCACGCGCCGGCGTCCGCACAACCAGCGTCCGCGCAACCCAGCGTCCGCGCGCCTGGCGTCCAGGCGCAGCGGTTGCGTCCCCGGCGTCCGCCTGACCGGATCAGCGGGGGTTCAGCAGCATCCCCGCCGCCCGTGCGGTGCCCCGCCGGCCGTCCCCCAGCACCACAACGGCCGTCCCGGAGTGCCGTTCGAGGCGGACCTCGCTGCGCGCACCGAGCGTGCCACCGTCGTGCATCAGGAGGTCGCCCGCGCCGAGCATGAACCAGCCCAGGCCGACCCCGATCCGGCCCTCCGATCGGGGACGCAACGTCTCGGCGATCGCGTCGTCGAGCGGGCTGCCTCCGTCACGGACGAGCTCGAGGAACCGGAGCAGGTCCTCGGCGTTCGCGCGCAGGCCCCCGGCGCCCGCCATCGCCCCCAGGTGCCACGGCCCCACCGGCTTGCCGCGGTGGTGGCCCTGGTGCAGGGGCAGGTCCTCGAAAGAGGTCGACACGAGGCCGAGCGGGGCAACCACGCGAGTCATGAGTGTCGCCTCGAACCCAAGCCCCGTCGCTCGGCCCAGGAGCAGCCCGAGGAGCCCCGCACCGAAGTTGGAGTACCGGATGGGCGCCTGCCCGGGGGTGCCCCGAACGCGGGTCCGCGCGAGCGATCCGATGAGCCGGTCGGCGTCGATGTCGGCATAGGGATCGGTGACGGCGGCACCTCGCGGGAACCGCGGCATGACCCCCGGCGGAAGGCGTGGGAGGCCGGACCGGTGACAGGCGAGGCTCTCGAGGGTGATCGCGCCCACGCCCTGCCCGAGCGGCGTTCCCCCGGGCAGCAGGTCGGCAATGCGGTCCTCGAGATGGACCTCGCCGGCACGGGCCATCTCGGCAAGCAGCAGGGACGTGAAGAGCTTGGTCACCGACCCGATCTCGCACCGCGCAGCTGCGTCCCCGGCAGTGACCCGGCCGGTCGCCGTGGACACCGCGACGATCGGCTCAACATGACCGCGACCCTCGAGGTAGGCACGGGCACGGTCGACGCGCTCCTGCTGGGCGGGCGTGGACGGCAACTCGGCTTCCTCGTGATTCTCGCGAGCGGCTCGGCGCTTCGGCGGTTCAGACTGGTGACGGCACACGTGTCGACGGCACACCTTATCGACCGCCCCGGTCCGTTTCCGGAGAGCGGGCTTCCGGACTCGCACACGTGATGCGTGTGGACGGCTCAGCAGCGGGCGCAACATGCCCGGGGGCGCCATAGTTGTCAGATGGACGTGCCGGGAGTCTTGACAGCAACCCACTTGGCGGGCCCCTTCGACCAGCTGGTCGACGGCATCCCGATGCACCCGCTGGTCGTCCATGCCGCGATCGTGCTCATCCCGTTGGCCGCGTCCGGCGTCATCGTGATGGCGATCTGGCCGCGCTTCTCCCGGCAGTACGGCTGGATCGTGGCTGCAGTCGCAGTGGTCGCAGCGGCGTCCAGCTGGGCAGCTCGGTTCACGGGTGAGGCCCTGGCGAACATGGTCGGTTCGCCCCTTTTCAACCATGACCAGCTCGGCAAGATCATGCCGTTCTTCGCGACCGCGCTAGCGATCGTCGTGGTCGCCCTGTGGCTCATCGACCGCCGTGCGCCCGAGCCGGGATCGGCGCCCAGGGGAGGGCTGCGGACCGCCGTCGCGGTCCTGGCCGTGATCGTCGCCCTTGCGAGCCTGGTCTGGGTGATCCGCGTCGGCCATTCCGGCTCCAAGTCGGTGTGGTCCGGGCGGGTCCCCGTCGAAGCCAGCGCGCTCCCCTGACGGGGCTTGATCCACCGGCATCCGCCGGGGTCAGCCCGAGGACCTGAGCAGTCGTACGGGTCCTGATGTGTCGCCCGGTGGGGAAGTAGCGCCATGCAACCCCACCCGCGCGACCAACCGCATGGTGATGGGGCACGCTTCGACTATGGGCGAGGAAGTGGCGGGCCGTACGTTCAGCGGGGAGGACCGGGCGCGCTACCGCGACAAGGTGCACCGGTGCCTGGACGTCCTGGCCCAGATGCTCGCCGAGGAGCGCTTCGACTCCGACCGGCCGCTGACGGGCATGGAGGTCGAGCTCAACCTCGTGGATGCCGACGGCAATCCAGCCCTGCGCAACACCGAGGTCCTGGCCAGCATCGACAGTCCGGCCTTCGTCCAGGAGCTCGGCCGGTTCAACCTGGAGATCAACATCGAGCCCCAGAGCCTGGTCGGCGACGGCGCGCGCCGCTACGAGGACCAGGTGCGCGACCAGCTCAACCAGGCGGACGCCCGGGCGCACCAGCGGGGGGCCGGGATGGTGATGATCGGCATTCTGCCGACCCTGCGTCCAGAGCACATGACCTCGGAGTCGATCAGCTCCAACTCGCGCTACGCCCTGCTCGACGAGCAGCTGCTGCTCGCGCGGGGCGAGAACCTGCACATAGACATCCGCGGCGGGCCCCAGTCGCTCGAGGTCTACGCGGACTCGATCGCACCGGAGGCCGCCTGCACGAGCGTGCAGTTCCACCTGCAGGTCAGCCCCGAGGAGTTCGCGACCTCGTGGAACGCCGCGCAGTGCCTGGCCGCGGCGCAGGTCGCCCTCGGCGCGAACTCCCCGTACTTCCTGGGGCGCGAGCTCTGGCGCGAGACCCGGATCGCCCTGTTCACGCAGGCCACCGACACCCGACCGGTGGAGATGAAGGCTCAGGGCGTCCGTCCCCGGGTGTGGTTCGGGGAGCGCTGGATCACCAGCGTCTTCGACCTCTTCGAGGAGAACCTCACCTACTTCCCGGCACTGCTGCCGGTGCTCGACGACGAGGACCCGGTGGCCGAGCTGGCTGCCGGCCGGACCCCCTCGCTGCGCGAGCTCCGCCTGCACAACGGCACCGTCTGGCGCTGGAACCGGCCCGTGTACGACGTCGTCGACGACCGCCCGCACCTTCGGGTGGAGAACCGCGTGCTCCCCGCCGGCCCGACCGTGGTCGACACGATGGCCAACGGCGCGTTCTACTTCGGCGCGCTGCGCCAACTGGCCGAGGCTGACAGGACGGTGTGGTCGCGGATGTCCTTCGGGGCGGCTGAGGAGAACTTCACGCGTGCCGCAATCTCGGGGATGCGCGCGAATACCTACTGGCCCGGTATGGGCGAGGTCCCGATCGGGGAGCTCGTGCTGCGCAGGCTGCTCCCGCATGCGCACGAGGGCCTGATCGCCTGGGGCGTCGACGACGACATCCGCGAGCGCCTGCTGGGCATCATCGAGGGGCGCTGCACGTCGGGGCGCAACGGCGCCCGCTGGCAGGTCGACACCGTGGCCACGTTCGAGGCGGGCGGGATGAGCCGGTGGGAGGCCCTTCGCCGGATGACGCAGGAGTACGTCGAACGGATGCACACCAACGAGCCGGTGCACACCTGGGAACCGGTCTGACACCCGCGGAGGTCGGTCGTAGTCGATTCGGCCGGTCTGATCGAACTGGATCGACCCAATCCAATACGGACGGCTCAGATGGAGAAGTCCTCAAGCTCCTCCCACTGCCCCGACCCCATGGGGTGCAGGTGGAACTCGTTCGCGTGCCCGGTCACCGTGAACTCGAGGGAGTCGACGCGCTCGAGCAGGTTCGCCACCGCCGCGCCGATCAGGTCGGGCTGGTTGGTGTGCTCCAGGTCGGGCTTGTCGGCCGCGGTGTGCGGCTTGGTCCGGGCGATGACCTGCCCGGGAACGCCGACGACGACCGAGTTGTCGGCAACCCCGCGGACCACGACGGCGTTGCCGCCGATCCGCGAGTCGTGACCGATCTGGATCGGGCCGAGCACCTTCGCGCCGGCGCCGATGGTGACCCGGTCACCGACCGTGGGGTGCCGCTTGCCCGTGCGCCAGGCTGGTCCCCCCGAGGGTGACCCCGTGGTAGATCGTCACGTCCTGGCCGACCTCGGCGGTCTCGCCGATGACCACGCCCATGCCGTGGTCGATGAACAGGCCCGAGCCCAGCTTCGCCGCGGGGTGGATCTCGATCCCGGTCACGGCCCGGGCCGCCTGGGAGACCGCCCGCGCTGCGAGCAGGTGGTCCCGCCGCCACAGCGCATTGGAGAGGCGATGGGCCCAGACGGCGTGCACCCCCGAGTACAGCAGGGCGACCTCGGTCTTCGACCGTGCGGCGGGATCGCGCTCGAACACGCAGGCCACGTCGCGGCGCATGTCGGCCAGGACGCCCATGGCAGGCCTAGGGCGTGTCTGACGGACGCGCGAGCAGCTGGCCATCGAGTCCTAGTCGGCCAGGTCGGCGAAGAGCGCGGTGGTCAGGTAGCGCTCACCGGACGACGGGATGATGACCACGATCGTCTTGCCCGCGTTCTCGGGGCGGGATGCCGACCTGCTTCGCGGCCCAGATCGCGGCGCCCGAGGAGATCCCGACGAGCAGGCCCTCCTCGGCCGCGGTGCGCCGGGCCATGGCCATCGCGTCCGGGGCGTCGACCGTCACGACCTCGTCGTAGACGGTCGTGTCGAGGATGGCCGGGACGAACCCGGCGCCGATGCCCTGGATCGGGTGCGGGCCCTTCGCCCCGCCGGAGAGCACCGGGGAGGCGGCCGGCTCGACGGCGATCGATCTGCACGCCCGGCTTGCGCTCCTTGAGCACCTCGCCGACGCCGGTGATCGTGCCGCCGGTGCCGACGCCCGACACGACGATGTCGACGGAGCCGTCCGTGTCGTTCCAGATCTCCTCGGCCGTCGTGCGCCGGTGGATCTCGGGGTTCGCCGGGTTCTCGAACTGCTGGGGCATCACGTAGTTGTCGTTCGCCTCGGCGAGCTCCTTGGCCTTGGCGATCGCGCCGCCCATCCCGTCGGGCCCGGGGGTCAGGATCAGCTCGGCGCCGAAGGCGCGCAGCAGCATCCGGCGCTCCTTGCTCATCGTCTCGGGCATCGTCAGGACGCACTTGATGCCGCGGGCGGCGCAGACCATCGCCAGCGCGATGCCGGTGTTGCCGCTGGTGGGCTCCACGATCACCGTGTCCGGCCCGATCTGGCCGGCGTCGGCGGCGGCGTCGAGCATCGACAGGCCGATGCGGTCCTTCACCGAGCTCGCGGGGTTGAAGAACTCGAGCTTGGCCAGCACGGTTGCCCCCGCGCCGTCGGTCACGCGGTTCAGGCGGACAAGGGGGGTGTTGCCGATGAGCTCGGTCACGTCGGAGGCGATATGCATGGGCAGGATCGTAGCGGCCCGTGACGGCGCGCCGACCGCGGGGCTGGAGGTCGCCGTATGGCCGCGGCGTGCGCGAGGATTGCGCCATGCCGGACAGCGCCGAGGGTCTCCCGTGGGGGACGCAGTGGGAGCTGGCGTCGGCGGCTGACGACGGGGTCGACTGGTCGGCGTTCCTGGTGACCCTCGGCCTGCAGGACGGCCGGGCCGGGGGCCGGGCCCCGGTGAACCGGTACTTCGGGATGTGCCGGGAGGGTCCTTCCGCTGCGCTGGAGCTCGGGCCGTTCGGCATGACGATGATGGCCGGCCCACCGGCGGCGATGTCCGCGGAGTCGGTCTACCTGCGACTGCTGGAGCAGGTCCGCGGCCTACGAGGTCGGCGAGGGGACGCTCACGCTGCTCGACTCCGCGGGCGAGCCGGTGCTCTCCTTCGTCCCCTCGGCGGATCCGGAGTAGCCGGGCAGCGCCCGGCGCGGTGCGTGGATCAGGCCGTCCGGGCGGTGGATGGCCCCGGCGCTCCGGGCGATCGGGTGGCGGGGCCGGGCGAGGCTCGTGAGGCCGGAGGCTCGTGGGCCGGTCGCGCGCCGATCTGGGCGGATAGGCTGCGGCCAGTCAGGACGAGGAGGCGCGGATGGCTCGGGGTGCCGATGCACTGATCGATGCGGCTGTCAACGACGAGCGGATCCCGCGTCGGGTGCTCCTGGTGGCCATCGGGCGATCGCTCGGGGTCGTGGCCCTGACCCTGCTGCTGTACGCGGTCGTGCCGATCGAGGGCCAGGACGCCGCGTTCGCCGCCATCCTGGGTGCCTGCGTCGGGATCCTTGCGATCCTGGTCGTCTTCGCCCGACAGATCACCCGCGTATCGCGCTCCCGGCGCCCGGTCCTGGCGGCGGTCGAGGCGCTGGCCCTCGTGTTCGGCATGTTCTTGTGCCTCTTCGCGCTGCTGTACGTGGCCATGTCGGAGGGCGACCCCGAAGCCTTCACGCAGGACATCGACAAGGTGGCGGGCCTCTACTTCACGATGACCGTGCTGGCAACAGTCGGGTTCGGCGACATCTCCGCGGTCAGTGACAGTGCGCGCATCATGGTCACGGTGCAGATGGTCCTCGGCATGATCCTGATCGGGAGCGCCTTCAAGGCCCTGGGCTTCTCCGCCCGTCGGGCGGTGGGGCCGCGCGGCACCCGGAGGGCCCGCCGCGGGCTTGGGTCGGGGGCCCGCGGGCGGGGCCGGCTGCGGCGAGGGGCCCGGCGAGGTCTCTCCGAGGGCGCCGCGGGAACGGGGTCGACCACCAGCCGGAGGCGCCGGGAGCGCGTTCACGGGCGGCTGAGATGACCCTCGCCCTCATGCTGGTCATGATGCTCCTGGCGAGCATCACGACCTTCCGGGTCAGCCGGCGCTGGTATGTGCCCGCTCGCGCTGGTGTGGACGGTGGCCTTCCTCGCGTTCGGGCTGGGCGCGGTCTGTCGAGGCCGAGATGGCGCTCGGCAACTGGCCCTCCGGCCTCGCCTGGGCGCTCGGCGCGATCGGGGTGGTCACGGTGGCCATGGCCGCGGGAGTGGCCATCCCCAGGCTGCACCCGCTGTTCGCCGACGAGCGGATCCTCCACACGACCGGTGCGCAGGTGGCCCACAAGTCGCTCGTCGAGGTGCCGCTGGGAACGGTCCTGCTGGAGGAGGTCGTGTTCCGCTCGGTCCTGCTGGGCCTCCTGACGACGACCTACGGCACGGTCGCCGGCGTGCTCGGATCGGCGTTCTTCTTCGGGCTCTGGCACATCCTGCCCGCCCTGGAGATGCACGACTCGCATTCCCTGACCAGCCAGCTGGGCTCGGGGGTGTGGGCCGAAGCTGGCGACCGTCGTGGTGACGATCCTGGCAACGGGCGCGGCGGGGGTGGGCTTCGCCCTGCTGGTCGTGGTCAGCGGCAGCGTCCTGGCGCCGATGGGCCTGCACTGGGCGATGAACGGCCCGGGGTCGGTCGCTGCCTGGCTCGTCGGGCGGATCCAGGCCCGGCAGGCCGAGTCGCGGCGGAGGGCGATCCCGACGACCGGTCCCGGGGCTCTGGAGGCTAGGCGTCCGTGCGCAGTGCGTCGGCGATCTTGATGCAGGTGTTCCCGAAGGCCTCGAACTCCTCGCGGCGTGAGCCGGTCGACCAGGTGCCGGCGGACACTGGCGACGTGATCGGGGGCCGCGGCGACGATCGTCTCCCAGCCCTGGTCGGTGAGGACGGCGTACATGCCGCGGCCGTCCTGCTCGCACTCCGCGCGGCTCACCAGGCCGGCCTTGGTCATCCGGTCGATCTGGTGGGACAGCCGGCTCCGCGAGAGCTGGACGTGGTCTGCGAGCACGCTCATCCGGACCTGCCGATCCGGGCTCTCGGAGAGCTCGACGAGGATCTGGTAGTCGGTCCCGGTCAGGCCGTGGCGGTCCTGCAGGTCACGGTTGAGCCGCTGGGGCAGGAGCATGCTCGCCGCGATCCAGCCGCGCCACAGCCGCTGCTCCTCCGCGGTCAGCCAGTGGGTCATGGCCGATATCGTACTCGTTGGTTGAACGATGAACCGGGTACGAGTTGACCGGGCGGCTGCGTGTTGGGCTCGTGCGCGTCAGGGCTGTGGCTCGGTCTCAGGGCAGCGTGAGGATCTCCGCGCCCTCGTCGGTGACGACCAGCGTGTGCTCGAACTGGGCGGTCCAGCTGCCGTCGGCGGTCACCGCGGTCCAGCCGTCCGGCCACATCCGGTAGTCGTGGGTGCCCAGGGTGAGCATCGGCTCGATGGTGAACGTCATCCCGGGGAGCATCACGAGGTCGGCGTGCGGGTCGTCGTAGTGCGGGATGACCAGGCCGGAGTGGAACGCGGTGCCGATGCCGTGGCCGGTGAAGTCGCGGATCACCCCGTAGCCGAAGCGCCGCGCGTAGGACTCGATGACCCGGCCGATCACGTTGACGGGCCGGCCGGGGCGCACCGCGCGGATCGAGCGCAGGGTGGCCTCCTGGGTGCGCTCGACCAGCAGGCGCACATCTTCGGCGACCTCGCCGACGAGGAACGTCGCGTTCGTGTCGCCGTGCACGCCGCCGATGAAGGCGGTGATGTCGATGTTGCAGATGTCGCCCTCGCGCAGGACCGTGTCGTCGGGGATCCCGTGGCAGATCACCTCGTTCAGGCTGCTGCACAGCGACTTGGGGAACGAGCGGTACCCCAGGGTGGAGGGGTAGGCGCCGTGGTCGCAGAGGAACTCGTGCCCGATCCGGTCGAGGTCGTCGGTGCGCACCCCCGGCTCGACGGCGCGGCCGACCTCGGCCAGGGCCTGGGCGGCGAGTCGGCCGGCCACTCGCATGGCCTCGATCGTCGCCGCGCTCTTGACCTCGCTGCCGGTGTACGGCGCGGGCGTCGGCCGGTCCACGTATTCCGGCCGCTGGATACGGGCGGGCACGGGCCGGCGGGAGGAGATCCGTCCCGGGGTGAGGGGCGAGCGGGTCAGCGCGATCGACATGCGTCAAGAGTACGCAGGACAATCGTCCCGCGCGGCAGGTAGCGTCGTACGGGCTGCCCCGGCTGCCCGGCCGACCCGGCTGCCCCGCCGACCCCGTCGGAGCGGCGGCGGCAGTGGCTCACTGGAGGGAGGTGTTCCGTGGCGTACTGGTACTGCCTCACCCACAACGCGGTGGAGCCCGAACAGGGCTGCGCCCACGCCGAGCGGCTCGGACCGTATCCCGACCCGGAGACCGCCGCCGACGCCCTCGAGCGCGCGCGACGGCGTACCGAGGCCTGGGATCACGACGTGCGCTGGAACGACGAGGAGCTCGAGGACTGACGACGCCCTTGGAGCGAGGAGGGTCCGCGGCTGACGGACCGACGCCCGCCGCCGGGCTCCCCGCCCGCGGGTCCTCAGCGGTACTGGTGCTCCGGCCCCGGATACGTCCCGGACACCACCTCGTCGGCCCACTGGGTGACCGCCCCGGTGAGCACCCCGCCCACGTCCGCGTAGCGCTTGACGAACTTCGCGGGCCGTCCGGGCGTGAGCCCGGCCATGTCCTGCCAGACCAGCACCTGGGCGTCGGTCGCCGCACCCGCGCCGATGCCGATCGTCGGGATCGCGAGGCTCTGGGTGACACGCTCGGCCAGGTCGCTGGGGACCACCTCGAGGACCACGGCGAAGGCCCCTGCAGCCTCCAGGGCCTTGGCGTCCTGCAGGAGGATCTCCCCGTCCTCACCGCGGCCCTGCACCCGGTAGCCGCCGAGCTGGTTCACCGACTGCGGCGTCAGGCCGAGGTGGGCCATCACCGGGATCCCGGCGGAGACGAGCACCTCGACCTGGGGGAGCACGCGCGCCCCGCCCTCGAGCTTGACGGCCTGGACGCCGGCCTCCTTCATGAACCGTGCGGCGGTCTCCAGGGCCACCTGCGGGGAGGCCTGGTAGGAGCCGAACGGCAGGTCACCGACGACCAGTGCCCGCTTCGACCCGCGGACGACCGCGGCGGCGAGGGGGAGCAGGTCGTCGACGGTGACCGGGACGGTCGAGTCGTAGCCGTAGACCACCATCGCGGCCGAGTCGCCGACGAGGAGCACGGGGATCCCGGCCTCGTCGAAGATGCGCGCGGTGAGGGCGTCGTAGGCGGTGATCATCGGCCACTTCTCACCCCGGGACTTCGCGGCGAACAGGTCGCGCGTCGTGACCCTGCGTCCCGTCGGCGCTGCGCCGTACAGGCTGGGGGTGGTGGCTTCGGGTGCGCCGGAGGCGGCGGGCATGCTCATGCGGATCTCTCCCATCTCGAGGCTCACGAACGGAGTCCCCGGACGGGGCAATGCTCGCATAGGGCGACGTCTCGGGCCAGACGAGGCGCATGCGGCCGGCGGCCGCGCGCGCAAGTTGCCCGTTACAGGGCGGCGGTCGGGGGCGTCGGGCACGATCGCGCGTGGAAGGCACGCTTAGACGTGCCCGCAGACCGCCATTCGGTTGCTTTCCCGCGCGGTCGGCTGGGTCGGGCGGCCGACACGCTGGTTGAGAAGGTGCCCTTCGCGCGCGGGGGTCAGTCGGCGGTCTCGCGGAACCGGTTGGTGATCGGCTGCCGGCGGTCCCGGCCGAAGGAGCGGGGCGTGATCTTCGTGCCGATCGGGTACTGGCGGCGCTTGTACTCGGCGAGGTCGGTCAGCCGCAGGATGCGCTCCACGACAGCCCGGGTCGTGGCCGTCGGCGACCAGCTCGGCGGCACCCCGGTCGCCCTCGACGTAGTCGTCGAGGATGGCGTCGAGCAGGTCGTACTCGGGCAGCGAGTCGGTGTCCAGCTGGCCGGGCCGCAGCTCCGCCGAGGGCGGCTTGTCGATGGAGTTCGGCGGGATCGGCAGCGGCAGGCCGAGCCGCTCGGCCTCCGCGTTGCGCCAGCGGGCGAGGCGGAAGACCCAGGTCTTGGGGACGTCCTTGATCGGGCCGAAGCCGCCCACCGCGTCGCCGTAGATGGTGGAGTACCCGACCGCCAGCTCGCTCTTGTTGCCCGGGGGCCAGCACGAGGTGGCCCTCCTGGTTGCTGATCGCCATGACCGTGGTGCCCCGGATGCGGGCCTGGAGGTTCTCCTCGGCCAGCCCGGTGAGCTCCAGGCTGGTCATGTAGGCGTCGAACATCGGGGCGATCGGGACGGTCCGGTAGTGCGCGCCGGGCCGCTCGGCCAGGTCGGCGGCGTCGTCCTGGGAGTGCTGTGAGGAGTACCGGCTGGGCATGGACACGCCGTACACGTTCTCGCCGCCGAGCGCGTCGGCGGCGATCGCGGCCACCAGCGCCGAGTCGATGCCGCCGGAGAACCCGAACGTCACCGACGCGGAACCCGTTCTTGCGCACGTAGTCGCGCAGGCCCACGACCAGCGCGGCGTACATCTCGGCCTCGTCGGCGAGCCGGGGCTCGATCGGCTCGGGGGCCCTGGCCGGATACGGGGCCAGCGGCTCGGCGCTGATCTCCATGGTGCGGCTGCCGCTGGCCGCCGGCAGGTCGAGGTCGAGCACGAGGAGGTGCTCGTCGAACTGCGGTGCCCGGGCGATGAGGCTGCCCGTCCGCGCCCACCACCAGGGAGTCGCCGTCGAACACGAGCTCGTCCTGGCCGCCGACCATGTTCACGTAGGCCAGGACCGCGTCCGCCTCGACCGCGCGGCGCGGCGGCGAGCGCCAGGCGGGCGTCGTCCTTGTGCACCTCGTAGGGCGATCCGTTGATGACCACCAGCAGCCCGGCCCCGGCATGACGGACCTGGGCGACCGGGCCGCCCTCCTGCCAGAGGTCCTCGCAGATGGCCAGCGCGACGTCGACGCCGTGCAGGCGCACGACGCAGGGCTCGGTGCCGGGCACGAAGTAGCGGGACTCGTCGAAGACCCCGTAGTTGGGCAGGTGGTGCTTGGCGTAGCGGGCGACCACCTGCCCGCCGTGCAGCACCGCGGCCGCGTTGATCGGGGCGCCCCGCGGGGTGCCGAGCGGATGGTCCCGACCGCCGTCGCGCAGGTCGAGGTAGCCGACGATGACGGCGAGGTCGCCCAGTCCATGGTCGGCCAGCAGCCCTGCCAGGGAGTCGGTGTGGGCGGTCGAGGCGAGCTGGAACGACTTTCGCAGGGCCAGGTCCTCGATCGGGTAGCCGGTCATCACCATCTCGGGGAACGCGACGAGATGCGCGCCGGCCTCGGCGGCCACTCGGGCGCTGTCGAGCACGATCCGGGTGTTGCCGGCGAGATCGCCCACCGTGGGGTTCACCTGGGCAAGGGCGAGGCGCAGCTGGGGCACGTCGAGAGGCTACTGCTGCGCAGCCAGTGCGACCATGGCCGGAGCCTGCCCCCGACACTCCGTAGGGCACGTGCATGGGACAGCAGGGGTCCGCCCTGGCAGCCGGCAGGACCCCGAATCCGCGATGGGGCTGCTGCGAGTGGGCGCGCGGTGGGGGCCGAGTGGATGGGGCAGTATGGCCCCCATGGACAAGCAGACGGAGTTCGTGCTCCGCACGGTCGAGGAGCGCGACATCCGGTTCGTGCGGCTCTGGTTCACCGACGTGCTCGGGTTCCTCAAGTCGGTGGCGATCGCCCCCGCCGAGCTGGAGAGCGCGTTCAGCGAGGGGATCGGCTTCGACGGCTCGGCGATCGAGGGGTTCGCCCGCGTCCAGGAGGCCGACATGCTGGCCATGCCCGACCCGGGGACGTTCCAGGTGCTGCCCTGGCGCGGCGAGTCGCAGGGGGTCGCGCGGATGTTCTGCGACATCCTGATGCCCGACGGCAGCCCGTCGTTCGCCGACCCCCGGTACGTGCTCAAGCGAACGCTGTCGCGCGCCGCGGACCAGGGCTTCACGTTCTACACCCACCCCGAGATCGAGTTCTTCCTGTTCAAGGCGCAGCACCGCCCGGGGCACACGCCGATCCCGATCGACGACGGCGGCTACTTCGACCACACGCCACAGGCCTCGGGCTACGACTTCCGCCGCCAGGCGATCGGGATGCTGGAGTCGATGGGCATCTCCGTGGAGTTCAGCCACCACGAGGGGGGACCCGGCCAGCAGGAGATCGACCTGCGGTACGCCGACGCGCTCACGACCGCCGACAACATCATGACCTTCCGGCTCGTGGTGAAGGAGGTCGCCCTCGAGCAGGGGGTGAGCGCGTCGTTCATGCCCAAGCCCCTCGGCGACCACCCCGGATCGGGCATGCACACGCACCTCTCGCTGTTCGAGGGCGATCGCAACGCGTTCTTCGAGCCGGGCGCCGAGCTCCAGCTGAGCAAGGCGGCGCGCTCGTTCATGGCCGGGATCCTCACGCACGCCCCGGAGATGACCGCCGTCACCAACCAGTGGGTGAACTCCTACAAGCGGCTCGTCGGCGGGGGCGAGGCTCCGGCGTGGGTCTGCTGGGGCCACAACAACCGCAGCGCCCTGCTGCGAGTCCCGATGTACAAGCCCGACAAGGGCAACTCGACGCGCATCGAGTTCCGCGCGATGGACTCGGCGGCCAATCCCTACCTGGCCTACGCGCTGCTGCTCGCCGCCGGCCTCAAGGGCATCGAGGAGGGCTACGAGCTCCCACCCGGAGCCGACGACGACGTGTGGGCGCTGAGCCACGGCGAGCGCCGGGCGCTCGGGCTCACCCCGCTGCCGGCCAGCCTCGACCACGCGATCGAGGCCATGGAGCGCAGCGAGCTGGTGGCCGAGACGCTCGGCGAGCACGTGTTCGACTTCTTCCTGCGCAACAAGCGGGCCGAATGGGAGGACTACCGCCGTCAGGTCACCCAGTACGAGCTGGACCGCTACCTGCCGGTCCTGTAGGTCTGAGCCGTGATCGAGCCCCCGTCCTGGATGGCCGAGCCGTGACGGAGCCCCGCGGATCGGGTCGCGCCGACACCGCGGCCGGGCGGCTGGCCCGCCTCGGCGTGCCGGACGCCCAGCGCGCGGTGGCAGCCCTCATGGGGGTGCCCTGGTGGTCCGAGGGCCTGCTCGACGACGTCGGCGCGGCCGCCGACCCCGGCCTGGTCGTCCGGACTGCGCTGGACCTCCAGGCAGCCGCACCCGCGCGCATCGCAGCCGTCGCGGCCGACCCACTGGCCTGGCGCCGGTTCGCACTGGCGACCGGCGTGTCGGTCGCGCTCGCCGAGCACCTGGTGCGGCACCCCGACCACCTCGACATCCTGTTCGAGGACTCGCCGCCGCCCGATGGCGAGGCGGTCCGCGAACAGCTGCTCAGCGCCGCGTCGGGGGCTGGAGCCGGCGCCGCGGACGCCCTGCGGCTGGCCCACAAGGCGGCGGTCCTGCGCATCGCGATCGCCGACGTGGCCCACGGCGCGCCCTTCGAGCTGACGGCTCTTCGCCTGTCCGAGCTGGCCGACGCGGTCCTCGCCGGTGCTCTCGCCGCAGCCCGGGAGCAGCTGCCCGCCGACGCACCCGAGGCGCGGCTGGCGATCATCGCGATGGGCAAGTGCGGCGGCCGGGAGCTGAACTACATCAGCGACGTGGACGTCATCTTCGTCGCCGAGCCTGGCGAGGGCGCCGACGAGACCGGAGCGCTGCGCACGGCCACGACCCTGGCCTCGACCGTGATGCGCCTGTGCAGCCAGCCCACGGCCGAGGGCACGATCTGGGAGGTCGACGCGAACCTGCGCCCGGAGGGGCGGGCCGGGGCGCTGGTGCGGACGCTGCGCAGCCACGTCGGCTACTACCAGCGCTGGGCCAGGACCTGGGAGTTCCAGGCGCTGCTCAAGGCGCGCGCGGTCGCCGGCGACGAGGCCCTGGGGGCCGCCTATGTCGACGCGGTCCTGCCGTTCGTCTGGTCGGCGGCGGACCGCGACGGGCTTCGTCACCGAGGTCCAGCGGATGCGCCAGCAGGTAGAGCGCCACGTGCCGGTGAAGGACGCCGACCGACAGCTCAAGCTGGGCAAGGGCGGCCTGCGCGACGTCGAGTTCAGCGTCCAGCTGCTCCAGCTCGTCCACGGCCGCAGCGATGTCATGCTGCGCAGCCCGAACACCCTGACGGCGCTGGAGTCGCTGGCCACCTGGGGGTACGTGGGGCGCGAGGACGCCTCGGTGCTGGCCGGCGCCTACCGGTTCCTGCGCACGCTGGAGCACCGGATCCAGCTGCACCGGATGGTGCGCTCCCACATCGTGCCGCGCGACGAGGAGGACCTGCGCCGGATCGGCCGCGCGATGGGGTTCACCATCGACCCGGTGAAGGAGCTGGTCGACGCCTGGCAGCGCCGCGCCCACGAGGTCCGCCGGATCCACGAGAAGCTGTTCTACCGGCCTCTGCTGGACGCGGTGGCCCGGCTCGACAGCGGCCAGGCGCGGCTGACCCCGCAGGCCGCCCGCGAGCGTCTGGACGCGCTCGGGTTCCGCGACCCCGGGGGGCGCTGAACCACATCGAAGCGCTGACGTCCGGGGTCAGCAGGCGGGCGGCGATCCAGCGGACCCTGCTGCCCGTGATGCTGGGATGGTTCGCCGACGCGCCGGATCCCGACGCCGGCCTGCTCGGGTTCCGACGGGTCAGCGACGATCTCGGCGGCACGCCCTGGTACCTGCGGCTGCTGCGCGACGAGTCGGCCTGCGCGGAGCGGATGGCGCGGGTGCTCTCCAGCAGCCGGTACGCCTCCGAGCTGCTGCTGCGGGCTCCGGACGGCGTGGCCCTCCTGGCCGACACGGCCGAGCTGCGCCCGAGGCAGTCCGGGCCACTGACGACCGAGTTCCTGGCGACGGCCGCCCGCTACGACGACGCGGGGGAGGCGGTGCGGGCTGTCCGGGCCCTGCGCCGCCGCGAGCTGTTCCGGGTCTCGGCCACCGACATCCTGTCGACGCTGACCGTCGTCGACCTGGGCAACGCGCTCACCGACGTCGCCGACGCCACCATCGCCGGGGCGCTGCAGGCGGCCATCGCGGAGGTGCAGCGGGCCCGTGGCTCGCAGCTGCCCACCCAGATGCTCATCATCGGGATGGGCCGCTACGGGGGCGGCGAGATCGGCTACGGCAGCGACGCGGACGTCGTGTTCGTGCACGATCCGCGCCCGGGCGCCGACGAGCGCGAGGCGGCGGCCGCGGCCACCCTCGTGGCCAACGAGGTCCGCTCGCTGCTCAACGCCCCGTCACCCGATCCGCCCCTGATGCTCGACACGGACCTGCGCCCCGAGGGCAAGCAGGGGCCGCCGGTCCGCACCGTCGCCTCCTACCTGGCCTACTACGACCGCTGGCGGTCCTTCTGGGAGGCCCAGGCGCTCCTGCGCGCCGACCGCGTCGCAGGGCGACGGCGAGGTGTGGGCCCGCGTGCGCGCCGGCATCGACCCGATCCGGTGGCCCGCGGACGGCGTCGGCCCCGACCAGCTGCGCGAGATCCGCCGGCTCAAGGCGCAGGATGGAGAACGAGCGGCTGCCCCGCGGGGCCGACCCGACCCTGCACACGAAGCTCGGGCGGGGCGGGCTCTCGGACGTCGAGTGGGTGATCCAGCTGCTGCAGCTCCAGCACGCCCACCGGATCCCCGAGCTGCGCACCACCCGGACGATGATGGCCCTGGAGGCGGCACGGCGCACCGGCATCATCGAGCAGGCGGATGCCGACGTGCTCAGCGACGCCTGGCGGATGGCCACCCGGATCCGCAACGTGGTGATGCTGGTGCGCGGGCGCGCCACGGACATGGTCCCGACCGACACGTACGAGCTGGGGGCGGTCGGCCGGATCCTGGGGTACGCCCCGGGGGAGTCCGGCGCTCTCCTGGAGGACTACCGGCGCACGACCCGACGTGCCCGTGCCGTGGCAGAGCGACTCTTCTACGGTCAGTAAGGGCCCGAACCGCTCGCTGCCGGCGGATCCATCAGACGGCCACTGACCGCGATCCGCGACGCCATCGGCGATCGCGCCGTCGAGCCCTGCGAGGGCCCCCCGGAGGCCCGGAAATCGATTGCCCAAGGGGGCCGGGCGTGCGTATCATGGTGGCCAAACATGAAGGTTTACTCATATAAATCCGAGTAGGCCGGGGGCACACCGCACACCTCGACGAGAGGCTCGACGATGACCACCACAGCCGGACACTCCCACCTGAACCGCGCCCGCGCTGCCCGGCAGCCTGGCCGCCGGGCTCGCTGCCGGAGCGCAGCCGACCGCCCTGCTCTTCCCGGGCATCGACGCCCAGTGGCCCCAGGTGCTCGCCAGGACGACGGTGGGCCGCCCGGACGTCGCCGGCTGGGTCGACAGCGTGGTCACCGACCTCGACGAGTGGGCCCGGACCCCGGCCGTGCGAGCGCTCGGGCTGTTCGCCGACGGGTTCTCGCACCTGCTGCCCACCGGCCCCGACGCGCCCGTGAGCCCGGTGGCCGCGACCGGCCCCTACGCCCTGGTCGGCAACCTCCTGACCAACCTGGCCTCGCTGGCCGGCCTTGATGCCGACGGTCTGCGCGCGGCCTCCACGGCACCCGCGACGCGGTCGGCCGGCCACAGCGCCGGACTGCTCGCGGCGGTGGTCGCCACCGCGCGGGGCGACGACGGGCTGGTACCGGTCCGGGTCGCGGCCGACGCCGCCCGGATCGCCGCGGTGATGGGCGCGCACGCCGCCCGGCACCGCTGGGCGGTGTCCGACTCGGCCGTCGCCGCCGCGCTGGCGGGCGACGAGGACGCCGGCACCCCGATGGTCGCGATCTCCGGTCCGCGCACCGCCCGGCTCACAGCGCTGCTCGAGGAGCTCGGCGCGCACGACGTGGCCATCGCCGTCGTGAACGGACCCACCCGCCACGTCCTGGCAGGCCATGCGCCCGCCCTGGCGCGTCTGCGCGCCTCCCTGGACGCCCTGGCCCAGGCCGAGGCGAAGAAGCGCTCGGCCGGCCAGCTCGGCGGATCGCCGTTCCGGTTCGCGTGGGAGCCGATCGCCAGCTCGGTGCCGTTCCACCATCCCGACCTCGACGCGACGGCTGGCGCCGCCCTGGCCCGGATCGCAGACCTCGGCCTGACCCTGCCGCCGATCGGCGCGGCCCGGATCGCCGACCCGGCCACTGGTGCCGACCTGCCGGCCGACGACGTCCTGCGGGCCGTCGTCACGTCGGTGCTGGCCCGCCGTCACGACTGGGCCGCCACCGTTGTCGCGCAGCGTGCCCATCGGGACGGTGGCCGTGATGGTCAGCGAGCTGGGCGCGATGGCCGGGCAGTCCGCCGCCGACCTGCGCGGTCGTGGCGCCCTCGTGCTCGACCCCGCCACGCCCGACGGCCGCACGGCGCTGTTCTCGCCCGGGAGCGCACCGGCGATCCCGCAGACCTACGAGCGGTTCGCGCCGCGAGTGGTCCGGGACGCCGAGGGCGCGTTCCGCCTGTCCAACAGGCACACGCGCCTTTCGGGCCGCTCGCCCATGATCCTGCCCGGGATGACGCCCTCGACCGTGGAGGCGCCGATCGTGGTCGCCGCGGCGAACGGCGGGCACGTCGCCGAGCTGGCCGGCGGTGGCCAGGTCACCGAGGCGATCTTCAAGGAGCGGATGGCCGAGGTCGCCGCCGGGCTCGAGCCCGGTCAGGAGGTCGTGTTCAACGCGCTGTTCCTCGACCCCTACCTCTGGAACCTGCACCTCGGCCGCGAGCGCCTCGTCCAGAAGGCGCGGGCGGCGGGCGCGCCGATCAACGGCGTCACGATCTCCGCCGGGATCCCCGACAAGGCCGACGCGCTGGCCCTGCTCGACGAGCTGGCGGCCGCCGGCATCTGGCTCAACGCGTTCAAGCCGGGCACCGTCGCCCAGGTCCGCGACGTGCTGGCCATCGCCGCGGAGACCCCGCACACCGTCTGGATCCACCTCGAGGGCGGCGCCGCGGGCGGTCACCACTCCTGGGAGGACCTCGACGACCTGCTGCTGTCGACCTACCACCTCATCCGCGAGCACGAGAACGTCGTGCTGGCGGTCGGTGGCGGCATCGCCGACCCCGAGCGCGCCGGAGCCCTGCTGACCGGCACCTGGGCGCACGTCCACGGCGCGGCGACCATGCCCGTCGACGCGATCCTGCTGGGCACCGTCACCATGGCCACGCACGAGTCGGCCGCCTCCGCCTCGGTCAAGGCCGCCCTCGTGGCAGCCGCCGGGCATGACGGCTGGGTCAGCCGCGGCAGGTTCGCCGGCGGGACCACCTCCGGGCGCTCCGGCCTGAACGCCGACATCCACTTCCTCGACAACAGCGCCTCGCGCGCCGCGCAGCTGCTGGACTCGGTGGCCGGTGACGAGGCGGCGGTCGCGGCCCGCCGCGAGGAGATCGTCGAGGCGCTGGCCAGCACCGCCAAGCCGTACTTCGGCGACGTCGCCGAGATGACCTACGCGCAGCTGCTCGAGCGCTTCGTCGAGCTCACGGCGCTCGGCCGCCATGGCCGCTACGAGGACGGGGCTTGGCTGGACGTGACGCATCGCAGCCGCTTCGTGGCGCTGCTCCAGCGCGCGGAGGCCCGCCTGAGCCCGGTGGACACCGGCCGGATCGACACGCTCTTCGCCGACCCGTCGTCGGTGGACGACCCGGCCGGCGCGCTCGACCTGCTCGTTGCCGCCTACCCGACCGCGCGGACCGCCCTGCTGCACCCGGCCGACGTCGCGCACTTCACGAGCGTCGCCAGGATGCCGGGCAAGCCGGTCCCGTTCGTGCCGGTGATCGACGCCGACGTGCGTCGCTGGTACCAGTCGGACTCGCTGTGGCAGTCGCACAGCGACCTGTACGACGCCGATGCGGTCCTGATCATCCCCGGCCCGGTGGCCGTGTCGGGCATCACGACGGTCGACGAGCCGGTCGCCCACCTGCTCGACCGGTTCGAGACGTCGGTCGCCTCCGCGCTGACCCCGGCAGCCTGGGTCGCCGCACGCCGGCTCCGAGATCGGCTGGCTCCGGACTCGTGGCTCGGACTCTGCTGGCTCGAATGACTCTGCTCGCTCGGATGGCTGGGATGGCTTCGGGCACGACGTGGTCGACGTCCGCGACGTGGCACAGTTCCGGCTCGCGCAGAACCCAGCGACCCCCGCGTCGGGCCCCGAGGCGCTGCTGGCCGCGGCCCTCCTGGCCCCCACCTGGACCTGGGCGGGCGCCAGCCGGACCAACCCGCTGCACCGCATCGGACCCGCCGAGCAGTGGACGATCCTGGGTCCGACCGCCTCGTGGTCCTCGGGGACCTCGGAGAGCGCGGCCCTGTCGGTGCGGCCGGATCGCTCGCTCGCGCTGACGATCCACTGGCCCGACCTCGGGCTGCCCGGCGACGGCGAGCTCGTCCTGCCCGTCGAGGCGCGCACCCATGCCGGGGTGGTGACCTTCGAGGTCACCGAGGCAGCGCTGGCGGGAGCCGGGGCAGGGCTGCTCACGATGTTCGGCGGCGGCACGGGCGGGCCGACGGCAGCCCCGGACCTCGCCGCAGCGCATGCCGCCACCGTCGGCGCTGCCGGCGCCCTGCCCGACCGGGTGATGGCCGGCATCTGGCCGCACGTCTTCGCGCGCCTGGCGGGCGAGGGACTGGCGTCGTCGATCTTCGACCTGGTGCACCTGCGCCACGAGATCACGACCCCCCGCACGCAGGGCAACCACAACACGTCGGACGGGTCGGGCTCGACGCCCGCCGCGTCGGCCGAGTCGACGACAGCGCCGAGGTCAGCCGGCCCGAGGTCAGCCGGCCCGAGGTCACGCGCGCCGACGGTGGGATGGTCATCACCGTCGAGGCCCGCGCGGGCGCCACGACCGTCAGCGACAGGTTCTTCGTCCGGCGCACTGTGGTCGACCCGGCGATCCCGGCTGCCACGTCGCCGACGGCCCGCGAAGGCGTGGTCGCCACGCCGGTGCGCACGCTGGGAACCCTCACGGTCACCGCTCCGACCCAGCTCGAGGCGTTCGCGACCGTCAGCGGAGACGCCAACCCGATCCACCGCAGTGACGTGCTCGCGCGGTTCGTCGGCCTGCCCGGACGGATCGTGCACGGCATGTGGACCTCGGCCGCCGCCACCCGCGCGGTGCTCGAGTCCGCGGCGCAGGGCGACCCGACCCGGTTGCGCGAGTGGACCGTGGACTTCGTGGCACCGGTCCTGCCCGGCCAGGACGTCACGTTCACGGTCACCCGGACCGGCCTGCGCGACGGTGCCCGGATCGTGGCCGTCGAGGCCACGACCGTCAACGGTGTGGTCGCCGTCGGCAGTGCCGTCGTCGCCCCGCCGCGGACCGTCTACGTGTTCCCCGGCCAGGGCATCCAGTCCCAGGGCATGGGCATGGAGGCATACGCCCGATCCGCCGCCGCGCGGTCTGTGTGGGACCGTGCGGATGCCATCACGCGTGAGCGCATGGGCTTCTCGATCCTCGAGGTGGTCCGGGACAACCCGACGTCGATCGACGCGGTCGGCACCACCTACCGGCACCCCGCCGGGGTCCTGCACCTGACCCAGTTCACGCAGGTCGCGATGGCAACCCTCGCCCAGCGCGACCGTCTCCGAGCTGCGCGAGGCGGGGGCGTTCGACCCCGAGGCGGCCGTCGCGGGGCACTCGGTCGGCGAGTACAACGCCCTCGGGGCCTCCAGCGGCGTCCTCACGCTCGAGGGAGCCATCGAGCTGGTCTTCGCCCGTGGGCAAGGCATGCACGGCCTGGTCCCGCGCGACGCCGACGGCAACTCCGAGTACCGCCTGGCCGTGGTCCGACCGCATCTGGCGGGGCTCAGCCACGCCGAGGCCGAGGCGCCTCGTCGCCAGCGTTGCTGACGGACACCGGGGCGCTCTGCGAGATCGTCAACCACAACCTGCGCGGCAAGCAGTACGCCGTGGCCGGGACGCTGGAGTCGCTGGGCGAGCTCGAGCGGCGGATCGGACCCGGCCAGCCGGGCCGAGCGCCGATGCTGCTCGTGCCGGGCATCGACGTGCCCTTCCACTCGTCGGCGCTCCTCGGCGGCGTGCAGGGATTCCGCAAGCAGCTGATCGCCAAGCTGCCCGACCACATCGACACCGAGGCGCTCGTCGGGCGCTACATCCCGAACCTGTACCCGCATGTGTTCCGCATCGATCGCGAGTACGTGCAGGGTGTCCACGACGTGTCGGGCTCGCCCATCCTGGCCGACCTGCTGGCCGACTGGGACGCCGCGATCGCCGACCGCGACGCCCTGGCGCGCACACTGCTGGTCGAGCTGCTGGCCTGGCAGTTCGCCTCGCCGGTGCGCTGGATCGAGACGTTCGAGCTGATGTGCGCACCGGTCGAGCTCGGCGGGCTCGGCGCCGAGCGCATCGTCGAGATCGGCGTGGGCGCCGCCCCGACCCTGGCCAACCTCGCCAAGGGCTCCCTGGCCCTGCCGACGCATCGCGGCACCCGCCCCGAGGTCCTCAACGTGGAGGTGGACGCCGACGAGGTCCTGGACACGGTCCGAAGATCCCACCCCGGCTGCCCCGGCAGCCGCCGCGTCCCCCGACCCCCGCCGCGCCGGCCCCGGCCGCCGCCGCAGAGTCTCCCGGACGCCGCGGAGTCTCCCGTAGCTGCCGGAGATTCCGACGAGTCGGGGAGCGTCCGCGGCGCGGAGGTCGCGGACCTTCCGGTCGGGCACGCCACCGCGGTGGCCGCCCTGCTCGCCCTGCGGGTGGGCGTCCGGGTCGACCAGCTCGAGAACGACTCGATCGAGTCCCTCGTCGACGGGGCGTCCAGCCGGCGCAACCAGGTCCTCATGGACATCGGCAAGGAGTTCGCGGTCTCGGCCATGGACGGCGCGCACGAGGTGCCGCTGGGGCAGCTGACCGACAGGCTGGCGGAGAAGACCGCCGGCTACCGCTACCCCGGTCCCGTGCTGTCGGCGGCGGTCGAGGGTGCGGTCACCGCCGCCCTCGGCCCGCGCGGCTCGTCGCAGTCGGCGCTGACCAAGCGCGTCACCACCCACTGGGGCCTGGGCGAGGGCTGGGTCGCGCGCACCGCGCTGGCGCTGGCCCTGGGAACCCGGGAGGGCGGCAGCCGTCGCGGTGGCGACCTGACCACCCTGGCAGCGGAGACCGCCGAGGGTCTGATCGACGAGGCGGTCCGCGCGGCCGGCGCCGAGGCGGGCGTCCAGCTCGCGCCGGTGGTCGCTGCCGCCGCCGGGGGTGGGACCGTCGACGCGGCCGCCGTGAAGGAGCTGCGCGACCACGTCGAGGGGCTCCTGGCCGACCAGGCCTCGGACGTGCTCGCGCGGCTGGGCAGGGTCCCGGTCGCCGACCCCGCTCGATGCCGACTACCGCCAGGCCCTTGCGACGCTCGCGCTGCTCGAGGCGGAGCACGGCCCGGCCGCGCTGGTCGCGCCGACCTTCGATCCGCGCCGGCACGTGATGCTCGACTCGGCCTCGACCTGGGCCCGCGCCGACGTCGACCACCTGGTGCAGGGCCTTCTGGCCGTCGAGGCCGGCGCGCCCACCTCGGAGCCCCTGGACGACCTCGTCGACCAGATCGCCGCACACCGCGACGCCGAGCCGCGGATCCGGGCCACCCTCGAGTACCACCGTGCCCGGCTGGCCGGTTCCGGCGGCACCAGCGGTGCCGGCGTCCCGACCGGGCGATGCCGGTCACCCGAGCACGGTCGCCGCGATCGACCGCGCCCTGGCCGCGTCCCCTCGCGGGGTCCCGGTGCCGGACGTCGAGAAGCTCCGCGGGGCGCTGGCCGACGGCGACGCCGCCCGGGTGCTGGCCGCCGCCGAGGCGCTGGGCCGAGGCACCCGGCGACTTCCGCGACGAGGTGGCGCTCGTCACCGGCGCGTCGCCGAACTCGATCGCCTGGACCTCGGTCGCGCACCTCCTGCGCGGCGGTGCCACTGTGGTCCTGGCCACGACGACCGACACTCCGGAGCGGATCGCGGCCTACCGCGACCTCGAACGCCGGTACTCCGGTCCCGGCGCCAGGCTGCACGTCGTGCGGGCGAACCTGGCGTCGTTCGCCGACATCGACGCGCTCGTCGACTGGATGGTCACGCCGACGACCGAGGACCTCGGCCCGATCACCCGCGAGGTGAAGCCGGCGCTGTGGCCGACGCTGGTGCTGCCGTTCGCGGCGGCCCCGGCGATGGGCGAGCTGCCCGACACCGGCCGCGACGCGCAGCTCACGCTTGCGCCTGCTGCTGCTCGGCGTGCAGCGCCTTGTCGGCAGCCTGGCCGAGCGCGCCGGCGCCGCCCGCAAGGACCCGCTTCAGCGTGATCCTGCCGATGTCGCCGAACCACGGCACGTTCGGGGGCGACGGCGCCTACGGCGACGCCAAGGCCGCCCTGGAGACGCTGGCCCACAAGTGGCACTCCGAGGGCTCCCGCTGGGGATCCCAGACGCGGATCATCGCCGCGGAGATCGGCTGGGTGCGCGGCACCGGGCTGATGGCCGCCAACGACCGGGTCGCCCGGCATGTCGAGGACGAGCTGGGCGTCGTGACCTACTCGTCCGAGCAGATGGGCGCGCTGATCGCCGCCCTGGCCACACGCGAGTTCCGCGACCAGGCTGACCGCGAGCCGCTGCGCCTGGACCTCTCCGGAGGCCTCGCCGGCCGGGCGGACCTGGGAGCGGCGCTGGCCACCGCGGTTGCCGAGCTCACGGCTGCCGCGGCGGCCGAGGCCGAGGCTGCGGATGCCGGCAGCGGACGTCACCGCGACCGTCGCAGCATTGCCGAACCTGCCCGAGCTCCTGGCCGGTGCGCGGGGTCCGGTGCGGGTCCCCGAGGGGCCTCGCGGGCCACAGTGCGCGCCGAGGACATGATCGTCATGGTCGGGATCGCCGAGTACGGCCCGTGGGGCGGGTCGGCGACCCGCTGGCAGGCCGAGCTGGGCGAGCTGGGCGCGGCCGGCGTCGTCGAGCTGGCGTGGCGCTGCGGGCTCATCGACTGGGACTCCTCTGCGGGTACGCTGGACCGACGTCGAGTCCGGGACGCCGGTGGACGAGGCGGACATCGCCGGGCGCTACCGCGAGCGGGTCGAGGCACACGCCGGGCTGCGCCTTTTCGAGGCGGACGACTCCGTCGCCGCCGACGGCTCGTGGGAGTACAGCGAGGTGTTCCTCGACAGGGCGGTGACCAAGGTGCTGGGCTCCGAGTCCGAGGCCCGGGCCATGGCCGCCAGCGCACCAGGGTGCGGTCGGTGATCCCGGCCGAGGACGGCTGGATGCTGACCCTGCCGGCAGGGTCGTCGGTGCGTCTCCCGCGCCGGCGCGCCCTGGCACGCAGCGTCGGAGGGCAGTTCCCGCTGGGGTCCGACCCGGTGCGCCACGGACTCGACTCCGGGATCGCCGGGTCGATGGACCCGCTCACGGCCTGGAACGTGGTCATCACGGCCGAGGCGCTGGCGGATGCCGGGGTCACGCGCCGAGGAGCTCGTCGGCGCCGTGCACCCGAGCCTGGTGGGCAACACCCAGGGCAGCGGCATGGGCGGGATGACCAGCATCTCCAACGTCTTCATGGGCCCGGCCACGGGCAAGCAGTTCGCCAACGACGTGCTCCAGGAGGCGCTGGGCAACGTCGTCGCCGCGCACGTCAACCAGGGCCTGATCGGCGGGTACGGACCGATGGTGCACCCGGTCGCGGCCTGCGCCACGGCCGCGGTCTCGCTGGAGGAGGCCGTGGACAAGATCGCCCTGGGCAAGGCCGAGATCATCGTCGGCGGCGGCTGGGACGACCTGCGCACCGAGGGCATCACCGGGTTCGCCAACATGTCGGCGACCGCGGACAACGACGCGCTGATCGAGTCGGGGCTCTACCCGCGCCAGCACAGCCGGCCCGGGGACCGGCGGCGCCGCGGCTTCGTGGAGTCCCAGGGCGGTGGCAGCTTCATCATCTGCCGCGGCTCGGTGGCCCTCGCCCTGGGACTGCCGGTCCGCGCGGTCGTGGGCTACGCGGCCTCGTTCGGCGACGGGATCCACACCTCGATCCCGGCCCCCGGCCTGGGCGCCCTCGGCGCCGTGCGCGGCGGGGTCGACTCCCCGCTCGGCCGCGCGCTGGCCGGCCTCGGACTGGCCGCCGACGACGTCGCCGTCGTCTCCAAGCACGACACTTCCACGGAGGCCAACGACCCCAACGAGGCCTTCGTGCACGAGACGATCCAGACCGCCCTCGGCCGGACCAAGGGCGCGCCGCTGCGGGTGATCTCGCAGAAGTCGCTGACCGGGCACTCCAAGGGCGGCGCCGCCGCCTGGGCCATGGCCGGGCTGGTCGACGTGTTCGCCACGAGCACGGTCCCGGGCAACCAGAACCTGGTCAGTGCCGATCCCCGGGTCACCCCGGGCGACGCCCTGGTCGTGGACTACCGGCCGATCCGGCGGGCCGAGCCCGTCCGGGCGGCGCTGGTCACGAGCCTCGGCTTCGGCCACGTCTCGGCGGTCGTGGCGCTGGCCCACCCGGACGTCTTCGTCGAGGCCATCCCGGCCGAGCAGCGCGGCTCCTACGTGCAGCGGGCGCACGATCGTCAGGTGGCCGGTGCGCGCATGCGGCTGACTGCCGCCCACGGCGGCGAGCCGGTGCTCGCGCGGCGGACCGACCGGCGGATCGGCCAGGGGACCGCAGACGAGCTGCGTGCCCGGGAGGCCGGAATCCTGGTCGACGGGGCGGGCAGAGCTGCCCGGCGCCTGATGGCGATCCGGGCCGTCGGGATCGACCTGGTCGGGGTCGCGGAGTTCGCCGAGCAGCTGGGCTCGGTCGGCTCGGCGTTCGCCGAGCGGACCTTCACGGCCGGGGAGCTGCGCGCTGCGGGGGGTGCCTCGGGCAGCGCGCAGCACCTGGCCGGGAGGTTCGCGGCGAAGGAGGCCTTCGTGAAGGCGTTCTCGGGGGCGCGTCCCGGTCGGGCACCGGCGATCCCGGACATGGACTGGCGCGAGGTGGAGGTCGTCGTCGACGGGTGGGGCCGGCCGATGCTGGTCCTGCACGGAGCGCTCGCCGCGGCGGTGCGGGCGACCCTCGGCGAGGTCGTGGCGCACGTGTCGATCACCCACGAGCCGACGATGGCCGCGGCCGTGGTGGTCCTCGAGGAGGCCGAGACCCGCTGAGCCCCGTCAGGCCCCGTCAGCCGGCCCGGTCAGGCAGGCTCGGTCAGGCGATCCGCGACACTGCCCGCAGGTAGGCGCGCAGCATCCGCTTGAGCTCGCGAACGGTGGCCGGGTTCGGCTCGCCGTCGGAGACCGAGAAGTGCAGCAGCGACTGCGACATCTCGACGACCACCTCGCACATGGTCACCTGCTCGTCGACGGTCCGGCCCGGGGTCAGCAGCTGGATCATCGGCAGGAGCGTGGCCACCAGCGACCGGGAGTGCTCGGCGGCCAGGGACCGGGTCACCGCGGTCGAGCGCATGGCCAGCCAGACGGCGCGGCGCGACGGGTCGTCCACCCAGTGTGAGGCGACGAGGTCGATCAGGGCGTTGGCCTCGGTCGGCCAGTCCCCGAGCGCGAAGCGATCGGCGCTGGCCGCCAGGTCGTCGAGGAGTGCCGAGGTGTCGCGGGAGTCGAGCTCGGCGACGATGGCGAACTTGTTCGGGAAGAACTGGTACACCGATCCGACCGGTATCCCGGCGCGGGCGGCCACGTCCTCGATCGTGAAGCCCTCCACGCCGCTCTCGGCGAGCAGCTCCCTGGCCGCGGTGAGGATCGCGTCGAATCGGACCCGTCCCCGCTCCTGCACGGGACGGTGCCGGACGGAGAGGTCCGGGGTGGAGCCGGGCGCAGTGGTCACGGCTGGCCGCCGCCGATCCGGGTCCCGCCCGGTGCGTCGAGACCGTTGGAGGTGGACCCGGAGGTGGACGCGGGCTCGGGCTGACCGCTCCTTGTCGCGCCGGAACTGGTCCCAGATCTGGTAGGTCACGAAAAGCGTCCCGGCCATGATCACCACGACCATCGTCCCGATGAGCGCGTTGGCGATGAGGTGCCCGCGCTCGGGTGGTCCGGCCAGGACGAAGCGGGTCGGATCGGCGGGATCGTAGGCGACCTCGACGGTGGCGCCCCGCGGCCAGGACGTCGCGGCCGACTGCTGCGAGACCGCGTGGACCGCCCTGCCGTCGCGGGCCCGGAACTCCACGACAGCGGAGAAGATCAGGCGCCGTTGGGCCGTGGAGGTCATGGTGTTGTCGATGACGGTCCCGGTCACGCGCACGCCCTCCCGACGCAGGGTCGCGTTCGCCGACTCGGCGCGCATCGCCGCGATGATCGACCACATCACGCCCACCAGCACGGCCGCCGCAAGCAGCGTGATGCCGGCGAGCACCAGAGTGGTCACGGGTCGATCCTAGGGCTGCTCACTTCCGACCTGCCGCACGCGCGGGTCCGCGGGGGGCCGCCGAGATCCTGCCGGCACCGCGCGCGGCGGGTCCGCCGGGTGCGGGGCGAGCCGGGTCACCGGGACTGCCGGATCACCAGCCCAGCCAGTACTCCGGGTCGACGAAGTCGCCGTCCTGGGTCACCTCGAAGTGCAGGTGGGTGCCCGTGGTGTTCCCGGTGGAGCCCATCGATCCGATGGTGTCGCCGGTCTGGACCTCCTCGCCCACATCGACCTGGATGCTGGACAGGTGGCTGTAGGTCGTCTGGCAGCCGTCGCCGTGGTCGATCACCACCTGGTTGCCGTAGGCACCCTCGTAGCCCGTGGAGACCACCGTGCCGCTGGCAGCGGCCATCACGTCCGTTCCCGCGGAGCCGGCGAAGTCCATGCCGGTGTGCGTCCCGGACGACCAGTACCCGCCACGGTCGCCGTAGCCGGCGGTCAGGTCGTAGTCACCCTTGGCGACCGGGGACTGGCGGGTGTCGGCGAGGCTCTCCTGGTAGACGTCGGTCTTCTGCGCGGCCTGCTCGTACTCGCCCTTCGTCTCCTTCGCGTCCGCGGTCCGCTCCTCGAGCTCCGCCCGTTCCTCGACGAGGGTCTCTTCGGCGTCCTCCAGCGTGGACAGCGCCTCCTCGCCGGCTGCGATCTCCTCGGCCAGGTTCATGGTCGCCGCCCGCTCGGAGAGGGCCGCGGAGGACACCTCGTCCTGCGTCGGGGCCCCGGGAAGGAGGCCCGACAAGCCGGCCTCAGCGGACTCGGTGGACTGGGCGAGGTCGGCGGCCTCGGCATGCGACGCGATCGCCACCTCCAGGTCGGCCACGGCAGCCGACGCCACCTGCTCGGCATCGGCGAGGTCCTTCTCGGCCTCGGCCACCGCATCCTTGGAGTCGGCCTTCTGGGCCTTGTCCTTCTCGTAGGCCCGCTTGGCCTTGGCCTCCTGGTCCTTCGCCTTCTCGAGGTCGGCCGGTGATGCACCGCCCTTGGGCGCCTTGGGCTCCTCGGGCTCCGCTGGCTCGGCAGCGTCGGCCGGGTAGACCGCAGGGTCAGCTTCGGTGGCAGTCCCGGCCTTGGCATCGGCCTCGCCAGTCTCGGACTCGTCCTCCGCTGCCGCCAGATCCGGCGAGGCGATGGGCGGCGAAGGGGTGGGATCCGTCGCCACTGCGGGATACGGGCCCTGCGCGGGCACGACGAACGCGGCAGCGGCAGTTGCGTCCTGAGTAGCGCTGTGCTCGGCCGGGGTGGAGTCGTCGGATCCCTCGTTCCCGGCGACTCCCTCGGAAGCCTCTTCCTGCGCGGCCTCTCCCGAGGCGGCATTCTCCTCGGCCTGTTCGATCGCCGCTTCCACAACCTCCTGGGAGGCCTCCGCAGGAGCCTCCAGCGCCTCCAACTCGGCTCGCACGAGCGTCTGTTCCAGGTCGGTGATCAGATCATCCACCGGGTCAGGCTGGCCAGTGACAGCGGCGGTGGCGGTAGAAGTAGCTGGCGGTGGCGGGTCCGCAGCAGAGGCGGCGGCAGGTGCGGCGAACACGCCCAGGGCGATCGCCGCCACAGCGCCGGCCCGCAGCAGGCTCGGCGGGGCCAGGCCGAGACGGATCTCGTCGATGACGAGCAGGATGGGCAGGCTTGTCTGGGTCAGCAGCTTCAGCGGGACCTCGCCGACCGCCCCGTCGACCAGCGCCTCGCCGACATTGGTGCGCAGGCCCACCCGCACCAGGGAGACGTCCCCCAGATCGTCGATCACCAGGTCGTAGTCGTGCTGGGAGAGCTGGTCGGACACGACCTGCCAGAGGTCCCCGACCGAGGCCGCGGTGATCCACCGGACCGGCAGCCGCTCCCTGCGGGCCCGCTGCACGGCGGCGTCGTAGAGCTCCTGCTCGCGACTGATCGCCAGGGTCTCGTACTCGTCCTCGGTGTGCGGGTTCTCGCCGGCATCGCCGATGACCAGGATGTCCAGCGCGGCGCCGGAAGTGTCCGCGACCGCCACGGCGGCGTACGCGAGGAGTCCGGAGATGGGGCCGTCGCTGCGGTCGACGATGGCCAGGATGCGACGGAAGGGAACGGGGTCGCCGTCGACCAGGAAGACCGAGAATCCCGGGACCTCGTCGTCGGCGTGCCGAGCGGTGCCGATCAGCAGATCCCGGAGCATCTGCTCCGGTGGGGCGAAGTCCCGGCGGATCCCCACCCAGGCCAGCCCGCGATGGGCGGCCGTCTGGAGGGCGTCGGAGATCGTGGGATCGGCGGAGGCCGACTCCTGCACCACGCCCTCGATCCCGGAGGGATCCGCGGACCAGGAGGTGAGCAGGACTGTGCCCGCTGCGTACCGCTGGGCTACGGCCAATGGCGCGCGGCTGCTGGGATGGGAGTCGAGGACGACGACCATCTCGAGCGAGCTGTGCCTGGTCACCACCGTTCCTTCCGAGCACGGATCCCCCGTCAGTGTGCCTCACGGACGGCGACGACGCCCGGCAAGATCGTTTCGTGATACCCTAGGGGGGTATCGGAAGGAGCAACGGGTGACGACCACGGAGTCGAAGCTGACGGAGAACTCCAGCGTGACTGGGTCGAGCGTGACTGGGTCGAGCGTGACGGAGTTCAGGGTGACGGGGATGACGTGCGGCCACTGCGAGCGCGCGATCGCCCAGGAGGTGACTGCGATAGCCGGTGTCACCGGCGTCGAGGTCTCCGCTGCCACCGGACGCCTCCTGGTCACGAGCGCGACCGAGCTGGACGACGAGCTGGTCCTCGCGGCCGTCGACGAGGCCGGCTACACGGCCGTTCGCGACCGGTCCCAGCTGCCCGTTCGAGTGGCATCCTGACCGCTCCCGGTTCGCAGACTGGCAGAGCCGGACCTCGCGTGCCGTGGCCGACGGGGCCTGACCTCACCGAGCCCCCGACCGCACGAGCAGTGCGACCGGCATCGAGCGCAGGATTCCGCCCAGCTCCACCGGTCCGCCCCCGATCGGGTCGTCGTCCGCGGTGCCCAGCACGTTGCGCCACGTCCCGTCGGGCAGCGTGACCGCACCCCCGCGCCAGCCGCCCCCGGAGTCCAACGAGCCGGTGAGCCGGCTGATCACGATGACCGCCCGAGGCCGGCTGGCCTCCGTCCGGGCGAAGGCGAACGCGTGGCCGGAGGAGACCCGCAGAGGCTCGTAGCCCGAGAGGGGGCCCACGAAGGCACCGGGGACGGCCCTCCGCAGGCGCAGCGCCGCGGTGGTCACCGCGAGCTTCTCGTCGGCCAGGTCCGCAGGTCGTTGCGCCGCCTCCAGGCGGCGCAGGCGCTCGGCCAGGTCGCTCGGGTCGACTGGGCCCCGGTTGTCGGGGTCGACGAGGGCGGTCACGAGTGTCTCAGTGCCCTGGTAGACGTCGGCCACCCCGGGCAGGGTCAGCTGCACGAGCTTGCTCCCCAGGACGTCGGCCCGCACCAGGGGGGCGGTCCGCCGGACCCACGCGCCGAACAGCCTGCCCACCTCCGGGTCGGTGACGACGGACGTGGCGAACGCGGCCAGCGCGCCCTCCGCCGCGACGTCCGGGGACCGCCACGAGGTCCAGGTCTTGGCCTCCCTGCCCGCCTTGACGAGGTAGGCCGCCAGCCGCTCGGCCCCGATCGGGCCGTCCTCGGTCCACGTCCCGGCCAGCGTCTGCCACAGGAGGCTCTCGGTCCGGCCGTCCATCGCGACCGGCCGTCGCCCGGACGTGAGCAAGCGCAGGCGGCCCACCAGCTCGGCCCACTCCGCGGACAGCTGGCTGAGTACTCCGACCCGGGCCCGGACGTCCTCGCCGCGCTTGGTGTCGTGGGTCGATCCCGCGGTCATGGTGCCCGGGGTGTGGGTTGCGACCCCCTGCGCCCACCGGTGCAGCTCGTCGGGCGTGATGCCGAACCGCTCGGGCGAGCCCCCGACCTCGCACAGGCTGACCAGATGGGTCCACCGGTAGAACGCGGTGTCCTCGATGCCCTTGGCCATCACGGGGCCGGTGACCTGCTGGAACCTGACGACGAGCTCCACCCGGTCCGGATCCGGCGCGCCTGCAGTAAGGAGCTCGTCCCGGCCCAGGAGGAGGTCCACGACGACCCGCAGCGTCTCGTGCTGGCTCTCCGCCAGGCCGGCGCGGGCCCGGCTGGCCGCGGCGGCCATGACGCCGGCGGTGGTCGCGGATGGCGCCTCACCCGGCACCACATAGGCCCGGTAGCGGTCGAAGGCCACGAGCAGCGCGACCAGGCAGTCGCGAAGGTCCTGCCGCGCGTGCCCGCGCAGGCGGTCGTCGTCGGCGCAGATCCGCGCCAGTAGGGACGTGAGCCGCTCGACGTCGACGTGCATCGAGCCGGCCGCGATCTCGCGCTTGGCCTCGGCGACCATGCCGTCGAGATCGCCCAGGGTATCGCCGGTGAGCTCCTGCATGAGGTCGCCCAAGGGATGCTCGCCGGCCGGGTCGACGAACAGGGCCTGGACACGCCAGAGGGCGTCGTAGCCGGTCGTCCCGTCGACCTCCCAGTCGGGCGGGACCGCCTCGTCGCCCTCGAGGATCTTCTCGGCCACCACCCATGCCCCGTCGGTCGCCTCGGACAGCCGCCGGAAGTACTGGCGCGGGTCGGCCAGGCCGTCGGGATGGTCGATGCGGAAGCCGTCGACGTGCCCGGCGCGGAACAGCTCGAGCAGCACCGCGTGCGTGGCGTCGAAGACCGCCGCGTCCTCGACGCGGATGCCGGCCAGCGTGGTCACGTCGAAGAACCGGCGGTAGTTCAGCTCGGTGTCCGCGACGTGCCAGTGCGCGAGCCGGTAGTGCTGGCCGGCGACCAGGTCGGGCATCGGCCAGGCCCTCGGTCCCGTGCCGGACGGGCAGCACGTGCTCGTAGTAGCGCAGGACCGTCCGCTGCCCGGGGGCATCGCCCGGGACCGCCATCAGGTCCAGCGACAGCTCCCCGGCCGCGAGCGCGTCCTCGACCTGCGAGCCCAGGACGGGCAGCAGGACGCGACCGCCGCCGGCTGCCCAGTCGACGTCGAACCACGAGGAGTACGGCGAGTCGGGGCCCTCGGCGAGCAGTGACCAGGCCGCCGGGTTGAGGTACTCGGGGGCCGGCAGCGCCATGTGGTTCGGCACCACGTCCACGACGATGCCCAGGCCCCGTGCGTGGGCGTCGCGCGCCAGCGTCTCGAAGGCGGCCCGGCCGCCCAGGGTGTGGCTGACTTGCGTGTGGTCGACCACGTCGTAGCCGTGGGTGGATCCGGGGGCCGCCTGCAGGATCGGGGACAGGTAGAGGTCGGTGACCCCGAGCCGGACGTAGAGGTCCAGGCGCGCGCGGACGTCGTCGAAGGTCAGCTGCGGGCCGAGCTGGAGGCGGTAGGTCGAGACGGGGACACGGCGCCCGGGTCCGGGGAGGGCGCGTGGACCCACGGGTCAGTCGCCCAACGAGGGCCGCGACAGCACCACGACGCTGTGCGCCTCCACCTGGATCGCGCCCCCCGCGGCGACGGGCGTTCCGGTCCGGAGTCGCTCGTTGGTGTCCAGGACGACCGACCAGGCCGCGCCGTAGCCCACCGGCGGCAGGACGAAGCCGATCGGGCTCGCGTCGGCGTTGAGCAGGATCAGCAGTGAGTCGTCGACGATGCGCTCTCCGCGCGCACCCGGCTCGAGGATCAGGTCGCCGTTGAGGAAGACCATCACGGATCGCGCGTGCGCGGTGTTCCAGGCCTCCGAGGTCATGTGACCGGCATCCGGCAGGAACCAGGCGATGTCGCCAAGCTCCGACTCACCGCCCTTGGCCGCCTCGCCGCGGAAGAAGCGGCGGCGCCGCAGGGTGGCGTGCTCCTTGCGCATCTGGACCACCCGCCGCGTGAACTCCAGGTGTGCTGTGTTCTCCTTCGAGAGGTTCCAGTCGATCCAGGTGAGCTCGCTGTCCTGGCAGTAGCCGTTGTTGTTGCCGCCCTGGGTCCGGCCGAGCTCGTCGCCGTGCGCGATCATCGGGACGCCTTGGGAGAACATCAGGGTCGCCAGGAAGTTGCGGCGCTGGCGGTTGCGCAGACGCTGGACCGCTCGGTCCTTGGTGGGTCCCTCGACCCCGCTGTTCCACGACCGGTTGTGGCTCTCGCCGTCGTTGTTGCCGTCCCCGTTGGCCTCGTTGTGCTTGCCGTTGTAGGAGACGAGGTCCGTGAGGGTGAAGCCGTCGTGGGCGGTGACGAAGTTGATGGAGGCGATGGGCTTGCGCCCGGAGTGGTTGTAGAGGTCCGAGGAGCCGGTGATGCGACTGGCGAACTCGGCCAGCGTGGACGGCTCCCCCCGCCAGAAGTCGCGCACGGCATCGCGGTAGCGGCCGTTCCACTCGGTCCACAGCGGAGGGAACTGACCGACCTGGTAGCCGCCCTCGCCGACGTCCCAGGGCTCGGCGATGATCTTGACCTGCGAGATGACGGGGTCCTGGTGCACGAGGTCGAAGAAGGCGGACAGTCGGTCCACGTCATGGAACTGGCGTGCGAGGGTGGCGGCGAGGTCGAAGCGGAAGCCGTCGACGTGCATGTGGATCACCCAGTAGCGCAGGGAGTCCATGATGAGCTGGAGCACGTGCGGGCTGCGCATCAGCAGCGAGTTGCCGGTCCCCGTCGTGTCGAAGTAGCTCGAGGGGTCGCCCTCGACAAGGCGGTAGTACGAGGCGTTGTCTATGCCCCGGAACGACAGCGTCGGGCCGAGGTGGTTGCCCTCCGCTGTGTGGTTGTAGACCACGTCGAGGATGACCTCGATGCCGGCGGCGTGCAGGGCCTTGACCAGCGACTTGAACTCCCCGACCTGCTCCCCGCGGGTGCCGAGCGACGAGTAGGCGTTGTGTGGGGCGAAGAACCCGATCGTGTTGTAGCCCCAGTAGTTGCTCAGGCCGCGGCCCTGGAGGATCGGGTCGTCGACGAACTGGTGGACCGGCATGAGCTCGACGGCTGTGACGCCGAGGTCGGTCAGGTGCTGGATCACTGCGGGGTGGGCCATGCCAGCGTAGGTCCCCCTGATCTCCTCCGGGATGTCGGGGTGACTCATCGTCATCCCCTTGATGTGCGCCTCGTAGATGACGCTCTCGTGGTACTGGTGCTTCGGCGGTCGGTCGTGCCCCCAGTCGAAGTAAGGGTTGATCACGACGGCCTTCATCGTGTGGGCGGCCGAGTCGCTGCTGTTGCGCTCATTCACGGCGCCAAGCAGGTACGAGTGCAGGGAGGGATCACCGTCGACCTGGCCGTCGATGGCCTTCGCGTAGGGGTCCAGCAGGAGCTTCGACGGGTCGCAGCGCAGGCCCGCCGCCGGCTCGTATGGGCCGTGGACGCGGTACCCGTAGCGCTGGCCGGGGGTCACCGACGGCAGGTACACGTGCCAGACGTGGGCGTCGGACTCCTCCACCTCGATCCGCGTCTCGACGTCCGCCTCGTCGAACAGGCAGAGCTCGACACGCTGCGCCACGCTCGAGAAGAGGGCGAAGTTGGTGCCGCTCCCGTCGTAGGTCGCGCCCAGCGGGTAGGGGTGGCCTGGCCAGATCTGCATGCCCGCATGATCCCACGCAAGTGGGCGGGCTTGTGCTTCGTGGGTGTGTCCCGGGGCGGTCGTGGGCCTGGGCGTCGGTCGGCACCCGTGGCGCGCTGCCCGGCCATCACCCCGGCTTCGGCCCCAATCTACCCCCGGGTGGGCAGGGTGAGCTTGGCCGCCAGCGCCGAGAGCGCCTTGCTCTGAGCCGCGGCGATCACCCCGCCGAGGACCACGGCGGTCCCGGGATTGTTGAGTTTCCCGCGGCCGCTCTCGCCGAGCACGATGTCGGTCCCGATGACCAGCGCGCTGGCCGCGGCTCCGATCGACAGCTGGGCGCCGGCGATGCGACCGGCCTCGACGATCGGCCCGCCCAGGTCGCTGTGGTTCAGCGTGCGCTGGAGGGCGACGCCGGCGACCAGCGTGGCGGCGCTCCCGCTGAGGATCATCCACCTGTGCGCGTTCACCTCCGAGGAGGTCTCCGGAGTGCCGAGCGCCGAGTCCGCCCCGCGCTCGATGGCCACGAGCGGTCCGGCCGTCAGCATCAGGTGGAACCCCCGGACCGTCCCCGCCAGCGCGGCTGCAGCGAGCGGGACCCGCTTGATCGTCGCGGCCTGGGGATGGTACGGACCGCTGGCGAACACGAGGATCGAGGCGCGCTGGGCAACCCCCAGGCCTGGCTTCGTCGACGCCAGGCGCTCGATCGTCTTCAACATGGCCGACTCCTCGTTCGCTCGCGCCCGGGACAGGCGGCACGCGCGGCGCCGCGGCTCCGGCTCGAGCGTACGCCAGCCGAAGCGCCTCCGCCCCCGACGGCTCGCCGAACAGGATCCTGGCGCACCGGCCGAGCGCGTGGCTCGTCTACCCGGTTTCCCTCCGGGTTCGCCGGGCTTTCCCGGGCTTCCCCTGGCTTTCCCTCCGGGCGATCAGCGGGCACACTGGCGCCGTGCTGGTCACCGTCGTAGGAAGCTCAGGCGTCCTCGGGCGTCGGGTCGTCGGGCGCCTGCTGGAGCGGGGCCACGACGTCCGGGCGCTCGCTCGCAGCCGCGCGGCGGCGCGTCGACTGCCCGCGGGGTGTGCGGTCGTCGGGGACCCATGGGACGAGGGCTTCCTGCGGGTGGCACTCGAAGGCGCCGATGCGGCGATGATGCTGGCGACGGCCATACCCGAGGGCCCGGCGGCGCTGCTGCCCAGGTCGTGGCGGACCAACGACCAGATCAGATCGCAGCTCGCGCCCACGGTCGCCAGGATCGCCCGGGAGTCCGGCGTTGGAACCCTGGTCGCAGGAATCGGTCCTGTTCGTCTATCCCGACTCCGGAGCGCATTGGGTCGAGGAGTCGGCGCCCCTGCAGCCCGCTCGGCAGGCCGCGTCGTGCCTGTCGGCCGAGTTCGCCGCCCGGGAGTTCCAGGCCGACGGCGGCTCCGGGCGCCGGGCCGTGATCCTGCGGTTCGGGCTCTTCGCGGCACCCGACTCGGGCCTCTCGCGCCAGATCTGGCAGCTGGCGACGCGAGGCCGCGCGCTCGTGCTCGGCGACCTGGAGGGCTACACCACCCAGATCCACGCCTCGGATGCGGCCCTGGCCGTCGTGCACGCGCTCGGCGGGGACGTTCCGGGCGGCACCTACAACGCCTGCGCCGATCCCGCGACCAGGGCTGGCTGGCTGGAGTCGCTGTCCGAGGTCGTGGGCCGTGCCGTCGGGCCGCCGCCGTCGGCCGTCCGGATGGCGCTGCCCCGGATCGCACCGACGGCCGAGGCCTTGGCCCGGTCGATCCGCCTCGACTCCTCGGCGCTCGTCGCGACCGGCTGGGAGCCGCAGTTCCCCGATGTCGAGGCGATCTGGCGGGCAGTGGGGGCGGGCGTCGGCTGAGGCGCCGGGGCGGACGGCCGAGCCGGTCCGGCGACCGTGGCGCTGAAACGCCGTTGCGCTGCCAAGCCGTGCGCTGCAAGGCCGTTCCGTTGCAGGGCGATCCCGCTGGGGATGCTCCGGAACTCGATCACGGCAATACCGTGGCCTCTGTGACGATCCACAGTGAGCATCCGTTCCTGCCCCCGAGGGACCAGCGCGACCTGGTGAGGCAGCTGCGGGGAAGACTGCCGGCGCCGGTGACGATCGTGTCCACGGGTGCAGGCGCCGACCGGTTCGGGCTCACGGTGTCGTCGATCCTGGTGGTCAACGGCGACCCGGCGTCGGTGGTCCTGATGGTCGACCCCGAGAGCGACCTCGGCATGGGGCTGACCGTTGGGGCGGGCATCGCCGTCTCCTTGCTGACGGCCGACGACGGGCCGCTGGCCGACGCCTTCGCCGGCCTGGCCCCCGCGCCCGGCGGACCCTTCACGCTGGCCAGCTGGACCGACACGGAGTTCGGGCCGGTCCGCGCGGGAGCCGGCTGGCTCGGCGCGCGGGTCACGGACATGCGCCCGCTGGGCTGGTCGGTGCAGGTGACCGCGCGCATCGAGCGGATCGAGCTGGCGGACGCCCCAGCCCTGATCCACCAGCACGGCCGCTACCGCACGTGACGCGCGGGACCCGGCGACCTGAGGCGCCGCGGGTCCGGCGGCCCACAGTCCGCCCGCTATCCTCACCGCACCGCGGGCAGCCAGCAGCCCGTTCGCGAAGAGATGTCAAGGAGGCCTATGGCGACCTCGGCGGGCACGACGACGCCCCGATATGCCGCGCAGCGGGCACTCACGCGCGAGGCCTTCCCGGTCCTCACCGAGGTCACGACCCGGTGGGCCGACAACGACATGTTCGGCCACCTCAACAACGCGGTGTACTACCAGCTCTTCGACACGGCCATCAACGGATGGCTGGCCGGCGTGACGGGCGAGGACCCGGTGAGGGCGCGCGTCATCGGCGTCGTCGCGGAGTCCCGGTGCGTGTTCTTCGGCGAGGTCGGCTTCCCCGACCCCGTGACCGTCGGCCTTCGCCTGGCCCGCCTGGGCCGGACCAGCGTCACCTACGAGCTGGGCGTCTTCGGCGCCCCGGGTGCCGGGATCGCGGCCTTCGGGGAGTGGACCCATGTCTACGTCGATAGGAGCAGCCGCGTGCCGACGGAGCCTTCGCCGGCCCACCGTGCCGCCTTCGAGGGCATCCTCGCGCGTGCGGACGAGGTGGTGGCGTGAGGATCCGCGGAGCCGTCCTGGAGCAGATCGGTCTGCCCCGTCCGTACGCCGTCGTCCCGTCCGATCGTCGTGACCGACCTCGATCTCGACCCGCCAGGGCCCGGCGAGCTGCTGATCCGGGTCGAGGCCGCCGGCCTGTGCCACTCGGACCTCTCGGTCGTCGACGGCAACCGGGTCCGTCCCGTGCCGATGCTCCTGGGCCACGAGGCCTCCGGGATCGTGGAGGCCACCGGTGGCGGCGACGTGCATGGCATCGCGGTCGGCCAGCGGGTCGTCACGACGTTCCTGCCGAGGTGCCAGCAGTGCGTGGCCTGCGCCACCGAAGGCATCACCCCCTGCGAGCCCGGCAGCGCCGCGAACGGCGCGGGCACGCTGTTGGGCGGGGGCCGGCGCCTGCACCGGGAGGGCGAGCCGGTGCACCACCACCTGGGCGTCTCCGGCTTCGCGACGCACGCGGTGGTGGATGCTCGCTCCGTCGTCCCGGTCGACGATGACGTGCCGGCCGACGTGGCCGCCGTCCTGGGCTGTGCGGTCCTGACCGGGGGGGGGGCCGTTCTCAACGCGGGGCGGGCGTCCGCCGGGCAGCGGGTCGTCGTAGTGGGTCTCGGCGGAGTGGGCATGGCCGCGGTGCTCACCGCGCTGGCTCTCGACGACGTGCGGGTCGTGGCGGTGGACTCCAGCGCGGCCAAGCTGGACCTGGCCCGAGCCTGGGGCGTCGAGTCGGCGCACACCCCGGGCGACGCGGTCGAGGCCGGCGTTCGCGGGGACGTCGTCATCGAGGCGGCAGGGGTCGTCGCGGCCTTCGAGGGCGCGGTCGCGCTGACCGCCCCGGGTGGCCGGACCGTCACCGTCGGGCTGCCGGCGCCCGGGGCGATGGCCCGGGTGTCGCCGCTGACCCTGGTCGCCGAGGGCCGCACCATCGTGGGCAGCTACCTGGGCTCGTCGGTGCCCTCGCGTGACATCCCCGGGTACGTTGCGTCCTGGCGCGCGGGGCGCCTCCCGGTCGAGCGGCTCATCAGCGGCGAGATCGACCTGGACGACATCAACCGGGGGATGGACGACCTGGCCGACGGCCGGGCCATCAGGCAGCTGATCCGGTTCCCCTGAGGCGGACCTGCTCGGGGTCGCCGTTGGTGATGACCACCTTGCCGATGACCCTGCGGTCGAGGAGGTCCTGGAGCGCCTGGGCGCCTTCTGTCAGCGGGTACCGCTGGGAGATGTGCGGGCGCAGGGTCCCCTTGTCGACGAGGGCGAACAGCTCGGTCAGGTCCGCGACGAAGTCGGGCAGCTGGCGCTTGACGTACTCGCCCCAGAACACGCCCACGATCGACGCGCCCTTGAGCAGGGGCAGGTTGAGGCGCAGCGCGGGGATCTCGCCGTCGGCGAAGCCGATCACCAGGTAGCGCCCGCCCCACGCGATGGAGCGGAAGGCGGGCTCGGCGTACGGACCCCCGACGGGGTCGAAGATCACGTCGGGACCGTGCCCGTCGGTCAGCTCCTTCACGCGTTCGCGCAGGTCGTCGGTGCTGTAGTTGACCACGTCGTCGGCGCCGTTCTCCTTGCAGACCACCAGCTTCTCCTCGGTGGAGGCCGCCGCGATCACCCGGGCGCCCAGGGCCTTGCCGATCTGGATCGCGGCGAGGCCAACACCCCCGGCCGCGCCCAGGACGAGGAGGGTCTCGCCGGCCGCGAGTCCGGCGCGGCCCTTGAGCGCGTGATAGGTGGTGCCGTAGGCCAGCGTGAAGGACGCGCCCACGTCGAAGGCGACGCCCGCGGGCAGCGGGATCAGCTGCCGGGCGTCGACCACGACCTGCTCGGCGAACGCCCCGTAGGCGCAGGAGCCGATCACCCGGTCGCCCACCTTCGCGTTCGTCACCCCCTCTCCGACCGCCAGGACCACTCCCGCCAGCTCGGAGCCGGGTGCGAAGGGCAGCGCGGGCTTGAACTGGTACTTGCCCTGGATGATCAGGGCGTCCGGGAAGTTGACGCCGGCGGCCCGCATCTCGACGACCACCTGGCCGCGGCCGGGCTGCGGGTCGGGAACCTCCTCGAGGCGGAGTGTGTCGGGCAGGCCGAGTGTCGTGCAGAGCAGAGCTTTCATCGGGTCTCCAAACCTGAGTCGACCCGGGTTGTCGCCGGGTGGGTGCCGAGCGGGTCGTGACAACGGGAACGCCCTTCGGGTGGGCGGTGTCGGGATTGCTGAAGTCCCCGTTCGCCCGATCCAGTGGGCATCTCCAGATGCAACTGTGCCACACGGCGTCAGCACCGCCCGCAGGGCTCGAGGCGCCGTCGGATTGCGCCCGCACGTTGGCCCATTGGACAACGCGTGGGCGCTCGACATCGGCATCGTTGCCCTTCCCAAGAGCCGTGCGCGCTGTTGGCGCGCACGGAAGGCACCGTCAGAGTCGGGCGACATCGAGGTTCTGCGGCGACCGCGCGCGGAAGGACCGTCACATGGCCGCGAAGTGGTCTATCGGTTCCCCTAGCGCGCTCGCCGACCTGGTCCCCGACGTCCTGCCTGAGACGGTGCCTGTCGCGCGCGTGCGATCGGTCAGGGCCGTGGTGCAGGAGAGCCGCCGCCGTCCGGCTGCTCGTCCAGGGCAGCTGCCAGGGCATCGGCCAGGGCAGCGGCGCCGCGCCGCGCTGCCGCTGCCTCGTCCTCGCGGCCGATCCGTGCGAGCCCCTCCGCGTGCTCGAGCAGGTCGGCGTGCTCACGACGTCACGATCGCGCGGACCTGCGCCTCGGTCAGCTCGGACCGCGCGACCTCGGTCGCACCGAGTCCTTGGGACGGCGCCAGCGAAGTGCTGGCTGATGAGCTTCGCATCCGAGGCGGGGTCCGGCGGGTCGGCCGGCGGGGCCGCCTCCGCGTTCGCGACAGCGGAGAGAGCGGTTCGCAGAGCGGCTACCACGCCCGCGTCGCGCCGCCGCATCGCCGCGCGCAGGCTGGGCCATGAGGGTCTCGCGGATCGCCACGCCCTCACCGTAGATGCCAGCCCGGCCCGGTGCCCGACTCGCGCTACCGGCTCTCGGGCTCGCGCTGCCCGGCCCCGGCGGCCGGCTCGTCCTGCTCCAGCGCCTGGCCCGCGCCGACCGGCAGGGGCGCGGCGATGGGACTGAGCAGGAAGCTCGCCACCAGTGGGACGGCGATGGTCAGCAGGGCGTTGCGGTAGCCGACGTGGTCGGCGAGCAGGCCGAGCACGGGCGGGCCGGCGAGGAAGGCGACGTAGCCGATCGAAGAGACGACCGAGACGCGCGCCGCGGAGTGCGCGGGGTCGTCGGACGCCGCGCTGATGCCGACCGGGAAGCCCAGAGCGGCGCCGAAACCCCAGAGGACGACGGCGACAAGCGCCAGGGGCAGTGAGGGCGCCAGCCCGAACAAGGCGAGGCCAGCGAGGGCGAGCCCGGCGCACAGGCGCAGGATCGGGACCCGGCCGTACCGGTCGAGCAGGCGGGTGCCGGCGAACCGCATGATGGTCATGGCGGCGACGAAGATCCCGAAGGTGATGGCGCCGGCGGCCTGGGACGAGTCGAAGTCGTCGACGACGGCCAGTGCGAGCCAGTCGTTGGCACTGCCCTCGGTCAGGGCGGCGGCGAGCACCATGAGCCCGATCAGCAGGGTGCGCGGCTCGGTCCACGCGGTCAGCGCCCTGCGCCCGGCTCCGGGCAGTGCCGGGTCGTGGCCGTCGGTGGTGGTCAGCTCGCCGTCGGGCAGGTAGGCCCGGGTCAGCGCGAGGGCCGCCGCGGCGCAGACGGTGACGACGGTCACGAGGTGCCAGGCGAGGCTCACGGCCGCGGCTGCTGCGAGGGCCCCGATCGCGGCACCCGCGACCGCGCCCAAAGAGAACCCGGCGTGGAACCGCGGCATGATCGCACGGTCGACGTGGCGCTCGACGACGGTGCCCTGCAGGTTCATGGCGACGTCCCACCCGCCGATCCCCACCATCGTCAGGAACAGCGCGGCGGCGGCCAGGGTCGTGCTGCCCGCGGTCACGGCCGCGGCCGCGCAGACGAGCCCGACCGTCGTGAGCAGGATCCCCGCCCGCGTGGTCGGCGCGGTGCCGAACCGGTGCACGACGCTGCCGGTCAGAGGCAGGGCGACGATCGACCCGGCAGAGCCCACGAGCAGGAGCAGGCCCATCTGCCCAGGCGTGATCCCGAGGGCGTCACGCGTCGCTGGCAGGCGGCTGGCCCATGTTGCGAACACGACGCCGACGAGGGCGAACACCAGGAACACAGCCACGGAGGCAGTCCGCGCAGCCCGGGTCGGGCCCTGGGGGCTCATGGTGTCGGTCATTCCGGGGAACTGTATCGGGCTCAGCGCCCTGCGGCCGAGGCCGTGCGGTGGGCGGCCGTGGCGGTGGCCATCAGGGCGCAGCGGTGCCCAAGAACTCTGTCCACAGCGCTATCTACGCCAGGGCGCGCCGCTCGAACCCCGGGCCACGACGCGCGTGGACACGCCGGGCAGGGAGATGCCGTCCTCCTCGGCAGCCCCGATGAGGCCACGGAAGGCCACAGCCAGGCTGACCCCGTCCTGGGCCGCGATGACGCCCTTGGCCTGCTCGATCACCGTTCGCCCATCGAGGGCGCGTTGGAGCGCGTCGGTCAGCTCGGTCTCCTGCGGGGACACGTGCGAGTAGGCGATGGACAGCGCCGCGAGATCCGCGAGGCCCTGGATCGCGGAGATGGACTCGGCTGTCAGGCTCCCCTCGGTGAGCCGGAACACGTTCAGGGCCCCGAAGTTGCGTCCGTGCCAGCGCATCGGTGCGGCGATGATGGACCTGACGCCCGCGGAGGCGATCACCTCGACCATGGACGGCCAGGCAGCGGCGATGGCCCGACTGTCCACGGCCTGGAGGAGGACGCCGGATCGGATGGCGTCGAGGGCGGGACCCTCGTCGACCTGACTGTGGTACAGCTCCAGCTCCGCCGCGACGTGGGACGAGGCGGCCATCAGCTCGAGTCGGCCGTCGGCGCCCAGGGCCAGCACGCCTGTGGGGCTGTCGTCGAGCGCGTCTGCGCAGCCCAGGACGAGCAGCTGCAGGGTGGCGGTGACGTCATTGGAGTCGACGAGCTCGCCGGTGACACGCGCCAGCGCAGCGCTCATCGTCATGGCGGTCATGGGAGCTCCTCGGGACTCTGGACGTACGAACTCGGCTGGTGGGCACCAAGCTGGGTTGAAGTGGCCCGTTGCGGACCCTGTGCGACGCCCGTGGGCCCTCGGCTGGCCTGCGCCTCGCGGCGGTGGCCCTCCATCGCGGATCATGGATGCTCCTCCCGCTCGAAGACCAGGGTGCGATCGACGACCGCCTTGGCCACTTCGCCGAGATCCGTGTCCAGGACGAACGCATGGGCTCGGAGCACAGCCAGCGCATCCCCTACGGGCAGCCGCAGCTGCGCCACCACCATCCCTGTGGCCTGGTGCACCACGGCCCGGTTGGACCAGGACCCGCCCAGGCCCAGGTCGGAATGCGCCCCGGGGTCGTGGAGCAGGGCGACGGCCAGCGCGTCGGCGACGAGCAGGGCGGCCTCGAGCGGCTCGGAGAGCTCCGTCCGCTGGACCAGGTAGAGACTGAGGACTCCGAGGATCGCCTCGCCCGAACGCATGGGCAGTGCCACGACCGTGCTTGCCTTCGTCGTCCGCAAGGCGCCCTCGACGAAGAGCGGCCAGCGTTGGCGCTCGGAGGGAAGGTGGGCCTGCACGACGCTGCCCGTGCGGTAGGCGTCCAGGGCAGGTCCCTCGACGAGGACATCCTGAAGGTCCTCCAGCCGGGCGGCGACCGTATCGGTGGCTGCGAGTGTCACGCGGTTCGGTGAGTCATTGTCGACGGTGATCGCCGCCCCATCCGCGCCGAGCACCTGGCGGGACGCGTCGCACAGCCGCCAGGACAGCTCCTCGGACTCTTGCGACAGGGCAACCGCCCTGGCGAACTTCGTAAGCAGGGCCGACCTCTCCGCCATGCTGCTCACCCACGATCCATCTAGCCGGAGCCTGATCAACAGTCAAGCACAATCAGGCAGCACGGTCCCGCCCCACTTGAGGATCGGGCGCCGTCCCATCGAGGTCTGGCCCTCGATCGCCATGGCACGCCTGGTGATCCGTTTCATCGAGCTCGGCTGGCGCGCCGCCGCGGACTGAGCGCGGCTGCGAGCCCCCGTACGGAGCACCCGACCGGAGGGCGGACCTCATCGGCCTGTCGGACTCTGACCGGCACGTCAGGCGACCTGGGAGTCAGACCCGGCGGCTGTAAGTCAGGCCGCGTCGGCAGGACTCGATGCCGGCGGCGCTGCGCTGAGGTGCACCTGCGCCTGCGGGAAGGGAACCTCGATGCCGTCCTCCTCGAGGCGGATCCGGATGCGCTCCAGCAGGTCGTTCTGGAGGTCCCAGTAGTCGCCCACGAGGACGCCCACGCGCACGCTCAGGCGGACCCAGCTGTCGACCTCCTCGATCACCGGCAGGCTGGGCGCCGGCTCGGCCAGCACGCGCGGGTCGCCGGCGAGCTCCTCGGAGATGAGCACGCGGGCCCGGTCGAGGTCGGCGCCGAAGCTGATCCGAATCATGAGGTCGGTCACCAGGGAGTCCTTGGTGGTGTAGTTGATGATCCCGGACTCCTGGATCTTCGAGTTCGGCAGGACCACCACCTTTCCGTCCCACACCACCAGCGTCGTGGCGAACGGGCCGATGTCCTCGACCGTCCCCGTCAGGCCCGTCGTCTCGATCAGGTCGCCCAGCTTGAACGGCTTGAACAGCATGAAGACCACGGCCGCCGCCAGATCCTGCAGGGAGTGCTGCAGCGAGATGCCCAGGATGAGGAAGACGACGCCGACGCTGGTCAGCACCACGGCGCTGGGCGCGCCCAGCACCAGCAGCGCCACCATCACGGTCAGCAGCCACATCCCGTAGAAGGCGACGGCGACGAAGATGGTCGCCATCGAGGGCGTCAGGTCTGTTCGCTCGAGCGCACGGACCATGAGCTTGCGGACCAGGTGCGCCAGCCACCGACCGACCAGGATGACGGCCCCGGCCAGTCCGATCCGGATCAAGACGCGGATGAGCTCGGCCAGGACATCGCTCCACGCGGGTAGGTCTTCCACAGGCCGCATGATGCCCGACCGGGCGTGGGGACGCAGGTCCACCCGGCCAGCAGAGGTGTGCGCGGCGGATGGACAGCCCCGTCGACGGGGACGTCAACGTCGAGGTTGGACGCGTCGAGGCCGGCTGGCTCACTCAGGGCACTACCTCGGCGGCTTCGACGTCGCACCCTGCGACAGCCCGTGCTCGGCCAGGTGTCGGCGCCTCGTTCAGGGGCAGACGCCCAGCGTCTGGTCGGGCGTGAACTGATAGGTGACCTGGTAGCCGTCGCCGGTCACGACGACGGGGACCGCCTGACTCCGCCTGCAGGCAGGTCGAGCCGGAGGCAGCGTAGGTCACCAGTGGTGGGTACGCCGAGATGTCCCTGGTGCTCGGTCCACCGTAGCGGAGCGTTGGCCACGGACGCACCGGTCACCTCGAACAGGTACGTCCCGGTGATCTGCAGCGTGTATTCGGACCCCGGGCTGCTGGTGGCCACCGCGGTCAGCAGGCCACCGGGCATGCCGTCGGCCCAGGCGCTGCCGGCCAGCCTACGAGGACCACCGTCGGGTCGGCGGCATGGGCCGCGACAGCCGCGCTCAGCATCGCCCGCACGGCGACGACGTAGCAGTCCGGCTCGCCCGCGGTCTGCTGCAGGGCCGCCTCGGCGGCCGCCCAGTCCACCGTCCCGCCCTGCCGCGGTCAGGGTCAGGCAGAGCTGCGCCAGGGAGGCGAACATCGCCCGCTGCCCCGGCGGCATGGTGTCCGGCAGGGTCGTGTCCGCGATCGAGGTCGCAGTCCAGCGTCTGCATCGCCTCGTACCAACGGGTCGGGGGCGGCGTGTCCGGTGACGGCGGGACCGATCGGGGGCAGCCGGACCTGGATGATGCGGGGAGTCGGGGGCGGCTGGGGTGTCGGCGGGGTAGTGGTCGGCGGGGAGTCGTCGGAGGCGGAGTCGGCGGAACGGGAGTCACGATCGGGGTGAGCCTCACGACGATCTTCCTGCTCGCGCGCAGCGTGCGCGTGGCCTTGGTCTTGGCACGGACCTTGGTCGCACCCGCTGGGACGATCACGAGCGCCGCGCCCTGACGGAACGTCGCCTTCTTGCTCCTGGTCCTCGTGCCCTTCTTGTAGGGCACCTTGTAGGTCACCGTCACCTTCTTTGCCGGACTGCGCAGCGTGACGACCAGTCGGCCGCGCGCGTCCATTGTGGCCTGGTAGGTCAGGGTGGCACGGGGCCTTGGCTTCGAGGCCATGACCGTGGCCTGGCCGGTCGCGATCCCGACCGCGGTCCCCGAGCTCGGGACGCCTGCTGCCCCGCCCGTGGGGAGACCCAGGGCGCTGATCACCAGGGCAGCGGCGAGCGCCCACGACACCGGCAGCCGACTCCTCGACCTGCCTTGACCAGCCACGCCCTCGTCCCTGGCAACCATCTCGCACCACCGTCCGTCGAGCAACGCCTCCGGGCGCGCACGATCATGCGTCGAGGACGATCGTGCGGTCGGACCTCAACTGTGCTCCGGACGCAGCGGGGCGTCAAGCAAGTCGCTCACCGGCATCCTGCGACTCCCGTGGGAACGGCGTCCGCTCAGGCCGGCGCGGAGCGGTAGGCCTCCTCGAGCTGCCCGATGTCGAACTTCTTCATCTTCAGGAATGCCTGTGTGACCCGGGCGACCTGCTCGGGCGTCCCGTGCTCCATCAGCCTGCTCAGCGCCGTCGGAACGATCTGCCAAGAGACGCCGTACCTGTCCTTGAGCCAGCCGCACTGCTCGGCTTCCGGGACCGCCGAAAGCCGCTCCCAGTACCAGTCGATCTCCTCCTGGCTCTCGCAGCTGACCATCAAGGAAATCGCCTCGTTGAAGGAGAACTGGTGCGCCGCGGCGCTGTCCATGGCTGCGAACCACTGCCCGTCGAGCATGAAGTCGGTGAAGCGGACGGTGCCCGCCCTGTCGGGTTCCTCGCCCTCGCCGTAGCGCGCGATGCTGCCTCGCCTCGAGTCGTCGAACACGTCGAGGTAGAGCTCGGTCGCATCCTCGGCGTGCCCGCACGCGTCGCCGACGAACAGCAGCGCCGGAATGATGAACGGCCGGTCCTCGCCCGCCGGGTCCGTGAGGATCAGCTGCCAGGTGACGCCGTACCGGTCCTGCGTCCAGCCGAACAGCCTGCTGAAGGGGTACTCCTGCAGCGGCATCAGGACACTGCCCCCTTCGGAGAGCGAGTCCCACGCGGCTCTGAGCCGCTGCTCCGCGTCCTCCATCATCGACGGGTCGAAGTTCAGCATGAACGACACCGACGGGTTGAACCGGAACAGCGGTCCCGCGCTGATCGCCATGAACTCGTAGCCGGCGATGGTGAACGAGACGGTCTGGGCATCGCCGCTGGGGGTGTCCCGCAGAGTCACGGGGGTCCGGGTCTCGGAGTCGGGGAACAGCGAGGTGTAGAACCGCGCTGCCTCCGCTGCTTCCTTGTCGAACCAAAGGTGGGGAATGATCCTCTGCATGACGATCAGCCTCTCTGCAGGCAGCCTCTCTGCGGGCGGCCTCTCGGTGGCCAGCCTCCCAGCGGCCAGCCTCCCGGTGATAGGGGCCGGCCTGCCGGTGGAGAGCGAGCCTACGCCGGACGGGGGTCGACCGGCACCCCCCGAGACCCCTGCCTCCCCGCGCGGGGCCGGGTCGGCGTCGACCCGTCGCTCGCCTGTCCGGGCGGGTCGTCCGCCGCGGGCCGTTCGGCTCGCTGGCCCGCGTGCTGGCCGTGATCGCCCTCTTGGTCGGCTGCACCTCCGAGCCGGCTCCCACGCCTGGCCAGAGCGCCCAGTCCCCGGCACCGCCACCGGCGTCGGATTCGCCGAGCGACTCCCCCTCCCCGGTCGAATCGGCCATGCCGACCGTGAGCCCGGAGCCGGGCGGGACGGAGGAGGAGGTCCATCCGGACGAGCGACCACGCGACGTCACCACCGGACTCGACGCCCCATGGTCTGTGGCCTTCCTCGACGGGACCGCCCTGATCAGCGAGCGCGACACCGCCCGGATCCTCGAGCTGCTCGACGACGGGTCGACCCGGGTCGTGGGGGAGGTGCCTGGGGTCGCCGGCATCGGCGAGGGCGGCCTGCTCGGGCTGGCCGTGGACGACAGCCGCAGGCTCTACGTGTACTCGACCGGCGCGCGGGAGAACCGGGTGCAGCGCTTCGCGCTGCGCGGAGCGCCGGGATCGATCTCGCTGGGAAAGGCGACGACGATCGTCGACGGCATCCCGGCCGCCGCCAACCATGACGGCGGGCGGCTCGCGTTCGGGCCCGACGGGATGCTCTACGTCACCACCGGCGACGCGGCCGAACGCAGCCGTGCCCAGGATCGCGACTCCCTCGGCGGGAAGATCCTGCGGATGACCCCCGATGGTGACGTGCCCGCCGACAACCCCTTCGAGGACTCGCTGGTCTACACCTATGGGCACCGCAACGTCGAGGGGCTGGGCTGGGCGGCGGACGGGACCATGTTCGCGACCGAGTTCGGCCAGAACACGTGGGACGAGCTGAACGTCATCGAGGCCGGCGGCAACTACGGATGGCCGCTTGCCGAGGGTGCCTCGGACAGCGGGGATCTCATCGATCCCGTCCAGCAGTGGCACCCGGCCGAGGCGAGCCCGAGCGGGCTCACCATCGCGGGGGGGACGCTGTTCATCGCGAACCTGCGCGGCCAACGGTTGCGTGCCGTGCCGGTCGACGACCCGTCCGAGTCCACGGAGTACTACGAGGGCCGGTACGGCCGGATCCGCGACGTCACGGTCAGTCCGGACGGCGACCTGTGGATCGTCACCAACAACACGGACGGGCGCGGCGACCCCCGGAGGGGCGACGACCGCATCCTCAGCGTCGGCCTGGAATGATGTTTCGAGACTTCGCCCAGGTCGACGTCTTCACTGACGTTCCCCTGCTCGGGAACCCGGTCGCAGTAGTGCTGGACGGCGACGGTCTGACCACCGAGCAGATGCAGCGTTTCGCCGACTGGACCAACCTGTCGGAGGCGACGTTCGTGATTCCACCGACGCGCGGCGGGTGCGGACTACTCCGTCCGCATCTTCACCACCGGACAGGAGCTGCCGTTCGCCGGGCATCCGACGCTCGGCACCTGTCATGCGTGGCTGGCCGCGGGTGGGGTCCCCAACGGGGAGTTCGTGGTGCAGGAATGCGCAGTCGGCCTCGTGTCGATCCGCCAGGATCTGACCTCCGGGACCCTGTCGTTCCAAGCCCCGGAGCGGCGGCGTACCGGGCCCCTGGACGAGGGTGCCCTTGCGACGATCGCCCGGGGGCTTCGCGTCGGTCGCGCCGACATCGTCGACCACCAGTGGTGTGACAACGGCCCGCCGTGGCAGGCGGTGATGCTCCGGAACGCCGTGGACGTCCTTGCGATCGAGCCGGACGGGGGTGCTCTCGACGGACTGTTCGTCGGCGTCGTCGGTCCGCACGGGGTGAACGCCGTCGCCGACTTCGAGGTGCGGGCGTTCTTCCCCTCGCCCCAGGGCATGCGCGAAGATCCGGTCACCGGCTCTCTCAATGCTGGCATCGGCCAGTGGCTCTTCGGCTCCGGCCGGGCACAGGAGCACTACGTGGCCGCGCAGGGCACGCGCCTTGGTCGAGCGGGACGAGTGAGCGTGGATAGTGCGGGCGACGACGTCTGGGTCGGCGGACACAGCGTGACCGTGCTCCGGGGCACAGCAGCCTTCTAGAGCCGTGCACCTTCACAGCCGCCACCGGCTGCGTTGGGCTCGGGTGATCCGGAAGGGTGCGCCGTGGTTCGCGGGCCATTGAGTGCGGGAGGCGCTCCGCTTGGTGGGTCGAGGGTGCGAGCGTCCGTGTCGTGGGGCTCGATGGTCCACATGTCCAGGTTGCCCGGCTGTGATCGTGCGTATGGTCGGGCGGGAGGTTACGCGCTGTACATTCATGATCGCGACCGGCACGCCACCCACCGAGGCTGCGTCCGAGTTGCGTCTCCTCAGATGTCAGCGCATGCTGACATTCATGAGAACCTCCCTGGGACCGGACGACGCCGACGACGTGTTCGCCGAGTTGACTGCCGTCGCCGACGCGAAGCGGGAGCTCGCCCGTCGTGAGGAGGTCGCCGTTCGCCGCGCCCGCCACACAGGCCTCAGCTGGGCGCAGATCGGGACGCTGCTCGGCGTCACGCGACAGACGATGCACCGGAAGTACCGCAAGGTGGGCTGAGCGCGGTCCTCCGGCACCGGCGCAGGCCTCCCCAGTGGCGGCGTTGCAGCGAACTGGACGTTGCGGTCGAACAACCTGCGCTGGACGCCGTCTGACCAGCGGAGGCGCACCCGACGGGGCACGTCCATGCTGCCAGTTCGCCGACCTGCTTCAGTTGGGGGCGTTCCAGGGTGCTCACGACCCGGACCGCGGCCGCGATGCCGGGACCCGCTGATGCTGGCCCCCGGGTCGACCCGCAGGTGCGGCGCGTGGCTGGCCCAGTTCGCTCGGATCGTCTCGATCCTGCTCGCCGCGGGGCGCGGAGGTGATGGCCGTCCCCATCACCATTCTCGGCACTCCCATCCGAGACCCTGCCGTACTTCGCGCGCGGTGCTCAAGCGCCGGTCCGGCGCCCCGACCCGTTCCGGAGCCGGTCGCCAGGACGGCCGCCTGGGGCCGCCCCATGCCGGCGAGCCGCACCCCGGTGCAGGCTCCAGATGTAATGAAACAGGCGACGGTGCGTAACACGGGGATAACACGGGGCTCGTACGGTGACCGCCATGGATACCGTCGGCAAGGCAGCGTCGACCGGCAAGGCAGCGTCGATCGGCAGGGTTGTGCCAGGGATCCTCCAGCCGGGGATGATCGAAGCGACTGCCCGCAGGGCGCTGCCGCTCGACCTGTCCCGAGAAGCGCGGGGACCCGCCAGCATCGCGGGGCACGTCTGCGCGGTGCCCGGATACCTGCAGCTCCCGGGGCTGGCGATGCTCTGGCAGTGCTCGGCCTGTGGGGGGGCTTGGCGGCTGGTCGCCGACGAGTGGCTCCCCGGCTCGCCGCCCCTCGAGTTCACCTGGGTTCGGGATCACAACACCCGTGGCGAGGTCCGCCAGGGTGGCTTGACGGAGTGAAGCGGGGCCTCCTGCGCGTGAGAGGAGTTGGCGGTGACAGTTCGCACGCGGGGATCGACGGGGGAGTCGCTGGGTCGTCTGACCCGATGGGCGCCGCGGGACCTCGGCACCGAGCTGTGGTGGGCAAGCCTCGGGCACGAGCTCGATGAGCTGGGTGAGGAGCTCGCCCGCACCGACATCGCCGGGCTGGTCGCCCAGATCACGACCGACGCGCCTCACTTCGCGGCGGCGGCTCGCCGGTTGCCCCTGATCGACGAGCAGGTGCGCCGCGAGGTCAGCACCCTGGGCCGGGTGGTCGCCGACAGGTCCGGGGCGGACGCGGCTCGGGAGGTGAGTGGCGCCGTCGAGGTGCTGCTGCGCCGGGTTCGCACCCTCTACCGACTGTCGAACGACCTGATGCTCGACGCCTACGAACGTGACATCGGCGGCGACTGACTCGACTACCGACGACCGGCCTCCGCCGGAGTCCGTGCGCTCGACGGAGTCGTGTGCACCACGGCCAACGGCGTGGGCCACCACGCAGTAGTGCTCTGTCGACCGGGCCAGACGCTCGAGGTCGTGGTTGTCGGCGTCGGTCCGCACCCGGGCGACGGCGTGGATCTGGTGCCTCTGCGACGTGCCTGAACGGCTCGCAGTACTGTCACGATCCATCGATCCACCTCCGTCCCGTGGTCATCATCCAGCTTCCCGCGCGGCGGGTGACGGGCGTCGGGATGTGTCCGGTCGCACCATTGACAGCCGCAGCGGCCCTGAGGATGCTTGCCATTGCCTGACTCATGCGCGTGCCTTGAGCCTCGGTCGGGACACCCGCGCACACACGCTTTGCGGAAGTCCCTCCGCGAAGAGAACCTGGGGGTTCGGGGGTAGGAGCCATGATGGAAATCGGGATCATCGAGAGGAACCCCCAGCCACCGCCGCCTCGGCCCGCAGCCCAGCGAGCGCCCGCACCGGCCGCCGGCACCTCTGAGGCCGACGTCGACGCCCGCCTCGCCGCCGAGCGGCTGGAGGAGATCCGCCAGCATCATCTGGACATGTACGCACGCCGGGAGGTCGTGGCCAGGACGACCACGTCCGAGGGCGACCAGGTCGACTGGGTCCCTGTCGAGCAGCAGGGGACGGGCGCCGTCGCTGAGCCGCCGCCGCTCGAGGACCGGGACCTCGGGGACCCTGAGCGCCCCACGCGCGCGGCCCCCCTGCCCTTCGCCTCGAACGCCGAGAAGGGACCGCCCGGCACGGTGCCGCTTCTGCGCAAGCCCGTGGAGGAGCTCCGCCCGGTCGGGACCCTGGCAGGACTACCTGTCCAAGGGGCCCTACCGGCAAGCAGTTCACCCCGCCGGACGACCCCCATCCGCCGGCGACCGGCGCCACGCACAAGTACGCGCACGCCTACCAGCAGGTCACCTGCTTCGGCACCGAGGGGACCATCAACACCTGGAAGCCGTACGTCCAGTGGTCCAACGAGTTCTCGCTGGGCCAGCTCTGGCTGGTGGGCGGCAGCGGGGCCGCCCTGCAGACGCTCGAGATCGGCGCTCAGACCTACCGCGACCTCTACGGGGACTGGTCGCCCCACCTCTTCATCTTCTACACGACCAACAACTACACGGCGTCGGGCGACAACCTCGGCGGCTACAACACCGACGTCAAGGGGTGGGTGCAGGTCGGCACCACGTCGTTCCCCGGCATGCGCGTGGCCGAGAGCGTCGCGGGTGGCGACCAGTACGACCTGCTGATCAGGGTCCAGCTCTTCAACGGCAACTGGTGGGTCCGCATCGGCGCCGAATGGATGGGCTACTACCCCGCGAGCCTCTACAACGAGAGCGGGCATGCGGTCGAAGTCGGAGAGCGTCGACTGGGGTGGGGAGATCGTCGACGACGTCGACAGCCATCCCGAGGCCACCAGCACCTGGATGGGCAGCGGGGCTATGCCGTCCTCCGGGTGGACGAACGCCGCCTACATGCGCAACATCAGCTACCTCAGCGACGCGAACGGGACGCTGGCGGCGATGCAGGGCACGACCTCGGTGACCAACCCCGCCGCCTACGACATCGCCGCCGACTTCAGCGGCGTCGGGGGCTGGGGCTCCTACTTCTACTGGGGCGGACCCGGAGGGGTCTGAGATGGCGCCAGCCGACGAGCTGCCAGCCGTCCTGCCCTCGGCCGTGGACCCTGACTGCGAGTGTGTGCTCGTCGATCGCGGGCTGGCAGCCAGCCCCCCGTCCGCGGCGCCGGCCGGTCAGGGGGCGCTGTGCCCGCCGGGCTATGTGCCCCGGCGCCGCCAGCGACCGCCGTACGACCTGCGTGGCAAGGAGGTCGTCTCCACGGAGCCGCCCGAGCAGAACCCGGAAGCGCTGCGCGCGCAGTGACCCGGCCGAGCTGGACTCATCCGGACCGGCCGCCGGAGGAAGGGGCCCGACATGACGGGTGATCGGCTCGGCATCCAGGGGACCGCCACCATCCTGGGAACCACGGGCGTCCTGCGGACCGGGGGCACGCCGGAGACCACCGAGTCGCATCGTGCGGGAGTCAACCTCGAGGCGCTGCGCCGGATCGGTCCGGCGGCGTCGCTGATCTGGATGCCGACCGGGGTGACACGCGCAGAGCTGACCGTCCCCGTGGCGCCGGACGGCCGCGTCGACGACACCGTCCTGTTCGAGGACCCGGCCGACCCCGCGAAGTCCTACTACCTGCCGCGGTACCGGCTGCGCGTCATGGCGGCCACCGGTCGCTACGAGATCACCAGCGAGCTGGTCGACGGGCCGGTGGCGGATGACCTTCGGGCTGGAGAGCTTCCCGGCCCCGGAGATCCAGGCGATGCCGGCAGGGCCGCGGATCCTGCCGCACGAGCTCGTCTGTCACCGTCACCTCCGGGTCGGTGCTCATGCGCAACTACCCGGTCGCCGAGTTCAGCACGAGGCGTCACGCGACACCGCATTCCTGACCCGAGTCGTGCTGCTGCTGACGCTGCCGGAGCGTGACGCGCTCCTGCGGGCCTTCACCCGGGACGAGGAGCAGGCGCAGATCGAGGTCCAGCGCAGCGATATCGATGGCCGTTCCGGCCGTGCCGTCTCGACACCGGCTGGCACACGCTGGTGGCGACCGTCAGCCCGACAACCTCGGCACACACGTGATCCTGCCCGACCTGGTCCTGCCCGACTGGTCCGGACCCGACCTGGGGACGCCGTTCCCTCTAGCCCGTCCGGGCCGGAGGGCCGATCCGGGCCGGGGGGCCGCTCCGACGGCGGCGCGTTCCAGCCCGGCGCGACGGCTCAAGAGGCGAGCCTCGGCGGGATCGCGCAGGAAGTGACCTTCCAGCCGGGCGGGTCCTTCGAGGCAGGCGGAGCATTCCAGCCCGGCGGTGGCTTCGACGCCGGCGCGATCCTCCAGCCCGGGGGCGTCTTCGCAACCGGGCGGGACCTTCCAGCCCGGCGGGCATCGTGCCCGATCACATCTTCAACCCCGGGGGGATCTGTCGCCGGCGACATCTTCCTGCCGGGCGGCGGGATCGTGGTCGCCGACCCCGACCCGACACCGGAGCCGACACCTGACCCGGTGCCGCCCGAGCCGCGCTTCACGGTGACGAGCGCGACGCTGCCGGTCGTCGGTGCCGCTGCGCTTCGACGTCGACGCCCACCCCTACCTGTTCCCCTCCGGCCAGCCGCTCGGCGGGTGGGGGCTTCGACGACTCGCGTCGTGGCTTGGCCGGCCGGAGGGCCCCTCGTCGCGCAGCTACGTCTACTTCCAGGACCAGGCTGCGGGCAGCGTCTTCTACTACCTGCCCGACGTGTTCCTCGTCGGCCAGCGCGACCAGGCGCCGTACGGCCCCGAGCTGTCCTTCACGGTCGGCCGGACCACCGAGGCGCAGGGACGGTGCCGAGCGGGCGATGGCGCTGATCAGCGTCCACCTCGTGCCGCAGACCTCCCCGGCGCGGCTGTTCGCACGCCGCAGCGCGCGCTGGCCGACGCACCTGCCGGCGGGCTCGCCGCCGCCGGAGCTGCGTCCCGCCGTCCATCCCGCGACCTGTCGGCTGGAGCTGCCCGGTGCCGCGGTCGACCACGGCGGCGCCCCCCGACCTGGTGCGCGGCTGGTGGGTCGCGGAGGCCTTCGGGTTCGACGACCTGCGCGACGTGTACGCCGTGCTGACGAGCGGCGGCGGCGCCAGCGCCCTGCTGCGCGGCCGGGTCGACGTGGACGTGATGGGCCAGGTGCACCAGGTGCCCGTCGAGGTGCGCCTGGAGCGCCTCGCGTCGCCGCCGCTGTCGTGGACCGAGGTCGAGGAGGCCGACGCCGACCGCTCGGTGCGGGTGACGCTCCGCAATGACGGCGACGTCACCGTCGTCGTGCCGACCCTGCCGGCATGGGTGAGCGCGGGCGGCGCGCCCGGTGCCGGCCACCGTCACCGGAGACCTCCCGGCGCGGCTGGCGCCCGGCGGCACCGTGTCCCTGCTGGTGACCCCGCGCGAGGCAGTGGAGGGCTCCGAGCCCGCCGACGCCAGCCTCGACGTGACGGGGGTCCGGACCGTGGTCGACCCCGACCTCGCGGTCGAGCAGACCCTGGACCGCCGGGTCGCCCGCTGCCCCGGGTCGTCACGGTGCTCACGACCGAGGGCGGGCTGGGCGCCACCGGCGACCCGGAGCGCGACCTGACGCTCATCGGCGTCCAGTTCGACGGGGTGACCGGGGCGGTCATCCTCAACAGGCAGATCCTTCAGCTCGACGTGGCCGTGCCCGTCCCACTGCTCGACTGGCTGCTGGACCGGGGGTCCGGCGAGTTCCGCTACCGCCAGACGCTCGTGCACGTCTCGGGGACCAGCGAGGCCGACACCGTGGCACGCTCGGCCGACACCAGTCTCCTGGTCCTCCCGGCGCCCCGGCTCCCGACGTGAGCACCTACACCGGGCTTCCGGACTTCGGGCGACCCGTGCGGGTCGGCGTCATCTCGGGCGTACGCCGCCTTCGAGCAGCCTGCGGTCGTCGCCGCGATCCCCACCGGGCTCAGCCCGGCGCCGGTCGACGGCGCCACGCGGCCCCCTGAGCGTCGACGTCTACCTCCAGGAGCGCGACGGCGAGGTGGCCCAGTTCGCCGTCGTGACCGCCGGCTTCACGGTCGACGTGCCGTTGGACCCCGGGCACCGCGACGACCCCACGGAGCTCGTCGTCCGGCCCGCGCCACTGGCGGACGGGGTGATCCGCCTGGTCGCGCCCACCGACCTCGGCGTCCCGGCGGCAGCGCTCGCCCCCCAGCCCTTCGACGCAGTGGCGGGTCGCGTGCTGCCCACGATGGTGCGTCTGGACGGCGTCGCCGGCGAGCTGCTGGTCGGCGCGCTCAGGGGCGGCCTCCTCGCCCTCGGCGCCGTCGCCTGCGTGACGGTGCGTGGGCTTGCGACGCGGTGCCCCGGCGCCCTGTCGGTCGACGTCGACGCACTGCTCGCGGGGCTCGGGCCGGGCCCGGTCACGCCCCGAGGCTCTGGACGAGCAGGCCCGAGCCGGCCTGCCCGGCGTGACGGTGACCGGCGGCCCCGACGACTCGCGCCTGCGTGCCGCCGCGGTGCTGGACCGGGTCGTCACCCGGCTGGCGACACCGGCATTCGGCGATGGCGTCGGCCATGCAGCCGGCGAAGCCGGGGAGGATTCCGACGGCGGCTGGCTGTTCCCCGCCCCCTGGGGCAGCCGGACGACGCTGACCTGGGACCTCTCCGAGCCGACCGCCGCACGCCGGCTGCTGCGCCTGACCTGCAACGCGGTCATCGCGCCAGGGCTCCAACGAGGACTCCGTGCGCCGGCACACCGCACCGCCGCTGACCGACGGCCACGAGCGGATCGTGGTGCACACCACCATGCCCGCGATGCCGGCCGGCGTGGTCCTTGCGACGGCTCGGCTCACCGCGCCGCCCGTCCCGCCCCATCGGCCCTTCGCGGCCGAGGTCACTGCCCGGCTCGTCCCGCCAGCGCCGGCCGAGGTCACGCTGCGTCCTGGCGCCCGGCGAGCCGCTGGTCTACGACCTCGCGGGGACCGCCGTCGTGGACACCGACCACGGACCCGCGCGCTGTGTCGGCCGCTCCGCGGCGGGTCGACCGGGACCCCACGCCGGTGGTCACCCCGGCCGACCTGGGCCTGCGGCTGATCCCGGTCAACGCCACCGACGGCCTGCTCGACCTGGCCGACGTCACGGTCAGTGCCGGCGCGCACTGGTCCGGTGACAGGGTCGACCTCGCGGGCCCGGCTGCGCCCCGGCACCGGCCGGGCCTGGCTGGCGCTTCCCCGGGACGCTGACGACGTGACCGTCTAGGCCCGAGCCACCACCCGCGGAGCCGGCCCGGTGACCGTCGAGCAGGCGCTGCCCGACGCGGCGGTCTGGCTGGACGCTTTCTCCTTCGACGACGCGCCGTGGCTGCCCGGGGCACGCTGCCGCAGCAGCCCGTGGTGGTCGAGGCCGCCGGGCTGCGCGTGGTGGGGGTGCGGGGCGGGTCGGACTGGCGCTTCCTGCCGGTGACCGCGGGCCCGGTGCGCGACGGGACGCGGCGCACCCCAGCTGTCCCTGTTGGAGGTGGCCGGCACCGCGATGCTGATGGTCACGACCTCGCTGCTGGTGTCCGACGCCCAGCAGGACGCGGCCCGGGCGGCGTGCGTCGCCGCGGGGGCGGCCGCCGATGCGCGGCTCTCCCCGGCGCCGTTCGAGGCCGAGGAGTCCGCCCTGCTGGTGCGTCGCGACGGGGACGCTCGCCTCCTCGCCGCCACCGTTCCGTCGGGCACCACGACGCAGGACGCGGCCTTCGGGGTCAGCCTCGGGCCCGCCGACCTCGCGACCGTCCGCCGGGCGCTCGCCGGGGAGGCCGGCCTGCTCGCGGTCCGCTACCTCCTGCGGGTCGCCGGCAGCGGGCCCGAGGCCGCTGCGCTCGGAGGAGGCCCCGGACCCGTCCAGGTGCTCGGCGATGCCAGCACCTGGCGCACCTGAACCCGTCCCTACGACGCCGACCGGAGAGGACACCGAGGAAGATGCTCAAGCTCGACAACGTCCGCATGATCGCCGACCACCAGTCCACGGCGACGACGACCCGGCGAAGCCGCACGTGTTCTACGTGATGCCGCGGTTCCCCCGGATCGCCCGGCTCGAGACCGGCGGGCCTCGCCCTGCGCTTCATCGAGTACGACGCGATCCGGGTCGAGGGCGAGAGCCAGTTCGGCGGCTTCGTGGCCTTCGACACCGACCTGACGATGCTGCCGCGAGACGGAGGCCGCGGATCCGCGACGGGCTCCAGGCAGGAGGTCAACGCCAGGTTCCCGGCGGGAGCGCGCCCACTGTGCAGCTGCAGACCGTCCCTGGCTCGACGGCGCGGTCAGGCTGGTCCTGCAGGCGGACGGCAAGGTCGTCGAGGAGATCAGCGGCGCGACCGTCGCCGTCGCTGACCGGCAACAACACCGCCTGCTTCTTCCTCGAGCTCAGCGTGCTGGGCACGGCCATCTTCAAGGAGACGCTGAGCAAGGGCTCGGGCTCGGCGATCCAGGTGATCTACGACCTCGACCACTACTGCCGGCTGCCCGAGGCCGAGGCCTGGGGGCACCTGGCACGCCGACTCCTTCTACTCGTTCTTCCAGGACGTCGACACCGAGGACGAGCTTCTGGGGCGAGGACAGCTACACCGAGATCACCGAGCAGCCGCGCGCTACCAGAACGAGGTCACCGAGACCCACTTCGAGCTGGTGGCCGACCCGGGCCTGAGCGCCGAGCAGCAGGCCGAGCTTCGACGGCTGGGTGCACGAGCTGATCACCAAGCAGCTCGAGGAGGGGGTGCAAGCGCAACCTGCTGCAGGCGGTCGCGGACGTCGACCCGAGCGTCACGGCGCTGGACCGACGGCCAGGACATCGAGGACGTCCACCGCGAGGTCACCAACACCCAGATCAGCGACGTCCACGTGGAGTGGAGCGAGGCGAAGGCGATCATCCGGCACGATCCACCCGCAGGGCATGCTCCCGACGGTCACCAGCCTCAAGGACCCGGACGGCCAGCCGCTGAAGTGGGAGGACTACTACTCCAAGATCAGCGTCGACGAGTTCCTGCGCACGCTGCGCCTCAGCGTCCGGGTGGACGCCGAACTTCGAGGACTACGGCATCACGCTGGTCGAGGTGAAGGTCCGCTACCCGCACGGCGAGAACGCCAAGACCGTCGAGCCCACCTTCACCAAGGAGGACGCCGGCAAGCCGCAGAAGGCCGAGTTCATCGTCGCGGACAAGATCCGGAAGTTCTTCTGGTCCTACACCGTGCACTTCGAGGGCGACGTCGAGCCCGTGGACCTCGGAGGAGATCGAGGACGACGGCACCGACCTCAACGTCAAGCTCAGCAACCTGCCGGTGCTCAAGCTCGACGTCGTCAACGGCGACATCAACTTCGAGCAGGTCGCCGGGCGCGGGTGCGGGTGCGCTACACCGGGGGCGACCAGCCCGGTGGAGCGGTTCTTCAACCTGACCGGCTCGGACGCCGCGACCGGGCACGGCTGCTGGAGTTCATCGGCCGGCCCCGCACGGGCGACGTGACCTACCAGACGACCTACACGATGAAGGGCGACGGGCGCGAGATCACCGGTCCGCGTGCTGACCACCGACGCGGACATCATCTCGATCGACGACCCGTTCCGGTCGCTGCGGACCGTCACCTTCCAGGCCGTCGGCGACCTGGTCAACGACATCGCCGAGATCACCGTCCAGGCCACCTACGAGGAGCCGGCCAACGGCTACCTGCCAGGACTTCGCGGTCACCCTCAGCGGCGAGGGCAAGGCAAGTCTCGACGACTGGACGTTCCCGACCATCGACGAGACCAAGGGCAGGCTGTCCTACCAGGCCACGATCGGCCGGCGCGAACGGCACGACCGATGGACGTCGAGGTGCCGGACGCCAAGGGGACGCGGTTCGAGATCGGGCGAGAAGTTCGCCGACAAGCTCGAGGTGAAGATGGTCCCCGACCTGCTCGACTGGACCCGGCTCAAGCTGGTCAACGTCTCGCTGCAGCTACGACGGCGTCGCACGCCGCCGAAGACCGACGAGTTCCTGTTCCGCAGCACCGACACGCCGAGCCCGGACGTGGACCGTGCCGGTGAAGGACGGGGCCGACGCGTCGTACACGTCACCGTCACCTACTTCCTGCTCGACGGCACGCGGAGGACGGTCGGGCCCGAGCGGACGTCACCGAGCGAGTCGGTGTTCCTCGAGCTCCCCGCCTGAGGGGCCGAGATGCTGCTCCTGGACTCGCGGTGCGCGCGTCATCGACGGGATCTCGGTGTTCCCCGACCACGCCGACCCGCTGCAGTGGTACTACCTGCCCACCTCGCCCCACCTGACCGATCCTCGACGGCACGCCGATGTTCCAGCTGATCGGGTTCCGCGGGGCAGCCGGACGGGCGGGCTGCTGTCGTTCGACTGCAACATCGGGCTCGACCGAGGCGCCAGATCGGCTCGCTGCGGCAGAAGATCCGCTCGCAGTTCGACCTGGACGACGATCCGCGCCTCGGCGCCGGTGCCGCTGGTCGACGGGACCGTGCGCCTGATCGCGATGGGCACCGACAGCGCCGCGGTCCCGGTCGAGGGGGAGCCGGCGCCCGAGCCGCAGTTCGTGGTCAAGGCCATGCACAACGCCAAGCCGTCGCTGTACGGCGAGAACCAGGCGTCGTTCTCGGTGCTCCTCGACGAGGCGGGCTACGCGCTGGTGCGGGGCACCCTGGACGCCGCGATCATGCCGGTCGCCGTCATCTACTCGCTGGACTACCTGGCGCTGCGGCCGGCGTACCAGGTCACCCTGTCGATCGACTGGGACCGCGTGCAGAAGCACCTCGACGAGACCTTCGGCGCCAAGCTGTGGATCTTCTCCTCCGACATCTCCAAGGTGGTCGACGAGCTCGACGAGTCCAAGGCGATCGACCTGCGCGCGGACACGTTCGTCGCCCGAGGACACCGAGGGGGTCATCGACCGCCGCGACGCCGCGCTGGCCCAGGTCAAGGCGATGATCACCACGGCGTTCTTCGAGGCCGAGCCTGCCGCCCTGGACGCCCCAGACAGCCCGACCGGACTGGGTGCAGGCCCTGAAGGCGGTCGGCGAGTTCGCCGCGCAGCAGGCCGGCTGGCCGCCGGCGGCCCCGCCGCGTCGAGCGGCCAGGTGTCCTTCTCCTACAAGCGCACCGACTACACGCGCATCGACAGGAAGCACCTCGACGTCAACTTCTCCGAGCGCACCACGGTGCGGCGCAGCATCTACCCGCAGGGCCACCTGGCGTCGCTGTTCTCGGTGATCGCCGCCTCCCCGGAGCTGCTGGACCGGCTGGTCCGGGAGGTGACAGTCGACCGCGACTTCTTCAAGAAGCGCAAGGCTGCAGGCGCTCTACCGGCCCAACCTCGCCGCCCCGCTCATCGACAGCATCGACGTGCGCGCCGAGTACGGCGGCGTGCCACGCAACTCGCTGCTGACGCCGGACGCCGTGGACCGCGGACTTCGAGTGGCTGAGCGACGTCCAGGACGGCGTCATGGCCCGCGAGGTCGACGTCTCCTACGAGGTCGCTTCAAGGACGTCGACACCTCCGAGCGGCCCGGCGAGCCTGAGCAGCGGGCACGAGGCCGGTCACCGACGACATCGTGTCGCTCAAGCCGGAGGAGGACCTGTTCACGATCCGGTCGGTGGCGGTGCTGGCCGAGCGGATCCCGTGGACGCGGTTCGACTCCGTCGAGGTGCACGTGCGCTACCGCGACGAGGCGAACGGCATCGACGAGCAGCGAGCTGTTCCGGCTGACGGAGAAGAAGCCCGACGCGACTGTGGCCGATGTTCGTCGTCGACCGCGACCAGACGTCGTACGAGGTGCGGACGGGTGATGCGGGCCGTCGACGGCAACGACGTCGACAGCGGCTGGTCGGTCTCCGACGAGGAGCAGATCACGGTCCGCAACCCGTTCCGGGCGCGCACCCTGGCCGTGCTGGCCGAGCGTGTCGTGGGACGAGATCCGCGACGATCTTCGTCGACGTGCGCTACGAGGACCCGGCCAACGACGTGCTCGTCGAGGAGACCCTGCACCTCACCCAGGGCGACCAACCCGCCGACGTTCGTCGTCGACCTGCGCGACCCGACGCAGACCGCCGATCGAGTACACGGTGACCTTCAGCTACCTCGACGGCCGGGTGAAGCAGCTGCCGCCCTCGGTGACCTACGAGCCGCGCATCATCGTCGAAGCCCGGACAAGCTCGGCCACCGCGTGGTCGAGGTGCGGCCGCCGGCGGACTGGGAGGCCGCGGTCGGTCGAGAAGGTGACCGTGGAGCTGCGGTTCGAGGACTTCATGGCGAACCTCAGCTACGCCGCCCGGTTCGAGCTCGACGGGCCGGACGCCGCGGGCGCGGTTCGAGTTCGACTACGTCGACGTGGCCCGCAACCGCTACGAGTGGCGCTCGACCGTGCTGTTCGAGAACGGCCTGCGGCACGCGCACGGACTGGACCGCGTCGGCGGACCCGGTCCTGGTGCCCCGCCTGCCCTGACCAACTCTGCCAGCGATCGGAGACCGCGATGCTGAGCCTCGAAGCCGATGGTCGTCGACGGGATCACCGTCTACCGCGACCACGCCGACCCGAGCCGCTTCTGGTACCTGCCCGGCCGCGTGGCGCTGGCCAACCGCTCGGACGGCACGACCCGCGCTGTCCCTGCTCACCTACCGGCCCGCCGAGGCCGGCGGGGTCGCCGAGGGCGGCGGCTTCATGATGTTCGAGTCCACGCTGGAGCTGCCGCGGTCGACGCTCAGCAAGATCGAGTCGCGGGTCAGCTCCGAGCCGGGCGTGGTGCTGCCGGTCACGCTGGCGCCGCCGCCGTTCGAGAACGGGGCCGTGCAGTGCATCGCGCTGGACCTCCAGGGATCCGGCGGCACCGACGGCGACCCCGGCGCCGGAGGGGGCGTTCCGGGCGACCGAGCAGATCCTCGGCGCCACCGTGCCGACCATGGACGCCGCCAACCGGGCGGCCTTCAACCTGGTGCTGAGCCAGGAGGGCGCGATCATCATGGAGCAGGCGCTCAAGGAGGGCGTGACCCCCGTCGGCGTCGTCTACTCGCTGTCCTACCTGGCGCTGCGACCGGCCCTCGACGTCACGATCACCGCCCACATGGAGCAGGTCTTCACCCACCTCAGCGCCGGCCTCGAGGGCCAGTACATGTTCTTCAAGGCCGGCATCGAGGCGGCCATGGAGTGGCTGCAGGCCAAGGGCGCCATCGACATCGTGGTGCAACAACTTCACCGACGAGGCCGACGAGAAGGAGCAGGAGAAGTGGGCGCTCCAGCTCTTCACCGACCACCTGCTCGCCGACTGGTTCACGCCCACGCTCGCCCCCGGGCAGCTGCACGCCCGGCGGACGCCGACGCCCGACTCCGGTAGGTGGGGCCGGCGCCGACTCCCGGCGGCGGCGGGGCGCCCGTGCCGACCCCGGGCGGTGGGGCCCGGTCCCGACCCCGGGTGCGGGGACGACACTGTCCCGACCCCGGTGGCGGAACGACGCCGACCCCCGGCGGAGGGACGCCGACGCCCGACCCCGGGGGTGGGCTCCGGTGCCCAACCCGGCGGCGGGACGCCCGGTCCCGGGCGGGGGACTGTCCCGACCCCCGGTGGTGGGCCGCCGGTGCCCGAACCCCGCCGGTGGGCCACCAGTGCCCCCGCGCGGCGACCCTGGCAGCCGCGGATGCCTCCGCCGGTGGCGCGGCGGGCCCCGGTGCCGCGCACGCACGGGACCCGCCCGCGGCGCCCCGCCGCTGGCCGTGCTGCAGCCGAGGCCATCTCGCCCAACCCGCTGCCGGCCGGGCTGTCGGTGACCCACGTGCCCGGCACCCGCGGCACCACCGAGACCCTGCGGGTCACGCGGCGCGGGCGCGCGCGTCAGACTCGGCGGGCAGGAGCGTCCGCTGGCCGCCGACGGCACGCGTCACCCGGGCGGTCAACCCCGGCGAGTCGGTGCGGGTCGAGGTCACCTGGCCGCCCGCGGCGCCAGGCGGCCGGCGAGATCTTCTGCCTCTTCTTCGACATGGACAAGCCGGCCGAGAATCGGGCTGGTCGACCCAGCCGCCCAACCACGGAGTTCCGCGTCCTACGTCGAGAACACCACCACCGACCCGCGCTTCCGGCAGGCCACCGGCATCCAGCAGATGGAGGGCGACGGCGCGTGGACCGGGCCCGAGGCGGGCGCCGACCGGCTAGCCGGTGGATCGCGCAGCTGCCCGCGCCGCGGCAGGTCGACGTGCGCGGCTACGCCAGCCACGAGCACGCCAACCCGCAGACCGACCCCGTCCGCGCGGCGTACAACCTGCGGCTCTCGCGGCGCCGGCTCGACGTCGCCGTCGCGCTGGTCCGCCGGGCCGGCGGCGACCCCGTGGTCCAGGAGGCCCTCGGCGACACCGTGGCGGCGGCCCGTCCCGGCAGCCACGGCCCGTTCGGCGGCGACCCGGACAACCGCGTCGCCCAGGTCCAGGTGCACGGCGCCGCGGCGGCGACCGGCGTCGTCCTGGAGCGGAGTGCTGCGCAGCGGCGCGGCCGACCGAACCCGAACCCCAACCCCAACCCGAACCCCACCCCGAACCCGACACCCGAACCCCGAACCCGAACCCCGACGCCGAACCCGAACCCCGACCCGAACCCCAACCCGAACCCCAACCCGAACCCCGACGCCGAACCCCAACCCGACTCCGACCCCGAACCCGCAGCCGCGGCAAGCCCGAACCCCAACCCGACCGTCGGCGGCGTTCAAGCTGCGGTTCGTGCGGCAGGAGGAGCGCCGCGACCTCACCCTGCGCTACCAGCGGACGAGGCCGTGCGCCGGACGCTGGCGCCGCAGGGCTTCGTCGGACTGCTGGCCGAGGAGCTCGACGAGGCCGACAAGGTCATCACGATGGTCGATCTGGACCACCCGTTCTTCCGCAAGCTGGAGGTCACCGCGCGGATGCCGGGCGAGGTCACCGACCTGGGGCTGACCGAGGCCCACCTGTCCATCGACTACGGGCCGGCCCAGCACGTCACGCACGGTGACCTCGTCTTCGACCCGCAGGACCGCGGGCCGAAGACGTTCACCACGTTCCTCGACGACAAGCTGACCATGAGCTACGACGCGCGCCTCGACCTCGGCTTCGACGGCAGCCGTCCGGCTGGGAGGCCGACGCCCTGAGCTACTCGATCGCCAAGCCCGACTCGACCGACCGGGACGTCGTCGTCAACCCGCACGAGCACCTCGACCTGCGCACCATCACGGTCGAGTCCGGCAACGTCGACTGGGAGGTCGTCGCAGTCGATCGACGTGCGCCTGAGCGCCACCGGGTACGGCGACCGCGAGCTCAGGCACCTGGTGACGCTCACGTCCGGGACTCCCGCCGCAGCAGTGGCGGCTGCGCGGCGCGCTGCCGGTGCCCGCGGACCGCGCGGTCTCGGTGAGCCTGGTGCAGACGCTCACCGACGGCACCGTCGAGCGGACCGACCCGGTGCCCGTGGACCTCTCGATGGTCCGGGTCGACGACCTGTTCACCGATGCGCTGGAGCTGGTGCTGATCCCGTCGTTCGCGGCCGCCGGGGTGGACCGGGTCATCGTCGACGTGGAGTACGACGACCCGGCGCACGCCTACCACCGGTCGCTGCGGCGCGAGCTGCCCGGGCGGCTCCACCGAGCCGCTGCGGCTGCGGATCGCGCTGCGCGACCCCACGCTGCGTACCTACCGGGTGCGGTTCACCTTCACCGGCCCCGGCATGTTCGACCAGCGGGCGTTCGTGGAGACCAGCGAGGAGGTGCTGCCGATCCGATGAGCCTCTTGCGGACCAGCCCCCTGCGGACCAGCCCCCTGACATCCGACCCGGTAGGACCGGCGGAGCCGGCGAGCCTGCCCAGTTCACTGACGTCGCCCAGCCCGGTGCCGCCTGCCAGCCCGCCTTCGCCCCGCCCGTCGTCGAACCCGCGCGCAGACGAGTTGCCGGCATCGGTCGCCCGGACCATCGCCCGGCTGGAGGCCGTTCGGCCGCAGGACGCCCGGGACGCTGCTCATGCCCTGGCGCTGGCTCTCGAACCCGTCGCGCGGTCTGAGTGGCCCGAGGTCGCCTGGCGCGGCAGCACGCTCACCGGCACCGGGATGCCGGTCGAGTTCGCCTGGTCGTCGAGGGACGCGGCGCTGCGGTGGACCTGCGAGGTCGGCGGACCGGAAGTGGCTGAGTCCCAGCGGCTGGCAGGGTGTGGGGAGGCGGCGGCGGCGCTGGCCGGCTCGCCGGTCGAGCTGGCCTCCTGGGCGGCGCTCCAGCAGGGCCGGGCCCTGCGCTGGGGTGCCTGGCTGGGCCTTCGGCATCTCGACGCCATCCGCCGGGCGAAGGTCTACGTAGAGCTGCCCGTCGGCACTGTCGTACCGGGACCGTGGGCGGAGGTCGGTGAGCGCGTGACGCGGCTCGTGCCTGGGCTGCGCTGGCGGATGGCCGGGTGCAACGACGACGACTCGGTGGAGCTCTACGCCCGGGTGCCGTGCCTGACCGTCAGGTCGCTGGCCTCGGTGGCCGGGGTCGTCGGCGACCCCGGCCGGCTGGTCGGGCTCGTGGGGGAGCTGCTGGGGCGCGGTCGGTCCTGGCCAGGTAAGCCGAGCCGGATGGCCGGGTCCTCGGCTGTGCTGCCCCCGGCCGTCAGGGGTCAGCGTGGTGCTGGACGCCGAGGGGACGCCATTGGCCGTGAGCTGGTTCGCGTTCGCGAAGGCGATCTGGTCCTCTGACGCGGCAACGGCCGAGGCGGTGACCGAGATCTTCGGCGGCCAGACGGCCGGCCCGGTCGCGGCGGCCCCCGAATCGCTGGCCGTCCACCAGGCTCTCGTGTCCGGCCCGCAGGACGGACGATGGCGTCACGGGATGGTCGGGGTGGGTGTCGACCGGACGGGGTCCGCCTGGCTGCAGGCAGGCGTGCGCCCGACATGACCGTGGAGCCCACTGACCGACTGCTTCCCGGGCGGCACGGCGACGGCCATGTCGAAACGGGCGTCCGCAGCGTCGTCCGCTGGCCGGACGGCGATCGGTCGAGGACGGCAACGGCTTCGTCACGGCCTTGGCGGTACGAGAGCTTCGGCGGGCGGGACGGCCCGTTCCCGACACCTGGCTGGACGTGCTGGAGTCGTGCGCGCGGCCGGGCGGAGGCTATGCATTCTGGCCGTATGGGGCCGTCCCGGCCTGGGCGCCGGACCTGCCCACGGACAGCGACGACACCGCGGTGATGCTCCTCGAGCTGACGCTCGCAGGCCGCGTCCCGACGCACGAGGCGCGCAGCGCGGCCTGCCGGACGGTCGGCTCGCATCGCCTCCGGCGGGCGCTGTCCCCGGGGCCACCCTGGATGCGTCGCGGGATGTTCACGACCTGGCAGCGGACGGGACGCGACGTCGGCATCGTGGACCTGACTGCGGTGACCAACGCACTGTCCCTGCTGTTCGCGCTCGGCCTGTCCGCCATACCGGGGGTGGCGGAATCCCTGGCCGGCCTGGGGGCCGCAACGCGGTGGGCGGGCGGCTCCACGGCGAGGTGGCGAAGCCTTTCGCCCTTCTACCCCGAGCCCGAGGAGCTCGCCAGAGCCCTCGACCACGCCGCCGGGTGGGAGGTTCCGGGCACCGCGGGCTGGGCGACTGCCGTTCGGGCGGGATGTCCCCGCGAGAGCCCGGATCGGATCTGCTCGATGGCCTATTCGCCGCCGACCTGGCACAGCCCGGAGCTCGCGTCCCTTCGACGCAGGCTGGACGCTGAGCGCCATCGGCCGGAGCGAGGCCGATGACCCGTGGGACTCAGCGGCGCATGTCTGCTCGCGTCTCCACTGGGCCGGCTGCCGCGCTGGGGAGGGCGGAAAGGAGGTCGGGCTCGCGCATGCCCGCGTCCGCGAACGCCCTCCTGATCGCCTCACCGACCGGTCCCCCCGATCCGGCCTCGATCAGGGCGATCGCCGAGCCGCCGAAGCCACCGCCGGTCATCCGCGCCCCCAGGGCTCCGGCCCTGCGCGCCGCGCGCACCGCGAGGTCGAGCTCAGCGCAGCTGACCTCGTAGTCGGTTCGCAGCGACTCGTGGGACTCGTCCATCAGGGGACCGACCTCGTCCACCCGACCCGCCCGGAGAAGGGCGACGAACCGCCGGACGCGATCGATCTCGGTGACGACGTGGCGCACGCGGGCCCGCTCCCGGGGATCGGTGAGCTCGGCCAGTGCGGCATTCAGGTCGGTGATCTCGCGCAGGCTGTCGACCCCGAGCCGGCGGGCGGCCGCGTGACAGCTGCGGCGACGGTCGGCGTACTGCCCGTCGACCAGGGCATGCGGTGCGCGGGTGTCGACGACCAGGAGCTCCAGACCAGCGGACCCCAGGTCGAACGGGACGTGGGCCACACTGGCGTCGAGGCTGTCCAGAAGCAGCGCGTGGCCCGCCCGAGCGCGCAGTGCCGCGGCCTGGTCCATCCCCCCGGTCGGTGCCCCAGCGATGTGGTTCTCGGCGGCCACGCACGCGGCTGCCAGCCGCGTCCGCCCGGGATCGTCCGCCGCGAGCCCGAGCTCGTAGGTGGCGTCCAGGGCCACCGCGACCGCGCACCCGATGGCCGCCGACGAGGACAGGCCCGCGCCCACCGGCACGCACGACTCGATCGCGGCGTCGAATCCGCCGATGGCGAGGCCTTCCTGGCGCAGCGCCCAGACCGGGCCCGCGGCGTACGCGGCCCAGCCGGTGATGCGCCCGGGTGCCACGTCGTCCACCGCGCCGGTCCACACGTCAGCCGGCGCCAACGCGGACACCAGGCGGATTCGCCAATCCTCCCGGCGACCCAGGGCGACGAAAGTGCGGTGCGGCAGGGCGATCGGCAGGCACAGCCCGCCGTTGTAGTCGACGTGCTCGCCGATCAGGTTGACCCGGCCCGGCGCCGCCCACACCCCGTCGGGCTCATGGCCGTAGCTGCTCAGGAACCGGTCCGTGGCACGAGCGGCACCGTTGGCATCGCTCCACGCGGGCATGACGCCCCCTGCCCGGCTGAGCTGACCCATGCCGCAGGTTAGCCCGCGGCGACGCTTGGGGCCGAGTTGGCTGTTGTCATGGCGAGGATCCCCGGGCATCACCAAGATGAACCCATGGACGAAGCCACGCAGCCCACGGACCGCAGAGCCATCTTCATCGACGTGGACGGAACGCTGGTCAACGACCGTGGCCTGGTGCCCGACAGCGCCCGCCTGGCCGTCGAGCAGGCGCGCGCCAACGGTCACCTCGTGTTCCTGTGCACGGGTCGATCTACCTCGGAGCTCTGGCAGGAGATCACCGACATCGGCTTCGACGGGATCATCGCCGCCGCCGGCGGCTACATCGAGTTCCAGGGCCGTGTCGTCGCCCACCGGTGCGTGCCAGCCGATCAGGTCCGCCGCGTCGTGGACTACTTCGACCATCACGGCATCCAGTACCTGCTCGAGTCGAACTCCGGGCTGTACGGGAGCACGCACAGCCGGACGTGGCTGCGCCGCCTGCTGTTCGGGGGAGTGACCGACGAGGACGTCCTCGCCGAGCTCCAGCGTGGCCTGGGCGGCTTCCTCGACTCGGTCGTCATCGGCGCCGACCCGGCCCGCGACGACATCAACAAGATCATGTTCCTCGACTCCTCCCTGCCGATCGAGACCATCCGGGAGGAGTTCGCAGACGTCTTCGAGGTGATCCCCGGCACCGTCCCGATGCTCGGTCGCTACAGCGGGGAGATGTCGCTCACCGGTGTTCACAAGGGGGCAGCGATCGAGGCGCTCGTCGAGCACCTCGACCTGCCGATCGCGGTCACCATGGCCTACGGCGACGGCCTCAACGACCTCGAGATGCTGACCCTGGTCGACATCGGGGTCGCGATGGGCAACGCGCTGCCCGTGGTCAAGGCGGCCGCCGACGACGTCACCGGCACGCCCGACGAGGACGGGATCCACGCCAGCTTCACCAAGTACGCCCTGATCTGACTCTCAGGCGAGCGCCTTCGACTTCAGGGCGTCGAACTCCGCCTGGGTGATGGCCCCGGAGTCCAGCAGCGACTTGGCGGTCGCGATCTGGTCGGTCGACGAGCCCCCCGACTTCGCGGCCACGGACTGGATGTAGGCCGTCTGCGCCGCGTGGGCGTGCGCCTGCTCCTCGAAGGTGCGCTGCGACATCCCGCTGCCGCGGGCGATCAGGTAGACCATGATGCCCAGCCACGGCAGGAGGATGACGAAGATCACCCAGAACGTCTTCGCTCCGCCACCGAGGTCCCGGCTGCGGAAGATGTCGCCGAAGATCCAGAAGAGGCACATGAACCATGCGAAGAAGAGGAAGAACTCGAACACGGCGAGCAGGAACGAGCCATTGTCATCGAACATCGGGCGGGCCTCTCTCGTAGGCGGTCCGGCGGACCGCTCACCAACGGGTCCATCACAGCACTCGATCGGGCGCGCGCCGCGCGCGACACGAGCTTGCGCGCCGGTGGCTATGCCTCCGCGTCTGCGGCCGGTGCCTTCGCCGGGGTGAGGAACAGGTTGGCCAGGTAGCCGGTGAAGGTTCCGAAGATCCCGACCCCGATGACGATGATGAGCGAGCCCACGGCCCGCCCGGGGTTCGTCACGGGGTACTGGTCGCCGTATCCGACGGTCGAGATCGTGACGATCGTGTACCAGAGCGCGTCCGAGCCGGTGGTGATGTTCGCGCCCTCGGCGTGCTGTTCGAGGTGGAGGATCTCGAGGCTGCCGAACTGCAGCACGAGGATGCCCATGAGCAGCAGGGTGAGCAGCGCACTTCCGGCGCGGTCGCGGATGAGGGTCCGCACCACCACCCGAACGCCGATCTCCCTCAGGAGTCGGTACACCCGGACGAGGCGGAAGCCCCGGAGGAACTTGAGCTCGGCGATCGGCACGCTCGCCAGGAGATCGGCCCACCCGAAGCCACGGAAGAAGTAGCCGGTGCGCGAGGGTGCGGTGGTGAGGCGGTACGTGAAGTCGATGAGGAACACGCCGCTGAAGATGCCGTTCATGACGAACAGGATGTTGCGGATGTCCGCGTCGTCCGCGAGCCACATCAGCCCGATGTTGACGATCGACAGGACCGACAGGATTCCGATGAACACCTCGTAGCCGGTGTTCTTCAGCTCACTGCGCGGCGCACGCTGAGTCACGCGGTGGAGTGTGGCACGAAGGTGGTGCCAACTCGGGGAACCACGTCAATGCCCGCGTTGGCGACCTGCAGCTGGCGTGAGGCGCTACGGTCCGTGACCGGAGTCTGCGCCTGTAGCATGACGCCATGGCATGGGCTCCGATCGCGGTTGACCCTGGTGGCACGGCCGAAGTCTCGGGCACGATCGATCGGTTCTCCATAAGACGCCCCGCGATCCGGAAGTGCTCTGAGGCTGGATCGGGCCCTCTGAACATGACGGGCCACATTCCTGCTGCTGGTCGACCCCGAGGCTGGAAGGCCCGTAGCCGATCCCGACGGGTGGTCATTGGTGGGGGTGGGGCTTGGCGGGCGCGCTAGGCTGCTGGTTTCCCCAGAAGCCCTTGCCAGGCTCGACGACGCCCGCGATACGGGCGACCCGGAGGTCACGGTATGGCGTCACGATGGAGCGCTCGCCGGCAGCGACCCTCGCCGCTCAGGTGGCCCGACGCACGTCACGAAAGGATCAGGTCGCGGTTGCCCCCGGCCTCCAGGGCAAGTTTGTGAGCGCCCACCTGGATGTCGAGAGGGAGGCGGTGTGGACCGATCACCTCGGGACGACCCCCTGGTACCGGGCAGTCGACCCCGAAGGGCGCGTGGTACTCGGGACAGGTCTTTGGGATGTCGCCAGGGTGGCGGGTCGCACGCGCATCGATGACGTGTCGGGCCGGGAGATCCTCGGTCGCGAGGCCAAACCGCTCCGTATACGCTCATGCGCCACGTCACGATGCTGCCGGCAGCGGCGACCACTTGGCTGTCGCCGGGTGCCCGCGGAGTCGAGGTCAGCAGCCACAGCTACTGGGTCCCAGGTGTCGCTGGGTCGCCCTCGAAGCTGCCCGCCAACTGCGTTTCGCGGTGACTTCCTTCGTCGATGCGGTGTGGGCCGGATCGGAGTGCCCGCTGGTGCTCATGAGCGGAAGTGAGGATTCCAGGCTGGTGGCGGCCCTGGCAGCCCGCGGCCGCCCCCGCGGCGCGGTCCGCGCGTGCTGCTCGACCAGCCCACACTGGCGTCGCGGTCCTTATGGTTCACGGCGGGTCCCAGACGGTTGGCAGCCGCAGCTCGCCCCGCGCTCGGCAGCGGGCCGGGGTGTGCACCTCAGGAGCGTCGCTGGGTCGGTCAGCGCTCCTCTGGCCGGAGAACGCGCGCGCGAAGGCTTTCCTGGCTCAAAGCGGCCCGGGACGACCGGGACCGGACCTGCCAGCGCCATGAGGACTCATGTGGCACATCCGGCTGATCGCGCATTGTTTACCAGAGCCCCATCAGATGATTCCTCAACTTCTTCTCCTTGTCCCCTACATTGTCCCCTCCTCGCCCTCTTGACACCGCAACTACACGCACTGTTGGATACGCCTGCGTCTCAGTAACGAATACTTTGCCTATTGCTACTCGCATCTCAATCGATGCGTGGGTCCATTGGGCGAAGCCTGGGCCTCCACATGATGCGTTGGGCGGACTCGACGCAGGGGGGATTCGGGCAAGGCAAATTACCAATCATCGCAGGTTAAGAGGAGGCTAGATGTTAGGTTCCCGAACTGACTCCGAAAGCGGCAGGGTGAAAGCCCTGCTGCTTGGCGTGGGTGACAGCAGTAGCACTGGTCCTGGGGCTCGCGGCCCTGCCACAGGCGGCTCAGGCAACGCCTTCGCGATTCGGCGAGGCTGCGAAATGGGAGAAGCCGGAGAAGAACCCGCATGTCAAGGACAAGTGCGGCCTCGACATCGCGGTCGTGGTCGACCGCTCCGGTTCCATCGAGCGGGGACCCAGCGGTGCCACGCGACCTGGCGACCCTGAAGGACGCCATCTCGGGGCTCGTCAGGCAGCCTCGTCGGCACCGGGTCGGAGTCAGCCTCATCAGCTTCTCGACGACGGCGACCACCGATGTTCCGCCCACGCAGATCAATACCGAAGCCGACGCGAGACGTCTTCAGGAATGCCATCGGCGCGTGGGTGGCAGCGGGCGGCACGAACTGGCAGGCAGCGCTGCGGGAGGTCACGAAGCAGAACAATCGCCCTGACCTGGTCCTGTTCCTGACCGATGGCCGGCCCAACACGATGCTGCTCCCCGACGGCACCCCGAGCCAGCCGGGTGACTACCGAGGCATGGCCCGAGGACTTCTCGGAGACGGCGCTCGGCGCGGCGATCGCCGAGGCCAACGAGCTGCAAGCGATCCCGGCCGTGGTGGGCGGGCTGACAGCCGGATCCTCGCCGTAGCTGTCGGTGCTGCGAACAACGCCGACGGAGTGCTCCGAATTCGGTCAGAGGGCGATCAGCCTTATCTCCGGCGGTCGTGCCTTCACGGACGGTGCCGGGATCAACGATTTCGACTTCATCAAGGTGGCGAGGTTCGCCCTGCTGAAGGAGAAGCTGCTCGGGCTCATCAACAGCATGTGCGTGTCGGTGGACAAGAAGGCTGACGACGACAAGGTCAAGGCCGGAGACAGGATCAAGTACACGGTCAAGCTGACCAACGACCGCCGCGTTCCGGTCACCAGTGACCTGGTCGACGTGCTTCCCGACGGCGTCACCTTCGTGCGGTCCCGCCTCCCGGGAGCCACCGTCAGCGCGGACGGCAAGACAGTGACCTGGAGCGGCGTCACCGTCAGGAGCCGGTGATTCGAGGACCGTGACCTACTGGGTCGAGGTCAACGAGGTTGAATCCGCCGAGCACCCTGACCAACAAGGCCACGTGGGCCACCCAGGAGGACTCGACCACGGTCAGGGTCAAGGTCAAGCACCACAAGCCGGGCAAGGGCGACCACCCGAGCCCGACCCCGAGCCCGACCTACTCCCCGCAGCTGAGTAGTGCTCAATCCCATGACGCGGTGAGCGAACGGGTCACGAGAGTGACTCGAAGCAACCCGTAGCACGTCCGGAGGGCCCGGTCCCAGCAATGGGACCGGGCCCTCCGCCGTGCCCTGATCAGAGATCGCGAAAGCAGAGCGCCCCCAGAGACCGCTCAGGGCACGTTGGGCCTGGGAACAGAACCGGCCCCCAGGATCGGATCCCGCTCGTCCAACTGGACGACCGCCGGAACGAACCAGACAACCGTGGTCCTCAGCAGGGAGTAGCAGACGTGCTCGAAGTGCTCAGCCAGGCTGGCGCGTGCGGTACGGATCATGTCGCCCACCTCCGCATTCCGGCCGTGACCGGGAATCCACCGGGCGGCAGCTGAAAAGCCTGCCCGCCGCCCGACCACGGTCGCACGATGCTGATGGGCGCGGCAATGCCGTGCTGGAATTGGTTACACGATCGTCATGGGCCAGTGCACTTTGGGACCGGCGAGCCCATTCCGACACCGCCAGGACGCGACGAAGGGGCTTCACCCGTGTGGGTGAAGCCCCCTCGTCATCGCCGTGGCCCGTCGAGAGGAGACTCCCTCCGTGGGCCGATTCGGCTCAGATGTCGTAGTACAGCTCGAACTCGTGCGGGTGCGGGCGCAGCCGGATCGGGTCGACCTCGTTGGCGCGCTTGTAGTCGATCCAGGTCTCGATCAGGTCGTCGGTGAACACGCCGCCCTCGGTGAGGTAGGCGTGGTCGGCCTCGAGCGCGTCGAGCACCGCCGGCAGCGAGCCCGGGACCTGCGGGATGTCCGCGGCCTCGTCCGGCGGCAGCTCGTAGAGGTCCTTGTCGACCGGGTCGCGCGGCTCGATCTTGTTCTTGATGCCGTCGAGGCCGGCCATCAGCATCGCCGAGAACGCCAGGTACGGGTTGCTCGACGGGTCCGGCACGCGGAACTCGATGCGCTTGGCCTTCGGGTTCGAACCGGTGATCGGGATGCGGATGCACGCCGAGCGGTTGCGCTGGCTGTAGACCAGGTTGACCGGAGCCTCGTAGCCGGGGACCAGGCGGTGGTAGGAGTTCACCGTCGGGTTCGTGAACGCCAGCAGCGACGGCGCGTGCTTGAGCAGGCCGCCGATGTACCAGCGCGCCATGTCCGACAGGCCGCCGTAGCCGGCCTCGTCGTAGAAGAGCGGCTTGCCGTCCTTCCAGAGCGACTGGTGGACGTGCATGCCCGAGCCGTTGTCGCCGAAGAGCGGCTTGGGCATGAAGGTCACGGACTTGCCGGCCTCCCAGCCCACGCCCTTGATGACGTACTTGAACTTCATCACGTCATCGGCGGCCTTCGCCAGCGAGTCGAAGCGGTAGTTGATCTCCGCCTGGCCCGCAGTCCCGACCTCGTGGTGGGCACGCTCGACGGTCAGGCCGACCTGGGCGAGCATCAGGCTCATCTGGTCGCGCAGGTCGGCGAAGTGGTCGACCGGCGGGACCGGGAAGTAGCCGCCCTTGTAGGGGGTCTTGTACCCGCGGTTGGGGGTGCCGTCCTCCTCGTACTCCGTGCCCGAGTTCCACTTGCCCTCGATGGAGTCGATGAAGTAGTAGCTCGGCGTTCTGCTTGGTCTCGAAGCGCACCGAGTCGAAGATGTAGAACTCGGCCTCCGGGGCGAAGAAGGCCGTGTCGGCGATCCCCGTTGACTTCAGGTAGGCCTCGGCCTTCATCGCGATGTTGCGCGGGTCGCGGCTGTAGGGCTCGTCGGTGAACGGGTCACGGATCGACATGTTGATGATGAGCGTCTTCTCGGCCCGGAAGGGGTCGACGTAGGCGCTGCCGAGGTCGGGGATCAGCTTCATGTCCGACTCGTGGATGGCCTGGAATCCGCGGATCGAGGATCCGTCGAACATCTGGCCCTCGGTGAAGAACTCCTCCGGTAGGCCCTCGGCGGGCACGTTGAAGTGCTGCATCACGCCGGGCAGGTCGCAGAAGCGGACGTCGACGAATCTGACGCCCTCCTTCTGGATGAACTTGAGGACTTCGTCCGCGTTGCTGAACAAACCAACCTCCTGGTAGCAGGGGCGCATGGCGCGACCCAGGTCTGGGGTCCGGGACAGCAGCCGAACCGGCTGCCGGTGCGCTCTGGACGCTATGTGGGCGCGATTTCCCGTCCGTGTCCCTATTGTTTCCTGCCCGTTACGCCGGGACGGCGGCGGGTCCCGCGCGTCCGGGCCCCCGGCCGTCTCAGGCCCGCACCACGACGCTGTCGACGGCCCGGTCGTGCAGCCCCCGGCCGTCGGAGTCCCACACCACCGCCGGGATGACGATGCAGATCAGTGCGGTGCGCAGCGTCGTTGCTATCAACCCCAGGCGTCTGGTCCGTCCGACGACACGGACGCCGACGACGCGCTGGCCGAACGACGCCCCCCAGAGCCAGGTGAACAGAGTGACCTCGACGGCGAAGATCGCCAGTGTCGCGAAGGACTCCGCGGCGGTCTCGGGGGTCCCCACGAGCGCGCGGGCGATCAGCGTCGCGGCGATCCAGTCGATGAAGAGCGCGGCGATCCGACGTCCCATCGTGGCCATCGAGCCGGGGCCGCGCTCGGGCAGTCCGAGCCGTTGGCCTCGGTACGCACCGCGCTTCCGCTATCGCCCTCGTCCGGTCTCCGAGGGGCGCCGGCATCCGGAGCGGTTCCGCCTGGGCCCGCCGGGGCACGGAGGCGGGGTCGGTGTCGGCTCGATCCATGGCAGAACGGTACGGGGTACGCGGCTGCGCGCGCGTCACGACCCGAGCGGCATCCGGTCGAGGCGGCGCAACGTCAGCGCAGCTTGCCGCCGCGTGGGATCCGGCCGCTCTTGGGCATCGGCCCCTTCGGGATGGGGACGGGTGCGCTGGCCAGCGCGTCCAGGCGTTTGCGCAGGGTCGTGACCTCGCCGGGGGCCAGCACCTTGGGCATCTTGCGCAGGTGCTTCTCGAGCCTGCTGATCGAGACCTGGTCGGGGTCCGACCCGATCGTGATCTCCGAGATAGGCGCATCGGAGGCGAACCGCGCGGTGCGCTTCCGCTCGCTGGTCAGCAGCGCCGGGAGCCCCGGGCCAGCCCCCTCGCCGATCAGGATGATGCCGGGTCGGCCGATGGCTCGGTGCACGAGGTCCTGGTTCTTGTTCGCGGCCACGGCGGGAGCGATGGCCCAGCCGGCCTTGGCCATGTTCTGCACGACGGCGACCGCGGCGCCGGGCTTCCCCTCGATCGACTTGTAGGCCGACCGCATCGCGCGGCGGCTGAACACGATCGACAGGATCACCAGCACGGTCGCGACGCCCACGATGATCCACGTGATCATGTTGCCGGTGGCCAAGCCGAGGGCGATGAACGCGCCCAGACCCACGACCAGGATTGCCAGCAGGATCCACCCCAGCCTGGGGTCGTGCTGCTTGGCCATCCGGTAGTTGTCACGGATCACCCGGACCCGATCGCCCATCTTCGACATGGGCGGATCCTACCCGGCGGCGCGTGCGGCGATGGCCTGCGAGTGCAGCCTTCCAGCGCGATACGACGACCGTACCAACGGGCCGCTGAGGACCCCGAGGAAGCCAAGGCCGGTGGCGAAGTCGGCCAGTGCCACGAACTCCTCCGGGCGGACCCAGCGCTCGACCGGGTGGTGCCGCGGAGTCGGCCGCAGGTACTGCGTGATGGTGATGATGTCGCAGCCGGCGGCGCGCAGGTCGGCCAGTGCGTCGTGGACCTCCGCGATCTCCTCGCCCATGCCGAGGATCAGGTTCGACTTGGTGACGAGCCCGGAGCGACGGGCCTGCGTGAGGACGTCCAGGGAGCGGTCGTAGCGGAACGCCGGTCGGATGTGCTTGAAGATCCGGGGCACCGTCTCGAGGTTGTGGGCCAGCACCTCGGGGGCGGCCGCGAAGACCTCGGCCAGCAGCACCGGGTTGGCCGAGAAGTCGGGGATCAGGAGCTCGACGCCGCAGCCGGGATTGCGCTCGTGGATGGCCCGCACCGTCTCGGCGTACAGCCAGGCTCCCTCGTCCGGGAGGTCGTCGCGGGCCACTCCGGTGACGGTCGCGTAGCGCAGCCCCATCGTGGCCACGGACTCGGCGACCCGGCGCGGCTCGTCGCGATCCAGGGGCTCCGGGCGACCGGTGTCGATCTGGCAGAAGTCACATCGCCGGGTGCACTGGGCACCCCCGATCAGGAAGGTCGCCTCCCGGTCCTCCCAGCACTCATAGATGTTCGGGCAGCCGGCCTCCTGGCACACGGTGTGCAGCCCGGCACCGGCGACGCGCTCGCGCATCGCCATGAACTCCGGTCCGGTGCGCGCGCGGGTCTTGATCCACGGGGGCTTTCGCTCGATCGGAACGGCGGTGTTGCGCGCCTCGATGCGCAGCATCCGGCGGCCCTCAGGTGCGACAGTCACAGTTCGAGAGCCTACGCGTCGCTGGCTCCTGGCGCCTGCGGTTCATCTGCCAAGGAGTTGCCCGACCCGGCCCAGGACGTGCTCGCGGGCCTCGGCGACAGTGACGTCGCGGCCGAGCTCGGCGCTCAGGGAGGTGACTGACGCATCGCGGATGCCGCACGGGACGATCCGGTCGTAGGCGCCCAGGTCGGGGTCGCAGTTGAGTGCGAAGCCGTGCATCGTCACGCCGCGGGACACGCGCACACCGATCGCCGCGACCTTGCGCTCGCCACCGCGTCCATCGCGGCCGATCCACACGCCTGACCGGCCCTCGACTCGACCGGCGTCCACACCGAATGCGGCGCACACGTCGATCAGCATCGACTCCATCCGGCGGACGTGGGCGACGACGTCGATCGGATCGGGGAGGCGGACGATCGGGTAGCCGACGAGCTGTCCGGGACCGTGCCAGGTGATCTTCCCGCCGCGGTCCACGTCGATGACCTGAGTACCGTCCATCGGGCGGTCGAGGGGCTCGGTGCGGCGGCCCGCGGTGTAGACCGACGGGTGCTCGAGGAGCCAGAGCAGGTCGGGACTGCTTCCGTCGGCGACCTTCGCGTGCCAGGCCCGCTGCTGGTCCCATGCGAGCCGGTAGTCCACGGGCGCATCGTCCACCAGCACTTGGATGCCCACACGGCCACGGTAGCCCGAGGCGCGCGGATCCGCCGCCTGTGGATGGCTGCTTGCCGGAACCGCGACCTCGGGGGAGGGTGCCTGCGTGGAAGCGGGGAGCCTGGGCCGGGAGGAGGACGGTGTTGGTCCGGGGCGATGGCGCAGCAGCTCACCGGGGGTGTCGCACCGGGTCGGCGCGCCGGCGGTGCTGGGGATCTCGGGCAGGGGGGTTCGGGGGCCCGACCCGGGGGAGGGCGAGCAGGCAGCCCGGGTGGGGCCCGGTGGCGCCGCGCGCGTGGCGTCGGCCGGCGGGTCGGTCGGGCTGGTGCGTCGGGCGAGGGTGGCGGCGACCGAGGTGGGGCGGCACGTGCGGCGGAGCGCCGAACGAGGGTGGGGCGTCACCTCCGCGCAGGACCTTGGCGCGCTGTCGGTCTGGCGGTATTCGCGCTGGCTGTGATGCTGGTGCTCGCGCGGCTGTCGGGGTTCGCCGCCGACGGGCGGGCCGGGTCAGGGGGAGCGCCGGCCATCGACCCGGCCTGGGAGCTGGCGCCGGCGGCGGGGCCGGGGCATGGTGCTGAGTCCTCGGGGGCGTCGGGCGGGTCGGCGGGGTCGAGCGGGTCGAGCGGTTGGGTGGGTCGGTCGAGTCGAGCGGGTCGAGCGGGTCGAGTGGGGCGGCGAGCGGGCCGGTCGGGTCGAGTGGGTCGGGTGGGTCTGCCAGCCCGAGCGGGTCGGCTGGGGCCGCGGGCGCCGCGGTGCAACCGGATCCCGGAGCGGTGCCGAAGAGTGGCGGTTCGTCGGTACTGCCGTCCCCACGCGGCCCGGACGCCACAGCCTCTGCCACCAGGACGGGGGCGTCGGCGGAGGCGACGAACCCGCCGGTCGGGTCCTCGCAGTGGCGGGATGTCCTGGCCGAGCTGGACCGTCGCCGAGCCGCGGTCCTGGCCGAGCAGGACCCGGCCCGGCTGTCGACCTACGCACGCCCAGGGTCCACGGCGTGGCAGGACGACGCGGCCCTGATGGCCGAGCTGGCAGAGAGCGGCCTGCACCCCGAGGGCCTCACCTCGAAGGTGCTCACGGTCGAGCAGGTGGAGCTCGACGGGTCCCGGGCGCTCCTGCGGGTCGTCGACCAGCGATCCGGCTACGAGCTGGTCGACTCAGCGGGGGCGGTCGTGCAGCGCGTGGAAGCAAGCGGATCCCGCCCGTTGGTCAGTCGCGCTCCGCCGGCGGGGTGCGGGCTCTCCGGGGGCGGGCTCCCAGGCGGGCGAGGTCGGGGAACCGGGCGATGAATCCCCGCGTTCCGAGCGCCCCGATCCCGGATGGCGCGTGGAGAGCGTCACCCCGGGCTGAGCGCCGGGAGGCACTTGGCGAGGCCCAGGCGCCGAGGTCCGAGCCGCCGCCCGACGCGGGACTCTCGGTCGTCCCAGGCCTCAGCGTCGGCGAGTGCGGCTGGCCCAGGCCGATGCGAGCGCGCGGTCGATCGTCGGGTCCTCGAACACGAATCCCGCATCGAGGAGGCGGGTCGGCAGGATCCGCAGACTGCCCAGGACCTCCGACGAGAACTCGCCGAGCACGATCTCCAGGACCTTGGCGGGGACCGGCAGGACAGTCGGACGATGCAGGAGGCGGCCCATGGCCCTGATCATCTCCGCGTTGGTCACGGGGTTCGGTGCAGTCACGTTCACGCCGCCCTCCAGGTTCCCGAGCAGGAAGGAGGTCGCGGCGAGGTGGTCGCGCAGGGATATGAACGACCACCACTGGCGACCTGAGCCCAGCCTCCCGCCTACGCCGAGCCTGACGATCGGGCCACAGCTTGCCCCACGCGCCGCCCCGGCCGCTGACGACGAGCCCGTTGCGGGAGTGAACGACGCGGATGCCCGCAGCACGGGCGGGGTCGGCCGCGGCCTCCCAGTCGACGCACACCCCCGCGAAGTAGCCCGATCCGGCCGGTGCGGACTCGTCGACGGCCCGGTCTGCCGTGTCACCGTAGTACCCGATCGCCGAGGCCGAGACGAGCACCGAGGGTCGGCGATCGAGGGAGGCCATGGCCGTTGCGATCGTCCTCGTCCCATGGACCCGTGAGTCCCGGATCAGTGCCTTGTATGCCGAGTTCCAGCGGTGGTCGCCGACGGCCTTGCCGGCCAGGTGGACAACGGCGTCGACACCCTCGAGCCGGTGGAGGTCGACCGTTCCCCGCTCCGGGTCCCAGCTGATCTCGTCCAGCGCAGCCGCCGGCCGGCGCACCAGCCTGTCGACGTCGTGCCCCTGAGCCCGAAGGTAGGGGACGAGGGCGCTGCCGATGAGCCCGGATGCCCCTGTGACGGCGACCCGCATCAGCCCGGGTCCGCCGAGGGGCGCACCGGCATCAGCCGAGCTCCGCCTCGAAGTCGCCGCTCTCCAGCCGAGACTTCAGCGCGGCCAGGAATCGGGCCGCGTCGGCCCCGTCGACGAGGCGATGGTCGTAGGTGAGGGCCAGGAAGACCATCGACCGGATGGCGATCGAGTCCGCGCCCGTCTCGTCCACGATCACCACCGGGCGACGCACGATCGCCCCGAGTCCGAGGATGGCGACCTGGGGCTGGTTGATGATCGGAGTGTCGAAGAGCGCGCCCCGGCTGCCGGTGTTGGTCAGCGTGAACGTGCCCCCGGACAGCTCGTCGGGGGAGACCTTGTTCGTGCGGGTCCGCAGCGCCACGTCCGCGATCTTGCGCCCGAGGCCGCCGAGGTTCAGGTCGTCCGCGTCGCGCACGACGGGAACCAGGAGGCCGCGCTCGGTGTCCACGGCGATCCCGAGGTGGATCGAGTCGTGGTAGGTGACGGTCCCGGCGGCCTGGTCGATCGAGGCGTTCACCACGGGGAAGGCCTTGAGCGCCTCGATCGTGGCCTTGGCGAAGAAGGGCATGAAGGAGAGCTTCACGCCCTCCCGTGCCTCGAACCCGGTCTTGTGCTTCGCCCTCAGGACCGCGATCCGGGTCACGTCGGCCTCGACGACCGTGGTCAGCTGCGCGGACACCTGCAACGACTCGAGCATGCGCTCGGCGATCACCTTGCGCAGACGGGTCATCTTCTCCGTGCGCGTGTCCGGGGAAGCCGCGGCGGCGGCCGCCGGGGCAGCCGCAGCGGGAGCACTCGGCGCGGCCGCGGCGGGGGCTGGTGCGGGCGCGACTGGCTTGGCCGCTGGCGCAGGAGCCTGAGCGGCAGCAGGTGCCTGCGCGGCGGCCGCAGGCGGCGGTGCTGCCGGCGCTGGACGAGCCTGAGTGCCTGCGGACCGGTGGGTGGCGTCGAAGACGTCCTGCTTGGTGATCCGGCCCCCGACCCCGGTTCCCTGGACCGTGCCCAGGTCGACGCCGGACTCGGCTGCCAGCCGGCGGACCAGGGGTGTGACGTAGAGGTCCGAGGGCGCGGCTCCCGCGTGGGCACCGCTGCTGGCGGGAGCCGGAGCGGTGGCGGCGGGCTCGGCCGCGACCGGCGCACTGTCCGGAGCTGCAGGAGCTGCTGGAGCCGCCTGGGTTGCGGGTGCGGGCTCCGGCGCTGCAGCCGGGGCAGCCACCGGCGCCGGCTCGGGTGCCGCGGCTCCCGCTGGCGCCGGGGTGCCGATGACGCCGAGGGTCTGGCCGACCTGCGCGGTCTCATCCTCGTTGACGCGGATCTCCAGCAGGGTCCCGGAGCTGGGCGCGGGGATCTCGGTGTCCACCTTGTCGGTGGAGACCTCGAGCAGCGGCTCGTCGGCCGACACCATGTCTCCGACGCTCTTCAACCAGCGCGTGACGGTCCCCTCTGTGACCGACTCTCCGAGTGCTGGCAGGGTCACCGGCGTCTCGGTTCCGGGAACGGCGATGCTGCCGGAGCGAGGTGGGTTGGGGTCTGGAGGAACCTGGCCCACGGGAGCGGCCGCGCGGGCGGGGGTCGCCGCAGGCGGGGGCGCCGGGGCCGAAACCGGAGTCGGCGGCGGAGTAGGAGCCGTTGCGGGGGCCGGGGCCGCGGGCGTCGCTGGGGGAGCGGGTGCCGGGGCGGCCTCGGGCGCGTCAGGAGCCGCCTGAGCCTCGCCCTGGGGCGCCTCGTCAGCGGCGCCGATCACTCCCAGCGGTGCTCCGACGGCGACGGTCTCGTCCTCCTCCGCTGCGATGGACAGCAGCACTCCCGACGCCGGGGCGGGGATCTCGGTGTCGACCTTGTCGGTGGAGACCTCCAGGAGGGGCTCGTCGGCGCGCACCTCATCTCCGACCTGCTTGAGCCAGCGGGTGACGGTGCCCTCGGTGACGCTCTCGCCGAGCTGCGGCATGGTGACTGTGACCGACATCTGCGGGATGCTCCTTCGAACGGACGGGTGGGGGAGTCAGGCGTGTGCGTGCAGGGGCTTGCCGGCCAGCGCGAGGTGCGCCTCGCCCAGTGCCTCGTTCTGAGTCGGGTGCGCGTGGACCAGGGAGGCGACCTCGGCCGGGTAGGCCTCCCAGTTGTAGATCAGCTGGGCCTCGCCGATCTGCTCGCCGATCCGGGTGCCGACCATGTGTACCCCGACCACCGGTCCGTCGGTGCGGCGGACCAGTTTGATGAAGCCCGTGGTCCCGAGGATCTGGCTCTTGCCGTTGCCCCCGAGGTTGTACTCGTAGGACTCGACCGACTCGGCACCGAACTTCTCCTTCGCTTGGGCCTCGGTCAGGCCGATCGAGCCGATCTCGGGCTCGCAGTACGTGACCCGCGGGATGCCCAGCTCGTCGATCGCGGGCGGGTTCAGCCCGGCGATCTCCTCGGCCACGAAGATCCCCTGCTGGAAGCCGCGGTGCGCCAGCTGCAGACCCGGCACGATGTCGCCGATTGCGAAGACGTTGGGGACGTTCGTCCGACTGCGCTCGTCGGCCAGCACGAAGCCGCGATCCATCGCGACGCCCACCTCCTCGTATCCCATCCCGCTGGTACTGGGGCCGCGTCCGACGGCGACGAGCATGATCTGGGCCGAGTGGGTCGACCCATCCTCGAGAGTGGCCACGACCCCGTTGTCGTCCTGGGTTACCCCCGAGAAGCGGACCCCCGTCGTGAAGGCGATCCGGCGCTTTCGGAAGGCTCGCTCGAGGGCCTTCGAGCATGCCTCGTCTTCGGCCGGGACGAGCCGCGGCAGTGCCTCGATGATCTTCACCTCGGCACCGAAGGACTTCCAGACCGACGCGAACTCGACGCCGATCACTCCGCCGCCGAGGACGATCACGCTGGACGGGATGTAGTCCAGGTTCAGCGCCTCGTCGGAGGTCATCACCCGGCCGGCGATGTCCAGGCCCGGCAGGCTGCGCGCGTATGAGCCGGTGGCCAGGACGACGTTGCGACCCGTGTAGGTGGTGCCGTCCACGTCGACGGTGTTCGCCGCCGTGAGCCGCCCGGAACCCTCCACGTAGGTGATCGTCCCGGCTCTTGACCAGGCCCTGCAGGCCCTTGAACAGCCGGCCGACGACACCGTCGCGATAGGCGTTGACCTTGCCGATGTCGATTCCGTTGAGCGTGGTGCTCACGCCGAACTGCTCGCTCTCGCGGGCGGTGTCGGCCACCTCGGCCGCATGCAGGAGGGCCTTGGTCGGGATGCATCCGCGGTGCAGGCAGGTGCCGCCGAGCTTGTCGCGCTCGATCAGGGCCACCGACAGCCCGAGCTGGGATGCCCGCAGCGCGCAGGCGTAGCCGCCGCTGCCGCCGCCGAGGATCACGACATCGAACTGGTTGTCGGCCACGTGGGGACCTCTCTGTCGAGGTGGACGCAGGCATGCCGCCTGCCGCGCTTGGTCGCAGGCCCATCCTGCCAGCAGTTGCGTCGTGGCGCGGGCCCACGGGGGCCCCGTCGGCAGGCGGTCAGGGCTGCTGAGCGGCCATCCGCTCGGCGACGGCCACCAGCGTGCGAACCCCGTAGCCCGTGGCCCCCTTTCCGTTGTAGGCCCACGGCGTTCCCTCGACATAGGCCGGGCCGGCGATGTCCAGGTGCGCCCACGGCACTCCTTCGGGGACGAACTCCCGCAGGAAGGCCGCGGCGGTCATCATCGAGCCGTTCCGCTCCCCGACATTGGCAAGATCGGCGACGCCCGAGTCGAGGGACGCGCGCAACTCCTCCGCGATCGGCATCGGCCACGTCAGCTCGCCGGCGGACCCGGCGGCCGCATGGACCTCGTCACGCCAGCCGTCGTCGTTGCCCATCACGCCGGCGATCCGCGAGCCGAGGGCCACGATCTGGGCACCCGTGAGAGTGGCCACGTCGACGATCGCGTCGGGCTCGTCGGCGCCGCAGCGAGCGAGGGCGTCCATCATCACCAGGCGACCCTCGGCGTCGGTGTTGAGGACCTCGACCGTCCTGCCGCCGTACGCGGTGATCACGTCGCCGGGCCGCTGGGCCGAGCCGCTGGGCATGTTCTCCGCGATCGCCAGGTAGGCCGTCACCCGCAGGGGTACGTGCAGCTGAGCCATGGCCCGGACCGCGGCCAGCACCGCGGCGGCCCCGCCCATGTCCATCTTCATCGTGGTCATGCCGGCGGCGGTCTTGAGCGAGAGACCCCCCGAGTCGAACGTGATGCCCTTGCCGACCAGCGCCAGGTGCCTGGCGGCATCCTGCGGTGAGTAGGCCAGGCGGACGAGCCGCGGCGGGTTCACCGAGCCCTGTCCGACCGCGAGGATCCCACCGAACCCCTGCGCGCGCAGGGCCTGCTCGTCGAGGACCTCGACCTCGATCCCGGTCCCCTCGACGGCTGCCAGCGCCTCGGCCGCGAGGGCCGCCGGGGGCAGCTGCCCGGCCGGCGTGTCGACCAGCCGGCGCGTCAGGTGAACCGCCTCGCCGACGACCCGCGCGCGCGTCGCCGCATGGGCGAGTCCCCTGGTCGAGCCGACCAGGAGGGTCACGGTCTCGGGGACCGGTCGTGGGGGATCGCCCTTGGGGCGGCCCGGGTAGCGGTAGGCACCGATGAGCGCGCCGAGCCCAGCTGCCTCGACGAGGCCCGGCTCGTCGGCCGTGGGCAGCGCCAGGGTGACCGCACCGGCCTGCGCCGCGCGCAACGCGGAGCCTGCCGCCCTCCGCAGGGACTCCTCGGAGTATCGCTCGGTGCGCTCGCCCAGCCCAGTCGTCATGATCGGGGGAAGTCCGTACGGGTCACCGGGCAGGCGCTGGACCTCGTCGGCACTGCCCGTGGCCCCGATGGCCGCGGCCGCAGCCGCCAGAGCTGTCTGCTGGTCGTCGGACAGGGCGTTGGCTGGGACCTCCGGCTGTGCCGCCGGCCCCGGTGGCGATCCCGACCACCAGCAGGTCGGTTTCGCGCAGCTTGCTGCTCAGGGACAGGCTCGGGAAGGTCATCGCCCCACCGTATTCCGTGGTTCGCCCGCACCGCGCCGGATCTGGCGAACCTCGCGCCCTTTGGCGTCGAATCGGGACCTGGTCCGCGGACCTGCCGAGTCCGGGGCGCAACCTCGCACCCTTTGGCGTCGTTAGCGGCGCGCTTTCATGAGCGGGTTCGACGCGAGCGGCCGCACGGTTGCCGTCGGAGGTCCGAGACTGTGGCCGGAGCGACAGGAACGGGCGCGAGGTTCGGCGCATCTGCGTAGGCTGCGGGCGTGACCCTGCGCCGGACCGCCCTCACCGAGACGCACCGTGCCGCGGGCGCCAGGATGGCCGACTTCGGCGGGTGGGAGATGCCCATCGAGTACCCGACCGGCGTGGTCGCCGAGCACACGGCCGTGCGCACAGCCGTCGGCGTGTTCGACGTCTCGCACATGGGCAAGCTCGTCGTGACCGGCCCGGGGGCGAGTGCTGCGCTGAACGGGATCCTGGCCAACGACCTCGACCGGATCGGCTCGGGGCAGGCCCAGTACTCGATGCTCTGCAACGCGGCCGGCGGGGTGGTGGACGACCTCATCGTCTACCGACTTGGGCCCGACGAGCTGCGAGTGGTGCCCAACGCCGCCAACGCCGCAGCGGTGCGCGACGCCCTCGCTGCCGGGCTGCCCGCCGAAGTGGAGGTCGAGGACCGCCACGACGCTGAGGGGATCCTCGCGATCCAGGGTCCCGCGAGTCGCGAGGTGATGGTCGGCCTGGCCCTTCTGCGCGCCGATCAGCACCTCGCCTACATGGCGTTCGCCCCCGCCGAGTTCGCCGGCGCCCCTGTCCTGGTGTGCCGCACGGGCTACACGGGGGAGCACGGGTACGAGGTGATCCTTCCCGTGGAAGTCCTCGCCGAGCTGTGGGCGGCCGTGGCCGCGCGTGCGACGCCCTGCGGGCTCGGGGCCCGCGACACGCTGCGCACCGAGATGGGCTACCCCCTCCACGGCCAGGACCTCGCGGACTCCATCACGCCGGTCGAGGCAGGGCTCGCCTGGGCGGTCGGGTGGGACAAGCCCGAGTTCGCCGGGCGGGCAGCGCTCGTCGCCCAGCGGGCGCAGGGCCGCGGGCGTGCGCTGCGCGGGCTTCTCCTCGAGGGCCGGGGGGTGCCACGCCCGCACATGGCCGTGACGCGGCGCGGATGGCGGTGCCGTCGGCGAGACGACCTCGGGCACGTACTCACCGACTCTGCGGGCGGGCGTCGCCCTGGCCCTCGTCGACCCGGCACTGACCTTCGGCGACGAGGTGGCCATCGACATTCGCGGCCGGGCCGTCGCGGCACGGGTCGTGCGACTGCCGTTCGTGGAGTCCTCGCCCAAGTAGTTCCGGCCTCCGAGCGCTCAGCGCAGGGCCAGCACGAGCAGGACCCCGGCCGTCGCCAGCTCCGCGGTGGCCCCGAGGACGTCGCCGGTGCTGCCCCCGAACCGGCGCCGGGCCAGCGCGCCGAGGGCGACCGCCACCCCGACGGCGACCAGCGGCCCCCACAGGAGCGTCACCGACCAGGGCAGCGGCCCGCCCAGCGCCGAGACGCAGGCGACGGCTGCCGCAAGCACGGAGGCGACCACGACCTGGGCAGGCGTGACAGCCCCGATCACCATCGCCCCGAGTCCGTCGGCTCGCGCGGGCGAGCCCCACGGGCCGCAGGCCACGACGACCGCTAGCCGGCCCAGGGTCACCGCCAGCACCCAGGCCGCCAGTGCGGGTGCGCCGGCGGGCAGCTGGGCGACGCTCAGCACCTGGACGGCCGCGGTGAAGCCGAGGGTGAGGACGCCGAACGGTCCGATGTCCGGGCGTCGCATGATCTCCAGGGCGCGCGCGGCGGGCGCGCCGCTGCCCAGACCGTCGGCCACGTCGGCAAGGCCGTCCCAGTGCAGGCCTCTGGTGATCCACGCGGCGAACGCCACGACCAGGGTCGCCGACAGCAGCCGGGCGATGAGGTCGACGCCGGTGACCATCAGCAGCCAGCCGCTGACCAGGGCGACACATGCCCCGACCGCTGGCGCCAGGGCAAGGCCCCGACCGGCCACTGCGGCGTCGACGGTCACCGGCGGGGGCACGGGCAGCCGGGTGAGCGTCCCGATCGCGAAGCGCACATCGTCCCCGACGTTCATCGCCGTGGGCCCGCTGCCGAAGCGCCCTCGCGCGAGCTGACCCCGGCCGAGTCGAAGGTGGCCATCTCGCGCAGGAGGTCCCCGGCGCTGCGCACCAGGGGCAGCGCGACCAGCGCCCCGGAGCCCTCGCCCAGGCGCATGCCCAGGTCGAGCAACGGGTCGAGGCTCAGGTGGTCGAGGGCGACCGCAGCGGCAGGCTCGGTGCTCCGGTGCGAGGCGAGCCACCACTGGCTGACCTGCGCCGACACGCGGACGGCCACCAGGGCGCAGGCGCAGGAGACGACCCCGTCGAGGAGCACCGGGGTCCGGCGGGCCGCGGCCTCCAGCAGGAATCCGACGGTGGCGGCCAGGTCGGGACCGCCGCAGGTGGCCAGCAGCGCGACGGGGTCGTCGGTGTGCGGGCGGCCGCGGCGCATGGCGTCGCGCACCGCCGCGGTCTTGCGCATCCACGTGAGGTCGTCGATCCCGGTCCCGCGGCCCACGACCTGCGCCGGCCCGACGTCCGCCAGGAGCCCCACGAGGGCCGCCGCCGGCGTGGTGTTGCCGATCCCCATGTCCCCGGCGATCAGCAGGTCGGCGCCGTCGTCGACCAGCTCGTCGGCGATCCGGGCCCCGAGCAGGAGCCCCGCGACACACTCCTCGCGGGTCATCGCATCCTCGCGGTCGATGGATCCGCTCCCGCGCCGGATGCGCCGGCCGGTCACCTCCGCCGGAACCGACAGCCCGCTGGCCGTCCAGTCGACATCCACGCTCACGTCCACGACCCGCACCCGTACGCCGTGGGCACGGGCCAGGACCGTGGCAGCAGCGCCACCGGCCACGAAGTTGGCGACCATCTGCGCGGTGACCTCCGGCGGGTAGGCGCTGGTCCCGGCCGTGCGGGCCACGCCGTGGTCGCCGGCGAAGATCGCCAGGGCCGGGGCCAGGATCGGCGCTGGCGGGCACTGGCCGGTGACTCCGGCAAGCCAGGCCGAGACCTCCTCCAGTCGGCCGAGCGAGCCCGACGGCTTGGTCAGACTTTCCTGGCGAGCCAGCGCGGCGGTGCGCGACGCCTCGTCGGTGGCCCCGATCCGCGGTCGCCCACCGGCTCAGGTCGAAGTCGTCCATGCATGTCCCTTCAGCGTCCGGGGGATCCCGGCGGTGACGACCTCCACGTCGTCGCAGGCCGCGGCCACGATCGAGTTGACCCGCCCGAGGAGGTCGCGGAACAGACGGCCCGAGGCTGTCGCCGGGGCGATCCCGGACCCCACCTCGTTGGTCACGAGGATGACGTCGGCCGGCGTCTCGCCAAGCGCGTCGACGAGGTCGGCGATGGCGACGTCGACGGCGGCAGTGGCCCGCGCGGGGTCGTCCCAGGCCTCGGCCCGATCGACGACGGAGGTCACCCAGAGGGTGAGGCAGTCGACCAGGATCGTCTCCCCTTGCACGCCATGGCGGAGGGCCTCGGCGACCCCGGCGACCTCGGCGGCGGTCTCCCGCAGCCGCCAGTGCGCAGGCCTGCGGCGGCGGTGACTGCCGATCCGCTCGGCCCACTCGGGGTCGTCGGGGTAGGCGGGCGCGGTCGCGACGTAGGTGACCGCCGGTCGCGCCGCCGCCAGCGACTCGGCGCGGAGGCTCTTGCCGCTGCGGGCGCCCCCGGTCACGAGCAGCCGGCGACCAGCCTCCTGTGGGTCACGACCGACGCGCAGGACCGAGCCGTCGGGAACGACCTCGGCCCCGATCGCCGCGAGCCGCTGCGCGAGATCCGGGGGGTTGTGGTGCGACAGGTGCACCGCGACGATCCGCGCGCCGGGAGCCAGCCGCGCGTCGGCCCGAAGGCGGGCGACCTCGTGGCCGAAGGAAGGGAGGTCCAGGTGCGCGGTGCCGTGGTCGGCCAGGTCGCCGAACGTCAGCTCGAGCAGCACGACGTCGTAGGGACCGGCGAGGCTGGAGTGCGGCAGGGCCGCGGTGTCTGTCGCGTACAGCAGCGACCCCCGCGAACCGGAGACCTCGTAGAGCAGGGCGGTGCCGTCGTGCCCCCGGCCGTCACGGGTGGAGTGGGCGGCGGGCAGCGCCCGGACCCGGAGCTCCCCGCGAAGTCCCGTAGCCGTCAGCCGGTCGCCGGCGCCGAGCGAGCGGAACTCGACGGGGGCGTCCGGTCCGACCCAGGGCCGGCAGCGCTCGACCGCCTCGGCCGGGCCGGCGACGAGCAGCGCCGTGCCGCCCGACGCCCACGACCAGGCGAGCAGGAACGCGGGGTCGAGGTGGTCGGGGTGGTCGTGGGTGATCAGCACGGTGCGCACACCGCTGAGGTCGACGCCCCCCGCGCCGGCGTCGGGGCCGGGATCGATCAGCAGGCAGTTGTCGACCATCGCGCTGGTCCGTCCGCGGAGGACCCCGGCCTCGCGGGCCGACCGGCAGCTCGGACAGGAGCACCACGGGTTCGGCCAGCGGTCCGCGCTGCCCGTGCCCAGCACGTCGATGCGCATCAGGGACCCGCGGTCCCCGCCAGCGGCGGCCGGGTCGAACGTCGGGCGCGTGTCGAACGCCGCGATCCGGCTGGTCCGGCGCAGCGCAGCCAGCACCCGGCGGCCGAGCAGCAGGATCGCGGTGCACGTGAGCAGCGCCCGGGGCAGGTCGTAGCCCATGGAGGTGGTCAGGTTGAACAGGAACCAGTTCTGGAGGTTGGCCAGCGCGCCGGCCCCGGGCACGAACGAGATCGCGGCGGGCAGCCCGGTCACCGTCGGCCAGAACCACAGGTTGAGCAGCCAGCCGTAGGCGACCGCCGCGAGCGCGGAGTAGGCCGCCAGCGCCGGGATCTCCCACCGGGCGGGCAGCCGTCCGGCCAGCAGCCCGGCGCCGAGGCCGACCCACGCCGCCCCGATCATCTGGAAGGGCAGCCACGGTCCGACGCCACCGGTCAGCAGCGCCGAGGCGAGCACGCACACGGCGCCCAGCACGAAGCCGAACCCCGCGCCCAGGGCGTACCCGCCGAGCACGATCACGATCCAGATCGGCTCCAGGCCCGCCACGCCGGCGCCGAGGGCGCGCAGGGCGGCGGCGGTCGCGGCCAGGACCCCGAGCAGGGCGACGGCCTTGGCGCCCATCGACCCGTCCGCGACCAGGCTCAGGGTGACGGCCATCAGCAGCGGCACGAGCAGGCCGAACACCAGCGGCGCGTCGGTGGCGTGGGCGAGGATCTCCGAGCCGCGGGCGGCGACCATCGGCCACGTGAACGCCAGGACCCCGACCACGCTGGTCGCGGCGATGGCCGCGGTGCTGCGCGGGGAGAGGGGGATCGCGCGGGTCACTCTCCCCGACGATCGAGTGGGGCGTGCGCTCACATGGACCCCGCGAGGGCGTGCGCGACCTGGCCCACGGTCAGCCAGGGCTCGGGCGTGAGGATCTTGGCCACCTGTGGCGCGAACAGCGGGGAGCTGCGCACGACCGAGCCCGTCGCGCCGTCGGCGACGATCTCCCCGTCGGCGATCACCGCCACGCGCGTCGCCACCTCCGCGACCAGCTCGACGTCGTGGGTTGCCAGGACGACGGTGTGCCCCGCGCGGCGCAGGCTGTGCAGGAAGTCGATGAGCCGCCGCTTGGCGCCGTAGTCCAGGCCGCGGGTCGGCTCGTCGAGCAGCAGGATCCCCGGACCCGCGGCGAGGACGACGGCCAGTGCCAGCGCGAGGCGCTGCCCCTCGGAGAGGTCGCGCGGGTGCCGGCTGGCGTCGATGCCGGGTGCCAACGCCGAGAGGATGCCCGCTGCCGTGCCCACGGACGCACGCGCCGAGGCGTCGGCGTCCCCGCACTCGCGCCCGACCGACGTGGCGTAGAGCAGGTCAGCAGGCTCCTGCGGGACCAGCCCGACGGTGCTGAGCAGGGCGTGCCCGACGAGCTTGCGCGGGTCGGCGCCGCCCATCCGGACGGTGCCGGCGTCGGGCGCGCGCAGGCCGGCCATCGTGGCCAGCAGGGTCGACTTCCCGGCGCCGTTGCGGCCCATCAGCGCCAGCACCTCGCCCGGGTCGACGTTGAGGTCCACCGAGCGGAGGACGGGCACGGATCGGTAGCCGGCACGCACGGCCCGCAGACCGCACCCGCCCCGCCTGATCGTCGGCGTGCGTCTCGTCGGGCTCGGAGCCCGACGCCTCGGGACCGGGATCGCCGGGGGGCGGCAGTGCCCGGAGCCGGGCGCGCAGCGGCCCCGCGGCCCGGCGCGCGTCGCGGACCGACAGCGGCAGCGGATCCCAGCCGGCAAGGCGACCGAGCTCGACGACTGGCGGGGCGACCGGGGCGCCGGCCATCATCGTCGCGGGCGTCCCGGCGCGGACCCGGCCGTCGGAGACGACCAGGACCTGGTCGGCGTACTGCACGACCCGCTCGAGCCGGTGCTCGGCGAGGACGACGGTCATGCCCAGGTCGTGGACCAGCCGCTGCAGGGCGGCCAGCACCTCCTCGGCGGCACCCGGGTCCAGGGCGGAGGTGGGCTCGTCCAGGACGAGGATCCGGGGGTGGCTCGTGAGGGCCGCGCCGATGGCCACCCGCTGCCGCTGGCCGCCGGACAGCGAGGTCAGCGCGCGCTGCCGGAGGTCGGCGAGGCCCAGCAGGTCGAGGGTCTCCTCGACCCGGCGCCGCATGGTCTCCGGCTCGATGCCGAGGCACTCCATGCCATACGCGAGCTCGTCCTCGACGATCTCGGCCACGAAGCCGGCCATCGGGTCCTGACCGACCATCCCGACGACATCGGCCAGCTCGCGCGGGGGGTTCGTGCGCGTGTCGCGGCCGGCCACGGTGACCCGGCCCGAGAGCGTTCCGCCGGTGAAGTGCGGCACGAGCCCGTTCAGGCAGCGCAGCAGCGTGGACTTGCCCGAGCCGGTCTCGCCGACCACCAGCACCAGCTCGCCCTCGGGGATCTCCAGGTCGACGCCGAGCAGGGTCGGACGGTCCGCGCCCTCGTAGGTGACGCTCACGTGCTCGAACCGGACGCCGCCGGTCACGGCCGGTCGCCCCGACGAGGGAAGCGGAGGAGTCCAGACCGCCGGGCCGGTGGCGACCAGCACGGCCAGAGCCGGCCCGAGGATCAGCTCGGGCCAGGTCAGGGGGGTCGTCGGGAGCAGCAGCGCGGTCTGGGACCAGGACAGGTAGGTGATCGCGACCGACGCACCGGCGCAGGCCGTGAGCCACTCCGGCCAGCGCCAGGGGTCGGGGCGGTACGCGGTCCGCGGGCTGCGTCGGCCCGCCGCCCGGAGGCCGAGTGCGGCCAGCAGGACGCCGCCGGCGAGCATCGGCCAGCCGAGGACCCGTGGGGCCGCGGAGTCGAAGAGCCCGTACATCCCGATCAGGACGCCGGCGAACCCCGCCAGGACGAGCGCCGCCTGGGCGTGGCGCTCGGCCGGGGTCACCGGGCCGGAGCGCCCGTAGCCGCGGCTGTCCATGGCGGCGGCAAGCTGGATGGACCGCTCGAGCCCACCGTCGAGCACCGGGCCACTGGACCGGACGAACGCCGCGACGCGCCCCTCGTCGTGTCCGCGCAGGCGCCGTGCGGCACTGACCCGCCGGGCGTCGGCCAGCAGGTGCGGTGCGAAGGTGAGAGCCACGACCACGGCGACCCCGACCTCGTAGAGGGCGGCAGGCACGGACCGCAGCAGCCGGCTGGGCGGGGTCAGCGAGTTGGCCGCACCCACGCAGGCGATCATCACCGCCAGCCGCAGGCCCTCGCACAGCCCGACCAGTGCCGACTCCCAGGTGACCAGACCGCCGAGCCGGACCCCGGCCATCCAGTCCGGCAGGGCGACCTCGGGGAGGGTGAACGCCGGGTGCAGGCCGACGGGGGCGCCGAGGACGACCTGCAGGAGGGTGCGGGTGACGATCACGATGGCGCCCAGCCGCAGGGCGGCCGAGAACGCGCCGGCCCATTCCGCATCCGGGCGGCGGGCCGCGACGACGACGGCGAGGCAGCCCAGCAGCAGTCCCAGCAGCAGGGGATTGGTCGTGCGCGACGCCGCGACGAGGAGCCCGAGGGCCCAGGCCCACCAAGCGAGCGGGTGCAGGCTGCGGGGCAGCCGGCCACCTGCCCCGAGCGCGGGCGGGGGGCCCGGTCGGGTCGCGGTGGGCATCGCCATCGCGCCTAGGGCCTGTCTGATGGGTCCGCTGGCAGCGAGCGGTTCCCGTGGGAGGTGGTCGCAAGGAGGCGGAGGGAGGCGCACCTCGAGGTGCGTCGACCGACGGAGCGGCGCCGCGAACGCCCCTACGGGGGCCGCGCAGCCCAGCAGTTGATCCATCAGACGGGCCCTACTGTGCCGACCGCTTGCGACGCTGCCTCGGGATCCAGAGCGCCGCGCCGACCAGCACGGCCAGGACTCCGGCCCCGAGGGCGAAGCCGGGCAACGAGGAGGACTCGGGCTGCCGAGCCCTCCTCCGCGTCGGGGTCGGTGTCGTTGGTGTCGCCGTCGGCCACGGGCTCTGCGGTGGCGGCCGAGGTCACCTCCGCGCGGATTGGGCGGCTCCGCGGAGGCGGCCGCGGCCGCCGCGAAGGCGTCCTCGTCCGGGACCTTGCCCCGCACTCGTTCCTCGGGTAGTCGTTGATCGCGCAGATCAGGCCGGCGTCCTCGGTGACGTCGCCGCCGGCCGCCAGCGCCTGGTTGCCGGTCGAGCCCTCGGGCAGGCTGACGCAGCGAGACCGTGTCGGCCGGCGGCACCTGGCGCTCCGGGGCATCGGCCGCGAACCCGGAGTCGATCACGACCGCCACCCGGACCTGTCCGTCGACCGGGCCAGCCTCGGTCAGGTCGGGGCACAGGTCGTCGAACACCGGCGGGTTGTCCGGGGTCTGCGTGGGGCTCTCCAGGGTGATGCCGAAGCGCCAGCCCTGGACGTCGGCGTCGACGAGCGTGTAGTCGCCCGGGCCGGTCTGGGCCGCGACCCAGGTGCCGGTCACCCCCTGCCAGTAGGACCAGTAGCGGAAGGCGGCCGCCTGGGCCGGCGCAGCCACCGCAACGGTGGTCAGGACCGCCGTGACGAGCGTGAGGAGGAGTGCCGCTGCGCGGCCGGGAGTGGTGGTCTTCACCGGGTGCCTTTCATCCAGGCCCAGGGTGAGGGTGGATCCGGTGGGCCCCGGTTGAGGGCCGCTCCGGGCTCCACCGTCGTCCTCGGAGGGTGTCGGAGCCCCCAGCCCGCCAGGTGCTCCGACTCGCTCGACCCATCGCACGGGCAGGGCTCACGGTTGCGGGACAGCGCCGGACTCGCACCGGCTTCCCCTGGGTTCGGACTGTGGTTGGTTCGTGCTCGCTCAGGCTAGCCCATGCGGTGGCCGATGCCTCGCCGGCGAGGCGCTGCCCAGGTGGGGCAAACTGGCCGCATGACGGTACGACTCGTGCTGGGGGACATCACGGCGTTCGAGGCGGACGCCATCGTCAACGCGGCGAACGGCTCCCTGCTCGGTGGCGGGGGTGTCGATGGCGCGATCCATCGGGCCGGGGGCCCGGCCATCCTCGGTGCCTGTCGGGAGCTGCGCAGGACCACGCTGCGCAACGGGCTCCCCGCGGGCGCAGCGGTGGCCACGACCGCGGGGCGCCTGCCCGCCCGGTGGGTCATCCACACGGTCGGCCCGGTCTACTACGGCGAGCCGCACGAGCCCGAGCTCCTGGCCTCGGCGCACCGCTCCAGCATCGCCGTGGCGCGCGACCTGGGGGCTCGCTCGATGTCGTTCCCGGCCATCTCCACCGGGGCATACGGCTATCCGGTGCAGCTGGCAGCGCCGATCGCGCTGGCGGAGGCAGCCCGCGCCCCCGACCTCGACATCGCGTTCGTCCTGTTCAGCTCCGAGACGCTGGCGGCCTTCCGGGCTGCCGCCGGCTCCTGAGCCTGCCATGCTGAGCCGATGAGGAACCTGACTCTGCGCACCGGTGACCTGATGCCCGCCCTCGGCCTGGGCACCTGGAAGATCCCCCGGGAAGCCTGCGCCGAGACCGTGCGAACCGCGATCGCGGCCGGGTACCGGCACCTGGACTGCGCCTGCGACTACGGCAACGAGGTGGAGGTCGGCCAGGGGATCGCGCAGGCCATCGACGAGGGACTGGTCACCCGCGACGAGCTCTGGGTCACCTCGAAGCTGTGGAACACCTACCACCACCCCGAGCACGTCGCACCGGCCATCCAGCGGTCGCTGGCGGACCTGGGCCTGGAGTACCTCGACCTCTACCTGGTCCACTTCCCGATCTCGCTGCGGTTCGTGCCGTTCGAGGAACGCTACCCGCCGGAGTGGCTCTTCGATCCTTCGGCGGACGAGCCACGGATGGAGCTGGACCCCGTTCCGCTGGCCGTCACATGGGCCGCGATGGAGGACCTCGTGGCGGCCGGGTCGACCCGGAACATCGGCGTATGCAACATGACCACGGGCTTCCTCAGCGACCTGATGGCCGGCGCCCGGATCCAGCCCGCCGTCCTGCAGGTGGAGATGCACCCGTACCTGACGCAGGAGCGGCTCCTGAGGTTCGCCACGCAGAGCCAGGTCGCGGTGACGGCGTTCTCGCCGTTGGGCTCGACCGGCTACGGGAGGGCCGCGACGAGCCAGCCGGTGCTGGAGCACCCGGTGGTCCTCGGCATCGCCGAGCGGATCGGGCGCAACGCCTGCCCAGGTGGTGCTGGCCTGGGGGTTGCAGCGCGGCACGAACGTGATCGCCAAGAGCTCGTCGCCGGATCGGCTGGTCGAGAACCTGGCCGCCGACGACCTGACCCTTGCCGATGCGGACATGGACGCCATCGCCGGGCTGAACCAGAACCACCGCTTCAACGACCCGGCGGTCTTCACCGAGGATTTTGGGGTGTTCCACCCGATCTACGACTAGGGGCCCGGTCTGACCGGTCGCCAGCGGACCATCGGACGGGCTCACCAGCCACCGAGCCTCCGGGCAGGAGCGCCCGCTATCGTGCCCCGAGTCGGAAGCGGGTTCGCGGGGACATTCGGAAGGGCGCCGGACTGATGCGCATCGTGTTGATGGGTCCTCCTGGTGGGGGCAAGGGAACGCAGGCCACAGTCGTCTCGGAACGTCTCGGGATACCCCACATCTCGACAGGCGACCTCTTCCGCGGGCACCTCGCAGACGTGACGCCGCTGGGCATCGCGGCGGGGATGTTCATGGAGAGCGGCAACTACGTCCCCGATCGGATCACCAACGCCATGGTCCGTGATCGCCTCGAGCAGCCCGACTGCGGCAACGGCTTCCTGCTCGACGGCTACCCGCGCACCATCGACCAGGTCGGCGTTCTCGACTCCGCCCTGGAGCAGCTCGGCCTGGCCCTGGACCGTGCGGTGGAGCTGACGGTGGACACCGACGAGGTGGTCGCGCGCCTGCTCAAGCGCGCCCAGGAGCAGGGTCGCGTCGACGACACCGAGGACGTCATCCGCCGGCGCATGGAGGTCTACGCCGAGCAGACCGAGCCCCTCACGCGGGTCTACGCGGGCAAGGGGCTGCTCGTGCGCGTGAACGGCATGGGTACCGTCGAGGAGGTCCGCGACCGGGTGCTGGCGGCACTGGGGTCCGAAGCGGGCTGACCCGAGGCCCTGCGCACCCGGCCGGCGGGACCGCGGGCCGGCTATCCCTCGGACAGCCCGACCCGCCGGTGCAGCCTGACCAGGGGCGCGGGGGCCCACCAGTTCCATCGTCCGGCCAGCCGCATGAAGGCCGGGACGAGCAGGCCCCGGATGACGGTCGCGTCGAGCAGGATCGCGAACGCGACCCCGAAACCGAGCTGCTTGATGGGCGTCACGCCGCTGGTGATGAAGGCGGCGAACACGATCGCCAGCAGCACGGCGGCCGCCGTGATGATCCGCCCGGAGCGCTGCAGGCCGAGCTCCACTGCGGTCTCGGTGTCGGACCCGGCGTCGTGCTCCTCCTTGATCCGCGAGAGCAGGAACACCTCGTAGTCCATGGACAGGGCGAAGGCCACGATCGCGATCAGCACCGTCATCGAGGTGTCGAGCGTCCCGGTCGCCTGGTGGTCGCCGACCAGCCAGCCGAGGTGCCCGTCCTGGAACACCCACACCAGGGCCCCGATGGTCGCGCCCAGGGACAGGATGTTGAGCACGACGGCCTTCACCGGCAGGACCACGCTGCCCGTGTAGAGGAACAGCACCACGATCGTGAGGCCGAAGACCCAGGCCAGCACCCAGGGCAGGGCGTCGGCGATGGCGGCCTGCGTGTCGGTGTACACCGCCGCGGCGCCGCCGACGAGGGCCTCGCCGCTCCAAGGAACGTCGCGGACGGAGGACACCAGGGCCGAGCCCTCGGCGGTCTGCGGCGCCGGGTCGCCGATCACGTCGAGGCGGACCCAACCGGCGGCGTCGGCGTACGACGACGCCACCCGCGGCTGGGTTCGGCCCGACCGACGCGCCGTCGATGAGCACTTGGGTGGGTGCGACCACCCGCACGACGCCGTCCAGTTCGGAGACGGCGACGGCATAGGCCGTGACCGCCGCGGCGTCCGAGGCCGCAGGGCCGGAGAGGACCACCTGAACGGGGGCGCCCTCCTCACCCGGGAAGCTCGCGCGCAGCAGCGTTGCCGCCGCTGTCGCCTGGCTGTCGGCGGGCAGGGCGCGGTCGTCGACCTGGCTGAACGATGCCCCCACCGCCAGCGAGGCCATCCCCAGCAGCGCCGCGGACACCGAGACCGCCACGAGGACCGGCCGGCGCATCACGCCGCGGGCCACCCGGGCCCAGGCCCCGTCGTCGCTGGGCGCGAGATCGCCGCGCCGGATGCGCAAGGCGTCCGTGCGGGCGCCGAGCAGGGCCATGGCGGCCGGCAGCGCGGTGACGGCGCTCAGCACCGCCAGCAGGGTGACGCTGATCCCGGCGAAGCCGAACGTGCGCATGAAGTACTGCGGGAAGAAGAGCAGTGCGGCGAGGGTCACGGCCACCGTCACGCCGGACACCGCGACCGTGCGCCCCGCCGTGGCCACCGTCCGGACGACCGCACGGTCAGGGGTCAGCCCGCGGGCGCGTTCCTCGCGGAACCGGCTCACCATGAGCAGCGAGTAGTCGATTCCCAGGCCGAGCCCCAGGCCAGTGATCAGGTTGAGGCCGAAGACCGACACGTCAGTGACCAGTGTGATCAGCCAGAGCACGAGGAAGCTGCCGAGGATCGAACCCACCGCGACGACCATGGGGAGTCCCGCGGAGACGAGGCTGCCGAACACGATCGCGAGGACCACCATCGTGATCGGGATGGCGACCGACTCCGCCACTTTGAGGTCCTCGGTGATGGTCTCGTTGAGCGCGGCGCCGACCGCCTCGGGGCCGGTGACGGCGAGGGTCAGGCCGCCCTGGTCGCCGTCGATGGCCAGCAGCACGGCCTCTGCCACGTCGGTGCGCTCGTCGGCAGAGGCGTCGGGCTCGGCGAACACGATGACCTGGCCGATCGAGCCGTCCTCGCTGCGAAGGGCAGGCGGCGCACCGGAGGTCCAGTAGCTGACCACCTCGGCCACCCCCGGCGCCGCCTCGATCTGGGCGACGAGCGCGCGGGCATCAGCTGCCGAGCCCGGGTCGTCCACCCCACCCCGGGGGTTGACGGCCATGACGAGGATCGGCTCGGACGTCGCGAACTCGGATGCCAGGACAGCACTGGCCCGGGCGGACTCGGAACCCGGGTCGTCGTAGCCGGCGGCACCCAGGGCGGCGAAGACCTGGGAGCCGACCACGCCGGCCAGGACCACTCCGCCGGCGAAGAGCACCAGGACGAGCCGCGCGTGTGCTACCAGAAGCTCCCCGAACCGCTCGAACCGACTTGCTGGGGCATGGATCGCCGTACGGGCTGGGGCGCTGGCGCTAGTGGTCATCGGGTCCTCCGGCTGCGATCTGAACACTGTTCGGATCATCCTGCGACACGATCTGAACGCTGTCAAGTTTGCGGTACACTCATGTCATGGCCAAGCCGTACCACCACGGTGATCTGCGCGACGGCCTGATCAGCGCGGCCGTCGGCCGGGTCCGGGAGCACGGCCCGGAGTCGCTGACCGTGCGAGGCCTCGCCGCGACGCTCCAGGTGTCGCCGAGTGCCGCCTACCACCACTTCCCGGACAAGACCTCGATCCATCACGAGGTCAGCCAATGGGGCATCGACCTCCTCGAGCGGCACATGCGCGCCGGGCTGGCAGCGGTCGACAGCGATCCCGCGACGGCAACGCTCGGAGCCGGATCGCGGGCGGCGACGCGGTTCGCGCGTCTGGGCCGCGCCTACGTCGAGTTCGCGATGGCCGAGCCGAACCTCTTCTCGCACACGTTCGGCACGACCTGCGGCGTGAGCCCGGAAGAGCGCCCCCTGACCGGCGCCTACCAGCTTCTGACAGCCGCGCTGGACGACCTGGTGGCGACGGGCGTCCTGGATCCGGGCCTCCGTCCGGGCCTCGAGGTCCCGACCTGGTCGATGATGCACGGATTCGCGTCCCTGGCCGTCGCCGGGCACCTCGAGCCGGAGCTCGCCGACCTCTGTCTGCAGGCCACCCTGCGCCTCGTCGGAGCGCCCCCGGAGGTCATCGCGGCCGAGTCAGGGGCGTTCGGCGGCGTCGGCCCGGCGGCGTAGCCTTCTCCTTCCGTTGCAACGCATGCCCGGCGCCGCAACAGTCGAGAGGGAACCCCGAACTGTGAGCGACGTGACATCCGACCTGCCCGAGTGGGGCCAGAAGCTGGCTGGCTTCAACGCCACCATCTGGCGGACCTCGACCGGAAGCCCGGCCATGCGATCGGCGATGACTGCCCTGTTCCTGCTCGACCGGGCGCCCGATCGCGCGGAGCTGGACTCCCGGCTCGACCGCCTGTCGCGTCAGTACCCGGCCCTTCGACAGCGCGTGGTCGAGCCGATGGGCCCGCTCGGCCAACCCCGCCTCGTGATCGATCCGCACTTCGACCTCGACTTCCACGTGTCGCGCTACCGGCTCCCCGCGCCCGGGACCTGGGCCGACCTGATGCGCGATGTGCGCCGGCAGGTGATGGCCGATCTCGACCGCGATCGACCGCTGTGGCGGGCCACGGTCATCGAGGGCCTGCCAGGCGGTCGGGCGGCATTCACCCTCGCCCTGCATCACGCGGTCGCGGACGGGCAGGGGATGGTCCTGATCGGCGCCGGCCTGCTCGACCTGACACCGGCGTCCACGGTCTCCGACGAGCCGATGCCCGGCGCCCCGAGGTCCGGTCGGGTCGACCGGGCGACCGTCACCGCCGCAGCCCTGGGCAGTGCCGGAAAGCGGGCCGGGACCACCGCGGTCAGGACGCTCTGGAGGGTGCCCGGTCTCACCCGCAGCCTGGTGACGGACCCGGCCGGCTCGGTGTCGGGGGCGGCCGGTCTGGCTGCGTCCGCCGCACGCCTGGCCCAGTTCCATCCGGCGCCGCTGTCCCCGCTGCTCCAGGCCCGCGGGGCCAACTGCACTCCGCGCACTCTCGACATTCCGTTCCCGGCGCTGCGCGCGGCAGCGCGCGAGCACGGGGGGTCGCTCAACGACGTCTTCCTCGCCGCCGTGACCGGCGGCATGCGGCGGTATCACGAGGAGGCTGGTCTCCCGGTAGGGCACCTGCGCGTGAACGTGCCGATCAGCTTCCGCAGCGGAGGACAGGGGGCCACGGGCAACAGCGTCACGACCGCCCGGGTAGTGCTGGACGCGAGCGCGACAGACGTCCGCACCCGCGTCGCCGAGGCACGGGCGGTCGTGGCAGCCGCCAGGGCGGAGCCGTTCCTGGAACACATCGACGCCCTGGCCGACCTGTTCAGGCTGGCGCCGGTCGAGGTGTCGGTGAAGCTGACCCAGGCCAGTGACGTGACCGCCAGCAACGTGCCGGGCATCCCCGTGCCGGTGTTCTGCGCCGGCGCGGAGGTGCTGCGGGCCTACCCCCTCATCGCCCCGCTCGGGGCGGCCGTGAACATCACCATGCTCAGCTACGCAGGGCTGTGGTGCTCGCTGGGGATCACGACCGACGACGCGGCGATCCCCGACCCCGACACCTTCGTGCGCTGCCTCGGCGAGGCCTTCGCCGAGGTGGGTGCGGCCCCCGGGGAGCACCCGAGCGACCCGATGCCGGAGGACTGAGCGTCCGTCGGAGGGGCGGGGCCCCGTCCTGGCCGGCCCGACGTTCACGGGCCGGACGAACCCCTGCCTACTGCAGCCAGGATGCGCTCGCCGTACCGCTCGGCCTTCGCTGCGCCGATCCCGGGCACCTCGAGCAGCTGGCGCTCGGTCGCGGGTCGGCGCGTGGCGATCTCGCGCAGCGTCGCGTCGTGGAACACCACGTAGGCCGGTACCCCCTGCTCGTCCGCGATCGACCTGCGTTCGGCACGAAGGACCTCGAAGAGGGCGGCGTCGGGCGCGCTGAGGGTCACTGCCGCGACCGCTGCGACGCCGGTCGAGCGGCGGGCACGCCGTGCGGTGGGTGGTTTCGCGGTGACGCGACGCAGGTCGAGGCGGGACTGGCCGCGCAGCACCGGCTCGGCGGCCTCGGTGATCCGCAGGGCACCGTGGGACTGCGAGTCGGCGCGGAGCAGGCCCTGGGCGACGAGCTGTCGGGCGATCCCGCGCCATGCCTGGGCGTCGAGGTCGGCTCCGACGCCGAAGGTGGGCAGCTGGTCGTGGCCCAGCTCGACCATCCGCTGGGAGCGCTGCCCCGTCAGCAGGTCGATGATGTGCCCGGCGCCGAAGCGCTGCCCGGTGCGGATGACCCCGGAGAGGAACTTCTGCGCCGCCACCGTCCCGTCCCACAGCTCGGGCGGGGTCAGGCAGGTGTCGCAGTTGCCGCACGGCGCGCTGCGCTCGCCGAAGTAGTCCAGGAGCACGACACGGCGGCAGGTCGCCGCCTCGCAGTACCCCAGGAGGGCGTCGAGCTTGGCGGCCTCCACGCGCCTGATCTCCGGCGGGGCCTCGGAGGCGTCGATCCACGACTTCTGCAGGACGACGTCGGCCAGGCCGTAGGCCATCCAGGCGTGGGCCGGGGCACCGTCACGACCCGCCCGGCCGGTCTCCTGGTAGTAGGCCTCGATGCTCTTGGGCAGGTCGAGGTGGGCCACGAACCGGACATCGGGCTTGTCGATGCCCATTCCGAAGGCGATCGTGGCCACGACCACGATGCCGTCCTCGCGCTGGAAGCGGTCCTGCGCCGAGCGCCGGGCGGCGGCGTCCAGACCCGCGTGGTAGGCCAGCGCGCTGACCCCGTGGCCGGCCAGCCAGGCGGCAGTCTGGTCCACCTTCTTGCGCGACGAGCAGTAGACGATCCCCGAGGACCCGACGAGGCCGGCGGACTCGGCGTCCCCGGCCAGGAAGTCCAGCAGCTGGCTCACGGCCGTTCGCCTTCTCGACGACCGTGTAGCGGATGTTCGGGTCGGTCGAAGCTGGACACGAACTCGGCGGCATCCCCGAGGGCCAGTCGCGTGCGGATCTCGGCACGGGTGATCCGGTCGGCGGTGGCCGTCAGGGCGAGCCTGGGGACGTCCGGGAACCGCTCGGCGAGCACCGACAGGCCCAGGTACTCGGGCCGGAAGTCGTGGCCCCACTGGGAGACGCAGTGCGCCTCGTCGATCGCGAACAGGGCGATGCCGTGGGTCTGGTGAACGCGGTCGAGCTGGGCGAGGAAGCCGCCGGTGACAAGGCGCTCCGGAGCCACGTAGAGCAGGTCGAGCTCGCCGGCGGTCATCGCGCGAACCACGTCGGCGGCGCCCGCCCGCTCGAGGCTGGAGTTCAGGAAGGCCGCCCGGACGCCCACCAGGCGCAGGGCCGCCACCTGGTCGTGCATGAGCGCGATGAGGGGGGACACCACGACCCCCATCCCCGGCCGGACCAGGGCCGGCACCTGGTAGCACAGGGACTTGCCACCCCCGGTCGGCATCAGGACGAGCGCGTCACCCCCGGCGACGATCCGGTCGACGATCTCTGCCTGGGCGCCGCGGAAGTCGTCGTACCCGAAGACCTCGTGCAGGACCCGGCGGGGCGTGTCGCCGGAAGGGGGGTCGACCGTGGGGACCGAGTGACTCATCCCGCCATTCTCTCCGTTCGCCTGACAGTGTCCGGCCACCGGCGCGGGCAGGCCGCCACCGCACGGCGACCGCCGCCAACCTGTGGATGGCCCACGGAAGGCCCGTGGCGGGCAGCGAGCGGCCAGCGCTCGACGGCAGGCTCGCTGTACTGTCAGCCTCCTCGTGGCGAGGGCCCGTGGAACCCGCCCGGAGGGCGCTGGAGGTAGCACGGCACATGAGCAAGCCCACGATCCTGACCGTCGACGACGACGCCATGGTCTCGCAGGCGATCACCCGGGATCTGCGTGCCCGCTACGGCGCGGACTACCGGATCGTGCGGGCGAGCTCCGGGGCTCAGGCCCTCGAGGTGCTCGCGGAGCTGGCACTGCGCGGCCGCGCCGTCGCCCTCATCGTCTCGGACCAGCGGATGCCCGGGATGCAGGGCATCGAGCTCCTCGAACGTTCCCGGACCCACAGCCCCGGCGCCAAGCTCGTGCTGCTGACGGCCTACGCCGACACCGACGTCGCCATCCAGGCGATCAACTCCATCGGGCTGGACTACTACCTGCTCAAGCCCTGGGATCCGCCCGAGGAGCGGCTCTATCCGGTCGTCGACGACCTGCTGGGCGACTGGCAGCGGGCCAACCCCGCGCGGTCCCTGGGCGTTCGGGTGGTCGGCGACCGCTGGTCGGTGCGCAGCCACGAGGTCAAGACGTTCCTGGCCCGCAACCACGTGCCCTACACATGGCTGGACATCGAGCGCGAGCCGGAGGGGGTTCGGCTGGTCGACCTGGCCCAGGCGGCCCACGCCGACCTGCCGCTCGTGCTGATCCCCGAGGGTGCCACGCTCCGCAGCCCCTCGACCCTCGACCTGGCCGCGGCCCTGGGGCTGCGGACCCGGGCCGAGCAGCCGCTCTACGACCTGTGCATCGTCGGTGGGGGACCGGCCGGCCTCGCCGCCGCGGTGTACGCGGCCTCTGAGGGGCTCTCGACGGTGATCGTCGAGCGGGAGGCGCCCGGGGGACAGGCCGGGCAGAGCGCCTCGATCGAGAACTACCTCGGCTTCCCGAAGGGGCTCTCGGGCTCGGACCTGACGCACCGTGCCGTCGCCCAGGCCGGCCGCTTCGGTGCCGAGATGGTGCTCGCCCGCGACGTGGTCGGCTTCGAGCAGCGCGGACCGGTCCGGGCGGTGCTGTTGGGCGACTCCGGGGACATCGAGGCGCGTGCGGTGCTGGTGGCCACGGGGGTCTCCTACCGGATGCTGGAGGCTCCGGGCCTCGACGAGCTCACCGGTCGTGGCGTCTACTACGGCGCGACTGCCAGCGAGGCGATCGGAACCGAGGGTGACGTGGTCTACGTCGTCGGCGCGGCGAACTCCGCCGGCCAGGCGACGCTCAACCTCGCCAAGTACGCCAGCCGGGTGGTGCTGCTGGTCCGCGGCGGGAGCATCGAGGCGGGCATGTCGCAGTACCTCGTGGACCGGATCCGCGGGGCTGCGAACGTCGAGGTCCGACTCAACTGCGAGGTGGCCGGCGCACGCGGTGACGGCCATCTGGAGCACATCGTCGTCGCCGATCGCACGACCGGGGCCCGGGAGGAGGTCTCCACGACCTGGCTGTTCGTCTTCATCGGCGCGGCCCCGCGCACGGAGTGGCTCGGGTCCGAGGTAGCCCGCTCGCGGCACGGGTTCGTGATCACCGGCCACGACCTGCTCATGCCGGACGTGCGCCCGCCGTGGCCGCTGGAACGGGCCCCCTTCAGCCTGGAGACGAGCATCCCGGGAGTGTTCGCGGCTGGCGACGTCCGCCTGGACTCGACGAAGCGGGTCGCGACCGCCGTGGGCGAGGGTGCGATGGCGGTCTCGAACGTCCACGGCTACCTGGCCACGACATGACCACGACCGCCGAGCTGGCCAGCATCGGGATCTTCGGCGGACTGTCCGAGGCGCAGCTGGTCGAGCTGGTCGAGGCTGGCGACGACGTCGCCTTCGCGCCCGGGACCGAGGTGTGGCGGCAGGGGGAGCCGGCCGACTTCTGGTGGGTGCTCCTGGAGGGCCGGATCGACCTCGTGCGGCACATCGGACGTGAGGACGTGGTCTTCGGGCACATGGACACGCCGGGCCGCTGGGCCGGCGGCTTCCGGGCGTGGGACGAAGGGGGCGTGTACCTCGCGACCGGCCGGACGGCCAGCGACGGGCGCCTGCTGCGCGTTGCGTCGGCGGCGCTGCGCGCCTTGGCGGTCTCGTGGTTCCCGTTCGGCGTCCACATCATCGACGGGGTCTTCCACACCGCCCGGAACGTCGAGGAGGGGGCGCGTCAGCGGGGGGCCCTGGTCACCCTTGGAACTCTGGCTGCCGGGCTCGCCCATGAGCTCAACAACCCCGCCGCGGCGTCCGCGCGTGCCGTCGACGGCCTCCAGGCCGCTAACGAGGGACTGCTGTCCGCGCTGCGGGAGCTGGCCCTCGCCGGGGTGTCGGCCCGGCAGTACAGCGACCTTGATGCGCTGCGCCTGGACGTCAGGCCACCGGAGGGCCCCGCGGATCCTCTGACCATGGCCGATCTCGAGGACGAGCTCACTGGGTGGCTCGAGGACCAGGGCGTTGGGCGCGCGTGGGAGATCGCCCCGGCCCTCGCCGCGGCGGGAGTGGGAACGGAGTGGGGTCGGCGAGTCCTCGACGTGGTCGGGGCCCCGGCCCTGGAGCCGGCGATGAGCTGGGTGGCGAGCACGCTGACGGTGACCGCGCTGCTCTCGCAGGTCCAGGAGTCCACCCGGCGCATCTCCGAGCTCGTGTCGTCGGTCAAGTCGTACACGCAGATGGACCGTGCCTCCAGGCAGCGCATCGACGTCACGGAGGGCATCGAGAGCACCCTCGTCATGCTCGGGCACCGCCTGCGCGAGGGGGGCGTCACCGTCGTGCGGGAGTACGCGGCCGACTCACCAGAGGTGGAGGCGTACCCCGGCGAGCTCAACCAGGTCTGGACGAACCTGATCGACAACGCGGTGGACGCCATGGAGGGCCAGGGCACCCTGACGATCGGGACGCAGGTGACACCGGAGGCGATCGTCGTGGAGATCGCAGACACGGGCCACGGCATGCCTCCGGCCACCGCGGAGCGCGCGTTCGAGGCGTTCTTCACGACGAAGGAGGTCGGGAAGGGCACCGGACTGGGCCTGGACATCGCCCGGCGCATCGTCGTGCAGCGGCACGGTGGCGACATCGGCATCGACAGCAGGCCGGGCGGCACGGTGGTCCGGGTCACGATCCCGCGGACGCCTCCGCCCGACGGGTGATGCGCGCCGGCCGTTGCGAAGGGACCATCAGGGTGAGTCCAGCGGCCGCCACCGGGAGGACGACCGAGGCGAGCCCGTGGGCGATGAAGTGGCTGCCCGTGGCCACGACCACGTTCGCATGCACGGGGGCCGGCGACCAGGCAGGAGGCACCCCCATCGGACCGCCTCCGGGTCAGGCCGAGGGGTGCAGGCTCATCGGGCCGTACACGAGGCGCTCGTCCTCGTAGAGGCTCACGGCGTCGATCCCCTCGGCGACGAGGTCGCGCCAGACCTCGCCCACCCAGGTCTCCGCGTCGGCCTGGGTCGGGAAGCCAGCCGCCGGCTGGCTCACGGACTGCGGGATCGGCGCGCCCTGCTGGGCGTCGTACTGCCAGGTCCAGCTCACCATCCACCTCCGGTCGTCGACCTCCCGCCGGCCTCACCCGGCGGGTCCGTGCTCATGCCGCGACCATAGGCCACCGGGCCGACAGCGGCGATCCCCGAGGGCGTGTGGGCGCCTACTTGGGCTCGACCGGCTTGCCGTTGCGGCGCACCTGGGGGTGGGGAAGCCGCAGCCGCCGGATCTGCAGGACGCGCATCAGCGCGTAGAACGTGGCTGCCCTTGCGGTCGGCCGCCATCGGGCCAGCGCTCCCGCAGCTCCCGGTTCATGCGCACCAGCAGCACGGTGGTGTCGACGAGGATGAGCAGCGTCAGGACCATCCAGAGCGACGAGATCGTGGCCTGGGAGTCCTCCATCCCCCAGCGGCTCCAGGGCAGGAACCCGACCGCGAGGACCAGCAGCGCCAGGGGCATGAACAGCTCCGCGAAGGCCCATCGGCCGTCTACGTAGTTCCGCACGAACCGCCTGACCGGTCCCGCGTCACGCTTGGGAAGACCGCGCTCGTCCCCGGCGAGCAGGGCCGCACGCGCAGCATGGCGCTCCTCGGCCGCTCGGGCCTTGGCCGCCTTCCTGGCCTCCTTGGGATCGCTGGGCACCTTGAGGGTCTGCTTGCGCTGGGCCTCGGCCTCCTTGCGCGAGGGGGTCGGCCGGCCCTTGCCGGTGCTCGGCCCGGCCACGGACGCCGGGTCCGGCGCGGTCTCGGCGACCACGGGGTCAGGGGAGGCGTTGCGCGAGAAGAGCTTCACGGGGCAAGGGTACGTCGTGCCCACCCCCGGCGGGTTAGGCTTGTCCGCATCGGCGGGTGTGCCGCCCGGGAAGAGAGTGACAGCCAACCATGGCCGGTATGTGGCAGCGCTTCAAGTTGATCTTCAGCTCCAAGGCCAACGCGGCCATGAACAAGGCGGAGAACCCAGCGCAGACCTTGGACTACTCCTACGAGAAGCAGCTGGAGATGCTGCAGAAGGTCCGCCGGGGCGTGGCCGACGTGGCCACGAGCCGCAAGCGGGTCGAGCTGCAGATCGCCAGCCTCGACAAGCAGCTGTCCAAGCTCGACGGGCAGGCCCGGGCCGCCCTCGGTGCCGGCCGCGAGGACCTGGCGCGCGAGGCGCTGATCCGCAAGTCCGGGCTCAGCCAGCAGATCGCCGACCTGCACGTCCAGCTCGAGCAGCTGACCGCCCAGGAGCAGAAGCTCACGGTCGCCTCCCAGCAGCTCCAGACCAAGGTGGAGGCGTTCCGCACGCAGAAGGAGACCATCAAGGCGACCTACTCCGCGGCAGAGGCCCAGGTCCGCATCAACGAGGCGTTCACGGGGATCTCCAGCGAGCTCGGCGACGTCGGGATGGCCATCCAGCGCGCCGAGGACCGCACCGCCCAGATGCAGGCTCGCGCGGGTGCCATGGAGGAGCTCATGGCCACCGGCGCCCTCGAGGTGTCCGGCGGGAAGGACTCGCTGACCGCCGAGCTCGAGCGCCTCGCCGCCGACAGCCAGGTCGAGGACGAGCTCGCGGCGATGCGTGCCCAGATCACCGGCGCAGCTCCGGTCGCCGCGGTCGGACCGGGGTCCTCCGGCGAGGTCGTCGACGCCGACGTCGCCGATGAGCCCGCCGCGCTTCCGGAGGCCGCGGCCGCACCCGAGCTGCCTGCTTCCCCGCCCCCCGGGCAGGGCTCGAAGTAGGTCGAGCAGACACTCAGGAGCCCAGTGGCACGCAACCGATACGCACCCGATCCGGGACTCACCGCCCGGATGGGCAGCACGATGTTCCTGCTCGGACTGCTCTACGTGCTGCTGATGGGGGTCCTGATCTACGTGGGGCTCGGCGCGGGCTTCGTCCTGCTGATCGCCGTCGGGATCGGCCTGGGCCCAGTGGTACTTCTCCGACCGCGTCGCGCTCTTCTCGATGTCGGCGCGCGTCGTGACCCCCGAGCAGGCCCCGCAGCTGCACGCGATCGTCGACCGGCTCTGTGCCATGGCCGACATGCCCAAGCCCGCGGTCGCGATCGCCGACACCGACATGCCCAACGCCTTCGCCACCGGACGGTCCACGAAGCGCGCCGTGGTCTGCGTGACCACCGGGCTGCTCCGCCGGCTCGACGCCGAGGAGCTGGAGGGCGTGCTCTCCCACGAGCTGGCCCACGTCGCCCACCGCGACGTGCTCGTCATGACCGTGGCGTCGTTCGTCGGCGTCCTGGCCGGGTTCCTGACCAGGTCCTGGATGTGGGGCGGGCTCACGAGGCGCCGCGACAGCGACAGCAACGGCGCGCTGGCCTTCATCCTGATCATGGTCGTGTCGGTGGTGGTGTACTTCGTCAGCTTCCTGCTGGTGCGGGTGCTCTCGCGCTACCGGGAGCTCTCGGCCGACCGTGCCGGCGCCCTGCTCACCGGGCGGCCGGCGGCACTCGGGCGGGCCCTGCAGAAGATCACCGGGGACATGGGGGCGATCCCGACCCGCGACCTGCGGGCCAAGGAGTCCATGAACGCCTTCTTCATCACCCCGGCCTTCGGCGGGGGGCAGTCCATGGCGGCGCTGTTCGCCACGCATCCGCCCCTGGAGACCCGCCTCGAGCAGCTGGCGCGCATCTCAGCCCAGCTCGGCCAGTAGATGGGACCGGGCCGGTAGATGGGGCTGTTCGAGTCGATCCTCGGGCGGCGCAAGCCCGCGCGCCCGGACCTGGACGCGATCTTCGGGCTGCCCTCGGCGGCCATCACCCTCTCGGCGAGCCTCGGGTTCGAGGCGAGCGGCACGGCGGCGGTCGCCTTCCGGGTCCCGGAGGGCCGGGCGTTCGCCGAGGTCCAGTCCGAGATCGAGGAGCTCCTGGCCGCCTCCGGCAACCCGGGGGTCGAGCAGCATGCCGACCAGTACGGCTACACCTGGCTGGTCCTGCGCACCGACCCGCCGGATGTCGGTGCCCTGGTCACGGACCTGCACGCGGTGAACCTCACGCTCCAGGACAGCGGCTTCGGTCCCCAGCTGCTCTGCTCGATGACGACGTTCACGGGACCGGCACCGGACCGGCGCGCAGGCCCTGGCCATGGTCTACCTCTTCAAGCAGGGCTCGTTCTACCCGTTCGCGCCGTCGGGGGAGCCAGACCCGCAACACGATGCTCGAGCTGCAGGTCCGCGACCTGCTGCGCGACGAGCTCTCGATGGAGTCCGACCTCTCGCGCTGGTTCCCGATCTGGGGCGCCCCCGGCATGTAGGGCGGCGGCTGCAGTCGGGCAGAGCGGGCGGCGGCTCAGTCGGGCGGCGCGCGGCGCCCACGCCCGGCAGCGCGAGCATCCGGTCGAGGGCGACCCTCGCCCAGTGCGCGGTCTCCCCGTCGACCACGATCCGGTTGACGACGTTGTCCAGCGACCAGGTTCTCCAGGGCCCACACCAGGTGCGGGAGGTCGATCCGGTTCATGGTCGAGCAGTAGCAGACCGAGCGGTCCAGGAACGTGACCTGCTTGTCCGGGTGGGCGTTGGCCAGCCGGCGGACCAGGTTCAGCTCGGTGCCGATCGCCCACGACGAACCGGGCTCCGCCGCGTCCAGGACCTTGATGATGTACTCGGTCGAGCCCACCAGGTCGGCCTTCTGGACCACCTCGTGGCGGCACTCCGGGTGCACCAGGATCTTGACGCCGGGGATCCGCTCGCGCGCCTCGTCCACGACCGCCTCGGTGAACCGGCCGTGCACCGAGCAGTGACCGCGCCAGAGCACGACCTTCGCGTCGCGCAGCTGCTCGTCGGTCAGCCCGCCGCCCGGGCGGTGCGGGTCGAAGAGCACGCAGTCGTCGAGCGAGAGCCCGAGATCGAGGACCGCGGTGTTGCGCCCGAGGTGCTGGTCGGGCAGGAAGAAGACCCGCTCACCACGCTCGAAGGCCCACTCCAGCGACTGCCGGGCGTTGCTCGACGTGCAGATCGTGCCCCCGTTGCGGCCGGTGAAGGCCTTGATCGCCGCGGTCGAGTTCATGTACGTGACGGGGATCGTCGACTCGGCCAGCCCGAGCTCGACGAACCGGTCCCACCCGTCCTCGACCTGGCCGATCTCGGCCATGTCGGCCATCGAGCACCCGGCGGCGAGGTCGGGCAGGATCACCTGCTGCGCGTCGGAGGTCAGGATGTCGGCGCTCTCGGCCATGAAGTGCACGCCGCAGAAGACGATGAACTCCGCCTCCGGGTGGGCCGCGGCCTGCTGGGCGAGCTTGAACGAGTCACCGGTCACGTCGGCGAACTCGATCACCTCGTCGCGCTGGTAGTGGTGGCCGAGGATGTAGGCGCGATCGCCGAGCGCGGCCCGGGCTGCCCGTGCGCGCGCCACCAGGTCCGGGTCCGAGGCGGGCGGCAGGGCACCCGGGCACTCGACGCCCCGCTCGCTGTCCGGATCCGTGCCCTGCCCGAGCAGGAGCAGCGCCAGCGGGGTCGGCTGCGGCTCGGTCCAGGTAGCGGTGTTGGTCATCGCAGTGACCTTCCTCGTGCGGACCTCCATGGTCCCACACCTGGGCGACCCGCCACCCGCGGAATCTCCGCGACCGCGCAGGTCTCCCGAGCTTCGGGAGATCGCGTCACGTCGCGGAGAGTCTCGGCGGGGAGTGGCGCGCCGGGGCGGGGCGGTGGCAGACTCCGGGACATGAGGGTGCTCATCTGTCCGGACTCGTTCACCGGGACCCTCACCGCGACCGAGGCGGCCCGGGCCATCGCCGACGGGTGGGCGCAGGTCTCCCCGGCCGACGATCTCGTGCTCCGCCCGCTCTCCGACGGCGGGCCCGGCTTCCTCGACGCCGTCGCAGGCGGGCCGCGGCGGCACCCGCCGGACCCTGACGGTCGACCGGGCCCCTGGGCGAGCCGGTCGAGGCCGACTGCCTGACGACCGACGACGGCACGCCTGGATCGAGTCCGCGCAGGCCGCGGGCCTGCACCTGATCCCGCCGCCGCTGCGCGACCCGACGAGCACGACCTCGCGCGGGGTCGGTGAGCTGATGGCCGCCGCACTGGCCGACGGTGCCCGGCGGATCGTGGTCGGCGTCGGCGGAACCGGGACCTGCGACGGGGGAGCCGGCCTGCTCGCCGCCCTCGGCGCCTCGGCCGACCCCGCAGGCTCGCTGGACCGTGGCGGCGCTCCGCTCGCCGACGTGGCCGGCCTCGAGCTGGACCCGGCCCTCGCGACCCTGGCGGGGTGCGCCCTCGAGGTGGCGACCGACGTCGACGTGCCGCTGCTCGGGCCCCGCGGCGCCGCCCGCGGGTTCGCCCCGCAGAAGGGCGCCACCCCGGAGCAGGTCGAGCAGCTCGAGGTCGCCATGAACCACTGGGCGGCGCTGCTGGGACGGTCCGCCGACGGGCGATCGGCAGCCGTCGCGCTCGGCGCCGGGGCCGGCGGGGGTCTGGGCGCGGCGCTGATCCGGCTCGGCGCCCGGCGCGTGCCGGGGATCGGCACGGTGCTCGGCGCAGCGGACCTCGACGAGCTCCTGCGAGGGGTGGATCTGGTGATCACGGGGGAGGGGTCCTTCGACTGGCAGTCCCTGCGGGGCAAGGTGGTCGCGGGTGTGGCGCAGGCGGCGCTGACGCACGCGGTGCCCGTCGTGGTCCTGGCCGGGCGGGTCGAGGTGGGCCGGCGCGAGTGGGTCGCCGCCGGTGTGGCCGCCGCCTTCCCCGAGCGCGGCCGAGCCGGGGGAGGCGCCACGCGACGGTCTCGGCCGGGCCGCGGCGCGTGTGGCGCGCACGTGGTCGCGGCGACTGAGCGCGGCGTCCGAACGCGTTCCCTGCCGCCCGCGGGGACGCGCCGGCCGGCGGGCGCCGGTTGTCCCAGGGGGGAAGTCGTGTCAGCATTGACCACCGGGGAATGCGCCGCATCAGGTGCGCGTTGCCTGATCAAGACCGCCGCAGGTGCCTGTTGGCCTGACGAAGTCCGCCACGATGCTCAGTAGGAGGGCACCGATGACCGCCGATACCGCCACAGAGACCACGACTCCAGTCAGCGATGGGATCGTCCTGACCGCCACCGCCGCCGACAAGGTGCGCGCCCTGCTCGAGTCGGAGGGCCGCGACGACCTGGCGCTGCGGGTCGCGGTCCAGCCGGGCGGCTGCTCCGGCCTGCGCTACCAGCTCTTCTTCGACGAGCGCGCACTCGACGGCGACGTCCGCAAGGACTTCGACGGCGTCGAGGTGGTCACCGACCGCATGAGCGCCCCCTACCTCAGCGGCGCCACGATCGACTTCGTCGACCGATCGAGAAGCAGGGCTTCACGATCGACAACCCGAACGCGACCGGCTCGTGCGCCTGCGGTGACTCCTTCCACTGACCCAGCCGGTTAGGGTCGCGCCCCTCGCCACCAACCAGCAGGGGGTCTCCCAGGCATGCGGATCGTCGTCACCGGCTCGATCGCGACCGACCACCTGATGACGTTCCCGGGTCGGTTCGCCGACTCCATCGTCCTGGACCAGCTGGACAAGATCTCGCTGTCCTTCCTCGTCGACGAGCTGGAGGTCCGCCGGGGCGGGGTCGCGGCGAACATCGCCTTCGGGATGGGCGTGCTCGGGCTGCGCCCGGTGCTGGTCGGCGCCGTCGGGCCCGACTTCGCCGACTACCGCTCCTGGCTGGAGCGCCACGGCGTCGACACCGAGTCGGTGCACGTCTCCCAGATCCGGCACACGGCGCGCTTCGTGTGCACCACCGACCAGCACGCCAACCAGATCGCCACCTTCTACGCCGGCGCGATGCAGGAGGCCCGCGACATCGAGCTCGGGCCGATCGTGGACCGCGTCGGTGCGGTCGACCTGGTGCTGATCGGGGCCAACGACCCCGAGGCGATGGTCCGCCACACCGAGGAGTGCCGATACCGGGGCATCCCGTTCGCCGCGGACCCGTCGCAGCAGCTCGCCCGGATGCACGGCGAGGAGATCCGCGTGCTGGTCGACGGCGCCGCCTACCTGTTCACCAACGAGTACGAGGCCGCGCTGACCGAGCAGAAGACCGGCTGGAGCAGCGACGAGATCCTCGACCGGGTGGGGACCCGGGTCACCACGCTGGGTCCCAAGGGCGTGCGCATCGAGCGTCGGGGCGCCGAGACGATCCACGTGCCGACACCCGCAGGAGACCCACCGCGCCGACCCGACCGGGGTCGGCGACGCCTTCCGCGCCGGCTTCCTGGCCGGGCTGGCCTGGGACCTGCCCCCGCAGCGGTGCGCGCAGGTCGGCTCGCTGCTGGCGACGCTCGTCATCGAGACGATCGGGACCCAGGAGTACGCGGTCGCGCGACAGTCCTTCCTGCTGCGGATCCAGGAGGCGTACGGCGACGGGGCCGCGCGAGGAGATCGGCGCCCACGTCAGCGTGAACCCAGCCTGATCGACCCTGTGCCCATCGAGCCAGCGCCGCCCGTCGAGCCAGCGCCGCCCGTCGAGCCCGCGCCGCCCCGGTGGGTGCTGCCGGACGTGAGCGATCTCCCCGCCGGGCATGACCTGGTCGCCGTCGGGGCGGACCTGTCGCCCGGGATGCTGCTGGCCGGGTACCGCACGGGACTGTTCGGGATGCCCGACCCCGACTCCGACCTCGTGGGCTGGTGGTCCCCGGACCCGCGGGGGGTCCTGCGACCGGCCGGGGTGCACGTCGTCGCGGTCGCTGCGCCGCGCATTGCGGCGCTTCGAGGTGAGCGTCGACGCGTCCTTCGCCGAGGTCGTGGCGGCGTGCGCAGACCCGCGCCGGGAGCACGGCTGGATCAGCCAGGAGTACCAGGCGTCCTATCTGGAGCTCCATGCGCTGGGCTGGGCGCACTCGGTGGAGGTCTGGGACGCCGACGGGAGCTGGCGGGGGGGCTGTTCGGGGTGGAGGTGGGCGGGCTGTTCGCCGCCGAGTCCAAGTTCCACTGCCGCACTGACGCATCGAAGGTCGCGGTGGTCGCACTGGCCGAGATCCTGGCGGCCGACGGGGCTCCGCGGCTCATCGACGTCCAGTGGCGCACCGAGCACCTTGCCACGCTTGGGGTCGTGGAGGTCCCTCGCCCGACCTATCTACGCGCGCTGCCGGCCCTGCTCGCGGGCCCGCCGCGTGCTCGCCCGTCATGCGGTCCGGCCGGCCTCGCTGCCGAGCCGGATCAGGTGGCGCAGCGCCTGACCCGGGCTGCCCGTTCGGGGCGTCGGGCTCGGGCCCGGTCGGGACCCGTGCCGGCGTCGGGAACTGCCCGGGCTCGGCGGCAGCGCCCGCGGGCACGGTACGCGAGCAGCTCATGGCCGCGCAGCCGGCACCACGCCGGGACGTCGTAGGCGGCGGCCGGGTCGTCGGTGAGCAGCTCGATCAGGGTGCCCGGCGGCAGCGCGCGCGCCGTCCGGGCCAGCCGGATGATCGGCACCGGGCACAGCACGCCCCGCGCCTCGATGGTGACCTCGGGCAGGGTCATCGGCTCGCCCGATCGGCCGACGCCGCGGGCCGCCGCGACAGCGCCCGGGAGGGCTGCGAGGAAGCCCGCGACGTCCGCCTCGGTGGCGTCCGGGGGCAGGCTGACCCGCAGGTTCCCGTGCGTGACCGCCCCCATGGCGGCCAGGACATGGCTGGGTCGGCGGGTGTCGGAGGTGCACGCCGAGCCGGAGCTGACCGCGAACCCGGCGCGGTCCAGCTCGGTCACCAGGACCTCGCCGTCGGCGTAGAGCACCGTGAAGCAGATGATGTGCGGGGCGGCGTCCGGCCGTCCCAGACGCGACGATGTCCGGCGCCAGGAGCGGCACCCGCTCGCGCAGGATGGTGAGCAGGCGCGGCCCGGTGCGCCCGAGTGTGGCCGAGGGCCGCGACGGCGCTCTCGAGGGCGGTCGCCGCCGCGACGGCGGCCGGGACGTCCGGGAAGCCCGCGGCCCGGCCCGCCTCGTCCGTGGGAAGGGGGCTGCGCCAGCGCACCCCCGTGCGCACGGCGAGGATCCCGACCCCGGCCGGGCCGCCCCACTTGTGCGCGCTGCCCGCCAGCACGTCCCAGTCCGTCGGTGCGGGCATCGACCCGAGCGACGCGCAGGCGTCGACCAGCAGCGGCACCCCGGCGGACGGTCGCCTCGGCATGGACCTGCGGCGAGGGGCTGGACCGCCCCGACCTCGTGGTTGACGTGCTGCACCGCCGCGAGCGCGACCCCGGGGGAGCCCACGGCCCTGCGGAAGGCCTTGAGCTGCACCTCACCCTCGGGGTTGACGGGCACGAGCGTCGGCTCCGCGTCGTCCGGACGACCCAGTCCGCGGCCCTGAGCACCGCCGAGTGCTCGACGGCGCTGGCGACCACCATGGATCCGACCTTCCGGCGCCCGCGGGCCAGCCCGAGGACCCCGGCGTGCACGCGCGTGGGTGCCCGAGGGGGTGAAGGTGACCTCCTGGGGCAGGGCCCCGATGCACGCCGGCGACCGACGCGCGGGCGGCGTCCAGGAGCTGGCGCGCTACTCTGCCGTCGCGGTGCAGCCGGGCCGGATCGGCCCATCCGTGGTCCAGCGCGGCGTCCAGCGCACGCCGGGCCTCCGGCCCCATCGGCAGGCCCGAGGCGGCATCGAAGGACCGCGACATGCCGTACACGGTATCGGTGGGCCCCATGGCACGCCGCGTCGGTTCTCTGCGCTACTCTCCACCCGTCCAGCGTCCATGGCGTCGTGCGCCCGCACCAGGCATTGCGCCAGTCCTATCGAGGGGATCAGCAGACGTGGTAGCAGACGCACCGGCCGGCCCCGGTCGATGCGCCGGTGGGGGGCCGGGGCAGGAGCCGCGGCCATCGCCCTGCTGGCGTCGGGATGCAGCGCGCAGGAGGCCCTGTCCTTCAACGCGCCCGACGGCGCCACCGAGGAGACCCCAGGCATCGAGAGCCTGTGGTTCGGCGCCTGGGTCGCCGTGGCGGCCGTGGGCCTGCTCACCGCCGGGCTCATCATCTTCGCGGCGGTGCGCTTCCGGCGTCGGGATGGTGATCCGCTCCCAAGCAGATGCGCTACAACGTGCCTCTGGAGGTCATGTACACGATCGTCCCGCTGGTCATGATCCTCGGGATGTTCGCCTTCACGCTGCGGCACCAGACCGAGCTGACCGAGGTCTCGGAGAACCCGGACAACACCGTCGGCGTCGTCGGCTTCCGCTGGAGCTGGGCCTTCAACTACGTCGAGGACGACGTCTACGACGTGGGCACGGCGGAGCTGGAGGACATGCCCACCCTCTACCTGCCGGTGAACGAGTCGGTCGTCTTCGAGCTCCAGAGCCCGGACGTGATCCACTCGTTCTGGGTCCCCGCCTTCCTCATGAAGATGGACGTGTTCCCCGACCGGATGAACAAGTTCGAGGTGACCCCGAACAAGGTCGGAACGTACTCCGGGCGCTGCGCCGAGCTGTGCGGGGTGGACCACGCACGCATGCTGTTCACGGTCAAGGTCGTCGAGCGCGCCGAGTACGACCGGCACATGGCCGAGCTGGCGGCACGCGGCCAGACCGGCTCGATCGAGACCGATCGCATCTCGCGCGAGGGTGAGCGCTACTGGGAGACCGACCGCTACTCCGAGCCGGAGGGAACGCTGTGACGCTGCTCAACGATCGTCCCGTCGAGATCAGCGGCGCCGCGCCGCGCCGCCCGCGGTCCCTCGGCCAGAAGATCGTGGCGGTGATGACCACCACCGATCACAAGACGATCGGCCGGCTGTACATCGGCACGTCGTTCACGTTCTTCCTGATCGCCGGCCTGATGGCGCTGATCATGCGCGCCGAGCTGTTCCAGCCCGGCCTGCAGATCGTGACGCTCGAGCAGTACAACCAGCTGTTCACGATGCACGGCTCGATCATGCTGCTGCTGTTCGCCACCGCGCTCTTCGTCGGGTTCGCCAACTTCCTGATGCCGCTGCAGATCGGCTCCCCGGACGTGGCCTTCCCGAGGCTGAACATGCTCGGCTACTGGATGTACCTGTTCGGCGGAATCATCGTCATGGCCGGATTCGCCACTCCCGGCGGGGCCGCGGCCTTCGGCTGGTTCCTCTACGCCCCTTTGAACGGCGCGGAGTTCTCACCGAACATCGGCGCCGACCTGTGGATCCTCGGATTCGCCCTCAGCGGCATCGGCACGATCCTGGGTGCCGTCAACTTCGTCACCACGATCCTGACGATGCGGGCCCCCGGCATGGTGATGTTCCGGATGCCGATCTTCACGTGGAACGTGCTGCTCACCTCGGTCCTGATCCTGATGGTCTTCCCGGTCCTGGCCGCGACGCTGGTGGTGCTCGAGATCGACCGGAAGTTCGGCTCGGTGGTCTTCGCGCCCGAGAACGGCGGAGCCCTGCTCTGGCAGCACCTGTTCTGGTTCTTCGGCCACCCCGAGGTCTACGTCATCGCGCTGCCGTTCTTCGGCATCATCTCCGAGGTCCTGCCGGTCTTCAGCCGCAAGCCCATCTTCGGCTACAGCGGCCTGGTCTTCGCCACGATCGCGATCGCTGCGCTGTCCATGGCCGTGTGGGCCCACCACATGTACGTGACCGGCGCCATCAACCTGCCGTTCTTCGCCCTGATGACCATGCTCATCGCCGTGCCGACCGGGGTGAAGTTCTTCAACTGGATCGGCACGCATGTGGGGCGGGTCGCTGACCTTCGAGACGCCGATGCTCTGGGCGCTCGGCTTCCTGATCACGTTCCTCTTCGGTGGGCTGACCGGCGTGATCCTCGCGTCGCCCCCTCTGGACTTCCACGTCTCGGACTCGTACTTCGTCGTCGCGCACTTCCACTACACGGTGTTCGGCACCGTGGTGTTCGCGATGTTCGCCGGGTTCTACTTCTGGTGGCCGAAGTTCTTCGGCCGGATGCTGGACGAGAGGCTGGGCAAGCTGCACTTCGCGCTGACCTTCATCGGCTTCCAGGGAACCTTCCTCATCCAGCACTGGCTGGGTGTGGAGGGGATGCCGCGCCGGTACGGCGACTACCTGCCCGGTGACGGGTTCACGCTCGAGAACCAGATCTCGTCGTTCTTCGCTCTCGTCCTGGGCATCTCGACGATGGTCTTCCTCGTCAACGTCGTCAAGACCTGGCGCAGCGCACCGCTGGTGACCGTCGACGACCCCTGGGGCTGGGGCGCCTCCCTGGAGTGGGCGACCTCGTGCCCGCCCCCGCGGCACAACTTCGTGTCCCTGCCCCGGATCCGCTCCGAGCGTCCGGCCATCGACCTGCACCACCCGGAGCACGCCGACTGGGACGCTGTCGGGTACCTGGCTGCCCTGGAGGCACAGGGCACGCCGGCTGCGGGTGCAGGGGCGCATGGCGCGGCGGCCCATGGAACCGCGCAGGGGGAGCTCCGATGAAGCTCGCAGGCAAGCTCTTCATCGGCGGTGCGGCCTTCTTCTTCCTGGTCGCCGGCGTCTACTGGATCATGAGCCACGACGAGGTGGGCACCGTCGCGCTCGTCCTGACCGGGATCCTCTCGGCGATGATCGGCTTCTATTTGGTGGTCACCGCTCGGCGCCTCCCGGACCAGCCATCTGACGTCCCTGACGGGGAGATCTGGGACGCGGACCCCGACTACGGCTTCTACAGCCCGTACTCGTGGGCCCCGCTGATGGTCGGGGCGGCATCGGCCATCACGTTCGTGGGCCTGGCGTTCGCCGCCTGGATCGTGCTCGCAGGCGCGGTGCTCATCATCCTGTCGTCGGCCTACTGGGTCTTCGAGTACTACAAGGGACCGCAGCGCCAGTTCTGAGTGGGTTCCTGGTAGGGGCCTGGTCAAGGGTCCAGGCGACAGGTCCGGAGGTTCGCGCCGGAGCTCAGGTTCCGGCTGGGCGTGTCGGGTCAGCACCGGTGGGGACGAGGCCGCCCCAGGCGTGTCGCCAGGTGCGGGTACGCCAGCAGCGGCGCCTGTGTCCAGCCGACCGCACGACGATCGCGGCGAACGCCAGCCATACCACGGCGATCTGCAGGGCCAACGGCACCCATTTGCCGCGTTCGAGGAAGAGCAAGCCACCGAGGCACCAGCAGAGCAGCCCGAACCCGGTCCACGACTGCTTCTTGGTGGGCACCCGCCCGATCCGGCCCGCGTCCAGCTCCTTGCCGGGCGGATGCCCCGCGACGCAGCCCGTGCCGGTGATCAGGAACTCGCGCTCGACCCGGGGCCTGGCCTTGCGGGGGGGCTCATCGGTCGCGCTCCGGGCTCGCCGATGCGTCGGCGCGGCGGGCGCCGGGAGGGCGGTCGGATCGCTCCTGCGGCGTGCGGGGCATCGCTCGCTGTCGGGCGGGCTTGGCCATGGTCGTCTCCTAGGGCTGCAGGTCCTGGCTGGTGGTGATCCACCGGTCGAGAAGCTCGCGCGCCGCACCGGAGTCCAGCGCCGCACGCGCCGCTGGAAGCGCGCCGGCCATCCGCTCGACCAGGTCCGACGACGCGCTGGGGAGCACGAACGGCAGCTCTCCGCCGGCCGCCGAATAGGCCACGAGGGCCGCCGCGGCATTCAGGCACACGGCGTCGCGGACCCCGGCGACGCCCGGGTCTGCCGGGGTGTCGAGCAGCGTCCTGAAGATGGCCGCGTTGCGCGCCGCCGAGCCGCCGCGCAGGGCATCGGGGGCGGGTGCGGTGATCCCCAGATCCCTGGGATCGAGACTCACGAGGCGCTGGTCCGGCCCGGTCAGGTCCCAGACCACGGACGGGCCATGGACGCTGAGCTCGTCGAGGCCGTCGCGCCCATGCACGACCAGTGCCCTGGTCCCACGGGCCGCCAGAACCCCGGCCATGAGCGCGCCGATCGTCTCGTTGGGGACGCCCAGCACCTGTGCCGCCGGGTGGCCCGGGTTGGCCAGCGGTCCGAGGACGTTGAACACGGTGCGGATGCCCAGCTCTCGGCGGATCGGGCCGACGTGGCGCATCGCCGGGTGGAAGACGGGGGCGAAGCAGAACGTGATGCCAAGGCGGCGTCCTGCCTCCGCGGCGGCCGAGGCGGGCAGGTCGATGACCACGCCGAGGGCCTCGAGCATGTCGGCCGATCCGCTCTGGGAGGAGGCGGCCCGGTTGCCGTGCTTGACGACCCGGGCCCCGGCGGCTGCCGCGACGACAGCGGCCATCGTGGAGAGGTTCACCGTGTGCGCGCGGTCCCCACCGGTGCCGCAGGTGTCGACCACCGGGCCCTCGACCGCCAGCGGCACGCCCACGTTCATCATCCCGGTGACGAGCCCCGACACCTCGCCGGAGGTCTCCCCCTTGGCCCGCAGGGCGACCAGGAACGCGGCGGTGTTGGCCGGGGGGGCGCTGCCGGTGAGGATCTCGGCCATCACCCAGGTCGTCGTGGGGGCGTTGAGCTCGGTGCCGGCCAGGAGTGCCTCGAGCACCTCGGGCCATTCGGTGAGGGCCTCCTGGGTCATGACCGTCCCGTCACCGCGAGACGCGTGCGCAGCAGGCTGGAGACGGCCCCGGCCAGCGCGCCCGGCTCGATCGGGTGTCCGACGACCGCGTCGGCCCGGGACCAGGTCGCCAGCCAGGCGTCCTGAGGGCGTCCGGTCAGGACGAGGATGGGCGGGCAGCGGTGGATCTCGTCCTTGAGCTGGCGGGTCAGGCCGAGCCCGCCGGTGGGCGTGGCCTCGCCGTCGAGGATCATCAGGTCGAGCCCGCCTGCGTCGGCCGTGCGCAGGACGACGGGACCGGTCGCGACCTCGATGAAGTCGAGATCCGGGAGCCGGGGGTCCGGTCGCGTGCCCAGCGCGCTGATCACGGCGCGCCTGACCGTACGGTCGTCGCTGTAGACCATGACCCGCAGCGTTCGGGGTTCCTGGGGCGTGGGCATGGGGCTCCTGAAGGTCGGGTCTGTCTGGATGCTACTTGGTCGCGGGCGCGCGGTCCCGGAGAAGGCAGGGGACACGTTCCACCTCAGGTCGGGGTCTGGGTGGGCAGAGCAGGACGCATCTGACAGACTGCGCGCGTGGCCACGACAACCGTTGTTTCCTCGGAGCATCAGGGCGCCCACCCGACCCACCCGAACAAGGTGGCGGTGGGCACGATCATCTGGCTGTCCAGCGAGCTGATGTTCTTCGCGGGACTCTTCGCGATGTACTTCACCCTCCGCGCCACCAACCCCGAGGTCTGGGCGGAGCAGACCCAGTTCCTCAACGTGGGCTTCGCCACGGTCAACACCCTCGTGCTCGTCTCCTCGAGCGTGACCTGCCAGATGGGCGTCCTGGCCGCCGAGCGCGGCCACCTCCAGCGGATGCAGCGCTGGTACATCCTGACCTTCTTCCTGGGCGCGGTGTTCATCGGCGGCCAGGTGTTCGAGTACGCGCACCTCATCGACCGTCGAGGGGCTGACCCTCTCGTCATCGCCCTACGGCTCGGCGTTCTACCTCACGACCGGCTTCCACGGGATGCACGTGGTGGCCGGACTGGTGGCCTTCCTGTTCGTGATCGCGCGCTCGTACGCCTCTAGGCGATACGGCCACGAGCAGGCGACCGCCGCCATCGTCACCAGCTACTACTGGCATTTCGTCGACGTGGTCTGGATCGCGCTGTTCTTCACCATCTACGTGCTCAAGTAAGCCACCCTCCCTGTCTCCCCCGCCCTCGCAACCCGATCCCTGCAGAGGTAGGCCCGTGAACAGTCAAGTAGCCCGCCGCAGGCACCCGGCAGCCCTCATGCTGCTGCTGCTCGGCGCGCTGGCGGTCATCGCCACGATCTATGCCCTGGTGAACACCAGCACCGCGGCGCGGGCCGCGGGGTCTCCCGCGAGCGAGACCGTCGTGGCGGAGGGTCGCGGGCTGTACCTCGAGGGGTGCGCGTCGTGCCACGGGCTGAGCGCGGCGGGGACCAGCGTCGCACCCAGCCTGATCGGGGCCGGTTCCGCGGCGGTGCACTTCCAGCTCTCGACCGGTCGGATGCCGCTGGCCGCGCCCACGGTCCAGGCCAAGCGCAAGGCCCCCACCTACGAGGAGCCCGAGATCCTGGCGATGGCGGCCTACGTCGCGACCCTGGGCCCGGGGCCCGCGATCCCCAGCGGCCGAGCAGCTGGACACCACCAACGCGGACCTCGCGGTCGGCGGTGAGCTGTTCCGCACCAACTGCGCCCAGTGCCACAACTTCGCGGGCAGCGGTGCGGCCCTCACCCGGGGCAAGTTCGCGCCCAGCCTGATGGAGGCGACGCCGCAGCAGGTCTACGAGGCCATGGTGACCGGGCCGCAGAACATGCCGGTCTTCGGCGAGGGCACCGTCACCCCCGAGGAGAAGCAGGACATCCTCAAGTACGTCGCACACCTGCAGACCCAGACCCAGCCCGGCGGCTGGGACCTCGGCTCGTTCGGCCCGGTCACCGAAGGGGCGCTGCTGTTCACCCTCGCGCTCGGCGTCATGGCCGGGTTCGCCATCTGGATCGGAGCGAAGGTCCGATGACTGGTCCGACGCCCGGCACGACCGGCGACCGAGCCCGACATCGTCGTGGCTCCGCTCGCCCATCACTCGCGGCGCACGGATGTCGACCCGCGAGCCGCCAAGCGCGCGGAGCGCCAGGTCGCGCTGCTGTTCTCGGTGGCCGCGCTGCTGCTGCTCGCCTCCGTCGCCGCCTACGTGCTGATCCCGGTCGATGCCGGCGTCGAGCTGCCGCTGCTCGGCCCGATCGGCGCCCTGCACGTGGCGCTCGGCCTGAGCCTCGGCGGGGGCATCCTGCTGATCGGGATCGGCGCGATCCACTGGGCGCGCAAGCTCATGCCCGGCAACGAGGTGGTCTCGCAGCGCCACGAGATGCGCTCGGACCCCGACGCGCGAAGGGCCGCGGTCGAGGCGTTCGACCGCGGGCTGGCCGACTCGGGCTTCGCCCAGCGTCCGATCATCCGGCGGACGCTGATCGGCGCCATGCTGGTCCTTCCCCTGCCCCTGGTGGTCATCCTCCGTGACCTCTACACGGCGCCGAAGGGGACGCCCAGCCCCGCCGAGCAGCTCGAGCACACCATCTGGACCTCCGGCATCCGGGTCCTGACCGACGTGGGCCTCAGCCCGATCAAGCCCGAAGAGGTGCCGGTCGGTGGCCTGGTCGCCGCCGTGCCGGCCAACCTCCACGAGGTGGAGGAGGAGACCGGCAACCTGAACGCGCGTGCCAAGGCCGCGATCATCCTGGTGCGCATGGTCCCCGGCGAGATCGTCGCCCAGCAGGGCGACGGCTGGGACTACCAGGGCATCCTGGCCTACTCCAAGATCTGCACGCACGTGGGCTGTCCGATCGCGCTCTACGAGCAGCGCACGCACCACCTGCTGTGCCCCTGCCACCAGTCGACCTTCGACCTCGCCGATGCCGGCAACGTCGTGTTCGGACCGGCCGCGAGGGCGATGCCGCAGCTGCCCATCACCGTCGATGCCGAGGGATACCTGGTCGCTGTCAGTGACTTCCAACAACCTGTCGGACCGAGCTTCTGGGAGCGCTCATGATCGGGGTGTATGAGACCGGCGGCAAGGGCGCGGGCTGGCTCGACGACCGGATGGGCAACTCGAACTTCATCCGGCGCAACCTGAACAAGGTCTTCCCCGACCACTGGTCGTTCATGCTCGGGGAGATCGCGCTGTACTCGTTCATCGTCATCCTCCTCACCGGCGTCTACCTGACCCTCTGGTTCAAGCCGTCCATGATCGAGGTCGTCTACGACGGCTCCTACGCCCCGCTCAAGGGCGTCAAGATGAGCGAGTCGATGGCCTCGACCCTGCACATCTCCTTCGACGTGCGTGGTGGCCTGCTCATCCGCCAGATCCACCACATGGCAGCGCTCTTCTTCGTCGCCGCGATCGCCTTCCACCTGCTGCGCGTGTTCTTCACCGGCGCGTTCCGCAAGCCGCGCGAGCTGAACTGGGTCATCGGCGTCGTGATGTTCCTGCTGGCCATCGCCGCCGGGTTCTCCGGCTACTCCCTGCCCGACGACCTGCTCTCGGGTACCGGCCTGCGCATCACACAGGGCATCATCCAGGGCTCACCGGTGGTCGGGACCTGGATGTCGTTCCTGCTCTTCGACGGCGAGTTCCCGGGCACGGCCTTCATCCCGCGGCTCTACGGGATCCACATCCTGCTCGTGCCGGGCCTGATCCTCGCGCTCGTGACCGCGCACCTCATGATGATCTGGTACCAGAAGCACACCCAGTACCCCGGCCCCGGGCGCACCAACGAGAACGTCGTGGGCTACCCCTTCATGCCGATCTACATGGCGAAGGCCGGCGGCTTCTTCTTCGTCGTGTTCGGCGTGATCGTCGTCCTCGCGGGCCTCTTCCAGATCAACCCGATCTGGGCCTACGGGCCCTACATCCCCGACCAGGTCACCGCCGGCTCGCAGCCCGACTGGTACGTGGGCTTCCTCGACGGGGCGCTTCGCCTGATGCCACCCATCGAGATCACCCAGTTCGGTCACACGTTGAGCCTGAACCTGATAATCCCCGCGATGGTCCTTGCGCCCGTGCTCCTCGTGCTCCTCGGCGCCTACCCGTGGATCGAGCGCCTGGCGACGGGCAAGGACAACCGGGAGCACCACATCCTCGACCGCCCCCGCAACGCCCCGACCCGCACCGCACTCGGCGCGGGCATGCTCACGCTCTACATCGTGCTCATGATCGGAGGCGGCAACGACATCATCGCCTACAACTTCGACCTGAGCTTCAACACGATGATCCGCGTCCTGCAGATCCTGGTGTTCGTCGGGCCGGTCGTCGCCTTCATCGTGACCAAGCGGATCTGCCTGGCGCTGCAGCGGCGCGATCGCGAGATGCTGCTGCACGGTCGGGAGACCGGGCGGATCCTGCGCCTGCCCAGCGGTGAGTTCCTCGAGATCCACGACGAGGTCGATGACGAGACCAAGGCAACCATCCTGTCGAAGACCGACATCGAACCGGTGCCGGTGCCTGAGGCGGTCGACGAGAACGGCGTGAAGAACCCGCGCTGGCGGCTCAAGCGGCTCCACTCGAGGTGGTCCCACTTCTTCTACGCCGACAACATCGCCCTGCCCAGCCAGGAGGAGCTCGCCGAGGCCCAGCAGCACATCGACCACGGCCTGCAGGAGGCTGTCGAAGCGGGGTCGACCGCCGCGGCGGAGATCGCTGGGGGCCCGCCCGCGCACTAGACGGTGCGGCCCACCTAGGTGCGGCCCACACGGCGGCCCGGCCTGTGCAGCCGGCGCCGGGGCCGTTCGGCGCGGGCGTCATCGGGCCATCGCCAGGGCGGGGTCGCGCAGGTCGACGTCGAACGCCGCGCGGTGCGAGCCCGCCCCGCGCCGGGGCAGCGCCAGCGGAGGCCCGTCGAGGTTCACCAGGCGCACACCGGGCGAGAAGAGCCACCGGGCCAGGATCTGGGTCTCCTCCGGCAGTGCGGCACTGGTCGGCCGGAGCGGGATGGCCACCTCCTCGGCGACGGCGAGGATCGCTGCCAGCGGTCCGGCGGGTTCCAGTCCCGGCGGGATCGTGCCCGCGGCCGCCAGCCTGCCGTGGCGGATCACGTGCACCTCCCACCCGTGGTCGTCGGTCGGGCGAGCGGCGACGATCTGGCGGGTCTGCCCCAGGAGGTCGCTCGTGGTGGACACCTCGACCCCGCGCAACAGGGCGGTCAGCCGGTCGCGCCAGCGGGCGGCCTCCTCATAGCGCTCCTGCACCGCGAGGGCGTCCATGCGGGCCGTGAGCGCCTCGACCACCTCGGCCGGGTCGCTGGCAAGGGCGATCCGGGCCTGCTCCACCAGGACGGCGTAGCCCTCCGGGGTGATCGCGCCGACGCAGGGAGCCGGGCAGCGACCGAGGTCGGCCAGCACGCATGCCGAGGCCTTCGGCCGGCTGGAGAGGGCCTGCGAGCAGGTGCGCAGGGGCAGCGCCTCGGCGAGGGCCTCGGCCGCGGCCTCGGCGGTCCGCCGGCTCGTGTACGGACCGATGTAGCGGGCTCCGGCCGGGACGTCGGCACGGACCCCGCTGACCACGCTCACCCTCGGGTACCGCTCGACCGTCAGCTTGAGCCAGACGGCGTTCTGCGGCCGGGTGGAGCGCCGGTTGTAGCGCGGGGCTCGGGCGGCGATCGTCCTGAGCTCACGGACCTGGGCCTCCAGCGGGGTCGCGCACGGAACGGCGACCACCTTCGTGGCCAAGCCCACCATCTCGGTCATCCTGGGCCGCTGCTCCGCGGCCGTGAAGTAGCTGAGCACGCGTCGCCGGATCGACCGGGAGGTGCCCACGTACAGCGCCGCCCCCTGGGAGTCCTCGAAGACGTACACGCCGGGGCCGTCGGGAAGCCCGTCGGCGAGGCCGCGCTTGCGGCGCCGGGCCTCGGGAACCCGGCTGCTGTACCCCTGAAGCTCCGTCAGGCTGTGCACGCCGAGGTTGCCCACCCGCTCCATCAGCCCGTGCAGGACGTCGACGGTCGCGCGGGCGTCGGACAGAGCTCGGTGGTTGGGCGTGACCCCGGCGCGGAAATGGCGCGCGAGGGTGCCCAGCTTGCAGTTGGGGACCTCGTCGCGGGTCAGGACGTGACGGGCCAGCCGCGCGGTGTCCACGACCGGTGGATCGGGCCATGGGATACCCATCCGGGAGCAGGCGGCCTTGAGGAAGCTGACGTCGTAGGGGGCGTTGTGCGCCACGAGGACCGTGCCGCGGGCGAACTCCAGGAAGGACGGAACCGCTGCCTCGAGCGGGGGTGCGCCTCTGAGCATGTCGTCGGTGATCCCGGTGAGCGCCCGGATGAACGGCGGCAGCGGTCGGCCGAGCCGCACCAGGGTCTGGAACTCCCCGACCACCTCACCGCCACGCACCTTGACGGCCCCGATCTCGGTGATCCCTGCGCCCTCAGGGCTGCCTCCGTCGGTCTCCAGGTCGACCACCACGAACGTGACGTGCTGCAGCCCGGGACCGAGGTCGTCGAAGGTCAGTTGGGTTGCCGGACTCATGGCCCACACGCTAGGTGGGAGGTCTGACACCGACCGTGGTCCCACGCCGGTGCAGGTAGGCTTTCGGACCTGACCCGACGCGCGAGTGCACGTCGGCCGACGCCAGGAGTCGATCGAAATGCCGGACCTCCGCGTGCCCGACGCAACCACCCGGTGGCGGTGCGCCCAGTGCGGGAACCTGACCCGGTTCGACGTCGTGCGCCAGTCGCGCACACGGGAGTACTGGCACCTCGACCTGGCGGGGGAGCCGACCGTCGAGTCGGTCGAGGTGCTCAACGACGCCGTCGACTCGGTGACGTGCCGCTGGTGCGGGAGCAGGGACGCCATCGAGGTCGTGGCGCGTCCCGCCGGCTGACGGTCCCCGCGGGCTGACCCGTCCCGCGACGCCGACCGTTCCGGTGCCGGCGCTCACGACCCGGCGGCGGCCGACCCTTAGGGTCTGGTCCATGTCCGCTGGCGCCCGTCGCGACTGGAGCGCGCCGTTCGCGGTGGCGTGGGTGGCGTACTTCACGGCACTGCAGTGGAGCGTGGTGCGCTTCGAGGTCGCCATCGTGGCGGTGCTGTCGGCATGCGCGCTGGGACTGGGACTCTGGTTGTGGCGCGGCGGGCTGGTATCGCTGACTCCCCGCCCGGTGGCCGCGATGCTGGTGTGCAGCGCACTGGCCACGCTGGTCGTGCCGCTCTTCTCCTATCTCGAGGGCACGGGTCTGACGGTCGCGCGCGCGGTGCTGGTCGCCGTGCCGCTGGTGGTCGCGGCTCTGCTCCTGCCCGGGCGGGAGGGCGCGGCGGCCGCGGCCCTGACCGTTGTCACGCTCGGGTACGTGGCGGTCGGAGCCCTGGCGATCCTGGCCGATCCGGCGCCGCGGATCGACGTCTGGGTGAGCCTGCAGCAGGCCAGCGACGCGCTCGCGCGGGGGATCAGCTTCTACGAGGTCACGTGGACCGGCTCGCCCGGGGTCGCCGACGCGTTCACCTACCTGCCGTGGACCGCGGTTCTGCTGGCTCCGGGTCGCTGGATCCTCGGCGATGTCCGCTGGGCGCTGATGCTCTGGACGCTCGTGGCGGCCATCGGGGTGTGGGCGCTGGCGCATGGTGCGGGGGACCGAGCTGGTGCCGGAGGTGCTGGGCCTGGACCGCGCTGGCGGGGGGCTGCGGTCGTCGCCCTCCTGCTTCTCGCCCCCGGCACATTGACTCAGCTGGACCAGGCGTGGACCGAGCCCCTCCTGTTCGCGGGGCTCGTCTGGTGGGCTGTGCTGATCGACCGCGACCGGGCCTGGTGGGCGGTCGTCCCGCTGGCGCTGGCCTGCGCCAGCAAGCAGCACCTCTTCCTCCTGCTGCCGCTGCTGCTCATCTGGCGGCCCTTCGGCGTCGGTCGATCCCTGGCCACCGGGGCTCTGGCCGGAGTCCTGATCGCACCCTGGTTCCTCGCGGGACCGGCGGAATTCTTCCATGACACGGTCTCGCTGCTCGTCTCCTTCCATGCGATCCGGTTCGCGAACACCCTCTACCTGCTTGCGCTGAACGTCGGCGGCGTCGCCCTTCCGTTCTGGGTGACCGGGCTTGTCGTGCTCGGGGTCCTGCTCGCCGCCGGCCTCGTGATCCGGCGCCGTCAGCCGGGCCTCGCCGAGATGCTGAGGTGGCTGGCCCTCGTGCTGCTGGTGGCCAACCTCGTGAACAAGCAGGCGTTCTTCAACCAGTACTGGCTGGTCGGGGCACTGGTGGTGGCCTCGCTGGCGGTGCGCCCGGGGGGCGTGGGTTCGAGGGAGCCGGAGGCGGGGGCCCTGAGCCCTGCGGACGTGGCTCCTGCGGCTCTGGCTCCTTCGGATCCGGGTCGGCGCGATCGGACGGCGTAGCTGGGTCGGGTTTCCGAGGTAGGCAAAGACTTTCGCGGCGTTACATGTAACATTGAAGGTGTGGCTGTACGAGAGCGCGTCAGCGCCTACCGGGCCAAGGACCTGGCAGGGCCCAAGGCCTTCGTGAGCCGGTGGGACAAAGATTTGGTAAGTGCGCGACGATTGACGCTCAGGAGGCCTGTGTTCGCCGCCGAAGAACGACACCGAGCAGTCGCTACTCGTGGTGGTTAGAGAGGGTTATCTCGACTGCTGCGGCTCTTGCTGCGCCGATCGTGCGAGGTGACGACATGGACATCTGGAATGGCAAGGCTGATTGCGGTGCCGAGTGAGATACTGGTACGTCGTGGGCGCACTGTTGCAGGCAGGTATCGATCGGGAGGACATCACGGATCGGCTACCGGCGTTCGTTGAGGCAGTCTGCTGGGGGATGACACCTGGGAGAATGAGACGACGGTGCGAGCGTTGGTGGCGGGTGGCGTCTAGCTCGAGCAAGTCTGCCGTCGGCCGGATTGACGCCCCTTCAGATAGAGCGGGAGCGCGACCATGAGCGGTTGACGAGGACCTGGCTCACGTGACCGCCGCAAAGCTCCTCACGGACCGGAGCCCTGATACGGGTTGCCGGGAAGGGGACGCCGACGAGGTGCGGAGCATGCGCAGCGCGACATGAAGGCGCGAGGCACGACGTAGGAGTTTGCTGCTGGCAAGTACCGAGGTCGACGTCGCTGTTGCGCGGGTACTGGTAGCGATGGGCGCCGATCCAGACGCCTGGATGATCGGCAAGACACCCGTGGATGGTCAGGAGAGAGGTAGCGTGCTATGTTAGAGGGGTTGTGCCGGCTCTTGGATTTCAAGATACACATCGGTGCGGAGGCCTTTGCAGATTTTTGCCAGCGAGCGTGGCCAGGTCGCCACGTGCGCCGGGTCGTGAAGACCGACGTCGACGGCAACGACATCTACGATCTCGGCTGGACGCTCGTCTGGAGGCGATCATGCGCGGCAAGGGTGGCTGGACCGCCAACAGATCGTGCGGATGCTGGTCGACGCTGGTGCCGACCCGCGGATCGCCGACGCGGAGGGGGTCACGCCCCTGCAACATGCCAGCAGCGCGGATACGACCAGATCGCCGACATGCTGCGCCAACACCTTCGAAATCCCGTCCGCACAATGTGGGCGCCCACCGACGCCACAGCCTCAGACACAGGGCGACTGGACATTCGAACCCCTCCCCGGCAACGCCCTGTCGCTGGACCAGCCCCAGGGCGCTGCGGCGCTCTCGCACCCCCACGTCAACCACGCCCAGCCGGCCTGACCGTACCGGTGGGCCGGCGATGTCGGACCCACCCCATAGCGTCGGGGCGAAGGTCGAGCCGCGGGAGAGGGAGGGTCCATGATCATCGACTGCGACGGGTGCCAGATGCGCGACCTGGCGTGTGACGACTGCGTGGTGACGTTCCTGCTGGGTCCCCCCACCGGCCTTGGCTCCGCGGAGCAGACCGCTCTGGCGGTCCTGGCCGGAGGAGGTCTCGTCCCTCCGCTTCGGATGGTCCCGCGCCCGGGCGGGCATTCGGCCGAGCGCGCGGGCGGAGGTTCGGGCGGGATCTCGGGCGGGAGCGCGCGCGGAGGCTCGGCCGGGAGCGCGGGTGAAGGCTCGGCCGGGGTCTCGGGCGGATCGTCGGCACCGGATGTCGCTTCCGCATGAGGACAAGGCCACGGCCCGCCTCGGCCCTGCTGAGTGGGCCAAGATGGGCCCATGCGGGTGCTGTGCGTGACCAACGACTTCCCTCCGAGGGCCGGTGGGATCCAGGCGTTCGTCCACGGCGTGCTGGTCCGACAGCCGGAGGGTTCGGTCGTCGTGTACGCCCCGAAATGGAAGGGCGATGCGGCGTTCGACGCGGAGCAGCCGTTCCCCGTGGTCCGCCACCGGACCTCGCTGATGGTCCCCGAGCCGACCGTGCTGCGGCGCGCTCGTGAGATCGCGCGTTCCGAGGGCTGCGACAGCGTGCTCTTCGGGGCTGCGGCACCCCTGGGGCTCTTGGCACCGCAACTCGCCTCGGCAGGCGTGCGTACGAGTGTCGGGATGACGCATGGCCACGAGGCGGCGTGGGCCAAGAGCCCGGGCTCACGCCAGCTTCTGCGCAGGATCGGCGAGGGTCTGGACCGAGTCACCTACCTGGGGTCCTACACCCGCAAGCGGATCTCCTCCGCCCTGAGCTCGGCGGCAGGATCGCGGATGCGCCAGCTGGTGCCCGGGGTCGACGCCGAGACCTTCCATCCGGGGCTGCGCGAGGACGCGGGTCGCCGGATCCGGGAGCGCCACGGACTGGGTGACCGGCCGGTCGTCGTCTGCGTGTCGCGGCTCATGCCCCGAAAGGGTCAAGACTCCCTGATCAAGGCCTTGTCGAGGATCCGTGCCACGTCCGGTCAGGACGTGGCCCTGCTGATCGTCGGCGGTGGCCCCTACCGCAAGGACCTGGCGGCCCTTGTCGAGAAGGAGGATCTGGCCGAGCACGTGGTCCTGACCGGTGGGGTGCCCTGGGCCGAGCTCCCCGCGCACTACGCGGCCGGGGACGTCTTCGCGATGCCCAGCCGCACGCGGCAACATGGGTGGGACGTCGAGGGCCTCGGCATCGTCTACCTCGAGGGTTCAGCCACCGGGCTGCCCGTCGTGTCGGGGGACTCCGGCGGCGCCCCGGACGCCGTGCGCGAGGGCGAGACCGGCTTCGTGGTCGGTGGTCGTGACCAGGACGCCCTTGTCGACCGTGTGAGCCGCCTGCTGACCGATCCCGAGCTGGCGGCTCGGATGGGGGCGGCGGGCCGCAGCTGGGTCGAGTCGTCGTGGGGCTGGGACCACTCCGCCGAGCGGTTGCGCGTGATGCTCGACCGGGGCGACCCCGACGTGGAGGTGCCCTGACCTTTGCCGGCTATGTCGCCGCCGCGGCGTAGTTGCGTCCGGGACCACGCTGGGAGTCCCCGAGTCGGTCACAAGCGCAGGAGGCCCATCCGCTCGGCGGCCAGGACGGCCTGGCTGCGCGAGGTGACGCCGAGCTTGCGATAGATCCCCGACAGGTGCGATCGGGTGGTCGCCTCCGAGATGTAGAGACGCGCGGAGATCCCCCGGACCGTCAGTCCCTCGGCGGCGAGGCCCAGGACCTCGGACTCACGTGCGGTCAGGCGGGGGCCGACGCGCTCCTGGCGATGCGCGGCCAGCATGTCCTCGGCCAGGAACGCCCCTGGGGCGGTCGACACCCGCACGGAGGTCGTCACGAAGCGCTCCGCCGGTGCAGTCTTGGGCAGGTACGCCGACGCGCCGAGATCCAGGGCCCGAAGCATGGCCTCGTGGCTGGGCGTCTCACTCAGCGCGATCACCCCGAGGAGCGGCCAGCGGTCCCGCGCGATCGCCACGATGTGCCCCCGCTCGCTGCCCGGCAGGTCCAGGCTCACCAGGAGGACCTCGGCCCGCCGGTCGGCCACCTCGCGCAGGGCCGACTCGGCGTCCGTCGACTGGCTGACGACAGCACCCGCCGACGTGAGCACCTCCGACAGGCCGTGGCGGACGAGGTGGTGAGAGTCGGCCACGACCACCCGAAGGCCGACCGCGGTCGCTCGCTCCCGGCCGGCCACTTCCACCCCTCACGTCGACGACGCCCGTCACGCTACATGGCCGGTGGGGCGCCCGGGCGGCAAACCGGCTAGCCTGTCTGATCGTGGCCGAGATGACCCAGTCCAGCATCGTGATCGCAGCCGCCCCGACCGTGATCATGGACGTGATCGCCGATGTCGAGGCCTACACCGAGTGGATCTCGGGCATCGACAAGGCCACTGCCTTCGACGTCGACGCGGACGGTCGACCCGCGGAGGCGACGTTCTCGGGCAATCTCGGACTGATCAAGGACACCTACTCGGTGGCCTACGAATGGGCCGAGACCGAGGTCCACTGGCATCTGACCAAGGGCGAGATGCTCAACGACCTGCACGGCGAGTACGCCTGCACCGACCTGGGGGACGGGACGACGAAGGTCGACTACTCGCTGACGGTGGACCTCGCGATCCCCGTGGTGGGGCTCCTGCGCCGGCGGGGCGAGAAGGTCATCGTCGACTCCGCGCTCAAGGGACTGAAACGCCGAGTGGAGGGCTGAATGGCCCCTGCCTCAGGCGAGCCGCACTCGTTCTGGGACGCCGTGCGGTCGTGGGCGGACTCGGCGGGTCTGCTCCTGCCGCCCGACCCGGAGAAGGCGGCGGACACCGGACCCGTCGCGGACGTGCCGCGCCCCAAGGTCCCGCAGGCGGTCTGCGACTCGTGTCCCATCTGCCAGGCCGCGGCCACCCTCGACCAGGTGAACCCCCGGGTCGTCGCGGACCTCACGGAGGTCGCCCGGAGCGTGATCACGGGCCTGACTTCCGCGCTCAACTCTGCCGCCGACCAGCGCGCGCAGGGCAGCCCCGCGGTCGAGCCCGGTGACGAGCCACCTGCCGAGCATCCCGGCTGAACGGGTCCGGTCCCCGAGTGGGGCTCGGACCTAGAGTCGGGCGCCGTCGTCCCAGCCGTCCTCGCGCGACTCGGGCAGCTGCCAGACGAGGGTCGCGAAGCCCGCGAGGAACGCAAGCCCGGCGCCCAGGTTGACCACTGCCGGCGGGTTCCATCCGGACAGCGCGCCGAGGATGAGGACCGCCGGCCCGCCGAGGGTGCCGGCCCACGCGAGTCGCTTCACGGGGGTCCCCTCGGGGAGCTCCGGGGGCTCCGGCGGGACGAAGTGGCCCTCGTCGTCCCAGCTGTCCACGAACGACTCGGGGGCAGCCTGCTCGCGGTGCAGCGGCTCGAACAGGGCGGCGATGCCGGGATCGACCCGTGCAGCACCGATCGGCGGATCGGCGGGAGTGCCGGCGTCCGCGGAGGATGTGGCATCCGCGGCGGAGGTCACGTCCGCTGGGGATGTGCCTTCGGCAGGGCCCGCGGACTCTTTCGCGGCTGCTTGGTCCGCCAGTGCCCCGGAGTCGGCCAGAGCTCCGGAGTCCGACAGTGCTCCGGGGTCGGCCGGGACGCCGGTGTCGGACACAGCCCGCGAGCCGGACACCGCCCCGGAGTCGGACGGTGCTCCCGGGTCGGCCGGGGCGCCGGTGTCGAACAGGGCGCTGGTGTCGAAGAGCCCCGTGCTCCCGGAGGTGCCGCCGCCCTCCGCGTCGGGCCTGGTCAGGTCCTCGACGATCCGCGCCCAGGCCTCCTCGAACTCGTCACGGGTCTCAGCCACGGCGCACTCCGGGCAGGGCACGTGTGGGGTTGGACGGCATCAGGATCCTCCGCGCGGGCGTTGCCAGGACGTTGCTGCAATCGTCGCACACCACGGCGGCACGGACTGCCCGCGTTGCCGCTCGCGGCGGGCGTCCCCTACCGTGTCCATTGCCGAGGGAGGACCACAGATGCTGTATTCGCTGCTGAAGCATGTGGTCGTCGGTCCGCCGCTCACCATCCTCTACACGCCACGCGTCGAGGGCATCGAGAACATCCCCGAGGATGGCCCGGCGATCCTGGCCAGCAACCACCTCTCCTTCTCCGACTCGATCTTCCTTCCCCTGGTCGTCGCCCGGCGGATCACGTTCCTGGCCAAGAGCGACTACTTCGACGGCCCCGGCGTGCGGGGCTGGCTGACCAAGCAGTTCTTCGTCGGCGCCGGGCATGGTCCCGATCGACCGCTCCGGGGGCAAGGCCAGCATGGCCGCGATCAACACCGGCGTCCGCATCCTCCGGGAAGGTGAGCTGCTGGGCATCTACCCGGAGGGCACCCGCTCGCCCGACGGGCGGCTGTACCGCGGACGCACGGGACCTGCCCGGATGGCGCTGGCCGCACCGGCGCCCGGTGATCCCGGTCGCGATGATCGGAACCGACCGGATCCAGCCGACCGGCCAGAAGATCCCGAACCTGTACCCCCTGACGATCAAGATCGGCCGGCCGCTGGACTTCTCCCGCTACGCCGGGATGGAGGGCGATCGCTTCGTGCTGCAGGAGCATGACCGACGAGATCATGTACGAGCTCATGGATGCTCTCGGGCCAGGAGTACGTGGACATCTACGCGAACAAGGCCAAGGACCTCATCACCAAGTACGGGACCTCCACCCCGTCACCCGACCTGGTCGCCGCCGAGGGTGAGCGGCCCCAGCGGCGCGCCAAGGCCTGACCGGCCCCTGAGTCCGCCCGGTCGGTGCCTGACCCCTACAGGATCTGGGCCCACCCCTTCGAGCGCTCCACGGCGATCCGCCAGCGCCGATGCGCCGCGGGATCGGGGGCAGCGGGCTCGAACCGGGCGTCCGTCGCGGCGCCCAGGCCGGCGGCCACCTCGTCGGTCGATGCCCAGACGCCGGTGCCCAGCCCGGCGGCGATCCCCGCACCAAGGCCGGTCGCCTGCAGCTCGGGGGAGCGCTGCACCGCGACTCCCAGCTGGTCGGCCTGCACCTGGCAGAGGAATCCGTTGGCGGCGGCCCCGCCGTCCACGGACAGCTGTGCGAGGTCGACGCCGGCCTCGCGGGTCATCAGGTCGACGACGTCGCGCACCTCGAAGGCGATCGCCTCGAGTGTGGCGCGGACGATGTGCGCCCGGGTCGTGGCGCGGGTGATCCCCATGATCGCGCCGCGGGCGTACGGGTCCCAGTCGGGGGCGCCGAGGCCGGTCAGGGCCGGGACGAACACGACGCCTCCCGAGTCGGGGACCGACCGCGCCAGGGCATCGGTCTCCGCGGCGGACGCGATGATCTGCAGGCCGTCGCGCAGCCATTGGACGGCGGCGCCGGTGACGAACACCGCCCCCTCCAGCGCGTACTCCCGACGGCCGTCCGGGTGCTGCCAGGCGACGGTCGTCAGCAGCCCCGAGTGCGAGGCCACGACGTCCTCGCCGGTGTTGACCAGGACGAAGGAGCCGGTGCCGTAGGTGCACTTGCTCGACCCCGGCGTGAAGCAGCCCTGGCCGAACAGGGCAGCCTGCTGGTCGCCGAGGATCGCCGCGATCGGCAGGTCGAGGCCCTCGAAGCAGGACGGGTCCGTGCGGCCGATCACGCCGTACGACGCGACGATGCTGGGGAGAGCCTCGCGCGGCACGCCGAACAGGTCGAGCAGCGTGGGTGACCAGTCGCCGGTGTGCAGGTCGTAGAGCAGGGTGCGCGAGGCATTCGACGGGTCGGTCACGTGGTGCAGGCCGCGGGTCATGCGGGCAACGAGATAGGAGTCGACCGTTCCGACGGCGACCTCGCCCGAGGTGATCCGCCGCCAGGTCCGTGGATCTTCGGTGCGCACCCAGACCAGCTTCGTGGCCGAGAAGTACGGGTCCAGACGCAGGCCGGTCAACTGCTCCACCAGCGGTCCGTGACCGGCCTCGCGCAGGCCGGCGCAGATGCCGGCCGTCCGCCGGTCCTGCCACACGATCGCCCGCCGCGGGGAGCCCATCGTCTCGCGGTCCCAGAAGCAGATCGTCTCGCGCTGGTTGGTGATGCCGACGGCGGTGGGCGGGTCGGCCGCGGCGCCTGGGTCGCCAGCGACCTCCCGCAGGGCCCTCAGCGTGGCCGACCAGATCTCGCCAGGATCGTGCTCGACCCAGCCGTCGGCCGGGAAGTGCTGCGGGAACTCGGCGTATCCGCGGGCGACGATCCGCAGTTCCGTGGACACCAGGAGGGCGGTCACACCGGTCGTTCCGGCATCGATGGCCAGGATGCTCATGGGCGCTCACTCTAGGCGTCCCCACTCGACGCGGCCGCCCGTCGGCCTGCGTCGCCACGGCCACCTAGGTACGGTGGTCAGCGCCACTCCCGTCACCGCAGAAGGGTCCACCCATGGCTGTCAAGAAGGTCGCTCTGCTCACCGCCGGCGGATTGGCGCCATGCCTGTCCGCAGCCGTCGGCGGGCTCATCCAGCGCTACACGGAGGTCGCGCCGGAGGTCGAGATCATCGCCTACATCGGCGGCTACCAGGGCCTGCTCAAGGGCGAGAAGATGCTGGTCACCCCGCAGGTGCGTGTCAAGGCCCACCTGCTGCACGACTTCGGCGGCAGCCCGATCGTCAACAGTCGCGTGAAGCTCACCAACGTCGCAGACTGCGTCGAGCGCGGCCTGGTCCAGGAGGGCCAGGACCCCCAGCAGGTCGCGGCCGACCAGCTCGTCGCAGACGGCGTGGACGTGCTGCACACGATCGGTGGCGACGACACGAACACCGCGGCCGCCGACCTGGCCGCCTTCCTGGCGCGCAACGACTACGGACTGCAGGTCGTGGGCCTGCCCAAGACCATCGACAACGACGTCATCCCGATCAAGCAGTCCCTGGGCGCCTGGACCGCGGCCGACGAGGGCGCGCGGTTCTTCTGGAACGTCGTGTCCGAGCACAGCGCCAGCCCCCGCATGCTCATCGTCCACGAGGTCATGGGCCGCAACTGCGGCTGGCTGACTGCCGCGACGGCGCAGTCCTACCGCACGCTGCTGGACCATAAGGAGTGGCTCGACGACTTCGGCGTGCCGCGCATCCGCCGCGACGTCCATGGGGTGTTCGTGCCCGAGATGGCACTGGACCTCGAGGACGAGGCGGCCCGGCTCAAGGGCGTCATGGACGAGCATGGGAACGTCAACATCTTCCTGTCCGAGGGTGCCGGGGTGGAGTCGATCGTCGGCCAGATGGAGGCCGCCGGCGAGGAGGTCCCGCGCGACGCCTTCGGCCACGTGAAGCTGGACCTCATCAATCCGGGCAAGTGGTTCTCCGAGCAGTTCGCCCCGATGATCGACGCCGGCAAGGTGCTGATCCAGAAGTCGGGCTACTACTCGCGGGCGGCTGCCGCCAACGCGCGCGACCTCGAGCTGATCAAGAACTGCGTCGACACCGCCGTCGAGACCGCGATGGCCGGGGGCACCGGCCTCGTCGGTCACGACGAGGAGCGCGGGGACACGCTGCGGGCCATCGAGTTCGACCGGATCAAGGGTGGCAAGAACTTCGACATCGACGTCCCCTGGTTCGGCGAGCTGCTCGAGGGCATCGGCCAGACCAAGCGCGACAAGGTCGCCGTGGAGCACTGAGCGCGCGCGCCCGGGCGCGTCGTGCTGGCGATTCCGACGGTCAGAGGGTCGGAACCGTCAGCACACGGGCAGTCGCCCGCGTACCCTTGGACGCATGTCTGTGCAGGATGCGGCCCTGACCGCCGCCGAGAGCCCCGCCCGCCTTGGCCCCGCTGTGCAGCAGCCGATCTGGCCCGACGCCGCCGAGCTCGCGGAGGTCACCGCTGCCCTGCGCCGGCTGCCTCCGCTGGTCTTCGCCGGCGAGTGCGACCAGCTCACAGACCGGCTGGCCGACGCCGCGCGGGGTGACGCCTTCGTCCTCATGGGCGGGGACTGCGCGGAGACCTTCGACGGCGCCACCGCCGACGCGATCCGGGCCAAGCTCAAGACCGTCCTGCAGATGGCCGTCGTGCTCACCTACGGCGCGGCGATGCCCGTGGTGAAGGTGGGCCGGATCGCCGGGCAGTACGCCAAGCCGCGCAGCAGCGAGGTCGAGGTCGTGGACGGGGTCGCCATCCCGAGCTACCGCGGCGACGCGGTCAACGACCTCAGCCCCACGCCCGAGGCGCGCCGCGCCGACCCGCAGCGGCTGATCCGGGCCTACAACACCGCCAGCGCGACCCTCAACCTCGTGCGCGCATTCACCCAGGGCGGGTACGCCGACCTGCGCCACGTCCACGCGTGGAACCAGGACTTCGTGGCCTCCACCGAGGCCGGTCAGCGCTACGAGCAGATGGCCGGGGAGATCGACCGGGCGCTGGCGTTCATGCGGGCCTGCCGCGCGGAGCCCGAGCAGTTCCACCGCGTCGAGTTCTACGCCGGCCACGAGGCCCTGCTCCTGGACTACGAGGACGCCCTGACCCGCATCGACTCGCGCACCGGACATGCCCTACGACGTCTCCGGGCACTTCCTCTGGATCGGCGAGCGCACCCGCGCGCTGGACGGCGCGCACGTGGAGTTCGCACGCGAGATCCGCAACCCGATCGGCGTGAAGCTGGGCCCGACGACCTCCCCGCAGGACGCCGTCGCGCTCGCCGACGTCCTCGACCCGCACTACACGGCCGGACGCCTGACCCTCATCTCCCGGATGGGGGCGGGCCGCGTCCGTGACGCCCTGCCGCCGCTGGTCCGGGCCGTGAAGGCGTCGGGGCACCCGGTGGTGTGGGTGTGCGACCCGATGCACGGCAACACCTTCGAGGCCGCGTCCGGGCACAAGACCCGGTCGTTCGCGGACGTGATGGACGAGGTGGCCGGGTTCTTCGAGGTGCATGCGCGAGCAGGACGTCCACCCCGGCGGCCTGCACGTCGAGCTGACCGGCGACGACGTGACCGAGTGCGTGGGCGGCACCGCGGGCGTCACCGAGGACGGCCTGGGCGTGCGCTACGAGACGGCGTGCGACCCGCGGCTCAACCGCGTGCAGTCCCTGGAGCTGGCGTTCGCAGTGGCGGAGATGCTCGTCACACGGTGATGGTGTTGGGGTCCTCCAGGGGGTCCCCGTGCTGCAGCGCGTCCTCGGGCAGGCCAGCGAGACGGTTGGACATGACCTCCACGAACCGGGCCGGACCGGGGGAGTTGCGCAGGGCAGTCGCGGGGCTCTCGGGGGGCGAGGCGTAGAGGGCCAGGACCATCCGTCCGCGCTGCAGGTACGTGGCCGTGCTGGTCCACGACTTCCCGGCGGGGTCGGTGGACTCGAACTCGTAGGCCTGACGGTCCACGCCCGGCTCCTCGGGCCAGTCCGCGTCGGGATCCGCGGCGAAGTCCCACGTCAGCGGCTCCCGCTCCGGGTCGGAGGGATCGACGACGCCGGTGGAGCACTCCTCGCGCGCCTGCTCGAGCTCGTCCATCGCCTGCTCGGCGTCGGCGGGGTTCGGGTAGAGGATCGCCTCGCTGCTCACCCAGACCTCGCCCCCCTGGTCGCCGATGCCGACCTGGTTGCGTCCGCTGCGAAGCTCCTCGCTCGGGAACTCGCCGTAGCAGAGGTCCAGTGAGGTTTGGCCGAACACCTGGTCGCCGCCGTCGTAGGGCAGGAAGACCGCACCCTCGGCCGCGTCCTGCTCGGTCAGCGAGACGGCGGCCAGGAGCTCCACGTCGGTGGTCTCGGTCAAGTCCTCCTCGAGGCGCTCCAGCCGGGCGCATCCGCCGAGCAGCAGCGCGGCGACGACGGCCAGCACGGCTCCTTGGCGCGACGCGAATGCTCCCACGGGACCGCACTTCCCTCCTGCGTAGGCTGTCGGTCCATGGATGTGGTCGACCTGCGCTCGGATACCGTAACCCGTCCCACCCCGGGGATGCGGTCGGCGATGGCCGACGCCCCCGTCGGTGACGATGTCTACGGCGAGGATCCCACGGTCAACGCCCTCCAGGCGCGCGTGGCGCAGCTGCTGGGGCACGAGGCCGGGCTCTTCGTCCCGACCGGGTCGCTGGGCAACCTGCTCGGGGTCCGGCTGCTCGTGCCCCCGGGCGCGGAGGCCCTGTGCGACGACCGTGCTCATATCGTGCGCGCCGAGCTCGGAGCCCACGCGGCGCTCGGCGGCGTGACCACCCGCACCTGGTCGGCACCGCGCGGCCTGCTCGATCCAGCCACCGTGATGGCCCTGGCGGCCCCCGACGCCGGGCCCTACCTGGTATCCACGGCTGCCGTCGTCGTCGAGGACACCCACAACTTCGGCGGGGGGACCGTCCAGGACCTCGCCGCGCTGCGGGCCCTGCGGACCTGGGCCGACGCGACGGGCGTGGGGCTGCACCTGGACGGCGCCCGGCTCTGGAACGCCCACGTCGCCACCGGGGTCGGCCTCGCCGAGATCGGCGGGCTGTTCGACACTGCGACGGTGTGCCTGTCCAAGGGGCTGGGCGCCCCGGTCGGCTCGGTCCTCGTCTCCTCGGCCGAGCGGATCGCGCAGGCGCGCGTCCTGCGCAAGCGGCAGGGGGCCGGGATGCGCCAGGTGGGGATCCTCGCGGCGGCGGGGCAGTATGCGCTGGACCACCACGTCCAGCGACTGGGCGCGGACCACGCACGGGCCAGGCGGCTCGCGACCGCGATCGCTGGCGTGCGCCCCGACGTCGTCGACCCCGGGACGGTCGACACGAACATCGTCGTCCTCGACCTCGCCGAGGGCCCGTTGGCGCCCGGGCTGGCCGACGCGGCCCGGGAGCGGGGCGTCGCTGTCAGCGTCCTGGGCACCGGCACCGCGCGCCTCGTCACGCACCTGGACGTCGACGACGACGGGATCGACCGGGCGATCGAAGTGCTGGTCCAGCTGCTCTCGCGCTGACGGTTGCTTGACCCGCGCTAGACGACGGTGATCGTCACCGTCGAGCCCTTGGGGGCCTTCGTGCCGCCTCGGGGGTTCTGGGAGTTGACGCCGAAGACGACGAATCCCAGCGGCTTGTTGACGCTCACCACGAACCCGGCGTTCTGCAGGGTCGCCCGGGCCTCGTCCTCGTTCATGCCCACCACGTTGGGAACCTCGATCAGCGGTGGGCCCTTGGACACGACGAGCTCGATGGTCTCGCCGCGGAAGGTTCCGGCTCCGGCGGGGGGGTCGGTGCTGATGACCAGGTCCTTTGCCACGGACTCGCTGGTCTTGTCCTTGCGGTCCACCTCGAGCCCGAGGTCGGTCAGCGTCTTCTCCGCCGCGTCGCCGTCGGTCCCCTCGAGCGTGGGGATCGTGACCGGCTCAGGGCCCTTCGAGACCACGAGCGACACCGGCGTGTCCGGCTTCACGGATTCTCCCGCCGGAGGGTCGCTGCTGATGATGGCACCCTTCTTGACGCTGTCGTGGTACGCCTCCGTCTGCTCGCCAACGGTGAGATTGGCGGCACTGAGTGCGACCTCGGCCTCCTCGAGGGTGAGCTTCTTGAGCTTCGGGACGTCGTAGCGCTCGGGGCCCTTGCTCACGACCGCGTGGACCACGCTGCCCGTGCGGGCCTTCGACTCCGGCCCCGGGTCCGTGGACATGATCAGGCCCTTGGCGTAGTCCTCGCTGTAGTCGGCCTGCTCGGAGTCGAGCGTCAGGTTCGAGGGTGCCAGGATCGCGGCCGCCTCCGTGGGCGTTCGGCCCAGGACGTCGGGGACGGTGACCCGCTGCAGCGGTCCGAAGGCGATCAGCAGGACTGCCACGACGCAGATCACGGCCACGGCGCCGAGCCAGAGAGCCTTGCGGCCCCGGCGCGGCTTGCGAGCGGCGTCGGGCGCCGTCTGGTGGCTCACCTCGGTGTCCTGGGCCTCGCTGGAGGGCGCCGGGGGAGGCTCGGCATGGGGGAACGCGCCGGGGGTGGGCGTGGCGGGGATGGGTGTGGCGGGCGCTCGGACGGCGGGCGCTGCGGAGGCACCGGCTCCGCCGACGGCAGCCGCGCCGAGGGCAGCCGCGCCCGCGGCAGCCTGCTTCGCCGTGCCTCCCGTTCCTGGCTCACGGGTGACGATCAGGGTGTCGGTCGGCGACGGCG
>CAWBYT010000012.1:0-34289 GCA_963793175.1 uncultured Actinomycetes bacterium
ACCGAGCTCGAGGCCGAGCACCTTGTCGATCTCGGAGTCCTTGGCCGTGACCATGATGATCGGCACCCTCGAGCTGGCTCGGATCGTGCGGCACACGTCGGTTCCCGACATCCCGGGGAGCATCAGGTCCAGCAGGACCAGGTCGGCCGGCTCGCGGGCGAACTGCGTCAGGGCGTCGGGGCCGGTCGTCGCCACCGTGACGGCGAACCCCTCCCGCCGCAGCATGAAGCTCAGGGCGTCGGAGAAGGAGTCCTCGTCCTCGACGACCAGGATCCGGGTCAATGCTCCTCCTCTGTCGTGGTCGGGCCGGTGCGCCGGGCCCGGGCCGCGCCCTTGCGCGCCGCCTTCTCACTCAGAGCAGGCAGCCGGATCGTGAACGTGGAGCCCTCACCGGGCTTCGACCACACGTCGCAGTCGCCGCCGTGGTTGGCGCAGACGTGCTTGACGATCGCCAGTCCGAGGCCGGTCCCACCGGTGTCGCGGGAGCGCGCGGGATCGACGCGGTAGAAGCGCTCGAAGATTCGGTCCACCTCGGTCGTGGGGATGCCGATGCCCTGGTCGGTGACGGCGATGGTGACCGAGCCGTCCGAGAGGCCCGTGGTGACGGCGACCTTGGTCGACGCGGGACTGTAGTTGACGGCGTTCACGATCAGGTTCCGCAGCGCCGTCGCCAGCTGGGCCGACACGCCCTCGACCCGCAGGCCGCCGACGCCACCGCGCAGGAACGCGATGTCCTTCGCCTGGGCGAGCGAGCGCGCGTCGTCGCAGGCCTGGGCGACCACCTCGTCGACCCACACCGGTCCCATGGGCTGCAGCGGCTCCACGCCCTCGAGCCGGGACAGATCCATGAGGTCGTTGATGAGTGTGGTGAGCCTTCGGGTCTCCCCGAGCAGCCGGTCGCTGAAGCGCGCGACCGCTTCGGCGTCCCCCTGCGCCTCGTGGACCGCCTCGGCGAGCAGCGCGAGGGCGCCGATCGGGGTCTTGAGCTCATGGCTGACGTTGGCGACGAAGTCACGCCGGGCGTGGTCCAGGCGCTCCGCCTCGGTGATGTCGTCCACGAGGACCAGCGCCGAGCCGTCGCTGAGCGGGGCCACCCGAACCCGCAGCCGGACGCCGGCCTGCCTGCGCCCGGGGCGCCGGATGGTCAGCTCCCGTCCGGCCGATTGGTCGGTGGTGCGGCTGCGATGCAGCATCCTGGCGATCTCGGGGATGTTCACCGCACCACGTCGAACGACCCGCAGGGACTCCAGCGCGGGATGTGCCCAGAGCACCTTGTCGCTCGGATCCACCCAGAGCGACGGACTGCTGAGCGCGGCCAGAACGCGCACGAGGTCCCCCGGCACGGCGCTCTCCCCGGGCGATCCGGCCGCTGGTTCGGGTGCCTCGGGGATGGGTTCGGCGAGGGCTTCCGTGGCCGGATCGGCGGCGGCGTCGGCGTCCGCGCCGGCACGCGCGCGGGCGGGCAGGAGGACCCCGGCGGCGGGCACTCCGAACAGCCGCCGTCGAGTCTGCGGCTCGTTCGCGCGGGCGCGTCGGGGCTCGGTGACCACGTGGTCAGGATAGGGCCGCGTCCGATCCACCGGCGGCTGTCGGGCTCGGCTGCCGGGCGTATTCATCACCTCGGCGCCGATTGTTCACCGGCCGATCACCACCGGGCCATGTCCGTACGGTCGGGTTCCCTCCAGCGGACCTAGACTGCCTCCGGGAGGACATCATGCGCGCAGCGTTCCACGAGCAGCTCGATGAGATCAGCGACCTGTTGGCCGAGATGGCCGTCGCGGCCGGGACCGCGATGAACCAGGCGACGCAGGCGCTGCTGGACGCCGACCTGTCCATCGCGGAGGCGGTGATCTCCGGCGACGACCACCTCGACGAGCTCACCAGCGAGGTCGAGCGGCGCTGCTACGACGCCGCGGCCCTTCAGCAGCCAGTCGCCACCGACCTGCGCCTGGTGATCGGGTCGCTGCGAATCTCGTCGTCCCTGGAGCGGATGGGCGACCTGGCCGTGCACGTGGCCAAGCAGGCCCGCATGCGCTACCCGAACTCCAGCATCCCTGTCGAGCTGCGCGCCACCTTCGCGGAGCTCGGGGGCCTCGAGGATGCGATCGCGGCCAAGACCGCGGCCGTCATCATCACCAAGGACATCACGCTCGGCCCGGACATCGAGCGCTACGACCAGGACGTCGACCGGCTGCATCGCGAGCTGTTCACGACCGTGCTCTCGCCCTCGTGGTCCCACGGCGTGGAGGCCGCGATCGACGCCACCCTGCTCTCGCGCTTCTACGAGCGCTACGCCGACCACGCGGTGAGCATCGCCCGGCGGGTCATGCACGTGGTCACGGGCGAGTCCTACTCGGACACCAGCCTCGAGGCCCCGATCGGGCAGTGAGCCGGCCTCCTGACGGCGGTCGACTTGCCCGCATGGTGAGGCTCCGCGAAGGTTGTCATCATGGAAGCCGCCCTGCCCCTGTCCCTGCGTCGCGGGCCGCGGCGGGTGGCGATGATCAGCGTCCACACGTCTCCGCTGGACCAGCCAGGGACCGGCGACGCGGGCGGCATGAACGTCTACATCGCCGAGGTCGCCAAGCGACTGGCCGCTCGGGGCACCGAGGTCGAGGTGTTCACCCGGGCCACGTCCGCCGACCTGCCCCCGCAGGTCGAGATGGCACCGGGGGTCCTGGTGCACAACGTGACGGCCGGACCGTTCCAGGGGCTGCCCAAGGAGGACCTGCCCGGGCAGCTGTGCGCCATGACCGCGGGCTTCCTGCGCCGCGAGGCCGCGCGTCGTGAGGGCTGGTACGACCTGATCCACTCCCACTACTGGCTCTCCGGGCAGGTCGGCTGGCTGGCCAAGGAGCGCTGGGGCGTGCCGCTCGTGCACACGATGCACACGATGGGCCGCGTCAAGAACCTCCGCCTGGCCCCGGGCGACCGCCCCGAGCCGGAGCTGCGGATCATCGGGGAGCAGCAGGTGGTCGACGCCGCCGACCGCCTCGTCGCGAACACCGAGACGGAGCGCACCGATCTCGTCAGGCTGTACGACGCCGACCCCCACCTGGTGGACGTGGTCCTGCCCGGGGTCGACCTCGACGTGTTCCACGCGCGCGGCAGGGCTTCCGCCCGCAGTGCTCTGGGGTACCGACCCGACGATCTCGTCGTGCTGTTCGTGGGCCGGATCCAGCCGCTGAAGGCACCCGACCTGATCCTGCGCGCCATGGCCCTGCTGGCGGTCACCGACCCCCAGCTCGCCGGGCGCGTCCGGCTCGAGTTCTGCGGCGGGCCGTCGGGTGCGGGCGCGGAGCATCCGACCGCACTGGCCGACCTCGCCGCCGAGCTGCGAGTGCCCGCCGGGTTCCATCCCCCGACCGATCGCGCGGGGCTCCGCCAGCGCTATGTCGCAGCCGACGTCGTGGTCGTGCCGTCGCACTCGGAGTCCTTCGGACTCGTGGCGGTGGAGGCGCAGGCCTGCGGGACGCCGGTTCTCGGGGCGAACGTCGGCGGCCTTCCCGTCGCGGTCGCCGACGGGGTGTCCGGGGTCCTCGTCGACGGCCACGAGCCCGCAGGTGTGGGCGTCAGCCCTGCGCCGGATCCTCGCCGACGACGCCCTCCGGACCGGGCTGGCGTCCCGGGCGCGCGCGACACGCCCGGACGCTGTCCTGGGACGCCACCGTCGAAGGCCTGCTGGCCAGCTACCGTGCTGCGCTCGGCGACCCCGCGCGACGCCCTGGGATGGGCCGGCTGATGAGCAGTGCCGGCCAGGGCCGGGTGTCCGGGCTGCTGGCCGAGCTGCTGGCGGCCGAGGGCCTCGAGCACGAGGTCGTCGCGCCGAACCGGTTCGTGATCGTCCTGCCCGGGCGGGCGAAGCTGCGGACCACGGTCAGCATGGTCGTCGGGCGGGAGGCGCTGGGCATCAACGCGTTCGTCGCACGCCGACCCGACGAGAACGCCGAGGCCGTGTACCGATGGCTGTTGCAGCAGAACACGCGGATGCTCGGGGTCGCCTTCGCGCTCGACGGCATGGGCGACATCTACCTCGCCGGGCGGGTGCCCCTCGCCGGGCTGGGCAGCGACGACCTCGACCGGCTCCTCGGCTCGGTCCTCCGTGCGTCCGACGACTCGTTCAACACGATCCTGCGCCTGGGCTTCGCCAGCGCGATCCGCCGCGAGTGGGCCTGGCGGGAGTCGCGCGGGGAGTCGCTGGCGAACCTGGCCGCCTTCGCCGACCTGCACCCGGCCGACTGACCCGGCCGCCTAGAGCAGCGCAGACTCTCCCGCACCGGGTCGGACTCTCCCGTACCTCCGGGAGGTTCTGAGATCTCGCGGAGAATCTGGGCGGAGTCGGCGGCGGGGCTCGACGCTCGGCGCGCGCCGGCGGGGTCGAGTGGGCCAGTATTGCCCGCATGACCTACACCCTGATCCTGCTCCGCCACGGCGAGAGCGAGTGGAACGCACTGAACCTCTTCACCGGCTGGGTCGACGTGGACCTGACGTCGAAGGGCGAGGCCGAGGCCGTCAACGGCGGGCGGCTGCTCCTCGAGCAGGACCTCCTGCCCGACGTCGCGCACACCTCCCTGCAGAAGCGCGCCATCCGCACGACTCAGCTGGCGCTGGAGAACTGCGGGCGCCACTGGGTGCCGGTGCGTCGATCGTGGCGGCTCAACGAGCGGCACTACGGCGCGCTGCAGGGCAAGGACAAGAAGGAGACGCTGCAGAAGTACGGCGAGGAGAAGTTCACCGAGTGGCGGCGCTCGTACGACGTCCCGCCCCCGCCGATCGACCCCGAGGACGAGCACGCCCAGACCCACGACCCCCGCTACGCCGACCTCGCGCCGGAGATCCGGCCCGCCGCAGAGTGCCTCAAGGACGTCGTCATCAGGATGCTGCCCTACTGGTACGACGGGATCGTCCCGGACCTGCGCGTGGGACGCACCGTGCTGGTAGGCGCCCACGGCAACTCACTGCGCGGCCTGGTCAAGCACCTCGAGGGGATGAGCGACGAGGCCGTCATCAAGCTCAACATCCCGACGGGGATGCCGCTGGTCTACCGCCTGGACGAGGACCTTCGGCCGACCGTCCCGGGCGGGGAGTACGTGGATCCCGAGGCGGCGGCAGCAGCGGCTGCAGCCGTGGCCAACCAGGGCAAGTAGCCGCGGCGGGGTTCCCGCGCGCCCAGAGCAGGGCGCGGATGGACCACCCAGGTCGTGGGCCGCGCGTGGCCGCACCATGCGCTGGCTGCTCGAGCTGCGCTGCCGGGCTCAGCGCCCGCTGAGGATCTCGGCGATCCTGGGCCGGATGTCGAGCAGGTACACCGATGCGATCACGATCGCGGCGATTCCGAGGATCCCGATCGGGTTGAACCCGGCAAGCGCGACCAGGGTCGCCCCGCCGGTGAGTCCGAGCCACAGCCCCTTGGACTGTCGCCCGACCGCCGGGTACGCGTCGGGACGCGTGCGGAGGCAGTGGATGAAGGCCCACGCGGCCCCGACCAGCGTGGCGATGTCGATGGCCCACATGAGCGTGTTCGTCAAGAGGTTCATGGCCAAAGCGTAGGGGACCGCCCTCGCATCGGCAGCGGCAGCACAGCCGCCGTGACCCAACTCACCCACGAAAGCGCTTGCTGGTCGCTTGCAATTGCAAGCACTAGTGCTCGACAATTGATGAGTGGCCAAGATCGACGCATCGAAGCTCGGCGAGTACATCCGCGAACAGCGGGGTTCCGCCCAGATCTCGATGCGCCAGCTGGCCAAGGCTGCCGATGTCTCCAACCCCTACCTGAGCCAGGTGGAGCGGGGACTGCGCAGGCCCAGTGCAGAGATCCTGGCCCGGATAGCATCCGGCCTGCGGATCTCCGCCGAGACGCTGTACGTGCGAGCGGGCTTCCTCGAGGAGCGCACCGGTGACCGGACGGTCATCGAGTCGATCACCGAGGACTCGACCCTCACCGAGGGGCAGCGCAGGGCCCTACTGGAGATCTACGCAGCCTTCCAGACCGAGAACTCGACCCAGCACTCGCTGGTCGAGGACAACCCCCAAGAGGAGATCTCATGACTGAGAACACCACCCCCGTGACCACCGCCGTCCAGGAGACCGTGGAGTCCGTTGTCGAGCCGACGACCGCCAAGGTCGAGGAGGCCGTGAGCGCCGCGAAGGCGTCGACCGCCGCCCCCCGCAGGACGGCCGCGAAGCGGACCACCGCCGCGACCGATACGGCCGCCACAAAGGCGACCGCCGCCAAGAAGACGGCCGGCACCAAGACCGCCGCCGCGAAGCGGACCGCTACCACGAAGACCGCCGCCGCACGTCGGGCCACGGCCGCCAAGGTGGCCCCGAAGCCCGAGGGCCTGCACATCCCGACCGTCGATGAGCTCCGCGAGCTCGTCAGCAAGGTCGAGGTCCCGACGGTCGAGGACCTGCGCGCCCTGGTGGCCAAGGTCGACGTCCCGACCGTCGCCGAGCTGCGTGTCCGCGCGTCGAAGGTCGAGCGCCCGCACACCTCGATGGCCGAGATGCGCGAGCTCGTCTCGAAGATCGAGCTGCCCAAGGTCGCCGACGTCCGTGACCGCGTCGCCAAGGTGGAGCTGCCCAAGGTCGAGCTGCCCAAGGTTGCCGGCCTGCGCGCCGAGGCCACCGAGCGGGCCACCGGTGCCCAGGAGCAGGCCACCGCGCTCTACCGCAAGGTGCTGGCCACCATCAAGTGACTCGGACCCGCATGACGCGGGCATGAGTTGGTGATCCCGAGGGGTCCGTCCATCTGGGCGGGCCCCTCGTGCCCTGTCCGCGGGGCTGAGTCCGCCTCAGATGACGGCCTCGACGACCCCGACCGGCTGGCCCCCACCCAGGATCGGACCGGGCGCGACGACGGCCAGGACCTCCGGCTCCACGCCCAGACGCGCCAGGAGCGCGACGACGACCGCCGTCCGCGCGCGCTCGGAGCCGTCTGCGATCTTCAGGGCCCCGGAGCGCCCGTCGGGCAGTGCGAAGGCGTGGACCGACTCCGCGCCGTCCTTCGCGATCGCCCCGGGCAGGGCGGTCATGAACGCGGTGACATCCCGACCTGTCCCACCGACGTGCTCGGGATGGGCCGCCATCGCCCGGGCAACGCGGCCCTCGGGGCTCTGCGCGTCGGCCAGGACCATGCGCGAGAACGCCCGGGCAAGGCCGACCAGGCTGATCGCCGCGACCGGCGCGCCACAGCCGTCGACCCCGGTGCCCGCTATCCGCTCCCCGGACAGCGCCTCGATGCCGGCGGCCGCGGCCCTCTGCACGGGGTGGTCGGCGTCGATGTAGCCGGCAAGGGGCGCGCCCAGGGCGATCGCCGTGCGCAGCATTGCCGCGTGCTTGCCCGAGCAGTTCTGGGCAAGCGAAGTGGGGCCGGCGCCCGAGCGGATCCAGTCCTCCTGCGCCTGCGCGCCGTAGGGCAGGGCGGGGGCGTTCGCCAGGTCGTCCTCGGTCAGGCCGCCCTCGGCGAGCACCGCGCGGACCGTGCGGAGGTGGAACGCCTCGCCATTGTGAGACGCAGCCGCGATCGCCAGCTGCGGGCCCGCGAGGTCCAGGCCCGCTGCGACCATCCCTGCGGCCTGCAGTGGCTTGTTCGAGGAGCGCGGAAGGACGGGCTCCTCGGGCCGCCCCCAGGTCGCCAGCACGCCGTCGGGCGCGAAAAGGACGGCGTGCCCCGCATGGACCGACTCGACCCAGCCGTTGCGGGTGACGCGCGCGAGGAGCACCTGACCATCCATCCCGGCCCGCCCTATCCGCGCGCCGACGAGCAGGGCAACCCACGGGGACCCGGCTGTCCTGCGGCGGGCAGCACGCCGCGAGCCGGTGCCCGGACCCGGCCGAGCCTCACCGGCACACCTGGCCCGGCGCCCTCCAGGCGCGCGGCGTCGGGGGGCGCGGTCGTGATCATCGTGGCGGGGGGCATGGCCGCAATCCTGACACCTCGGGGTCGCCGAGCCGCACTTGCCTGAGGGCGGCGGGTGGACCGCCGTGGCTCGATCGTGGACCTCAGAGCTCCACGCTGACCGTCACGGGTCCGTCGTTGACCAGCTCGACGCGCATCATGGCGCCGAACCGGCCCGAGGCCACCTCGGCTCCCCTCGCGCGCAGTCGCTCGGCGAACGCTGCGACGAGAGGTTCGGCGAGCGATCGGGGCGCGGCCTGCTCCCAGGTCGGTCGGCGGCCCTTGCTCGTGGATCCGTAGAGCGTGAACTGGCTCACGACGAGGACCGGCAGCCCCGCGTCCGAGGCCGACACCTCTCGAGAGGCTTGTCCGGACGGCGCGGGCAGATCGATGCCCCGCTGCGTGAGCGAGTCCGCGTCGAAGATCCGCATGTCGTAGACCTTGTCGGCCAGCCGGTCGGCGCTCTCAGCGGTGTCCGTGTGGGTGACGCCCACCAGGACGCAGAGCCCTGGGCCCTCGATCGCCCCGACGACGACACCGTCGACCAGCACGCGGGCACCATCGACGCGCTGAACGACGACCCTCACCTCACCACCCCAGGCACCCCACCCGACAGGCGCTGACGACTAGGACCATCCGCGCCGGAATCGTACACGTGCGCAGGTCAGCGCGCATCAGGGGACCACCACGACCTGCTGGGAGGCGTTGACGTCACCGTCGGCGCCCCGGATGAGCAGGTCGGCGAGGGGATCGGCCGAGCGCTTGACGACGACGGTCGCCACCGGACCCAGCTCATGGTGCTGGACCGCGGTGCCCACCCAGCCGACCACCCGGTCACCGAGCAGGACCTCGGCGCCGTGCCCCGGGAGCACGCCGGCCGCGCCGTCGAGGTGCGCCAGAGCGAGCCGGCGCGGCGGCCGGCCGAGGTTGTGCACGCGCGCCACCGCCTCCTGGCCGCGGTAGCAGCCCTTGGCCAGATGCACGCCCGCCCCGATCCAGCCCACTTCGTGCGGCAGCGTCCGGTGGTCCGTCTCGAAGCCGAACCGCGGCACGGCGGCGGCGACGCGCAGCGCCTCCACGGCCCAGGTGCCGACCGGGCGGGCAGCCGCCAGCCGGGCGGCCGCCGCCTCCCGGGTCAGCAGGACCTCACGACCTGGGAAGCCATCGGGGCGGACCGGCGCGTACCGCGTGGCGTCCCCGCCGCGGTCGGCGCCCGAGGGCGTCGGCGGCCCGCCGGTCCAGTAGTCCCCGGGCACCACCCATGTCGGGATGCCGGCCGGATCGGGCTGCGGGACCGGCTCCCAGACCACGCCGAGGTCGGGCCGGGCCCTGACCTCCACCCGCAGCATGAAGCGCATCGAGTCGAGGTGGGCGAGCAGGGCCGCTCCGGCCCCCGGTTCGACACTGATCAGGACGCGGTCCCCGGTCTCCACGAGGTGCAGCTCATGCTCGACGTGGCCATGCGGGCTGAGGATGAGGACGAGCCTCGACTGACCGGGGGCCAGGTCCACCAGGTGCGCCGTCGTGAGGCTGTGCAGCCAGCTGAGCCGATCCACCCCGGACACCTCGACGACCTCCCGGTGGCCGAGGTCGACGGCACCGATCCCGGCCGCCAGGTCGCGCTGCTCGGCGAACGGGTCGCCGTAGTGCCAGGGCACCTGCGCGTCGGGGGATCCGGGCGGGGCGGGGACAGCGCGCAGGGTGCTCACAGTGGGGCCAACGCCCTGGACGTCCCCGGACTTCCCGGATCGGTCCCCGGGCGACGTCCGGCGCGGTCGGCGGCACGGATGCCGGCCTCGCCGGCCGCTGCCTCGGCACATCCCCGGCAGCGCCCGTGGACCACGAGGTGCGCGAGGTCGGCGCGGAAGCCCTCGGAGTCGCGCACCTGCTCCGCCAGTGCCTCCGCGACCCCGATGGGCGCCTCCCCGATGCTCCCGCACTGCGTGCAGACGAGGTGAAGATGCGGTTCCAGGTCGACCGTGTGGTACGTCGGCGAGCCGTGATGCAGGTGCGCGTGCGTGACGAGCCCGACCTCGTCGAGGGCCTCGAGCGTGCGGTAGATGGTCGACAGGTTCACGTCCGGCCGGGTCCGTTGCACCTCGAGGGCCAGCTCGTCGACGGTGGCGTGCTGCGCCTCGAACAGCGCCTGCAGGACGGCGCGTCGCTGGATGGTGCTGCGCAGGCCAGCCGCGCGAAGCCGCTCATCCCAGTCCGGGGCCGCCGCTGCCATGGCTACTCGGGTGCCCCGACGGGCACCGGCTCCAGTGCGATCGCGAGGTGATTGTGAAGTGGATGGCCCATCGCGACCATGTCGTAGGTGCTCAGCAGCCTGCCGTCGACCAGCCCGTAGAGGCGGTGCCCACCCGTGACCTCCTTGGCCGACTCGGTGCGCACCACGGCATCGGTGCTCAGCGCTACCCGGGCGCCGGTCACCCGTGCGTCGTGGATCGCGGTCACCTCGACCCGGCCCACCCAGACCTCGACGAAGCCGGTGGGGTGCGCCAGGAGCAGCTCGACGCCGTTGTCGGGCCGCGGGCGCCAGTACCCGGACTCGGTGGCCGCGCGGCGGATCCGGTTGTTGTCGGCGTCCACGATCCAGGAGACGGAGCGGTACTCGAGGAAGGGCCGGCCATCGCTGGCGAACTCCACGACCTGCTCGTAGCGGAACGGCTCGACGGTCGGGTAGCCGCCCTCGCCGATCCCGCCCCATCGACCGATCAGCCAGGACAGGTGGGCAAGCTCGGCGGGTGGCCCGGCGTCTGGCCCACCCACTCAGGCCTGACCCTTGTAGAGCTTGTAGACGACGTATCCGGCGAACCACACGATCACCAGACTCATGAGGACCAGCAGGGTGCTGAAGGCGATCTCGAGGGGATCCACGGCCACGAGTCTAGACCTGGGGGCGGTCTGCGGCGGCTGGCGCCGGACGACACCGGACTGTGGTGGTGCCCGAGCGGCCATGCCGGACATGCCACCCTTGGCCCATGACGCGCGCCCTTGTGGTCAAGTGCATGACGATCGATCCCGAGCCCTGCTCGCAGGCGTTCACGGTGGCGGCGACCGCGCTCGCGGCCGGGGCCACAGTGTCGCTGTGGCTGACCGGCGACGCCACCCTCATGGCAACGCCGGGGAAGGCCGAGGCGTTCGCCCTTCCGAAGGCCGCGCCCCTGGCGGACCTGCGCGACGCGGTGCTCACCGACGGCTCGCTGACCGTGTGCATCCAGTGCGCCGCGCGCCGCGACCTCACCGAGGCCGACCTGCTCCCGGGAGTCCGGTTGGCCGGGGCGGCGAGCTTCGTCGAGGAGGTCCTGGCCGACGGGGCGCAGGCTCTCGTGTACGGATCGGGGCGGTCCGGCGACTGAGAACGGGCCAGGTGGACCGCCGGGACCATGCTGCCCGATCGGTCAGGCGCGGCTCAGGCGCTTGGCCCGCAGGTAGATCTCGCAGCCGATGCAGAAGTCGAAGGCGGCGTTGAGGAAGGCCGCCGCCAGCGCGAAGCCGATCGCGGCCAGGGCCAACCACTGCGCCCCCAGGGCGAACCCGAGGAGTCCGACGAGGCTGAACGCCAGCCCACAGCCCTGCGCGAACCGGGAGGACGCCGGATCCTCCAGGAACTCCGGGGCAGGCAGCCGCGGACGGACGAGGCGCCTGAACACGATCCCGTACGGCCGGCGCTCCGGCCGCCTGGACAGGGCACCGACCGCGAAGACCACGGCCTGCAGCGCCAGCAGGACCGGGGAGGCCAGGACGAGGGCCGCCGCGAGGACGAGGGTCGTGATGGCTGCCGCGAACCGCGGGCCGCGCGGGTCGATGCCCGCGGAGCAGTCGGTCGCGGACGCGAGTGAGGACGAAGTCGCTGTTGTCACGTGTGGTTTCTCCAGGGTCTGTGGATGCGCAGGCGGGTCAGGGTGAGGGGACCGCTCAGGGCATTCGACACAGACAGGCGCCCACGCGGCAGTGGTCGATGACCCGCCGCCTGGTGAGGCGCACCTGGTGCATGGCGAGAAGGGTAGCGTGACCGCCCTGCGCCTGGCCGACCAGTCCACATCGTGAGACGCCACGACGCTGGGCGGTGGTCCCGCGACGTGTCATGCATCCGGCAGTCGAAGTGCCAGGTCCATGACACACGGGGCGGACGGCGTCAGATCACCGCGCCGAGGGCTGCGATCACATCGGCCCTTCGGGGGGCGCCGGTCGCCCGCGAGCGGATCCGGCCGGTGGCGTCGAGCACGAGGACCGTCGGGGTCCGTGTGATGTCGAGTCGACGCACCAGGTCCAGGTGCGCCTCCGCGTCGACCTCGACATGGACGACGCCCTCGACCATCCCCGCCACGTCACCCAGGACGACCCGGGTGGCCCGACAGGGCGCGCAGAACGCGGACGAGAACTGGACCAGCGTCGCCCGGGCACCCAGCGGCTGGCCCAGCGAAGCCTGGTCAAGTGCGTGCGCAGCGGGGAGCACCGAGTGGTCGGCGACCTCCACCTGGTGCCCGTCGACGATCAGCGGCTCCGAGTCATCGGCGGAACCGCCTCCGACGGGGTCACCAGCCGGACCGGAGCCCACCGGACGGCCCCCATCCGGGTGGCCCCCCGCCGGCACGACATCCACCGGGCTGGCGGCGGTCGTCCCGCCCAGGCGCCGGGACCGCACGCATCCGCCCATCGGTGCGCTGCCGCCACAGCCCGAACAGGGTCGCCGCGCCAAGCACGGCAAGCAGCAGGTAAACCCCGGTCATGGCCTGTGCAACCCCTGCATGATTCTCCGGATTCCCGTCGTGCGCGTATCCTCGCACCCACACCACGGGATCGGTCGACTCGGACGCGAGAGGGGAGCGCATGAGCAGGTTGATGCTGATGACCGCGTCGCTGGGGCCCTCCGGGGAGGTCCTGCCCGCCCTCGCCCTGCTGGCGCACCACGTGCGGGTGCTCCCGGCGGAGGCCAGCGCCCTGCTCAACGCCCCCACGTCCGACGCCCTGCTGGTCGACGGACGCCGCGACCTCGCCCACATCCGGGCGCTCACCCGGCTCATCCGGCAGACCGGCGTCGAATGTCCTGTGATCCTGATCACGACCGAGGGCGGACTGGCGGCCGTCAGTGCGGAGTGGGGCATCGACGACGTCCTGCTGGACGCGGCCGGCCCGGCCGAGGTCGAGGCCCGGCTGCGCCTTGCCATCGGTCGGGTCGCGGTCGCGGACGAGGCGGACCCGGACGGCGAGATGCGTCTGGGCGACCTGGTCATCGACGAGAGCGCCTACAGCGCCCGGGTCCGCGGACGCAGCCTCGACCTCACGTTCAAGGAGTTCGAGCTGCTCAGGTTCCTGGCGACCCACGCCGGCCGGGTCTTCACCCGCGCCCAGCTGCTCCAGGAGGTCTGGGGCTACGACTACTTCGGCGGCACGCGCACGGTCGACGTCCATGTGCGGCGCCTGCGGGCCAAGCTCGGCGCCGAGCACGAGGGCCTCATCGGCACGGTGCGCAACGTCGGCTACCGGTTCGTCCCCCCACGCCAGGACGAGGGCCTGGACATCGCGACGGCCGCGACGCTGCGTGAACCTGCGCTGTGACGGCGCCGGGCCCGGAGGTCAGGGTCACCGGACAGCTGGCCGACGAGGAGATCACCGCGGTCCTCGCGCTCGCCGCCGACGCCGCCCGGGCTGACGGCGCCAACCCGCTCAGCGAGCACGTCGTGCTGCATGTGCGCCACGGCGGCGGCCATTCCCGGCACCTGTTGATCGAGGAGCCGGAGGGGCGTGCCCTGCTCGCATACGCGCACCTCGACCTGGGCGAGCCTGCCGAAGGCCCGGCGGCGGAGCTCGCGGTCAGCCCGTCGGCCAGGCGGCGCGGACTGGGCGGCCTCCTGCTCGACGAGGTCGTGCGGCAGACCGACGGATATCCGGCGGGGCTGCGGCTCTGGGCCCACGGGGCCAACACCTCGGCCAACGAGCTGGCTGCGGCCCACGGCTTCCGGCGCGTCCGGCGGCTCTGGCAGCTGCGCCGGGCGCTGACCGACCCACCGGACCCGGTCGAGCTGCCGCAGGGGTTCACGGTCCGGCCCTTCGACGCCGGTCGGGACGTCGAGGCGTGGCTGGGCCTCAACGCCACCGCATTCGCCGACCTGCCCGACCAGGGCGGCTGGTCCCGGCAGGACCTCCAGCGGCGGATGGCCGAGCCGTGGTTCGACCCGGCCGGCTTCCTGATGGCCCACGACGCCGAGGGGCGGCTCGTCGGGTTCCACTGGACGAAGGTGCATCGCCACCCCGACCAGCACCACGAGCCGCTCGGCGAGGTCTACGTGCTGGGGGTCGACCCGCTCGCGCGCGGTCGGGGCCTGGGCCGCGCCCTCACGCTCGCGGGTCTGCACCACCTGCGCGGCCTGGGCCTGTCCGAGGTGCTGCTCTTCGTGGACGCCGACAACGCCGGGGCCATCGCCCTGTACCGCGGCCTGGGATTCGCTGCCTGGGACAGCGACACGCTCTTCCGTCGATAGTGCCTGTGTGGCCCTAGACTCATCGCACCGCACGGGGGAGCCCGGCGTCCTGGTCGACTGATCGTGCCGAGAGGAGGGTCGTGTCGTGACCGACATCGCGACGCAGCCGCACGTCGAGCTGCCCGCCGCCGAGCCCCCGCCGCCGGTCGGCCCGACGCTCGCCGCAGCCCTCCCGGCCGACCGCTTCGCGGATCGAGAGCTCTCGTGGCTGGCGTTCAACGAGCGGGTGCTCGAGCTGGCCGAGGACGAGGGGCTGCCCCTGCTGGAGCGGACCAAGTTCCTGGCGATCTTCGCCTCCAACCTCGACGAGTTCTTCATGGTCCGGGTGGCCGGCCTCAAGCGGCGCATCGACGCCGGCATCGCGGTCCGGGCGGCCAGCGGACTCATGCCGCGCGACCTGCTCACGCATGGTGCTGAACCGGACCCGCGTGCTCATGGACCGAGAGGCGGCCTGCTTCGGCGACTCCGTCATGCCGGGTCTGCGGGCCGAGGGGATCCAGCTCCTGCGCTACAACCAGGCCACCGACGACGAGCGGGCCGTCCTGCAGCGCACGTTCGCCGAGAAGGTGTTCCCGGTCCTGACCCCGCTCGCGGTCGACCCGGCGCACCCGTTCCCGTACATCTCCGGGCTCAGCCTCAACCTCGCCGTGGTCGTGCGCAACCCCGGCACCGGCACGGAGCTGTTCGCCCGGGTCAAGGTGCCCCAGAGCCTGCCGCGCTTCCTCGAGGTCGGCCCCGCGCGGTTCGTCCCGCTCGAGGACGTCATCGCCGCCAACCTCTCCGACCTCTTCCCGGGGATGGAGATCCTCCAGCAGCACTCGTTCCGGGTGACCCGCAACGAGGACGTCGAGGTCGAGGAGGACGACGCGGAGAACCTGCTCAAGGCGCTCGAGCGCGAGCTGATGCGGCGCCGGTTCGGGCCGCCCGTCCGCCTCGAGGTGGAGCGCTCGATCGACCCGTACGTCCTGGAGCTGCTCGTGCGCGAGCTGGGGATCTCCGTCGGTGAGGTGTTCCCGCTGCCGGGCCCCCTGGACCTGACCGGCCTGTGGACGATCGTCGGGCTGGACCGGCCGGACCTCAAGGAGGCCGCCTTCCTGCCCAAGACCAGCCCGCAGCTCTCGGAGGTGGAGTCCGCGGCAGCGCCCGACGTGCTCGAGGCGATGCGCGACCACGACGTCCTGCTGCATCATCCCTACGACAGCTTCTCCACCAGCGTCCAGCTGTTCCTGGAGCAGGCCGCCGCCGACCCGAAGGTCCTGGCGATCAAGCAGACGCTCTACCGGACGTCCGGGGACTCCCCGATCGTCGACGCGTTGATCGACGCCGCACAGGCCGGCAAGCAGGTGCTCGCGCTCGTGGAGATCAAGGCGCGCTTCGACGAGCGGGCCAACATCTCCTGGGCCCGCAAGCTCGAGCGCCAGGGCGTGCACGTCGTGTACGGGCTCGTCGGCCTGAAGACGCACTGCAAGCTCAGCATGGTGGTTCGCGACGACGGCGAGCGCCTGCGCCGCTACATCCACATCGGCACCGGCAACTACCACCCCAAGACCGCGCGGCTCTACGAGGACATGGGCCTCCTGACGACCGATCCGGCAGTCGGCGAGGACGTCTCCAACATCTTCAACGTGCTTTCCGGGTACTCGATGAACACCACCTACAACCGCCTGCTCGTGGCGCCGCACTCGATCCGAACCGGCCTCCTGGAGCGGATCGACCGCGAGGTCGCCCACCATCGCGCGGGGCGGCCCGCGCGGGTGCGGTTCAAGTGCAACTCGATCGTCGACGAGCGGATCATCGACGCGCTGTACCTCGCCTCGCAGGCCGGGGTCCCCGTGGACATCTGGGTGCGCGGCAACTGCGCGGTTCGACCGGGCGTGCCCGGCCTCAGCGAGAACATCCGGGCGCACTCGGTGCTCGGGAGGTTCCTGGAGCACAGCCGGGCCTACGAGTTCGCCAACGGCGGCGACACCGAGACCTGGATCGGGTCCGCCGACCTGATGCACCGCAACCTCGACCGGCGCGTGGAGGTCCTCGTCCGGCTCGGCGCCGAGCACGCCGCCCAGGTGTCGGCACTGATCGACATGGGCTTCGACGACGCGACCAAGGCATGGATCGGCCAGCCGGACGGCTCCTGGCTGCCACATGTGACCGATGCGACGGGCGCGCCCTGCCGCGACCTCCAGGAGTACCTGATCGAGGCCCGCGCGGCGCGGCCCCGCCGGCTGAGCGCCTGACACCGGCGGTTCACCTCGGGATGACATGCTGTGCCCCCGCCGAAGCTCCACCGCGCCCACTGCCCACCGCCCCACCGACCCGGAAGGCCGATGAGTGACCGATTCGCCCACCGCTGACGACGCCGTCGAGCGCAAGCTGCGGGTCCATGCCCTGTTCCGCATGCCCGAGCTCGTGGGGCGGGTGCCCGGGCTGGCCGGCACGACCGTCGACACCGGGATCGGCCGCGTCGACCGGCGGCCCCCCGTCGCGGTCCGTGCCGCCTACCACGACACCGAGGACCTGCGCCTCACGCGCTGGGGCGTGACCCTGCTGCGCCGGGCCGGCGGGTCGGACGAGGGATGGCACCTGACGCTGCCCGTGCGACTCCGCCGACGCCGCCGACGAGGTCGGGATGCACCTTCCCCTCGACGCCGGGGAGCCGGGCCAGGTGCCCGCGGAGATGGCCGACGCGGTGACCGCCCTGGCTCGCCGACTGCCGCTGCAGGCGGTCGCGACGCTGCACACCCAGAGCAATGCCCTCGTCCTGCACGACGAGGGCGGCACGCCGGTCGGGGAGGTGGTCGACGAGGTCGTGTCGATCATGGACGGGGAGGTCGTGGCCGGCCGGTTCCGTGAGCTCCAGCTCAGGACGCTGGGCGAGGACCCCGCCACCCTCGACCCCGTCGTGGACCTGCTGCTCGCCCACGGCGCGATGCCCGGCAGCTCCTCGAAGGTGGTCAGCGCCCTGGGCCCCGTCGCCCGGTCGGCCCCCGACGTCCCCGAGGCCGCCAAGGTCGGTCCGGGTGACCCTGCGGGCGACGCCGTGCACGCTCACCTGCTCACGCACCTGCGTCGCTTCCTGCTCCAGGACATGCGCGTCCGACTCGACCTGCCCGACTCGGTGCACCAGATGCGGGTCGCCGCCCGGCGCCTGCGCAGCGGCCTGCGGGTGTTCTCCCCGCTGGTCGAGCCCACATGGTCGCGGCACCTGCGCGACGAGCTGGGGTGGGCGGCCTCGGAGCTGGGCCTGAGCCGCGACTCGGAGGTGCTGCTGGCGCGGCTGGACGCCCACGCCGACGAGCTCAGCGAGTTCGACGCGGCGCTGATCCACGATCACGTCGACCCGCTGATGCAGGCCAAGGTCGAGGCCGGCCGGGCCGAGGCGCTCGAGGCGATGCGCTCGGAGCGTCACCTGGCTCTGCTGGACGCGCTCGTCGACGCGGCGGCGAACCCCCAGCTGACGGCCGCGGCGGACGCGCCGGCGCGCGACGCCCTCCCACCGCTGTTCGACAAGGCCTGGCGGAAGCTGGCCCGGGAGGTCAAGGCCCTGACCCTGGACGGCCCGGCCGACGAGTGGCACGAGACCCGGATCACCGCCAAGCGCGCGCGCTACGCGGCCGAGGCGCTCGCGCCCGTGTTCGGCGCATCGGCCAAGGGGCTGGCCTCCGCCCTCGGGAACGTCACCGAGCAGCTCGGCGAGCACCAGGACGCGTCCATCGCCCAGGAGATATGCCGCGAGCTCGCCAGCAACTTCGACGGCCCCACGGGGTTCTCGCTCGGCCTGCTGCACGCCTTCGAGGTGGAGTGCGAGCTGATCGCGCGCGTTCGGATGAAGGAGCAGTGGCCGCAGGTCCAGCGTCAGCGCAAGCAGACACAGCTCGGATAGTGCGATGACGACTCCAACGCGACAGCGTGGTCCTCGGTGACCGTTCCAGCCCGACGAAGGGGACGTCGGTGACCGTTGCCGATCGGGAGTCGATCCGCGCTGCCGGGGTCGTCCTGACCCGCGGGGTGGGCAAGGACCTCGAGGTGGCCGTGATCCATCGTCGGCGCAGGGGGGACTGGTCCCTGCCCAAAGGCAAGTTCGAGCAGGGTGAGCATGCGATCGAGGTCGCGGTCCGGGAGACCGAGGAGGAGACCGGGTTCACCCCCGTCCTCGACGTGCCGCTGCCCACCCAGCACTACCGGGTCGAAGGCGTCCCGAAGTCCGTGGAGTACTGGCGGGCCAGCGTGGTCAGCGGCGAGTTCGCCGAGAACAAGGAGGTCGACCGGCTGCGGTGGCTGCGCCCGAAGGAGGCCGCCTCGCTGATGACCTATCCACGCGACGGCCAGCTCATCGCCCTGGCTGCCCGCACCCCGCCCACGATCCCGTTCGTCCTCCTGCGCCACGCCAGGGCTGAGAAGCGCGGCGACTGGACCCAGCGCACGGGCCTGGACCGGGCGGATCCCGCGCGCCCACTGCTCGAGCGCGGTCAGTGGGAGGCCCGGCGGCTCGTCCCGATGCTCAGGGCGTTCGGCATCCGGCACCTGCACTCCTCGGACGCCGAGCGGTGCCTGGCCACCCTGCGTCCCGCGGCCGGGGAGCTCGGAGCCGGGATCCGGCTGGAACCGACGATCAGCGAGGAGGGGTTCCTCGCCGATCCCGACCCGGGGATCATGCGGACCGTCGAGCTTTTCGACCAGCCGTGGCCGACCGTCCTGTGCTCGCACCGGCCCGTGATCCCACCGCAGCTCGACGCCCTGCGCGCCCTGGCCGGAGGCCAGAAGTTCCTGCACCGGGTGGCTCCGGGCAGCTTCTTCGTCTTCCACCGCACCTGGGTGAACCGACCGACGGACCAGAACGTGCGCGTCGTCGCCGCCGCGCAGCACGACCTCCCGCCGACCCACGATTGAGCCCGGCCAGGGTACGGACTAGTGAACTCGCCCGTGTGCCCTGAGGACCGTGGACGCCTCTGATCAGCCGAAGCGGCCCGAGATGTAGTCCTCCGTGCGGGTGTCCGCCGGGTTTGTGAAGATCCTGGAAGTGTCGTCCATCTCGATCAGGGTGCCGTAACGAGTGCCGTCCGACTCCACCTCCGCGGTGAAGAACGCGGTACGGTCCGAGACCCGGCCGGCCTGCTGCATGTTGTGGGTCACGATCACAACGGTGTAGTCCGTGACGAGCTCGTGCATGAGGTCCTCGATGAGCGCGGTCGCGATCGGGTCCAGAGAGGCGCACGGCTCGTCCATGAGCAGGATCTCCGGCTTGTTGGCGATCGCCCGGGCGATGCACAGGCGCTGCTGCTGGCCGCCGGAGAGCGCAAAGCCGGACTGGTCGAGCTTGTGCTTGACCTCGTCCCAGAGCCCGGCCCGGGTCAGGGCCTGCTCCACCATGTCCTGCTCTTCGGACCTCTTCAGCTTCCAGCCGTTGACCTTGGGACCGTAGGCGATGTTGTCGTAGATCGACTTGGGGAACGGGTTGGGCTTCTGGAAGACCATGCCGACGCGGCGGCGGACCTCGATAGGATCGACGTCGGGGCTGTACAGATCCTGCCCGTGATAGAGGATCTGACCCTCGACCCGGGCGCTGGGCACCAGGTCGTTGGTGCGGTTGAAGCAGCGCAAGGCGGTGGACTTGCCGCAGCCGGACGGGCCGATGAACGCAGTGATCTCGTTACTGCGGATCTTCATGTCGATGTCCGCGGACGGCCCAGAAGCTGCCGTAGTAGACGTCCAGGCCGTTGACGTCGAGGATCGTGGAATGCTCACCTGACACCTCCGGAACGGTTGCCAGATCGCGGGATTCCTCATTCATCTGTCGTCCTCACCAACGCTTCGCGAACCTGTTGCGGATATAGATGGCAATGCCGTTCATTGCAAGCAGGATGCTCAGCAGCAGGATGCTCGTGGCCGCCGCCAGGGTCTTGAACTCCTCCTGCGGGGGCGCTGGTCCAGTTGAAGATCTGGATCGGCATGGTGGTGAACCCGCTCGTAAGCCCGTTCGGGTCGTAGGTGATGTAGACCGCGACCCCCAGGAGCAGCAATGGAGCCGCCTCACCCATCGCCCGGGACAGCGCCAGGATCGTGCCCGTCGATATGCCGGGCAGGGCCGCGGGCAGGGTCTGGCGCCACGCGGTCTGCCACTGAGTGGCGCCCAGCGCCAAGGAGCCGTCGCGGATCTCCTGGGGCACGGCACGCAGCGCCTCGCGGGTGGTGATGATGATGACCGGGAGGATCAGCAGGGCCAGCGCGAGGGCGCCGCCGAAGACGATATTCCTCTCCTTGAAGCCCAATGCCCCCATCAGGCCGAGCGTGAGCAGGCCGTACAGGATCGCGGGCACCGCGGACAGGTTCTGGATGTTCAGCTCGAAGAGCCGGTTGTACCAGCGGTCCTTCCTCGAGAACTCCTCCAGGTAGAGCGCGGCGCCGATGCCGATGGGGATGGCCATCAGCGCGGTGACCGCGATGACCATGATCGAGCCGAGGATTCCGGCTCGGGCACCGGCGTCCTCCGGTGTGGTGTTGTTGTAGTTCGTGAACAGCCGGGAGTCGTAGCGGCCGATCCCGTCGAGGAAGGTCGTCACGAGCAGGACGACTAGGAATCCGAACGCCACGAGAAGGCTGAACCAGAGGATGCCCAGGAAGATCAGCGACCTCCGATTCTTGTCACTGTTGCTGGCCTGCCGACCGGCGAGTCGGACATCGGGGCTGTACTTCTCGGTGGGCGCGGGCATCAGTAGGCCTCCCGGAACCGGCGAACCATGCGGATGCTGATGATGTTGACCACCAGGGTGAACAGGAACAGCAGGAGACCCACCGCGAAGAGTGTGTTGTACTCCAGCGAACCGACCCGGGAGTCACCCAGTGCCGCATTGGCGATGAACCCAGTCATGGTCTGGCCACCCTCGAACGGGCTGCTGACCATGTTGGGGCGCTGCCCGGCGGCCGTGGCCACGATCATCGTCTCGCCCAGGCCGCGGGAGATGCCCAGGACCACGGCCGCCGCGATGCCCGAGATGGCTGCCGGGAAGACCACCCGGACTGTCGTCTGCATCTTGTTTGCCCCCAGGGCGAAGGAGCCCTGCCGGATGGCCAGCGGGACCGCAGTCAGCGCGTCCTCGGACAGCGAGGCCACCGTCGGGATGATCATGACGCCGAGCACGATGCCCGCGGACAGGACGTTGAAGGTCCCGACCGGCAAGCTCAGCCAGTCCTGGAGCACGACCTTTGTCATGAACTCGAGGGCGAAGAAGCCGTACACCACCGAGGGGATGCCGGCCAGCAGCTCGAGGATCGGCTTGAGCGTCCGCCGCCGACGCTCCGGCGCGTACTCGGCCAGGTAGACGGCGGCGCCGAGGCCGAACGGAACGGCTACCAGCGAGGGCGATCCCCGTGGTCCAGAGCGTGCCCAGCACCAGCGGGAGGACCCCGTATGCCGGAGGCTTGAACCGCGGTGCCCACTTCGTCCCGGTCAGGAACTCGCTCACCGACACCTCTTGGAAGAACGCGATCGCCGGGGCGATCAGCGCCCACGCGATCCCGATCGTGATCAGCACCGACAACGCACCGCAGGTGAACAGGCCGGCGATGATGACCCTCTCGCCGTAGCGCTTGTTCGTGGAACGCAGCGAGAAGCCTTCGGGGGGGCCCAGCGGTGCGGGGGCCCGCCAGCGGCGGGCCCCCGATCTGGTCAGTGCTCACGAGCCGCCTCTCCAACACGCCCAGCCCTTGTGGCGAGAAACTACCCAACCACAGTGGCCATGGCCTCCTTGGCCTGCTCCTGCTGCTCGGCGTTCAGCGGGACGAACAGCGCCTTCTCCGTGATCGCGGCGTCGTTGTTCACGTAGAAGTCCACGAACGCCGAGACCTCGGCGCGCTGCATGGCCGACTTGGACGGGTAGATGAAGAGCGGACGGGACAGCGGGGCGTAGGTGCCATCGGAGGCGCTCTCGACGCTCGGAGCCACGCAGCCGTCCCCGTTGTCGACCTCGACGGCGATCAGCTTGTCCATGTTCGCCTCGAAATACGAGTACCCGAGGTAGCCAAGGCCGCCCGGGGTCCCCTCGACGCCCGTGACCGTGATGTTGTCGTCCTCGCTGGGGTTGTAGTCGGTGCGCGAGGCGCCCTCCTCACCGTTGATCACATCTGTGAAGTAGTCGAAGGTGCCGGAGTCGGTGCCCGCGCCGAAGAGCTCCAGGGGAACGTCGGGGAAGCCGTCGCGGACCTGGCTCCAGTTGGTGATGGTGTCCTCGGCCGCAGGCTCCCACATCTTGGTGAGCTCGGCGACGGTCAGACACTTGGCCCAGTCGTTCTCCTTGTTGACGATGACAGTCAGGGCGTCGTTGGCCACGGGGATCTCGGCATACTCGATCCCCGCGGTCTGCGCAGACGGCGGCCTCCTCGTCCTTGATCGGCCGGGAGGCATCGGAGATGTCGGTCTCGCCCGCGCAGAACTTCTGGAAGCCGCCCCCGGTGCCGGACTGCCCTACCGAAACGTTGATCCCCGAACCCTCCGGGGTGGCCTTGAACAGTTCTCCGGCTGCCGCCGTCAGCGGACCGACAGTCGACGAGCCGTCGACGCGGACCTCGCCGGAGGCGGCGGCTCCGTTGCTGGCACCGGCGTCCGTGCCGGAGTCGTCCTGGCCACCGCAGGCAGCCAGGAACAGGGTGGGGATGGCCAGCGCGGCGGCCATCCGGATGCGGGAGTTGCCCATGGTCGTTCTCCTCATTGAGGGACGTTGGAGTGATGTGGTCACGGCGCACACCGTAGGTAGGCATTCCTACGCGCAGGGGGGTCGAGTGTGAACTGGTGGTGAACTCAGCCCGACGACTCGACGACGCAGGCCCGAACACCCTCAGGGAAACGGAAAGTTGTGACAGGGATCACAGGTCAGCCGACCGGGAAGGTCCCTGCGCGGGGCAGGTAGGCGGGCAGGACGCGGCCGAGCTGCTCGCCGAGCCACTCGCTGGCGGTGATCGCCGCCTCGAGGTCCACGCCTGTTGCGTACCCGCTGCGGTGCAGCGCGTAGACGAGGTCCTCGGTGGCGATGTTCCCGGTGGCCCGCGGGGCGAACGGGCAGCCGCCGATCCCGCCGAGGCTCGCGTCGAGCACTGTGACGCCCTGCGTCGGCCGCGGCCAGGGCGTTGGCATAGCCGGTGTTCCGGGTGTTGTGGAAGTGCGCGCGCAGAGGCAGGTCGCCGATGAGCGCGCGCACAGCCGCCACCCGGTCGGCGACGTCCCGAGGCACGGCGACGCCGATGGTGTCGGCGATCGCGACCTCGGCCACGCCCGTGGCCGCCAGCTGCTCGGCGACGCTGCGCAGCCGGTCGACCGGGACCTCGCCCGCGAACGGGCAGCCGAAGGCCACCGACAGCGTGACCGTGGGGGTGATCCCGGCTGCCAGGGCCAGAGGCACGACCTCGGTGACCACGCCGATCGCCTGCTCGGTGCTCATCGCCTGGTTCGCCCGGGAGAACTCGTCGGTGACACCCACGACGCAGTTGACCTCATCGACGCCGGCAGCCGCCGCGCGCTCGAACCCACGGGTGTTGAGCACCAGCCCGATCCACGACGCGGGGCCGGGGACCTCGCGGCGCACCCCGGACACGACGGCCTCCCCGTCGGCCATCTGCGGCACCAGCCTCGGGTTGACGAACGAGGCGATCTCGGCCCGGCGCAGGCCCGCCGCGGCGCAGCGGGAGACCAGCTCGACCTTCTGCTCGGTGCTCAGGCGGGCGGGGTCGTTCTGGAGCCCGTCGCGCGCGCTGACCTCGACGACCTGGATGGCGCTCACCGGCGGTGGGGCGCTGCTCGGCGGCCCCCCACTCACGCCCCGAAGTTGATCATGACGTGCTTGATGCGCGTGTAGTCCTCGAGGCCGTACAGCGACAGGTCCTTGCCGTACCCGGAGTGCTTGAACCCGCCGTGCGGCATCTCCGCGACCAGCGGGATGTGGTTGTTGACCCACACGCAGCCGAAGTCCATCAGCCGCGTCATCCGCATGGCCCGACCGAGGTCCTTGGTCCAGACCGACGACGCGAGCGCGAACCGGACGCCGTTGGCCATCCGCAGAGCCTCCTTCTCGTCGGCGAAGCGCTGGACCGTGATGACCGGGCCGAACACCTCCTCCTGGATGATCTCGTCGTCCTGGCGGAGGTTCGACACGACGGTCGGGGCGTAGTGGAAGCCCTCGCTCCCCGAGGCGCGCGCCCCCGGCCGCCACCTCGGCGTGGTCCGGGAGCCGGTCGATGAACCCGGACACCTGGGCGAGCTGGTTCACGTTGTTCACAGGCGGCAGCAGCGCGTCGGGGTGGTGCGTGCCCACGGAGTAGGTGGTGACGATGGACTTCGCCTGCTCGGCGATGGCCGCGACGAACTCGTCGTAGACGGAGTCGGCGACGATGACCCGGTTGGCCGACGTGCAGTCCTGCCCGGCGTTGAAGTACCCGGCGACGGCGATCGTCTCGGCGGCCGCCTGGATGTCGGCGTCCTCGAACACCACGACGGGGGACTTGCCGCCGAGCTCGAGGTGCACCCGCTTGACGTCCGCGGCCGCGGCCGTGGCCACCGAGATGCCCGCCCGGACCGAGCCGGTGATCGCCACCATCGCGGGGGTGGGGTGCGACACGAGGGCGTGGCCGGTCTCCCGGTCGCCCAGGATCACGTTGAACACCCCGGGCGGGAAGAACTCGGCGGCGATCTCGGCCAGGAGCGTGGTCGAGGCCGGCGTCGTGTCCGACGGCTTGAGGACGACCGTGTTGCCGGCGGCGAGGACCGGCGCGACCTTCCAGATGGCCATCATCATCGGGTAGTTCCAGGGCGCCACCTGGCCGACCACGCCAATGGGCTCGCGCCGGATGTAGGACGTGTGGCCGACCATGTACTCGCCGGCCGCCTTGCCCTCCAGGAGCCGGGCGGCGCCCGCGAAGAAGCGGATCTGGTCCACGCAGGGCACGATCTCCTCGCTGTGGGTCAGCATGCTCGGTTTGCCGGTGTTCTCGCTCTCGAGGGCCACGAGGTCGTCGGCCCGGGCCTGCACCGCGTCGGCGAACTTCAGCAGGGCCTGCTGCCGGTCACTCGGGGTCGTGTCGCGCCAGGACTCGAACGCCGTCTCTGCAGCGGCGTAGGCGACGTCGACGTCCTGGGCGAGGACAGGGCTGCCGTGGCGTACACCTCGCCCGTGTGGGGGTTCACCACATCGGTCGTCTGGCCGGAGGCGGCGGGGACGGCTGCACCGTTGATGAAGTTCTGGAAGACCTTATCGGCCATGGTGCGCGACCTTTCTCCCAGGAGCCTCGGGCTCCTGCAGCGCTATTTGATGTACGACAGTGGGACTGTTTTGGGTCGTGGGAACACGGGTTCTCCGACGTACTGGCGACGGATGCCGTCGATGTACCGACGCGCGAGCTCCGTCAGCTGGGCATTGCTCTGCATCCGCCCCTTGGTGACCAGGATTCCGAGGTCGGCGCCCTTGAACCGGTAGTCACCGGGTCCGTAGACGCGCAGGAAGAAGCACTCGTCCTCGTGGGTGAGCTGGTGCCAGTCCGTGCTCACGCCGGTGAACTCCAGCCGGCCGTCCGAGCGCATCGTGTAGGTGCCGGTACGCGGGGCATCCAGGAGCCGCTCGACCTGGTCGACGGGCTCCTTCATGATCAGCTGCGCCCATACGTCGACGGCGGCGAGCTCCCGCCAGCGCTCGTTGATCTCGTCGACGTCGATCGTGTAGTCGACGTCCATCCACTCGAGGAGGTGGAACAGGAAGAGCGGGACATCGGCGTAGGCCCCGGCCGTGACGTTGGTCATGGACGACGCCCCGGAGATGCGCGGGTTGAGCTCGCCGAGGTACACCTCGTCGGAGTCGAGGTCGACCAGGACGTCGACCTCGAAGAACCCCAGGTAGCCCTCCTGCGCCAGCCGGTCCCCGAGGCGCCGGACGTGCTGGATGGCGGTGGCGCGCTGGGAAGGGCTCAGGGCCTCCGGGTACACGTCGTTGCCGCACCACCCGCCCTTGTAGGGGGTCAGCTCGGGGTACCCGGTCAGGTCGGTCATGAAGGGCCCCACCACGGTGCCGTGCCGGGTGATGACCGCCTCCACAGCGGCCGCCTTGTTGCGGATCCGCTTCATGATCTTGAGCTCCTCGTCGGCCATCAGCTCGGAGTCGCGGTCCCAGTCCGACTCCGCCGCGATGAAGAACGTGGTCTTGCCGGAGTCGCCGTAGGGCGTCTGCACGACGAGGTCGGTCCCCAGCCCCGCCGCCTGCGCCAGTCCGGTCAGCTCGGCGTACGTGCTCGCCCGGCCGATGACGTTGGGCACGCTGGGCGCACCGGCCTCGTTGCCCAGCTGCGTGGTCACGATCTTGGAGTCGAGCCGTCGGCGCAGGGCGTCGGTGGGAAGGATCAGCTCGTACCCCAGCTCCTCGCAGATCTCCTCGGTCTCGGCGTCGAAGAAGACCATGGCCAGCTTCGGCCTGCCCGGCCCGCGCCCGCGCTCGATGAAGGCCTGGACCTCCGGGTCGCGCAGCAGGTAGTTGTTGATCTCCTCGGTGCTCTCGAACTCCACGTAGGGCTTGTTGGTCGGACTGAACACCCGCGGATGGGCGCCGTCCCACGAGTCGTAGTAGGCGACGTAGGAGAAGTTGCGCACGAAGCGGTCGATCCCCAGCAGGTTGAAGGCGGTCGGGCCCACGGAGTACACCGGAGTCTGGTTGGTGCGGAAGAATGTCCGGATCTCCGAGATTCCGCGCAACGTCGGCCGGGGCTGCGGCGAAGGCACTTGGTCCATGCTGACTCCTCAGCCGGACTCCTCAGCGACGGCCGCAAGGCCGAGCGCTCCACGGCGACGATGGACGAGTCCGAGCGTAGACCGTCGATCTGAGGGCAGTCTCGCTGGCGCCAGGACTCAGCCGCCGTACCCGCCGAAGCCCGCCGAACTCGCCCACGTGGGCGACCCGACCGGCCAGGACGCCACGACCGGGCGGTGGCCCGAATCGCGGTCCCAGGCGGCCCTTCGCGGCCCGAGAGGGCGTCGGCGACCGCGTCACACGCGAGCATCGTGTCGAAGAGGTGCGCCGGGTTCTGAGGCGCCGCCCAGGACGAGAGCTTGACCATCACGGTACGGGTCGCCGGATCGATCCGGATCGAGCTGCCCGTAGATCCCGAGGCAGAGCAGGAGGTCGCCGTGCGGCCCGGGAACGACCCAGAACTGGCTGCGGTACCAGCCACCGGGCAGGGCCGCCTCCGCGGGCGAGGCCGCGAAGGCCCGCCGGACGTCGCCGTTGACCGACCAGATGTCCGCCAGCCACCTGCGCGGGGCGACCTGGACCCCTTCGACGGTGCCGCCGTCGAGGAGCAGCTGACCGAACCTGGCGACGTCGCGCGCGGTCGGCGGCCAGCCCGCCGTCATGGACGCCGGCCCCGAAGCCGTCGCAGAGCAGGACCGCGTCGCGCTCGGCACCGATCGGCTGCCAGACGAGCGTGGAGATGAGGTCGGCCATCGAGGCGCCGGCGGCCCGCTCGCACACCCAGCCCAGGACGTCGGTCTCGCACGAGCGATAGTCGAACGGCTCCGCCGTGCGCCCGTTCCGCCGGCAGCTCGCACAGGAAGCGGTGGAGTCCGGGAGGCACGCCCACCACGCCGGGTCGCCAGCCGATCGCCGCCTCCATCCGGCGCACGTCGGCTGCCGGGTCCACGTAGTCCTCGGCGAACCTGATGCCCGAGCGCATGTCGAGCACGTTCCGGACGGTGGCGCCGCGATAGCCGCTGGCTGCCGAGCTCCGGGACGTGGCGGGTCAGCTCGTCGTCCGGCGACGAGGCGCCCCTGCTCGCAGAGGATCCCCGTGACGATGCCGACGACCGACTTGGTCACCGACATCAGCATGTGCGACGTGCCGGGGGCCATCCCCTGCCGGTACTGCTCGTCGACGAGGACGCCCTCGTGCAGGACCAGCCAGGCCTCGGTGTCGGTCGCGTCGAGCACGTCGCCCACCGTCGTGTCACCCCGGCTGCTGTCCCGCACGGGGACCGGCGCGAGGTCGGCCGAGCCACTGGGGGACGGGCGCCCGCCTCCGGCGGCACCCCGCACCGTCAGGGTTGGCAGGAAGTCCTCGACGCTCCTCAGTGCCCAGCGGTGCTCGTCGGGCGGCGGCGTCAGGAGGGGGTCATGGGTGTGCATGGGCACGCTGCGGTGTGGTCCACGCCTCGGACCCTCTCGACGGACGCGGTCCGACCCGCCAGGACGAGCGGACAGACCAACGGTCGAAGGCCGCTGCGCACGGGGCGCGCGCCACCGAGCCCGGTCGGATTCGGGGGCTGAATTGCTCGGTCGCACATCCATCGGGGGCTTCCACTGCCCTAGTGTGCACCCAGTACCACAGCCTCGCTATGGCCCAGTACCAGCAGCGTACGGAGGGCGGCATGGAGATCCAGGCGCACGACTCCCACCATGAGGCGGAGCACGACCTCCAGGACAAGGGCCTGTCGCAGCAACTCGGTCGGGACTCGTGGGCGGCACGGTCCTGGCGATCTCCAGCGTGGCTCCGGCCTACACCCTCACGGCGACCATCGGCCTGCTCGTCAGCGAGGCCGGCTCGAAGGTCCCCGTGATCTTCCTGTGCGGGTTCCTGCCGATGTTCTTCGCGGCGTACGCCTACCGGGAGCTGAACAAGGTCGCCCCCGACTGCGGCACCTCCTTCACCTGGACGACCAAGGCGTTCGGTCCCTACGTGGGGTGGATCGGTGGCTGGACCGCGATCCTCGCCACCGTCATCGTCCTGTCCAACCTGGCAGGCGTGGCCGTCCAGTTCACCTACCAGTTCGTGGGCGACCTCGTCGGCAGCGACTGGATCTCCGAGCTGTGGGAGAACAAGGTCGTCAACGTGGCGACCTGCCTGGCCTTCCTCGCCGTCGCCACATACGTCGCCTACCGCGGGATCACCACCACCCAGAAGGTCCAGTTCATCCTGGTGGGATTCCAGATGGTGGTGCCTGCTCATCTTCGCCGTCATGGCGATCGTCGAGTCGGCGGACTCGCCCACGGGGATCCCCTTCAGCTGGGACTGGTTCAGCCCCGCGGGCCTGACGCTGTCGGCGTTCATCGCCGGACTGTCCGGCTCGATCTTCGCGTTCTGGGGCTGGGACACCGCCCTGACCGTCAACGAGGAGAGCAAGGACGCGGAGAAGACGCCCGGACGTGCGGCGCTGCTGTCCGATCGTCTCGATCCTGGGGACCTATCTGCTGGTCTCGATCGCGATGCTCATGTACGCGGGGGTCGGCGACGAGGGCCTGGGCCTGGCCAACGAGGAGATCTCGGACAACGTGTTCGGCGCGCTCGCCGAGCCGATCATGGGCAACCCGCTGTACCTGGTCCTGTTCCTGGCGGTGATCGCCTCGAGCGCCGCGAGCCTGATCACCACCTTCCTGCCCACCTCGCGCACCCTGCTGGCGATGGGTGCCTACCGCGCGATCCCCGAGCGGTTCGCGACCGTCCACCCCCGCTACCTCACGCCCGTCGTTCGCGACGGTCGCGCGCCGGCGTCGGCGCGGCGCTCTTCTACTCGGTGCTGACCTTCACCAGCGAGAACGTGCTGCTGGACACGATCTACTCCATCGGCATCATGATCTGCTTCTACTACGGGTTGACGGCCTTCGCGTGCGTGTGGTTCTTCCGCAACGAGCTGTTCAGCGAGCCTCAACAGCATCGTGTTCAAGTTCCTCCTGCCGCTGCTCGGCGGGCTCGGCCTGACGGCCGTGCTCCTGGTCACCCTGCAGCGACTCGTTCTCCCCCGACTACGGCAGCGGGGCCGTCGATCGGCGGGGTCGGGCTGGTGTTCATCCTCGGCGTCGGGCCTCATCCTGCTCGGGCCTGATCCTGATGGCGCTGCAGCGCGCCAGCGACCCGGCCTTCTTCCGCGGCGAGACCCTCAGGACCGACACACCCGCGCTCATCGTCGACTGACCCCGATCGAACCGACCTGTCCGCTAGGAGAGCACGTGGCCCACCATCCCCTCGAGCCGCTGAGCACGGACGAGTTCCGACGTCGTGCGCATCGCCCTGCGCCGGGACGCCGGCGTGACCGACGCGTTCCGGTTCTGCTCGGTGGAGCTCGATCGAGCCGCCCAAGGCACGTCGTGCTGGCGTGGCAGCCCGGCCAGCCCTTCCCCCGACTGGCCCTGGCCGTGCTGTGGGACCGCGCGACCAGCCGGACCTTCGAGGGGGTCGTGGACGTGGCCGCCGACGCGGTCGAGTCCTTCACGCACATCCCGGACGTGACGCCCAACTTCACCGTCGACGAGTGGCACGAGTGCGACAACGCCCTCCGGGAGAACCCGCAGGTCGTGGCCGCGATGGCCGCGCGCGGGCTACACCGAGCTCGACCTGTGCTTCTTCGACGTGTGGACCTACGGCAAGGCCGTCATGCCGCCGCAGTACGCGGATCGGCGGCTGGGATGGGTCGACGTGTGGCGGCGCGACACCCCGCGCGGCAACCCGTACGCCAATCCGGTGGCGGGCCTGAAGTTCATCGTCGACATGAACACCTTCGAGCTCCTGGAGATCGACGACTCGGGCGAGATCCCGCCCGCCCCCGTCATGGGCGAGTACCTGCCGGACCTGGTCCCCGGGCTCACGGTGCGCACCGACCGCAAGCCGCTGGAGATCGTGCAGCCGGAGGGTCCGGGCTTCGAGGTCGACGGCCTGGTCCTGAGGTGGCACGAGTGGGAGATGCGGGTCGGCTTCAACTACCGCGAGGGCCCGGTCCTCTACCAGGTCTCGTACGCGGGCCGGTCGATCGCCTACCGGATGTCCTTCGCCGAGATGATCGTGCCCTACCGCGACCCCACGCCCGAGCACTACCGGCGCACCGCCTACGACATCGGCGAGTGGGGCCTGGGCTACATGACCACCTCCCTGGAGCTGGGGTGCGACTGCCTCGGCGAGATCCGCTACGTCGACGCCACCCTGACCGACTCGCGCGGCGAGCCCTACACGACCTCCAACGCCGTGTGCATCCACGAGGAGGACAACCTCGTCCTCTGGAAGCACGTCGACGGCGAGCACGGCGCCGAGGTGCGCCGCATGCGCCGCTTCGTGGTCTCCTGCCACGCCACCGTGGCCAACTACGAGTACCTGATCTACTGGCGCTTCTACGAGGACGGCAACATCGAGTGCGAGGTCCGCGCCACCGGCATCATGGTCACCACGCCCCTGCCCGAGGGCCAGGACGTCCTCCCCCTACGGGACGGTCGTCGACCAGCGCACGTACGCCCCCTACCACCAGCACTTCCTCGTGGCCAGGCTCGACCTCGACGTCGACGGCACCGACAACACGGTCCTCGAGGTCGACTCCCTGGCCGCCCCGGTGGACGCGGCGAACCCCTACGGGCTGGGCCTGACGACCCGGGCGACCCCCGTGCGCAGCGAGTCGGAGGCCGGGCGGGACTTCGACTGGAGCACCCAGCGCAGCTGGAAGGTCGTCAACCCCTCCAAGCGCAACGGCCTCGGCTCGCCCGTGGGGTACAAGCTCGTCCCCACCGGGTGCTTCCCGGTGATGATGGATCCGCAGTCCGCCGCAGTTCAAGCGGGCGCCCGTCCTCGGCCACCAGCTCTGGGTGACCCAGCACCACGACGACGAGCGCTGGCCGGCCGGGCCCTACCCGACGCAGAGCGAGTCCGACGGCGGCATGTCGCAGTGGGTCTCCGACGACGAGCCGCTCGAGGACACCGACATCGTGCTCTGGTACCTGTTCGGGATCCACCACATCACCCGGCCGGAGGAGTGGCCGGTGATGGCCGCTGACGCGGTCGCGTTCTGGATCAAGCCCTTCGGGTTCTTCGACCGCAACCCCTCCTTGGACGTGGCTCCCAGCGATGCCGTCTGCCATCCGGTGGACGGGCCGGAGGGGCGAGCCCATGGTCCACGAGCACCCCGACAGCACGAGCACGCGGGACACGAGCACGCGGGGCACGACCACGGGAGCCACGAGCACGCCTCGCACGACCACTGAGCCCACGGTCACGCCGCTGGATGACCTCAACTAGGGTGCCTGTCCATGCGCCTCGACGAGTACGCCGCATATGACGGGCTGGGCCTCGCCGCGCTCGTGCGCGAGGGCGAGGTCACACCCGGCGAGCTCGTCACGCTGGCGCTGGAGGGGATCGAGGCCGTGGACCCCGACCTGGGTGCGGTGGTCGAGGCCTATCCCGACCGCGTGGAGGCGGCCGCCGCGCGGCAGGCCTCCACGGGTCCGTTCGAGGGGGTCCCGGTCATCCTGAAGGACCTCTTCCACGGCGAGCCCGGCTGGGTCTGCGGGAACGGCAGCAGGCTGACGAGCGGCTGGGTCGTCCAGGGCGAGGACGAGTTCACGGCGCGCATGCACCGAGGTGGCCTGATCCCGATGGCCCGCTCGGCGACCTCCGAGTTCGGGCTGCTGGGCACGACCGAGACGATCGCCCACGGCCGGACCTGCAGCCCCTGGAGTGCCGAGCGCATGGCCGGTGGCTCGTCCGGGGGTGCCGGCGGCGGTCGTGGGTGCCGGGATCGTCCCGATCGCTGGTGCCAGCGACGGGGGCGGGTCCATCCGGATACCGGCGGCGGCGTGCGGGGTGGTGGGGCTCAAGCCCAGCCGCGGGCGGGTCCCCTGGGGCCCGGACACGGGCGAGCCCCTGCTGGGCTGGGCCGTGCACTTCGTCACGACGCGCACCGTGCGCGACACCGCCGCCGCCCTCGACGTCCTCGCCGGTCCGATGGTCGGGCGACCCCTTCGAGATCGCGCAGCCCGAGGGCACCTTCCTCTCCCAGGTCGGGGCCCCGGTGGAGCCACTGCGGATCGCGTACTGGGACGAGCCGTGGTCGGGGCACGACGCGGACCCCGAGGTGGCCGCGGCCACCGGGACGACCGCCCGGCTCCTGGCCGACCTCGGGCACGAGGTCGTGCAGGCGCGGCCCGCGTTCGAGTGGGAGGCCTTCCTCACCGCGATGACCGACGTGTGGTCCTCCACGACCGCCCACACCATCGACGCGATGGCCGCGGCACTCGGCCGCCGCGTGGACGGCTCGACCTTGGAGGGCCCCACGCTGGCCCTGGTGGAGCACGGTCGCGCCGTCACCGCGCAGGGCGTGCTGGACGGCATGGCCACGGTCAATGCGATCACCCGATCGATGGGCGAGCTTCTTCTCCTGGTACGACGTGCTGCTGACGCCCACCCTGGGCGCGCTGCCGGCCAGGCTCGGCGTGTACGACCCCCATGCGGACACCCACCCCGAGGAGACGTTCGCGGCGTGGTCGCACCTCGAGTCCTTCCTGCCGGTCTTCAACGCGACCGGGCAGCCCGCGATCTCCCTGCCCCTGCACCAGAGCGCCACCGGCCTGCCCATCGGGATGCAGCTCGTGGGGCGCTTCGGCAGCGAGGCCCGGCTCCTGCGGCTGGCGGCCTCCCTCGAAGCGGCCCTTCCCTGGGCCGGGCGGGTTCCGCCCCTGCACGTCTCGCGGAAGTCCGGCCGGTAGCCGGCCGGTAGCAGACATGGCCAAGGGGAACGACGGGTCAGGCGCCGACCACGGCGAGGGTCCCGTGCGGGTCGTGGAGAAGCGCGGCTTCGCCCATGCCCAGTGCGATTGCGGATGGCGGGGGCCGGCGCGGCGGTCGCGGAAGAAGGCCCGCGAGGACGCCGCGGCCCACCGCGAGGAGCGCTGCAAGGCCGTCCGGGGCAAGTAGCCGCCGAGCACACGGCCCAGGTCCGGGCGCCGGGCCTCGATCGACTAAACCTCCACCAACCACGCACACCCCGTCATCGAGGGACCGACCTCGCCTGCCTGCATCCTTGGCCCAGGCATGTCGTCCTCTGTGAAATCATCATCCGGCTCTCCGCACTCTCGAGCGCAACGCGAGTTGGGCAAGGCAAACTCAGGCGCAAGATGCCGAACTACAGTGCA
>CAWBYT010000013.1:0-149284 GCA_963793175.1 uncultured Actinomycetes bacterium
GCCCTGTTCTTGGGCTCAGTTACGTATTGCTCCCGCCGAGGGACAGGTTAATCACGCTTGCCCCGGCGGCCACGGCCGAGTAGATGCCCTGAGCAACCGTGTAGATGTCGATGTTGCCGTACCGGTCAGCGAGGATTCGGACCGGCAGGATGTCGACCTGGTTGGCCAACCCGGTCGCCCCCACCCCGTCAAGGGAGGCGGCGATGATCCCCGCGACGTGCGTCCCGTGCCCGGCTACGTCGCCGGTCATCCCATCGGCGACGACTTCAATCTCGGGCCGCACCAGACCCACCAGGTCCGGATGGGTTCCGTCCACGCCGGAGTCGACCACCGCGACGGTCACTTCCTGGGTGAGGTCCCATGCCTGTTCCGCGCCGATCGCCCCCAAAGCCCCCATTGGTTGCCGCCCTCCGGCTCGGCAGCGAGCGCCCCAACCGACGCCAGCCCCTGGGCGGCCTCATACTCCGCCGGTAGGGCACCGGCAGCCTTGGCAACCGGTGGAGCGAGCATTCGACAGGGTCAGGTGGGAGATCCACGACGCGATTCGCCGTAGCCTCGACCCCGGCCTTGGCAGCCAGTTCGCGGACCAGCCGATCGGCACCGGCCTGTGTCTCGGTCCGCACCTTGCGAACCACCGGTCCAGCCGAAGCGTCGACGACCACGAACGACCTCCCGGTCCGCCGAGCCAAGGTTCGAGTCGTTGGCGGTGACGTCCGTGGCCGACACGGGCAGCGCCAAGCCGGGGAGGGGGGACTCAGCCCATCGCCGCCTCGCCGACCTCGGTCACAGCCAGCGCGGCCAGCAGCGCGACCGATATCCCGAGCGCGAGGGGGCGCCGGAGTGCCGCTCCGGTGAGCCCCTTCATGTCGCACCCACCCGTGCCCGACCCAGCGGCCCTCGCTCTACTTCTTCAGGTACACGGCGGACGACGTCCCACCCGCGTAGCCGTACTTGGCGTCCACGACCGCGCCAGGGGTGGGTGCCCTTGCGCAGATTGATGGTGCGGGTCTCCTTCTTCCCTTGGTCCTGTACGTCCTTACATCATCCAGGAGCCGTCGGGTTGCTGCTTCTGGACCTGGAACGTCCAGTACCCCTTGCCCTTGTTCGGAGAGACGTCGACGTAGAGCTTGGACTTACCGCTCTTGGCCTTCGCGGACACAGCCACGGTGGGTGCCGGTGCCGGTGCCGGTGCCGGTGCTGGGGCGGGTGCCGGCGCAGGTGCGGGGACGGGTGCCGGAGCGGGGCGGGTGCCGGAGCAGGGGCGGGTGCCAGGAGGGATACCGGAGCGCCGGTGAAGTCCTCCGGCGCGAAGTCCGATGCATCGTTGGTGGTGTCAACGAGCCCAAACGTGTATGGGCGGACGTCAGCCCCAAAGCCGTCCTGTCTCGACAGCGCGACGTACCCATCCGCCGTGCGCAGCCAAACAGCCGTGAACCCCGTGGGCACCACGTCATCCCCGGATGGCACGAAGACCGGCGTCTCGAACAACTGGTCCGCGGTGAAGTAGCCGTAGGGGGTGAACGTGACCAAGTCGGTCTGCCCGTCGCCATTGGCGTCGATCATGACCGCCGCATAATCCTCACCGTAGGTCGCCGAGTCGGTGATCCCGACGAAGTACACGTGGTTCGGGTCGCTCCTAGGGACCTGCATTGCTGACCCGACCACCGGGAACCTGCGGGGGAGTCACCGAGAGAAGACATCCTCGTGGATATCGAGCACGATGGAGTCTGCGTCTTGGCACCACCTCCAGCGTGGCGACCGCGTCGGGAGCCTCCGTCGCGCGCTCGAGGGCGCCGAGCATCTCGCCCGAGAGACCGCCGTCGCTCATCGGGTGGGCCGCGGCCAGCGACACGCCGGGGAACGACGCGACCAAGCAGATCGAGTCTCCGGGTGAGGACGCGGCGGCCGCGGTAGCCGCGAGCAGGTCCCCACGATCGCCAGGGCCACGACTGAAGCAACTACCGCGGACGATCGGGTCACGACGCGGCGGCCGGGGATGTTGCCGGTGCTGACATGCGGCGCCAGTTCGGACCTGGTCGAGTTCGCCAGCATGGCGCCGCGGATGCGCGCGGCGACGTGGAAATCCCCCGTTGGGTGTCCATGTTTGCCTTCCTTGGGCTTAGGCCCGGCGACGCCGGGCGTCCAACTAGCGACGCCGAGTGGCCGATTCCAGCGCGAGGGCTGCGCATCGGTGCTTGCGGCGGCAAGCGCAAGTCGCGCTTCGTAATGGACATCCCCTGTTTCGGCCGGAAGGGCACAGGCCTTGAGTGTTGCCTTGCATCACATCGGATGTTGGCTCCTGTCAACACCGATCTCATCGCAAGTCAGCCCCGCAGGACAATCCCGTCATCAGGGCACGGGCTAGCCGGACCCGTGACATGACGGATGGACCCCGCAGCGCAGGCCTATCGATCTGTGGATACACGGATCCACGCCCGGGTCATTCACCCTCGAGCGGACGGTGCTGGAGTACAAGCTCGGCGGGCGGGACATCAGCGAGGTGCTCGCGATGCGGCTACGGAAGCCCGCGACTTCTTCGACAACGGGGCGGCGCCGGTTCCGGGCGCACTGACGATCCTGGCCAGGCTTTCCGACGTGGGCCTGGGCTACCTGACGGTCGGCCAGCCGCTGACGACCCTGTCCGGTGGTGAGCGCCAGCGGCTCAACCTCGCCACCCAGATGGCCCCGAAGGGCGGCGTGTACATCCTCGACGAGCCGACCAGCGGCCTGCACCTGGCCGACGTCGAGCAAGCTTCTGGGACTGCTCGACCGGCTGGTCGACTCCGGCAAGTCGGTGATCGTCATCGAGCACCACCAGGCCGTGATGGCGCACGCGGACTGGATCGTCGACCTCGGCCCCGGCGCCGGTCACGACGGCGGCCGGGTGGTCTTCGAGGGCACGCCGGCCGACCTGGTGACCGCCCGCACGACGCTCACCGGCGAGCACCTCGCAGCCTATGTGGGCGAGGGTCGCGATGAGCGCGCCCGGGTTGGCCTCGGGCTCTGGCCTACTCCTCAAATAGACGGGGCATGACGGGCCACGACTCAACTGGACGGGTTCTTCCGTTGGGGTGGGGCTTCGGTGGCGGTGCCCCGCCCCTGCAAAGGCACTCAGGGGCTGCCCCAGTCGGGGCGGCCCCTGAGCTTGCAATTTGTGCCTAGCGAACGATCGGGTCTGCTCTGATTCCACCAGGATCCGTTGGGACCTGTTGACCCTCGACGGAACTTCGCGACATCTCTCAGGCTGTCTGTCTCGGGCGCCCCCCGTAGAAGAGCGACCATGCGAACCAGATGCTGGCTGACGAGAGGATCAGGCTCAGCACGCCTGTGAGTTGGGAGAGGTAGACGAGGGCGTAACCGCCGTTGGGCACCACGCCCACGACCTCCCCAACGACATCCTCCTCCGTCACCGGGTGGATGTCCGGGGTCCGGTTGGCGTCGCCCTTGGTGCACGATCCTTCGCCGTCCTGCTGGTAGACCCTGTGCGTGACGACCGGGTCCGAGTTCGGGCTCGTGGGCACCTGGAAGGTGACCACCTCGCCCTTTGCGTACGGGCCGACGGCCGGTGCGTCCAGGATGAGGTCGCCGGGCGACAGGCTCGGGGTCATCGAGCCGGTGCGCACTGCGTAGACCCGGTACCCCTCATGCCAGGCCAAGCCGCCGGCCAGCAGGCCGGCTGCGAGGGCTGCGGCCGAGACTCCCAGGAGGAGCCGTGCCACCCAGCGAGCTCCCATCAGTGATCGGGGTACCGGGAGCGATGCCGACCTGCGTGGCGACCAGGTTGTAGCGCAGCGACAGAACGGGGATCTTCGGGCGTCTTCGTTGGGGCGGTGGTGCCGGCCAGGTCGGTGGTTGAGGAACTCGACTGACGGCTTGAACGAGAATGTGAAGTTCCCCGGCGTGGCCCGACTCCAGCGCGTCGGCAAGCTTGATCATCTTTGGCAACGGGTAGATCGTGGCAGCGCCGTTGATCCCTGGAGTTCCGGGCGCCCACGTTGTCGGTCAGGTTCTGGCTGGCGAACCTCTCGGTGCCATTGCTGGCGACGTGAGACCTGACGAACGTAGCCACCGAGGGAATTGATCCCCGTCGTGCCCTGTACCGTCGCCGAGGTCCTGCTTATTGAAGACGATCCAGACGTCCTGATCGTTGGTGACCGGTGTTCTCGTAGCGACAAGCGTCTGCGCTCTTCGCCTCGCCGGGGAGCATGTGGGTGAGGAGGACGGTGCTGAGGCTGTTCGGCCCGGTGCCGTCGTAACCCCTGATCGCGATCGTGCCCATCTCGCCGGTGATGCTGTTGCCGGCCTTCGTGTCGGAGAAGTACGCGCCAGTACCAGTGCCACGATCAGGGCCGCTGAGGCGGCGATGGTGGCGATGAAGCCGGTTGCCTTGAGGGCGCGGCTGCTTGGCTTGTTCATGTCGATGGATCCCCTTCCGGGGGTTGTCGAGTGTCGAGTCCCCGCTGTTTGCGCGACCCGGCGTAGTCACCGCGGTCGTCTGGTTGGCAGATTTCCGCGGGTCGATTGGCCGGAGGCGCTCAGCGCGTCACCGACCCTGCTCGACGAAGCGGGTCCACGAAAGGTTTCGTCTTGCCGCAACGATGTTGTACCCCTGACCAACTGCCTCCAAACCTCGACAAGAAGGCACTCTGCCTCGACGGCGCGCGTGGCAGGTCGCTTTGGACGCGCAGCCTTTGCTCCTCGTCGAGGGCGGGCACGTTCAAGCCGGCTTGCTTGGCCACGCCCCCGTCCCCGTCACTCGTGTGCGGACCCTTGTGCTCCGAGTGGGCCCGGACGTGTGCACGCTCGAGTTGGTGCAGGTTCAGGGCAGGCGCGCGGACGACCCCGTGAAGAAGGCGAGCAACGGCTCCGTCAGGCGCGGGGGCGCAATGTTGGCCGTGTTGTGCGATGCGCGGGGGATCTCCAGGGCCCGGCCATCGGGCAGGACTCCGGCAAGCGCGTGGCTGATGTCCTTGAAGTACTGGGAGCTGCGCGACCCGTACGTCAGCAGGACCGCCGCCCGGATCGTCGAGTACTCGGAGGCAGGGGCCTGGTGATCCAGGATGCGGCGCACCTCGGGACTCAGGGTGGGGAGCAGCTCCACCATCTGCTTGCCCGGAGGGATGTGCAGGAACGCCCGGACACCCAGCTTCTGCAGCCAGTGCGGCATCCGCGCGGCCGCCGTCTCGGGGTGGATCCTCCCTGCCTGGACGAACGTCTCGACGAGGTCCCCCGAGGCGACCGCTTTGTCGAACGGGTCGATGAATCCCCGCGGGAAGTCCACATCGTCCAGGGCTATCGCGCCGTCGTAGGTGGCGATTCGGTCAAGAGGCAGGGTGAGTCCCGCCCGCAGCGCGACGAACCCGCCCCCGCTATGGCCGAAGATGCTGCGCGCACCCGTGTGTGCCAGGACGGCGGCGAGGTCGTCGAGGTCGGTCTGGGCCGTCTCGGTTCCGGTCAGCGCTGCCGAATCGCGCCGGCCACGCCGATTGAACAAGTGCACGGTGAGGTGCGTCGCGAGGCGATCGGCCAGGCGTCGGTAGTCACGGACGCTGACGCCGGCACCGTGGAGCACCACCAGCCCGGGGCCGGTGCCGACGGAGTGGATGGTGATCCGGGTGCCGTCGCTCGATGTGATCTGGTCGGTGTGCATAGCCTCGACTCCTTACCGCGAACGACGTTAGCAGTTTATCCTCCGGGCATGTCGCATGTCAGCCAGCAGACGATCTGGAACCGGCCGGTGCGCGGCACGCGTGGGCCGCGCGGAGAGCTCACCCGTGACCAGATCGCAGCCACCGCGATCGGGCTCGCGGACGGGACGGGTCTTCCTTCGGTCACGATGCGCGCACTGGCCGACGTCCTGGGAGTCAGTGCCGGCGGGCTCTACCGGTACGTTCGGGGCCGGGACGAGCTGCTCGCGCTGATGGCCGATGCGGCGCTGGCGGACCTGAGGTTCCCGACCCCGGCAGGCGATTGGGAGCAGGAGCTGCTGTTCGTGGCGCGCGATCTCCTGCGCGTCCACCTCGCGCACCCCTGGCTCGTGGTGGTCGGGACGGTATCGGGCCCCATCGGGCCCAAAGCCCTGCGCTGCTTCGACCGGTGCCTGGAGATCCTCGCCGCCCTGCCCGCCGGCAACGCCGCCAAGATGGAGGCACTCGCCATGCTCTTCGGAGTCGTGACCTTGTTCGCACAGGCGGGCACCCGCGAGCCCGTCGACGCCGGCACGCTGTTCAGCGCGCTCGATCCCGAGGCCCATCCGCACCTCGCGGCGGTGCTCGGCGCCAGCGGGCGGTCCGCCTCGGATACGGACCTCTTCGACCGGACGATCCGCAGCCTGCTTCGCGGTCTGCTCACACCGGATCCGGTGGCTTAGCCCTCCGGGTCGTCGGGCCAGAGCGACTCGACCATGTTCAACAGCACCGTACGCGTCGTCTGCGGACCCGCGGCGGGCGGCTCGGGCCCGGAACGGGTGGCTGGCTCGCCCGGTCCCGGGGCGGGGGCCTTGCTGAGCCCGCGGGCGGCGGCCTTGATCGCCATGCCCTTCGTGGTCTCCTCGGACGCCTTCTTGAGCCACTGCTTGGCCTGCTCCTCGGCCACCTGGGCCTTGTCCTTCGCCTGGGCGGCGTCGGCCTTCGCCGACTGTGCCTCCGAGCGGTGCACCTCGCGACCGAACAGCCAGCCGACCGAGGCGAACACGATCGCCTGCACCCCGCCGAGCAGGTAGACCCGACGGGTCCAGACCGTCTCGTTCGCGTGCTCGGCGTCGAACATCATGACGACCACCAGGGCGGCGAAGCCGAGCAGGGCGATCACAGTCACGATGAGTCGCAGCCGGCTCGCAGCGTCGTCGTCGGGATCGGGCGGCGGGCGCGGTGGCGACGGGCGTTGTGACGGGCGTGCTGTCGGCGGGGCGCGAAAGGTCGTGGGACGGGCCTGCCGTCGGCCGGGCTGGTCTCGTTGGTGGACATGGGCGATCACCTCTCGCTCGTTCGTACGCGGCCGACCGCCCGAGGCCGGCGTCGCCCCCAGTGTCCACCCGCCCCGGGCGACCACCAGACGGATCACGGGGCGCGCGTGCATGGGACCGATTCACAGGTGGTTGACGCTCGGCGGCAGGCCGCGGCGCACGCGCAGGGTACCGATAGCCGGCCGCGGACCGGGATCCCGCGAGCGCCCCGGCAACGCAAGCACCCACGCGTGTCGGCCTGGCGAACGCCTACCCTCGGGACATGACCGATCCGGCCGCGATCGACCGGCGCCGGACGGTTGGGTGATTTCGGTGGGGCTCTCGGGCGCGGCGCTGCCCTTCGACCTTCGCGAGCATCAGCGCGCCAGCGTCGAGGCCCATATGCGGGCTGGGACCGGGCGCAGCCACCTGGTGCTGCCGCCGGGCGCCGGCAAGACCGCGGTCGGCGCCGCCATCGCCCTGCACGAGGGCCTGCCGGACCCTGGTGCTGGTGCCCAACACCGCGATCCAGCAGCAGTGGATCGACCTGTGGCGCGCGACGCTGCCAGCGGACGCCCGGGTGTCCGACGAGCGCGATCTCACGGCCGATGTCACGGTCCTGACCTACCAGGCCGTGGCCACCTTCGATCCGGACGCAGACGACGACGCGCCGCTGGTGGAGCAGCTGCACCCCAATGCGGTCGGGCCTGCTGCAACGCGCTGCGCGACGGCGACCGGTTCACGCTCGTGCTCGACGAGGCGCACCACCTCCTGCAGACCTGGGGACGGCTGCTGGACGAGGTCCTCGCGATGGCCCGCGGCGGGGCAGCGGGCGACCCGGTCGTGGTCGCGCTGACCGCCACCCCGCAGACCCGGCTCGACACCCGACCAGGCCGCCCTTGCACAGCGAGTGTTCGGCCCGGTGCTCCACGAGGTGTTCCGACCCCCGCGCTGGTGCGGTCCGGCGTCCTTGCCCCGTTCCGCGAGCTGGCCTGGTTCGTCCAGCCGACCGACGGTGAGCTGGCGCACCTGGCGCAGAGCGCGCAGCAGTGGGAGGAGCTGATCACCGACCTGCTGGACCCGGGCCTTGCCAGCGTCGGCTTCCTGGAGCACCTGGATCGGGCCTGGGTCCACCGCGGCGCCGAGCCACAGGCCGTCCCCTGGCACCGCGTCGTCAAGCAGGAACCCGAGCTTGCCCTGGCCCTGCTGCGCCTGCACCACGACCGCGGGCTGATCGACCTGCCCGACGGTGCCCGGCTGACCGCCGAGGCTCGGGAGCCGATGGCGGTGACCGACTGGGTCGCACTGGTCGAGGAGTACGCGACAAGGGTCCTCATGCGGCAGGGAGCGCCGGATCGTGACGAGGAGGCCTATCAGGCGATCCGCCGGGCACTGCCCGCGGTCGGCTGGACGCTGACCCGGCGGGGGCCCGGCCGGGGCGCTCACCGGCCGACCGGGTGCTGGCGCACAGCGCGGCGAAGGCGGTGGCGGTGACGGACCTGCTGGTCGGGGAGATCGCCGAACGGGGCGCGGGGCTGCGCGCGGTCGTGATCACAGACTTCGAGCGGGTGGCGGCCACCGCCTCGGCCCGACTGCTGGAGCCCGACGCCGCCCCGCCGGGCTCCGCCTGGCAGGTGCTCGAACTAGTCGCAGGCGACCCCCGCCTGGCGCAGGCGGCACCGCTGATGGTCACCGGGCAGACCTGCGCAGGCACGGCGACCGCCCTGGACCGGCTCGTCGCGCGAGTCGCCGCCAAGCAGCCCGATCTGGCCCACGGCCTGGGCCGCAGCGAGGTGCCCGGTGCGCCGGGCATCCTTACCCTCGCAGGCCCGGGCTGGAACCCCAGGCGCTGGGTCGCCGCGGCGACGGCGGCGTTCCAGGCCGGTGACTGCCGCGTGCTCGTGGGCACTCGCGGGCTGCTGGGGGAGGGCTGGGACGCGGCGGCGATCAACGTGCTGATCGACGCGACCGCGGCGACGACGCCGACCGCCGTCGTGCAGGTGCGAGGCCGTGCGCTGCGCCGCGACCCGTTCGTGCCCCACAAGGTCGCGCACATCTACAGCCTGGTGGCGGTCGTCGACGATCACCCGCTCGGGGACAGCGACTACCAGCGGTTCGTCGCCAAGCACGAGGGGTTCCTGGCACCCGATGACGCCGGGCGGATCACCGCTGGCGTCGGGCATGCCTCGCCGCTGCTGGACGCGGGCTCCGTGCCCGACGCGCACACTCGCGCCCTGGTGAACGCGACGACGATGGCGCTGGTGAACCAGTCCGGGCTGGTCCCCGAGCTGTGGGGCGTCGGGCAGCCGTACGACGACGTAGTGGTCCGTGTGGTGCGGATCGTCGCCGTGGGCAGGTCCGGGGAGCCGGTCGACTTCGACGCGCCCGAGGTCGCCGAGCGCCGGCCGCCGCTGCCCCTGCTGGCCGGCGCGGTGGTCGTGGCGAGCACGGCGGGCACCGCGGTCGGGACGGCTGTGGGCGCGGGGGCGCTGCCGGGTGCGCTGTTCGCGGCAGGCGCGGCGGCCGTGGCCGGCGGATCCTGGGCGGTAGCCCGCTGGCGCCGGTCACTGCGCACGAGTCCCGATGACCTCCTGGTGCGGTCGGGACGGCTGTCGCGGCTGCCATGGGATCGAGCCGCCCGGTGCTGGTCACCCCGGACGGCGAGGGCATCTGGCGGGTCGGCCTGGACACCGGCGAGGCGGCCCTGGCTCAGCGGTTCTCCGAGGCGATGGAGCAGGTGCTCGGACCGGTCGACAACCCGCGGTACCTGATCTCCCGACGGCTGCCCCGGCAGCGGGTCGAGCAATGGCATGCGGTGCCCGAGTCGCTTGGCCGCAACAAGGCGCAAGCGAGCGCGTTCGAGGCGGCCTGGGTCCGCCACGTCTCCAGCGGCCGGATGCTGTTCACGCGCAACCCCGACGGGGCGGGCGTTCTGACGGCCGTGCAGGGTCTGAGCCCGTTGGACGTCGCCTGCGCGTTGAGCTCGGAGTGGCGCTGAGCACGGATGGTCGCGGGCCGGGCGCCGCGTGCCTCCAGCCGGCCGCCCGCCGGGGTCGAGCCGCCGCGAGGCACAGCCGAAGCGGCACCCCGTTGACCAGCGAGGTTGGTCCCGTCAGGGTTCGAGGTGGCGGATCACGCGTGCCGGGTTGCCGACGGCCACGACGTTCGCCGGAAGGTCGCGGGTCACGACCGCGCCGGCACCGACGACGGTGTTCTCCCCGATGGTCACCCCGGGGCAGACGATCACGCCCCCGCCGAGCCACACGTTGTCGCCGATCACGATCGCTTGCCCGCCCTCCCACTTCTCCCGCCGGGGGACCGGCTCGACCGGGTGGGTCGGCGTCAGCAGCTGGACGTTGGGCCCGATCAGGACGTCGTCGCCGATCGTCACCGCCGCCACGTCCAGGACGATCAGCCCGAAGTTGGCGAAGGTCCGTGCCCCGATCCGCGTCTGGTAGCCCAGGTCGCACTGGAAAGGCGGGCGGATCTGGCTGTCCGGACCGAGCGAAGCGAGCAGCTCGAGGAGCACCTCGCGTTGCCCGGCGACGTCCGTCGGGTCCATCGTGTTGAAGCGTCGACTGAGCTGTCGGGCGCGCTTGGAATCCGCCTCGATGCCCGGGTCGTCGGCGATGTAGGGGTCACCGTCCAGCATCCGCTGGTGCATCGAGCGCCGGTCCTCAGGCATCGTTCGCGCCACGGCTGACTGCTCCGCCAAGCGCTGCCGACACGGAGACCGGCACCCCGTTGACCACGGCGTTGGCACCGATGCCCTCGACCACGGCGGGATCGGTGACGTCGTTGACGCTGGCGCCCGGCAGTGCCGTCGCAACCGCCATCCGGACGCCGGAGCGGGCATGGCCGTACCCGTGGGGCAGGCTCACGACGCCGGGCATCATGTCGTCGCTGGCCAGGCACTCGACCTCCAGCTCGCCGCTGGCCGAGGCGACCCGCACCCGATCGCCCGAGCGAATGCCCCGCGCCACCAGGTCGGCGGGGTTGGCAAGGAGCTGGTGTCGAGGACGGCCCCGGACCAGCCGTGCCTGGTTGTGCATCCACGAGTTGTTGTCGCGCTGGTGGCGGCGCCCGATGAGCAGCAGGTCGCGGCCGCCGCGGTCGCCCGCGGCCGGGTCCGCGTCCGACAGGAGAGCCCGGGCGCCCGCCAGCCCGTCGACGATGAGCGCGGGGGCCAGGTCGATCCGCTTGGACTGCGTGGCCAGGCGCTGCGGAAGCTGGGGCTGCAGCGGACCCAGGTCGACACCGCCCGGGGTCGCCCGCAGCGCCGCGACGGACAGGCCGGGGGTTCGGGCCGTCGCGAGCAGCGCGTCGACGAGCTGGGCGGGCGGGGTCCGCAGCCTGGCCTCGTCCACAGGACGCCGTGGCTTGGCCTCCGCGTCGGGCGGATCCTCCTGGCGCAGCCGATCGAGGGCAAGCGCGAGGTCCCGGTAGATCTCCCAGTCGTGGCGGGAGTCCTCCGGCCGGTCGAACAGCGCCGGGGACCAGCGTGCGGTGTTGCGGACGGCGAAGACGTGGAAGATCAGGTCGTAGTGGTCGCGTTCGAGGGGTCCCGTGGGCGGCAGGATGACGTCGGCGTGCCGGGTCGTCTCGTTGACGTACAGGTCGACCGACACCATGAAGTCGAGCCCTGCGAGGGCGGAGTCGAGCCGATGCCCGGCGGGTGTGGACGACACCGGGTTGCCGGCGATCGTGACCAGCGCGCGGATCTGGCCCTCGCCCGGCGTCGCGATCTCCTCGCCCAGTGCCGAGGCCGGAAGCTCGCCGCCGAACTCCGGCAGGCCGCGCACGCGGCTGCGCCAGGCGCCGAGGTGCCCCTTGCCGAGCAGGCCCAGCCCCACCATGTCGATGGCGGGGCTGGTCATCAGGACGCCGCCCTCCCGGTCGAGGTTGCCGGTCAGGATGTTGATCGCGTGGATCGCCCACTGGCACAGCGTTCCGAACGCCTGCGTGGAGACGCCGATGCGCCCGTACACGGCAGCCGCGTCGGCCGCGGCGATCTCGCGCGCGAGCCGCCGGATCACGTCGGCCGGGACGCGGCAGACGTCCTCGACGCCCTCCGGGGTGAATTCGGCGACCGCGTCACGAACGGCCTCGACCCCGTCGACGTACGCGGCAGGTCGCGTCAGTCCCTCGGCGAACAGGACGTTGAGGACCGCCAGGAGGACCAGCACGTCCGTGCCGGGCCGCACGAAATGGTGCTCGTCGGCCACCTTCGCCGTCTCCGTGCGGCGCGGGTCGAACACGACCATCCGGCCGCCGCGTGCCTTGAGCTCGCGCAGCCGGCCGGGGAAGTCGGGCACCGTCATGATCGATGCCGTTGCTCGCCATGGGGTTCCCGCCGAACACGACGAACAGGCTCGTCCGGTCGATGTCGGGGATCGGGATCAGGAACTGGTGGCCGTAGAGCGCCCAGGAGACGAGCTGGTGCGGGAGCTGGTCGACGCTCGTCGCGGAGAAGACCGCCTTCGACCCGAGGGCGCGGATGAGGCTCACCCCGTGGGTCAGGAAGCCCAGCGAGTGGACGTTCGGATTGCCGAGATACGCCCCGACGGCACTCGACCCGTGAGCGCTCTGGACGTCGTGCAGGCGGGTACGCGACCAGCTCGATCGCCTCGTCCCAGCCGATCGGCTCCCAGCCGTCGCCGACCCGCCTGATCGGCGTGCGCAGGCGGTCGGGGTCCGAGTGCAGGTCCTGCAGCGCGACCCCCTTCGGACAGATGTGCCCTCTGGACAGCGGATCGGCGTCATGGCCGCGGATCGAGACGATCTCAGCGTCCCGCAGGCTCACCTCGAGGCCGCAGCTCGCCTCGCACAGGACGCAGGTGATGTACCGGGTCTTCTCGGCGGCCTGCGCAACGCCCGCCCCAGCGGTGGTCTGGTCGTTCGGCATGGGGCCATGCTCCCATGCGCGAGCTGGGCCGTCGCGAGCCTGCGCACGCGGGCAGGCGCTGGCGGTGAACCGCGCGAAAGGGCACGCTGTGCCCATGTCCGAGGGCGGTGCGGCAGAGGGCCAGGCCTCGGCGTGGCGACGACAGCGGTGGGTCGCGTGCGGGCTGCCCACTGCCGCCGGACCATCCTCCACGTGCGACGTCGCCGCGGAGGTCGCCCGGCTGGGGTGCATGCAGGCCCAGGAGTTCGACATGACCCTCTGGTCGCTGTCCCAGCGGACGGGGGCGACCCGCTCGGCGGTCCTCGCGGTCCTCGCGAGCGGGGAGGTCGTGCGCACGCACGCGATGCGCCCGACCTGGCACTTCGTCCACCGCGACGACCTGGTGCGCGTGCAGAGCGCGACGGCCGAGCGGGTGCACCGGATCCTGCGCCCCATGCTGCGATCCGAGGGCGTCGACGAGCCGACGCTCGAGTCGTGGCGTGCCTGGCTGACCGAACTGCTCCGAGCGGGGCCGCTGACGCGCACCGAGATCAAGGCGGAGCTCTCGTCCAGCGCCTTCCGGTTCGACGGCATGGCCCTCGGGTTCGCCCTGATGTGGGCCGAGCTGGAGCTGCTGATAGCCAGCGGCCCGCCGCGCGGCCAGGTCCACACGTACCAGCTGCTCGACGAGGTGCCCCTGCTGGACCCCGAGGAGTCCACCGTCTGGCTGGTGGAGCGGTTCCTGTCGTCCCACGGCCCCTCCAAGATCGCCGATGTGGCGGCGTGGTCGGGCCTGACCCTGACCGCCGTCCGTCGAGCCGTGGCCGACCTGGGAACGGTGGTCAACTTCCTGGAGCTCCTCGGCGACCGCCGGTACTGGATCGGTCCGCTCGCCGACGGCGACTGGGAGGCAGGCCCCACCACCGAGCTGCTCAACGGCTACGACGAGTACGTCAGCGGCCTGCACGTGCGCAGCAAGGCGCTGCTCGATCCGGACGGTCTCTACCGCGTGCGGCCCGGGACGCCGAACGGGCTGCTGATGGTCGACGGGAGGTTCGCGGGTCACTGGCGCCGCTCGGCGGCGCGGGGCCAGTCGCTGGTCGCGATCGACCTGCTGCGCCACCTCTCGCCCGCCGGAGCTGGCCGCCCTCGACGCGGCGATCGACCGCTACGGGCGGTTCACTGAAGGGGCCGTGGCGCGGGAGATCACCGGCCCCTGATCCACGATCCGCTGGTAGTCGATTCGGTCGGTCGGATCGACCGGATCGACCACCGACGCCCCCAGCCCAGGGGATCAGCGCAGGACCGTGTACTTGAGGTCGACGAACTGGCCGTTGCGGGTCACCTCGGCCAGGCGCAGCCGGTCGGACTCGATCCTGCGCGGCAGCAGCGGCTTCCCGCTCACCAGGGTGACCGGGGCCAGGCTGATCTGGATCTCGTCGAGTGCGCCGGCATCGTCGAACTGGCCCACGAGGTCGCCGCCGCCGACCAGCCAGACGTCCTGGTCGCCCGCCGCCGAGCGGATCGCCGGCAGGGCGTCTGCGACCGAGCCGGCCACGAACCGCACGTCGACGCCGTCGGGGGCTGGCAGTCGCCGCGACGTGAACACGAACGTCGGCCGTTCGGCGTACCAGGCCTTCCACTTCGCCGGGTTCTCGATCAGGTGCTCGTGGTCCTCGAGCCACTCGTAGGTGTGCGAGCCGAGGACCAGCACGCCGATGTCGGCAAGGAACCCCGCCATGTCGGGCTGCTCGCCGCCCTCGACCGCGAAGAGCCACTCCAGCGAGTGGTCGGCGTCGGCCAGGTAGCCGTTCAGTGTCGAGGCGGTGTAGAAGACGAAGCGCGGCACCGACCCAGGGTATTCGCCAGGCGGCCCACTTCACGGACTAGGGCAGCGCCGGGCTGGACCTCGCGAACGCAGCCCACGGATCAGAGATCCCGCGCAGTGCCGATCCAACCTCGTCCTAGCCCAGACCGGCCTTGATCTCCCGGACTCGCACCCATCCCCGGGTCGACGACCACGGCCACGAGCACCGCGGCGACGGCCGCGACGATCCGGTGCGGGTCGATCGCCGGGACCCACCGCACCTCCCCGCCGCGCACGACGAACGCGCCGGCGGGAGCGGCCTTGATGCCGAAGCCGCCGCCCTCCCCCTCGGAGTCCTTGGTGCCCTTCTCCTCGTGGCCACTGCCCCCGCCCCCGCCGCCGCTGACCCGGGCTGCGGCGATCACGGTCGTGCCGTCCTTGTCGTAGGGCTCCGCGAACACCCGGCGCACGGTGATCGCGTCCTGGGCGGTCGAGACGAACTTGTCCATGTCCACGAGGCTTCCTCCATCCGTCTTCCGGCACGGTCGATCCGTGTGGTGCACGCTACCGCCGGGGACTTGACCTGACGAGTGGCGGGCCGGCTTCGAACCGGGCTCGTCCAGTGGCTCAGCGAGAACCTCGGAGCGGGGCCATTGCCCGTGGTGCGGACGACGCGGCGGCCAGCCGCAGCGACCAGGCGCAGCCGGCAAGGGCGAGTGCCGCCGAGGCTGCGAACGCCCAGGGGATGCCGGCCGCACCTGCCACACCTCCCAGCACCATGGGGCCGACGCCCAGGCCGAGGTCGAGGAATCCGCTGAGGGTCCCGGAGGCGGCACCCCGCTGCTCGGGACTGGCCGTGGCGAAGACCGCGGAGAAGAACGCAGGCGTGCAGAATGCCACTCCGATGCCGGTGAGGACGGCGCCGACGAGGACGCCGAGGGGCGCTTGCCACAGCGACATGACGGTCATGCCTGTGGCGATGATCGCCAGCGAGCCGGCTCCGAGGAGCAGCGGCGGATGCCGGTCGGGGACCCTGGCGAACAGGATCCGCAACGCCACGACCGTGGCCCCGTAGGCGAAAAGTGGAAGGCTCACGACGGTCATCCCCACGCCCTGGGCGTGCAAGGGGGCGAAGGCCAGGAAGCCCCCCATCGCCACGACGGCGGTGAGGAAAGCCAGGCCGAGGGGGACGGCGGGCCGGTGGATGAGCTCCGATCGACCTGCCCGTCGGTCGGGCCGGCTGGGTCGCGTCTCGCCCACTTTGGGCAGGACGCCCAGCGCCAGAGCGGCGATCAGCGAGGCACCGATCCAAGCAGCGGTCAGTCCCCCCGCCCGTGTCAGCACCTCACCGAGCAGCGGCCCGCAGGCCAGTCCGAGGTAGAGGCCCAACGAGTTCAGGGACAAGGCCTCACCCAGCCGGCCGGGCGGGGCCAGGTCGGCGAGCGCGGCGAAGGCGGCGACGAAGAACGCCGCGTCGGCTACCCCGAGGATCAGGCGAAGCGCGATGACGGCGCCCAGCGATTCGGTCCCCGCGGTCAGCAGGAGTCCGAGCGAGCTGAGCGCCGCACCAGCCAGCAGCAGGGGCAGCCGGCCATGCCTGTCGCTCAGCCGGCCGGCCACCGGCCGCAGGAGCAGGGCGGAAGCGGCGAACGCGCCGAAGGCCAGGCCGGCGGCGGCCTTGTCCGCCCCGATCGGGCCGGTGACGTGCAGGGGCAGGGCGTAGATGGCCACGCCCTCGGCGGTGAAGTAGGCCAGCTCGGCCAACGTCAGGAGAATCAGGCGGCGGGAGAGAAGGGTCGAGCGTGGAGAGCCTGTGAGCGTCGGGGGAGTCACGCCACCCAGCGTGCCGGGGATCGACCGGGAGGCGCGTGGGCGGAACTACCCATCTTCGGCCGCTGGGTCCCCATCGGCGACCGGCGGTCCCAGCAGGCCGTGCTCCATGGCGAACAGCGCGGCGGCAGCCCGGGACGTCGAACCGATCTTGAGGTAGACGGCCTGCACGTGATGCTCGGCTGTGCGGCTGGAGATCACCAGCTGACGCGCGATGTCGGCGTTCGATTTCCCGGCGGCCACCAGGCGAAGGACCTCGAGCTGGCGCTCAGTGAGGCCCGCCGGTCGCACGCGCCGCATCCGGGCGGGCCGACCGGAGACGACGAGGACCGCTGCGACCGCATCTCCGTCCAGACGGCCGCTTCGGGCGTCCTCCCTGAGCGCCCGGCCGGCCGCCTCGACGCTGAGGGCAGCCCGGTGCGGCCTGGCCTCCAGGAGCGTTCGGTATCGATCCGCGGCAGCCAGGACGCGGGCGGGCATCGACAGCTGGGCCCCGCGCAGACCCCTGTGGTATCCGCTGCCATCAAGCCGTTCGTGGTGCCGCCCGACCAGGGCGGCGACCGATCCAAGCTCCGGCACTCGGGACAGGACCTGTTCGGAGTGGTAGGCGTGCAGCTCGACCTGCGACCGCTCGGTCATGCTAAGCCTGCCGGGCTTGTCCCAGGTCCGGCTGGGTATCCCCACCCGACCGACATCGTGCAGGTGTCCGGCCAGCGTGAGGACGTCCCCCTCGAGGTCGAGGGCCTTGCCTGCCGCGCCGGCCAGCCCGGCGACCCCCGCCGAGTGTCCCTGCAGCCAAGGGCTCTTGAGGTCGACCACGTCGCCGAAGGTCCGGGCAACCCCTGCGATGGACCCTGCATCGATCAACCGTCCGGGGGCTGGCTCCGCATCGAGAACCTCGGCATAGGCGTCCGCCTCCTCGATGCCGACCAGCACGTCCGAGGAGACCGCGCCGACCAAGGCTCGGGTCGAGCTCAGCATCGGACCGGCGGAGCAACTCGGCCCGCGCTGCCGCCGGACCGGCGTGCAGATGGAAGAGCACGGAAACCGAGGCCACGTGCATCAGCCTGGTCGTCAACGGGATGTCCGCACCCCGTACCGGTGGGAAGCCGCCACCGTCCCACCGCGCCGTGGCGTGGTACAGAGCATCCTGGACCTGCTCGGGCAACCCGAGCCGCCGGGACGCATCGCGAGCGACCTCACACGTGGCGCGCGGCGCCATCGCCTCGATCCTCCGCCCACCGGTCAGAGCTGAGGCCATGACCCGCATCCTCGGCCTGCCCGTGGCCGCCGCGAGCCCCGGCGCGAAGGCTCCCCACACGGACCGTAGATCAGCAGGATCTGCCAGGAAGGACCACCGGATCGCGGCGACATCGTCGCCGTAGACCTGGGCCAGCTCGTGGGAAGCCGCCGTACAGCCCAGATGCTGCAGCAGCGAGGCGTAGATCACCGCCGAGATGTCCTCGTCCGAGCACCCCAGCCTTCGCGCGAGCCGAGCTGCCACCAGCGCCCGCCGCAGCGATTCCTCCAGCGGGGCGCCCACTCCCATGTCCAGGGAGACGGACAGCCCGCCCAGCAGTCCGAGGAGGCGGAACACGAAGCCACGGTGACACACCCCAGTGCGCGATCCAAGGGCCGTGGAGGGGGACGGGGTTGCGGCCGTTCGACCGGTGCGCTGTCATGGAGCGATGCGCGCGCCGCCCCTGCTCTGGGCCTGCGGCTTGGCGGCGCTCCTGTGCGGGTGTACCGGAACGACCCCGACCCCGGACCCCGCGGGAAGTCCTACCCAGTCGGTCGCCGCGACCGCCACTGCCAGCGCACCGGCCGAGTCACCGCCCCCTATGACGAGAGAACCCCATCCCACCGGGAGGCAGACCACGCCTTCGCCGAATGCGACAGCCCCGAATGCGACGGCCCCGGACTCGCCCGCCTCGGATCCGACGGCCCCGGCCGAGCCACCGACCTTCGACGCAGCCGCCGCGTTCGAAGTCGTCGAGCAGCTCGCCGATGGCATCGGGCCACGGGAGGCCACGTCGGACAACTACCGGGAGGCGGCCGATCTCGTCGCCGCTCGGTTCCGGGATCTCGGGTTTCGAGGTGGACCGACAGAGCCTCGAGGTTCCCGCGGGCAGCTCCTGGGGGGTGCCGGTCCCCGCCGGCAGGACGCAGAACGTCGTCGCCACACAGCCTGGCTTCCGGCCGGACCGCCCGCACCGGCTGATCGGGGCGCACCTCGACACGGTGCCGCAGGCCCCCGGGCGCGGAGGACAACGGATCCGGCATCGGTGTCCTGCTGGAACTCGCCCGGATCGCGTCCGAGCAGCCGCCCGAGGTCCCCGTTGTCCTCGTCGCGTTCGGCGCCGAGGAGCCCCGGGGGAGCGGCGACGCGCGGCACCACTACGGGTCGCGCCACATGGTCGACGAGATGTCCGAGCGCCGGCAGCGAGGCGATGCTCGGGATGCTGGCACTGGACCGGGTCGGGGTTCCGGCTCGGCGCGTCCCGGTGTGCTACGGCGGACTGGGGTCGGACCGAGGTCCGCGAGCAGCTGGTTGCTGCCGCGCGAGCGCGAGGACATCCCGACCCGGCGCTGCGAGAACCGCACAAGCGACCACTGGTCGTTCGAGAAGGCCGGCGTGCCGGCGGCCCGGCTCGGCGGCATCGCCGTACTCCGCCTACCACTCCCGCGCCGATGTGCCGCGCGTTGTCGACCGCGACCAGCTCGACGAGGTCGGGAGGATCGCCGCCGCGTGGATGCTCAGCCCTGGGTAGCCGGCTGCGACCCACGCGGACCGTCGGATCGGCATCCAGCGCTGATCCATGACACAAGGCGCTCGCGCCTGGTCAGCCCTCGTCGAAGGGGGCGTCGCTGGTGTCCCGGAAAGGCTCGAGCACCGCGGCAGCGCGCTTGCCGCGCACCACCCGCGGGGCGAAGTCGCGCGCCGATGACGTAGGGCACGAACTCGACGGCCTTCAGGTCGCCGTCCCAGGTCACGGCCTCCAGGAACACCCCCTCCTGGGTGCGCCGCATGAAGTCCATGTCGAAGACGAAGTTGCCCAGCGAGTGGACGATCATGCGTGCCCTCGGCCGGATCGACCACCTCGACGCCCTGCACCCAGTGCGGGTGCCCGCCGACGACCAGGTCGGCGCCTGCCTCGACCATCGCCCGGCCGACCCTGCGCTGGCTGGCCTCCGGCGTGTGGGTGTACTGCGTCCCCCAGTGGGTCACGACGACCAGCAGGTCGACCTCCGGACGCAGCCTCTCGATGTCGCGCTGCACGCGCGCGCAGGGCGGCGCGATCCAGCGGCCCGGTCCGCGGGCGGCATGTCGATCCGGTTCGTCCCGGCGCGCCGGCGACCGGCTGCCGGGGACTCGCCGATGGAGTCGGTCGCCAGCACGCCGACCCGGACCCCGTCGACCTCGACGATCGCCGGCCGCCGCGCCTCGGCCAGCGTGCGCCCGGCTCCGACCGGCTGGATGCCCATGTCGCGCACGGCGCCGACGGTCTGTACCAGCGCTCGCGACCCCCAGTCGCCGACGTGGTTGTTCGCCAGCGACAGCACGTCGACGCCGGCCAGGTCGCAGCCCTGCGACGACGCGCGCGGTCGGCCGCGAACGAGTCGCCGCCCTGGGTGGGGCTGCCGTCCCGCGACAGCGTCGCCTCGAAGTTCGCGATCGTGACGTCCGCGCGCGGCCAGTCGCTCGGCCGTCGGGCGCAGCGGCGCGGCGAAGTCCCCCTCGGCCGCCATCGCCGCCCCGACACGCCGCCCCAGCATCACGTCCCCCACGACGGTCACGGTGACCACTCGGCCGGCTGGCTCCCCGGGGTGGTCAGCCGGTAGGAATCGGGGTCGCGCAACGGGTTCCTGCCGCCGACCGGAAGAACCCGCACGAGGGGGGTCGCGGCACCTGCCGGAACGAGGCCGAGCAGGTCAGGGTCGGCCGCCACTGCAGCCACCACGGCCGCGTCGGACGACAGGGAGGCGCCGGGTCCGGGAGCCGTCGGGCCGGCCAGCACTCGCAGCTCGCCGGGGTCCTGGTCGAGCTGAGCCCAGTCGTCGATGTCGCCGGCGACCAGCGCGCGCGCCGTCCGCAGCGGGACATCGCGCGCCGGGCGCGATCGATGGACGACCAGCGCCAGCGGGGCCGTCGGAGCAGGCGACGTGCTCAGGCCGGGGACGTCGGGGGACGCGGATGGGCCCGGGGAGGGGACCGCCTGTGACTCGGCTGGCGTCATCGCGCTTGCAGAGACTCCCTCCTCGGCGGAGTCCTCAGGACCGGTGCATGCCGCTACCACGAGGCTCGTGGAGACGAGCAGGGCCGCGAGGACGCGCGTCGAAGGGCGCATGATCGATGGTAGTTCCGGCCCGACGGTCAGCGTCCAATGACGTTCCTCCGCACCCGCTCAAGCGGTAGGCCACAGCCGCAGCTCTGACCTGAGCGTCACCATCCGCCGTCGTGCTCCTCATCCCTCCAGTCGTCCCGGTCGGAGCCCCGCGAGTCCCGGCACGAGCCATCGACCCGCAGGATCTCGTAGGTGGCGTCCGCCGGTTCTGTCCCGAATCGAGCATTCACCGCGTAGAGCGCGCACCCGTACTCGGCGATGGTCGTCGGCACCGCGAAGCCGCTCTCCGTGAGCTCCTCCACCAACCGCGCCGAGTGCAGCCCGCGCGACAGCTTCAGGACTGCGATCTTGTTCTCGGTGTTGCGTACGACATCCAGCTCACGCCCGCGCAGCAGGATGCCGTCGCCACGGGTCAGGTCGGCGGATGTGCGCACGACGCGGGCGCGGGCGTGGCCGTGGCCGGACCGGGCATGGACCCGATACAGCTTGCCGGAAGTCGTGTTGATGACGAGCAAGGTCTCGCCGTCAGGAGTCGCAGCAATGCCGTTGGCATTGAATCCCGGAACCTGCTCCCAATCGCCGGTCAGGGTGACCGCTTCCGGTACACCCCAAGGCCGGCCGTCCTTCAGCGCCAGTCGATACAGGACCGCCCGGGACGACTCGGTGAACCAGGCCGCTTGCTGCGTCACGACCACGTCGTTCACGAACGTCGTCGGAAGAGTCCCGACAACGTGCGAGACCACCAGTTCACCGGTTCTGGCGTCATAGACCCGGACCGTCCCCGTCCGCCCTCCAGCTACGAAAAGCAGCCCCTCGTGGTATTTCAGGCCCACCGACGCATTGCCGGGGGACCCTGGCACCAGGACCGATCCCTCGGCCGTGCGCAGGTCGCCACGCCAGATCGCGCCATCGGCCAGCGAGCCGGAATAGACCGTGGATCCTCGGCCGGTGGCGATGCCCTCCGCCTGCCACAGCGGCGGCAGCTGGATCACCTCGGGGAGCGGCCCGCGGCCGTCATGACCATCGTGTCGATCGGACGAGTCGTGCGCCGCGACGGGGGTCGCGACACTGAAGACGCACACCGCGACCAGCGCGAGCGTGGACCGGACGAGGGAGGATCGTGCGAGGCTGGTCATGGCAAGAGAGCCTAGGAGGGCCCCGGCGGCTGGACAAGCCCCCAGGAGGGGTTGCGATCGACAACCCACCTCCGGTGGTCGCGGGGAGCCTCGCCCGGCGTCCCCCGGCCACGCGATGGCAGTCAGTCCGAGGAGGGCAGCTGGTCGAGGATCGCGCGACTGAGCTCCGCCGGTCGGCGGATCCGGCGCAGCGCGACAGGCTCCGAGGGGGCCTCCTTCGGCAGGAGCTCGACCGTCCCGAAGTCGAACCAGATGCCGAGAAGTGGCTGGTCGACGCCCACGTCCCCGACCGACTCCAGCCAGACCCACGCGACTGCATGAGGGCTGCCCTCGCCGGCCATGCTGGCCCGCGACGCGAGCGGCGAGGTCTGCGCGACTTGCTGCAGGGTCAGCACCCGCCGGTTGGTCACGAAGCAGTCGGACAGCCATCGCTCGGTGAAGGACTGGACCAGGAGAGTGGCGCCGAAGGAGATGGCCAGCAGCGCAGTGATTCGCAACAGGATGTCCACTCCGCCCGGCACGTGCAGCTCGGCGCCCGTCAGGACGAGGGCAGCGCGCGTGGCCAGCGGCCCGGCGGTGAGTGCCACCACGCCCACGACGACGAGCAGGGTCCCGGTCCGGTTCGTGAGCACCGGGGCGATCCAGCTGGTCTTCGTCGCATAGACCACCTGCTCATCGCTCTCGAGCAGGTCGTCGATCGGGGTCATCGGTTCCGGACCCAACGCCGTCCGGGCGTCCCCGCTGCCGATGCTGGGCAGCTCGAGCTGTGCACGGGCGGACCTCTCGTCGGGCGTCTCCACATCGATCATCGGCCATCGTGGTCGCCCATGCCCGGCATGCCCTCACCGCATCACCCCACCGGAGCACCCGGGCCGTCCTGCTGTCGTGAGCGTACGGCCCGCCCACCGACAACTCAGACGCCGGCCGTCTCGGGTTGTGACGTTGCGACCGCCCAGTTCGTCGCTCCGTACCAGTCGACCACCACGACGGGCTCGTCGCCCTCGACCCAGGCGTCGTGCCCCTCGGGAAGGCTGGTGATGTCGCCGGGACCGGCGACGAACTCCGTGCCGTCGTCCATGCGGATCCCGAGCCGTCCCTGGACGTGGTACTGGAAGTGCGGTGCCAGGCAGGAGTCTGTGCCCGCGATCGGCTTGACGTCATTCGACCACCGCCAGCCGGGTTCGAGGACCAAGCGCCCGATGGTGCTGTCGCCGACGGTCAGGATCTCGGCTCGTCCGTGCTCGAACGTACGGATCTCGGTGGGCTGTGCGAACGTGACGTGCTCCACTGTCTGATGCATGTCGATCTCCTCGGTGATGGTCTACCTACTAGTAGACAGGTAGATCATCTACCAACTAGATGGTAGAGTCAAGGGGTGGCGAGCACGAGAACAGTCGATGAGAACGCGACGCTGAGCAGATCCGAGCCTGCGCGGACGTCCGACCGCATCCTGGACACGGCCGAGGAGCTCGTCCAGACGCGGGGCCTCAATGCGATGAGCTACGCCGACATCTCCGAGCGCGTCGGCATCACCAAGGCGTCGCTGCACTACCACTTCCCGTCGAAGGCGGATCTCGTCCGGGCACTGGTCGAGCGTTATGCGACGCGGTTCTTCGCAGTCCTGGCCGAGTTGGAGGCGTCCGGTGCGGATCCAGCAGAACTCGTGCGCGGCTATGCCGACATCTATGCAGGTGTGCTCGCGCGTGGGCGAATGTGCCTCTGCGGAATGCTTGCGTCGGACTACGCGACGCTGCCCACCGAGGCGCAGGACGACGTGGCTGCCTTCTTCGCGCGCAACGAGCAATGGCTCGAGGGGGTCATCCGCGAAGGGATCGCGTCTGGAAGGCTGACCGACACGGCATCGCCGCTCGATGCTGCCCGTGCCCTATTGGCCGGGCTGGAGGGGGCGATGCTCGTCTCCCGGCCCTTCGAGGGGACCGCCCGCTTCGATGCGATCGCCGCCGCGCTGCTGGCTGGTCTGGGCGTGCCCGCAGATCAGAGCACGACGGGCACCGTGGCGGCAGGGTGAGCAGCTCCCCTGGTGCTGCCGGGGTCCTTCGTTGATGACTCGTGTGAGCCTGCCGCCCGCTCCGCCGCTCTGGTGGTGCCCCGAGTGGGGTTTCTGGTGAAGCCCAAGGCTCCCGACGCCGCGGGCGACTCCGTTTCGGCACCGATCCGCACGCAGCGCGGCCCCAGTCGGCGGCGTCCGGCGTAGAGTGGACCGATGCCTCCGGAGCCCCGCTCGCCGGACTGGCGACGCAACGTAGCGCTCTTCCTGACCGGTCAGAGCGTCTCACTGTTCGGCTCGATGCTCGTCCAGTACGCCGTGCTGTGGTACCTGACGCTCACCACGAAGGACGGCACCGTCCTGGCCCTCAGCACCATCTTCGGATTCCTGCCCCAGGCCGTGGTGTCGATCTTCGGTGGCGTCTGGGCCGACCGGCACAACCGCAAGCTGCTCATCATCGGCGCCGATGCCGCCATCGCGGCCGCCACGCTCACCCTGGCCATAGCCATGGTCGTCGGAACCGCCGAGCTCTGGCTGATCTTCGCCGCGCTGGCCGTGCGTTCGGCTGGGGCGGGGATCCAGACACCCGCGGTCGGCGCGCTTGTCCCGCAGCTCGTCCCACCGGATCAGCTGCTACGGATCAACGGACTGTTCCAGAGCATCCAGGCGGCCATGATGCTCATCGCGCCTGCCGTCGCCGCAGTGCTGTACGCGAACGTCCCGCTCGAGGCGATCTTCTTCATCGACGTGGGCACCGCTCTGGTGGGCATCGGCCTCATGGCCCTCATCCCGGTCGCCCGAGTCGTCCGGGAGGACGCCGCAGGTGGCTACTTCGCCGATCTCACACAGGGGTTCCGCTACGTCGCGGGGCACCGCCTGGTGCGCTGGTTGCTCGGGCTCAACGCGGTGGTCATGGTGCTGGTCGCCGCACCCGCGTTCCTGACGCCGCTCATGATCGCCCGATCCTTCGGGGGCGAGGTCTGGAAGCTCACGGTGCTCGAGCTGACGTTCTCGGTGGGGATGATGCTGGCCGGGGCGACCATCGGCATCTGGGGTGACCGGTTCAGCCGCATCGGGCTGATCCTGGGCTCGTCGCTGGCGTTCGGGGCCTGTTCGATCGGCATGGGCCTTTCGCCGAACGTCTGGGTGTTCTTCGCGTTCATGTTCCTGGTCGGCTTCGCCGTGCCGTCGTTCTCCACCCCCACGATGACGGTCCTGCAGGAGACGGTCGAGCCTGACCGTCTGGGCCGCGTGTTCGGATTCCTGGGGATAGTCGGGGCGGTCGCCATGCCGTTGGGGATGGCAGTGTTCGGCCCGCTGGCCGACGTCTACTCGGTCGAGGCCATGCTGGTCGTGGCAGGCGTGGGGACGTTCGTCGCCGCGGCGTTCGCCCTCCTCCTGCCCTCCGGCAAGCGAGCCCTGCGGGCCGCGCGGGACCAGGCGGACCCGCTGGCCCGGGGCAGCGCGCTGGCTACCGCAGACGTGGCCGTCGGCTCACGGGAGTGACCGTGTCGCTCCGTGTCGGAGTGCGATCGGCGCCAGTAGGGACGCCGCCGGTCGGTGGCCACAGGGTCAGAACGGCGTCGGGATGTAGCGCAGGTCGAGGTTCGGCTCGCGGTAGGCGCCGGGCTTCTGCCGCTTGGGCAGGGTGATCTCGCGAGGCTCCAAGGGCTGGTAGGGGATGCGGCTGAGCAGGTGGGTGATGATGTTGAGCCGGCCGCGCTTCTTGTCGTCGGTCTGCGCGACGAACCAGGGCGCCCACGACGTGTCGGTATTGGCGAGCATCGCGTCGCGGGCCCGGGAGTAGTCATACCAGCGGCCGTAGGACTTCAGGTCCATGTCCGTGAGCTTCCAGACCTTCCGGGGGTCGTTGATCCGGCCCTCGAGACGCCGGGTCTGCTCCTCGGGACTGACCTCCAGCCAGTACTTGATGAGGATGATCCCGGAGTCGACCATCGCCTTCTCAACCCCGGGAGCGATATCCAGGAAACGGTCGACCGAGTCCTCGGGCGTGAAGCCCATGACCTGCTCGACGCCGGCGCGGTTGTACCAGCTGCGGTCGAAGATGACGATCTCCCCGGCGGCGGGGAGGTGCGGTATGTAGCGCTGGATGTACATCTGGGACTTCTCCCGCTCCGTGGGAGCCGGCAGGGCGATCACCCGGAACACCCGTGGGCTGACCCGCTCGGTGATCGCCTTGATCACCCCGCCCTTGCCCGCGGTGTCCCGGCCCTCGAACACGATGCAGACCTTCGCCCCGGTCGCCTTCACCCACTCCTGGAGCGCGACCAGCTCGCCGTGCAGCCGGCGCAGCTCGACCTGGTAGTCCTTCTCCTTGATCTTCTTCGGCGCGGCCCCCGCGGCTGCCTCCGGAGCGGCAGAGCGACGCCTGGCGGGCTTCTTGCTCTTCTTCTCGTCCTTGGCCATGTGCCTACCTCCTGGAGTTCGGGCGTCGCCGGTCGGGAGCGCCGTGGGCTGTCGGGCGCGTGCTCGCTGACTTGGAAGATATAGCGTCGGGGCCACGCATGACCCGGCCAGCAAGCGGGTTGGCGCCTGGAAGGACAAGGCTGGTCGATGGCGGCCCAGTGGCCTTCGGGCTCCTCGGAGCTGGGTGGCGCCGCGAGGGGTGGCCGATGAGTCTCGATTCCGTCGTCGACGAGCTCTATGCGCTGCATCCGCAGGACTTCATCAGGACGCGCAACGACCTGGCGCGCACGGCGGGGGCCGCCGGGGACGGCCCCCTGGCCAACCGGATCCGGGCCCTGCGCAAGCCGACCGCCGTGGCCTGGCTCGCCAACCAGGTCGTGCGCCGGCATCCAGACATGATCGATGCGCTGATGGCTTTGGGGAACGAGCTGCGCGCGGCCATGGCCGTCCCGGTGGGTGCCGAGCTGCGCCGACTGAACGAGCGGCAGCGCGAGCTCGTCCACGACCTCGTGCAGGCGGCCAGGGAGCTCGCCGACGCATCCGGGCATCCGGTGACCGAGCAGGTGGTGCAGGGCCTCACGGACACCTTCCGGGCGGCGCTGGCGGATCCGCAGGCCGCTGAGGCGCTCGCCGCTGGGCGGCTCACGACGGCTCTGGAACCGCCGGGCTTCGGCGGCATGGCCCAGGGGGGCGAGCCGGGGCGCAGCGAGCCCTGCGGCGGCTGGTCCGGCGCCAGGTGGGACGGCGCCGGAGGCCGGCGGGGGGGACGACGACCTCGGGGCGGTCCGTCTCGAGGAGGCGCGACAGGCGGCCGCAGCGGCGCAGGCCGACGCGGACGAGGCCCGGTTGGTCCTGGAGCAGGCCGAGGCGACGCTGGCGGCTGCCAGCACCCGTACCGGCCGGGCGGCCGAGGATGTCGAGCGCCTCAGCGCGCAGCTCGCCGACGCGCAGGAGGAGCGCGCCGCCGCCGAGCAGGCGCAGGCCGAGGCCCTCGCCGCCCAGGCCCGGGCCGCGCTCGCCGCGGGCGACGCGCAGGAGCGGCTGGGTGAGGCCCTCAGGGCGCTCGGGCGATCCTCGCGGGGATAGCGGAGAATTGCGGGTGCAATGTCCCCGAGTGGAGTGTGGAGGCGGCAATGGCCCTGTCATCGAAGCAGCGAGACGCCCTGCCCGACAATGCGTTCGCGTACCCCAAGAAGCGCAAGTACCCGGTGCCGACCAAGGCCCAGGCGAAGAAGGCGGGCATCAGCGAGAAGCAGCGCCTGGCGATCCATCGCAACGCCCTGGCGCGGGCGGCGCAGAAGGGCACGAGCGGCACCTACAGCACCGTGCTCAAGAAGGTGCGGAAGCGCTCCGGGGTCAGCAAGGGCAAGAAGTCCAAGCGCTGACGCTCCGGATTCCGGGAGGCCTCTCGCCAGGCAGTGCGGCCGCGGTCAGCGCAACCAGCGGCGCAGCCTCTTGCGGGAGACCCGGCGCCAGGCGTCCTCGAACTCGGACGCGAGCCGCTGGGCATCGCGCTCCTCATGCGGAGTGGAGGCGGCCGAACGTGAAGGCGCTCTCGCCCTCCGCGTGCGCCGCGATGCCCATCGCGCGCAGCCTCGGCAGCGCAGTGACCCGATCGTGGTGGTCGCCGAGGATGCCCTGGACGTCCTCGGCGGCGGCCGCGAGTCGCTCGGCGTGCTCGCCGAACTCCGGCATGACGGTCTCGGCTGCGTACCGGACCCGCTTGGCGGCCTTGCGAACCTCGTGAAGGCTCTCGGATCGCCGGCCGGGCGGTGATGCCGCAGCGTCCTCGACCGCGCGACGCAGTCGCTTCCAGTCCTTGCGGACGCGCTTGCGCATGAGCGCGGCGTCGGCATCCGGGGCGTCCTCGACGCGCCATGGCGGTCGCTCGGCCAGCTGTGTGAGCGCTGCGCCCAGGTCCGCGTAGCGCTGGCTGCGCATCGCGTCGTCCAGCTCGTCGCGCGCGGCGCGCAGCTCCCTGGCGAGGTGCTCGTCGATGCGCTGCGCCACCGGCCCGATCACGACCTCCGGCGACTCCGCCGACAGCACGTCGCGGAAGCGCCCATGGGTCACCTGGAGGTCGCGGACCCCGCCCAGCAGGCCTGCGATCCACCGCATCTCGTCGCGCAGGGGCTCGGTCCGGTCACGATCGAACAGCGGCCGGAAGGTGGCAAGGGCGCTGCGCAGCCGACGCAGCGCGACGCGCATCTTGTGGATGTGCTCGGGGTCGGGGTCACCCGTCCGCACGGCCTGCTCGTGGCGCCCGATCTCCGCGACCTGATCGCGCAGGCGATCGAGGACCGCGTCGGCCGCTGTGCCCGGGGCGGTCGAGGGGCCCTCACCGGTCGTGACCGGTTGCGTCCCCATGGCTTCCTCGGCACGGCTCCGGTCTACGTGAACACGCTCACACCAGCGGGACCCACGATGAGGCCCACGATGATGAGCACGACGCCCCAGAGCACCTGCCCACGAACCAAGGCAACGATCCCGGAGACGACAAGGATTACGGCGAGTATCCAGAGCACGAGTTCCATGCCTTGGCTCTACCCATGCGAACGCGTCCTATACCGATCCCTCACCGATCTCACCGTCCCAGCCGCCCCTTCGCGCCGTCCGAGCCGCTCCTCGGGCCTACTGGCGCAGCCGTAGGTCCGTGCGCGCGGTGACCCGCTCGCGGATCCCGGACGCCGTCACCGCGGCGTCGAGCAGGGGCATGCCGACCGGTGCCGAGAACCGCGGATCGTCGCTGTTGCGTGGCTGGCCGAGCCGGCGAAGGGTGGGGACGCGCAGCGCCGGGAGCAGCCTCGCGGACTCGGGCAGCCCGCCACGCTCCTGCGCGATCCGCAACGCCCGCCGCATCCCGCCGAGCTCGTCGACCAGTCCCAGTCGCAGCGCGTCTGCCCCCGTCCAGACCCGACCGCGGGCGATCGTCTCCACCCGCGCCCTGGGCATCCGGCGGCCGGCGGCGACCTTCCCCACGAAGTCGGCGTAGATGCGGTCCAGCTCCTCGTCGATCAGGCGCAGCTCGGCGTCGGTGAACGGCTGCCTGGCCGAGTCCATCAGGGCGTGCTCCCCATGCCGGACCCGGTCGGTGGTCACGCCGATCCGCTCGAGCAGGTCAGCCACGACGAGCTTGCCGCCCAGGCACGCCGATCGAGCCGGTGAGGGTCGACGGGAGGGCGACGATCACGTCGGCAGGGCACGCGACGTAGTAGCCGCCGGATGCGGCGAGCTCGCCCATCGACACGACGACCGGTGTCCCCGACTCGCGAGTGCGCACCACCTCCCGCCAGATCGCCTCCGAGGCGACGGCGGACCCGCCGGGCGAGTCGACCTTCATCAGGACGGCGCCCACGTGCTCGGATCGGGCGGCGGCGCGCAGGGCGGCGCCGACCGTGTCGCTCCCGGCGACCCGACCCCACGGGGTGCTGTGGCTGCGGCCGGACGCGATGGCGCCTCGGACCTCCACCATGGCCACGTGGCGTCGGGCGCTGCCGGTGACGGGGGGCGGTCGGCCGACGCGGCTGCCACCGCTCGGCCAGCAGGAGTTCGACGGGACCTCCGATGCGCTCGCGGATCGCGTCGTAGGCCTGGTCGCGGTACCCCAGGAAGTCCACGAGACCGGCGTCGAGGGCCTGCATCGCGGACATCGGCCCGGCATCGACCAGCTCGCGGACCCGCTCGACGGCGAGCCCGCGGCCCTGGGCGATGGCGGCGACCGCGTCGTCGAACACGGACTCCACGATCCGGTCGACGGCCTCGCGGTGAGCCTCGGTGTAACCGGTCCGGGTCAGGACGTTCGCGGCGTTCTTGAACTCGTGACGCTGGGCGAGCTGTGGCTGCACCCCGAGTCGATCGAGGGCGCGGCGGACGAACGTGGTCTCCATCGCCACTCCCAGCGGCCCGACGGCGCCCCCCGGTTGGAGCCAGATCCGGTCCATGGCGCTACCGAGGGTCAGTGCCGCGGTGGCGCCGGTCCCGATGCCCAGGTCCTCGGCCCAAGCCAGGGTGGGCTTGCCGCTGGAGGCGAACGCCGTGAGCCCGAGGCGCAGCTCCGCGGCGGTGGCATGGGGCAGACCTCCACCGACCTTGACGATCAGTCCGGCGACGTGCCGGTCGTTGCCCGCCTCGTGCAGGGTCCGCAGGATCGGAGCCAGCTGGGGGCGGCCGCGCGCGGCGAGCCGTCCGAGCGCATCGCCGCGCTCCACGGTGACCGGTGCCTGGGTCAGGTCGAGCTCGAGCAGCAGGGAGCTGCGCCGGAGCGGGAGGGCGGCCATGCTCGCAAGCGTAGGGCCCCGCGCGCGCCGTGGGCAGGCGCTCGAGCCGCCCTGGTGACAGCGGAGGATGCACCCTGACCTTTCGAGTGTTTGGGCCGCCTTCCGCTGGCGCCTACCCGGGAGCGCGAGCCGGGAAGGAAGACGACCAGTGCCACGCGGTCTCGTGCGCGCTGCCCCTGACATAGTGGACCGATGTCCGGACCCGACGGCTTCAAGGCGGATCTGCACCGGTACCTCATGCGCGCCCGGGAGGCGCTGGTGTGGAAGCTGGACGGCCTGACCGAGTACGAGGTCCGGCGTCCGATGGTCGCCACCGGGACCAACCTGCTCGGCCTGGTCAAGCACGTCGCCTACACGGAGGCGGGTTACCTGGGGGAGGTGTTCGGGCGTCCGTTCCCCGAGCCGAACCCGGCTGACGAGCCCGACGCCGAGCCGAACGTGGAGATGTGGGCGACCGCCACTGAGTCCCGGCGAGGCGATCCTGGACCTCTACCGGAGGGTGTGGGCGCACGGGGATGCCACCGTCGAGGCGCTCGACCTCGTCACGCAGGGCTCGGTGCCCTGGTGGCCCGACGGCTCGCCGGAGAGTGTCGGCTGCAGACCGTCATGGTGCACGTGATCGCCGAGACGAACCGGCACGCCGGACATGCCGACATCGTCCGTGAGCTGCTCGACGGCTCTGCCGGGCTGAACCCGACTCACAGCAACCTGCCCGACGTCGATCCCTCCTGGTGGCCCGAGTACGTCAGGCGCCTGGAGTCGGTTGCTCGTCAGGCTGGCGGACTGCCCGGCTGACATCGCGCGACGAGCGTCGGCCTCCTCGTCGATCCGGACGTCGAAACCGACCGAGTCGACTTCCAACCGCATGGGACAGTCGCCGCGTTGACCGGCCGGTATGGGGGAATTGACCGAGAAATGAGGTCCCCTCCAGCCACCTCGCAGTAGCCTGGCCGCTGCACGAGAGGGAGACTCATGATGCTGTCGCGATCGTTCTCGTCCAGGTGGGCGATCGGTTCTGCCGCGCTCGTGGCAGTTCTCGCGTACGCCGGGCCTGGTGGCCCCGCTGCGGCCCAGCCGCAGCCGCGCACTGCAGTCCTCCAGCCGGCCGCGACACTGGCGGACCCTCAAGCCGATGGCGACCTTCACCCAGGCCACACCCGGAGTGCCCGGCGTGTCGGAGGCAGGTGACCGGTTGGGCTGGGCCGTGGCAGTGATGCGGGCCTGCCCGGGAGAGCCCGGGGTCCTGGTCGGCGCACCCAGCGAGGTCATCGGCACGACGGCGCAGGCAGGAGTCGGCATGGGTGGTCCCGCTCGGCGGGACCTGTCGAGCACGGCTGCTGACCGAGGGCGGGCTGCTGAGGCGGTGTGGCCACCGAGATGGCCCTGGTCGGTTCCGCGGTCTCAGCGTTGCGCAGTGGCATCTCCGGAGCCGACACCGTCGTGATCACGGCGCCCGGGGTCAGCGAGGAGGGCGTCCACGGCAGGGTGCTCACGCTGCCCTACCCCTACTCCGGGAGCGTGACCACGGCAGCAGGGCAGCTGCAGCTGCACGAGGAAGGGACGATCGCCCTCAGTCCTGCGTTCGGGTGAGGCGGACCTAGATCCGTCGTGATGGCTCAATCGCAGCCGAACAGCTCGACGAACCGCCCGATCAGGTTGGGCGTCCGGACAACCCCACTGGCCCGCGCTGCGGCGAGGATGGCCTCCGCCTCGGCCGGCGCGAAGTAGCCCGCGAAGCGGTAGGTCTGCACTCGGGTGGCCAGGCCGTCCAGGTCGAGCTCCGGATGGAACTGAGTCGCATAGGCCCGGCGCCCTATCCGGAAGGCCTGCACCGGGCAGCCTTCGGAGGTGGCGAGGGTCACCGCGTTCGCCGGCAGCGCGCGGATGGCCTCCTTGTGGCCGACGAACGCGCCGAAGGTCCGCCCCGCGATCCCGAACACGGGATCGAGCACCCCGTCCCCGGTCAGCGCGACCGTGACCGCGCCGACCGGCTCGCCATACGTGCGGTCGACCGCGGCGCCCTGGTGCCGACCCAGGATGCCGATGCCGTAGCAGGCGCCGAAGAACGGAAGGTCTCGGGCGATCACGTCATCCAGGACGCGGGCCAGGTCGCCTTCCACGCGCCGCTGCAGCGCCGACTTGCTCTCCTCCGGATCGCTGACCTGGAACGGACCCCCGCCCAGGATGATCCCCGACCACCGTCCCAGGTCGAGGCCGTCCAGCGGCGTCCGGTCCACCCGCAGGCGGTGCAGCTGCGCCTCGACCAGCCCGGAGCACCGGAGCATCGCCGTGTACTCGTCGTCGGCAGCGACGTCCTCTGGCCGGACCCCCAGGAACAGGAACGGCTTCACGGGCCGCACCCTAGCGGGGCCGGCGCCCAGCCGGTCAGGACGGCGAGCTGGTCGGCGCGGCCGAGTCGAGTGCCTCCGAGACTCGGCCGTCGAGGTCCAGGGCGGCGACTTCCCGCCGTTCGTGACTCAGTCCCGCGGCGCGTCGTCGTCACCCGCGAAGAACCTCGCGAGACTGGCCAGGACAGATGCCCAGGCGGCGTCGAAGTAGTCGAACGCCTCGTCCCACTGGGCGCCCTCGCCCCATCCGAGCTCGGTCAGCTCCACGCGGGTGGCCATGCCCTCGCCGCCCTCGCCATCCTCGTCGGACGGCCGCAGGCGCAGCAGTACCACCGTCCGCTGCGCACGGGCCTCGGGGAGGTGCGGTGGCGCGTTCCACGTGAAGGTCAGCATCGTGGGTGCCTGGAACCCGAGCACCACGCAGTCCTCGGAGCCGCGTCCGCTGGGGGCATCCTCGTCGTAGAAGTACCACTCGTAGGGCCCGCCCACCCGCAGCTCGATGTGGGAGTCGTCGACCAGCCAGGAGCGGATTCCGGCGTCTGTCGTCCACGCCCACCAGACGTCCTCGACCGGCGCCTCGACGGTCACTGCGTGGCGCACCACTCGCTCGCCCTCGAACAGCCCGGTCATGCCCACCTCCAGGTCCACCGCCGCGCGGGTCTTCCCACCGGCCCTCAGCCTTGCACGCCGAGCGGCTGCGTTGGCGTCAACGGCCAGGCGTCGATCGGGCCGGACCCGATGGCTTCGCCGTCCCGCGGAAGACCGGGCGCATGCCACGCGTCTGGAAGTACGGTCAGACCGATGTGACCATACGGTCGCTCGGGAGCGGAGGTGCCGGCGATGACGGAGCGTGACCCTTCCAGCGGGCTGGCGGGACCGCCCCCGCCCGCGGCTTCGATGACATCTACCGGGCGGGGCAGGCCCCTTGGGACCTGGGCCGGCCCCAGACGGCCTTCCGCGAGCTTGCGGATGGCGGTCGGCTCGTCGGGCGAGTGCTCGATGTCGGGTGCGGCACTGGCGAGCATGCACTGATGGCTTCTGCCCTGGGACTCGACGCGACCGGTGTGGACACCGCACCCACCGCCATCGCGATCGCCAGGGGCAAGGCGAGCGAGCGCGGTCTGCCCGCGCGCTTCCTTGCCTGGGATGCGCTGCGGTTGGCCGACCTCGGCGAGTCCTTCGACACCGTCGTCGACTGCGGGCTGTTCCACGTGTTCGACGATCGTGACCGGGGGGAGTTCGTGGGCGCCTTGCATGCCTCGATGTCTCCGGGTGCTCGGTACTTCATGATCTGCTTCAGCGATCTCGAGCCCGGAGGCTGGGGTCCTCGCCGGATCCGACAGGAGGAGATCCGAGCCAGCTTCGCCGACGGGTGGCAGGTGGAGGGGATCGAACCGACCCGGCTGGAGCTCACCGTCGAGCCGGGAAGCGTCCATGCCTGGCTGGCCACGATCCTGCGAGCCTGACCGGGGATCAGGCCGACTCCGGGCCTATCCTTCGCGCGCTTCGTCGAAGGCCTTGATCGCCCGCTTGGTCGCAGTCATCCGCCAGGCCTCCTCGAGAAGCTCAGAGACCTCTTGAGGGTCGGCTAGTTCGAGTCGGACGCTCACCCACGCTGTCGAGTTGGTGGCCCAGCCGGCCTGGTACACCGCGGGCGCTGTCGCCAGCAGGGCGTCGCGTTCTTGGTGGTGGCTCTTGATCATCGCCCGGTTCTCGGCGTGGTTCACCCAGGCGAAGCCTTTTCCGTTGAAGGTGATGTTCGTCCAGTCGACGCCCTCCTTGAGGACGACCTCGGGCAGCTCGGTCGACATCTCGACGACCTGGGATGCGGTGAGCGTCCCTTGCCCGGTCATGGGGCGATCGTGCCACAAGGGGGCGGCCGTCCGAGAGGCTCGAACTCCTCGGGTTCGAGCTGGACCATCACCCTTCCGCGGGCAGGCGGGTCTGCTGCTTGGGTGGCAATCTGCGCGCGTAGGAGGTGCCCACGCTCACCCATCGGAGGAGGTCCTCGTCGGTGTCCACCGCCTCGGGACCGACGCGAAGCCAGCCCTGCATGCTCCGGCCGCGCATCTCGAAGGGCTCGACATGAGGTTCGCCGAGTAGAGAGCCCGACTGATCCGGGTCGACGCGGAGCAACAAGCCACCCTGGCCGCTTGCGGCGACGGCCATGTTCCCGTGGATCATGAACGCGAGCCCACCGAACATCCGCTTCTCGAGGAGTCCCGGTTCCTCCGCCAGGACCTCCCTGATCCGGTTCGCCAAGTCCCGGTCGTAGGCCATTCAGCCCCGCTTCAGGAGCTTGAGCCCGCGGGTCCTGACATTGAAGCCGGTCATGAGCGCACGATCGGGCAGCGAGCCCTCGCTGGGCAGCAGGCCTATCTGGCGGGCGAAGGTGAGCCCGTCGTAGTAGATCGTGTTGGCCTGCACCTTGCCGTCGCGAACCTGCATCACGTCGACCCCGCGGATCTCGATCGCGCGGCCAGTGGCGAGGATGCCCTGGAAGGGTGCACCGGTGAAGGTGCCCGTGGCACGCCACTGGACAACGGCGGTGGTCTCGTCGCCGACGATGCGGATGACCTCCAACGCGAAATCGGGCGCCGCGGCGAACATCTCTGCGAAGTAGGCGCGTAGGGCCGCCTTTCCGTGGAACTCTCCGATGGGAGTGAAGTCCTCTGCGATGTCGTCGTGCCACCAGCCCTCGGCGGCGTCGAGGTCGTGGCGGCTCAGGGCCACGAAGTAGGCCTTGGCGATGTCTGCTGGAGTCTCCATGGCGCCCGAGGGTAGCCGGTGTGACGGCCGCCGCCGCGGGGCGGGGAGGATCCGTGAGCGTGCCTGCTGACATGATCCTCACGCAGCTGCGAGGGCAGCACGCTCGACGCCGGAGGAGGAAGTGCGGATGACCGGAACCATGGTCTTCGGAATGGCTCAGTCGCTCGATGGCTTCGTCGCAGCGCCCGACGGCGAGATCACACTTCCCGTCCCCGAGGAGGCGCTCCACCGCTACTTCAACCGGTCCATGCGCGACACTGCTGTCTCGCTCTACGGGCGGCGCATGTACGAGATCATGCGCTTCTGGGAGACCGCCGACACGGTCGAGCGCCTCGATCCCTGGGAGGTCGAGTTCGCGAAAGCCTGGCAGGACGTGCCCAAGGTCGTCGTCTCGAAGACGTTGGAGGGTGTCGGCGACAACGCCCGCCTCATCCGCACCGACGTCGAGAGCGAGCTGCGCGAGCTGAAGAGTCGCACCGACGGCGTGATCGATGTCGCGGGCCCCACGCTCGCCGCGCTCTGCAACCGGATCGGCCTCCTCGACGAGTACCGGCTCTTCTTCCAACCTGTCGTCCTCGGCGCCGGGAAGCGCTACTTCGCCGAGCCCCCGGGGCCCTTGAGGTTCCTCGGCAGCGAAGAGCTTCCCCAAGAGACGGTCCTCGTTCGCTACGCGCCCATCCGCCAGTGACGACCGCCGGGCCTCCGGGGCGACCTCGGCCGCGCCGGACCCGGGGTCAGTCGACGATCGGCGTCAGGACGGCGATCCGCCAACCGTCGTCGGTGTCGACGAGCTGGTAGACGATGCGCTCGGTGGCGCCCGTGTCGTGCCTCCAGGTGACGTCCGCCCAGATGCTGTGGACGGTTGCGACCAGCACCCTGATGTCCGGTGTGGTCTCTCGAATCCCCTCGTACTGGTCGAAGGCTCCGGCGAAGAACTGTTCGGTCTGCTCCTGCGAGGCCACGGGCAGGGACTGGCCCGGGAACAGGATCAATCCGGGTACGGCATACCTCGCGGCGATGGCGGGCGCGTCGCGGGCCAGCAGATCCCGGGCGTACTCGGCGAAGAAGTCGTCGGCTATCCCGCGGGCGGTGTCTGTGTCCATGGCGTCCAATCTAGGGCGGCCTCCTAGCTTTCAGCAGTGGGGACGAGGTTCAGATGAAGAGCCGCACACTGCTCCGCCGGATCCGATCGTGGGAGGGTCAATAGCTGCGGTATTACAGGATCTGAGTGCTAACGGACGATGGGGTCGCCGATAGTTTGGGTCCAGTAACAGCACGGGAGGTCCGCGGTGGCGCAGATCGAGTTGATCGGTGTGCCGTTCGACGGCTATGGGCGGCCCGGGAATCAGGCGCTCGCCTCGTCGGCGCTCAGAGCCGCAGGCCTGGCCGGCGCGTTCCACGGCCACACGATGGTCGATGGCGGCGACCTCGACCTGCCCTCGCCGGTCCCAGAGCGGGGCGTCGCGTCCGGGCTGATCAACGAGGCCGCGCTGGGGGTCATGACCGAGGAGCTGAACGCGCGGGTGTCCTCGGCTGTGGGGCGCGGCACGTTCCCGGTGGTCTATGGCGGCGACTGCTCGACACTGCTGGGGACGGTCACGGCCCTGCGCGACCACGGCACTGGCTTCGGGCTGGTGTTCGTCGACGGGCACGAGGACACGATGCCGTTGGATGTGTCAGAGGACGGGGAGGCCGCCAACACCGAGATCGGGTTGCTCCTGGGGATCACGGGTCGACTCCTGCGCGGTCCGCTGGGGCAGCGGCTGCCTGCACTGGAGAAACCGGCCCTGGCGATGCTGGGTCAACGGGACTCCGAGTGGCGGCAGCGCTTCAACGTCGGATCACTGAAGGACGACGGGGTGTGGTTGCGGCCGGTCGGCGACGTCGCCGTCGACCCGGTGGGCGCAGGCCGTGCGGCTGTCGGCCGCGTCAAGGAGCAGGCCGAGCGGTGGTGGCTGCACGTGGACCTGGATGTGCTGGACCCGGAGGCGTTCGCCGCGCAGGGCCTGCCCGGGGTCGCCGACGACCCGGGAGGCCTGAGCTGGCAGCAGCTCACCGACCTGCTGGTCGCGGCGGTGCGAGCGGGCGGCTGCATCGGATGGAGCCTGGCCATCTACGACCCCGAGCAGGACCCCGAGAGCGACGATGCCCGACGCATCGTTGCGATGGTCCGCGACGTGGCCGCCGCCCTCGCCTGATTCGATCACCCGCCGAGCGGCTCTATCACCGACCCCTCGGCAGGGATTCCGGCCTCGCGGTCCCGCGCCGGCTCGCGGCCACGCTCCCACTCACGGTAGGCGCGGAACCGGATCGGCAGCCCCCGCGCCCTGTCCAGGTCGGAAGTGTCGGTGGCCTGCACGTGCACGTGCGGTTGGGTGGAGTTGCCCGAGTTGCCGCACTGGGCCAGCTGCTGGCCGGCCACCACCGCCTCTCCTGGGGAGACGAGCACACTGCCCGCACGCAGGTGAACAACGCTGACGTGCGCCCCGCCAGCGTGGGCAAGGACGACGTGGTTGCCAGCGATGGCGGGGAGCCCGCTGCGCAGTCGCGAGGCCTGCCCCAATGCGTACCCCACAAGTGTCAGCTGGGACCGTCGTGCCTCGTGGTCCGGCTCGGCGTCATGTGCGACCACGACCAGGCCGGTGATCGGGGCCAGGATGGGACGGCCGAAGGCCGGGAACCGCTCCGGCGGCTCTGTGGCCAGCAGCGTGCGCCAGTCGCGCGGCGCGATCCGATGCTGGTCGTCGACGCCGACGAAGTCGATCGCATAGGTCGAGCCGAGCAGGTCCGTCCCGTGGCTCGGGACCCGACGCGCCGGGCTGTTGCGAACGAGCCACCGACCGGTGAAGGGCAACGCCAGCAGGAGCGCATCACCTTCCACGCGGGCACCTCCGTTCCGCGGAACTTCACCCTACGTCGCCCCAGGCCACGTCCCCAGCTCACGGAGAAGCACCATGAGGTTCCAGGGCGCCCGCATCCGTGCAACGTTCACCGACCCTTCCCCGAGCCGTCGCGGCTCCGCCCCCACGAGTCAATGCAGGTCGCCAAGGGTGCAGGCACAGCACCTTCACGACTCTGTCCGGCGGTGTCATGCGGTTCGCCCGCGCGCAGGCCAAGCTATTGACGGTACGGTCTGTTGGACCGGGTCCACGAGGGTCGTGAGTTGCATGGATCGCAGACGGGTGCTCGCCGATGCCGCCGACGTGCTGGTCGGGGGGACCCAGGTGCTGGTGGTCACGCTGACCGCACCGACCGGCCGTCGCCACTACAACCGTTGGGGTGCCTGGGAGGCCGAGTCGGCACAGGCGATGCCCGGGGACGAGCTGGTGGCGGAGCCCAAGCTCGGCTACACCCGTGCGATCACCGTCCAGACGCCCCCGGAACGGGTGTGGCCGTGGCTGGTTCAGATCGGCCAGGGACGCGGGGGGTTCTACAGCTTCGACGGATTGGAGGCCCTGGTGGGTTGTCGGATCCGCAGTGCCGATGCGATCCGCACCGAGCATCAGCAGCTTGCCGCAGGCGACCTCATCCGCCTCGGGCCGACGGGCTATCCGTGCTTCCGGGTGTCGATGGTCGAGCCGCCCAGCCACTTGGTGCTCGTGGGCGCCGACCCCCGTCCACCCCACGACGTCGCAGGTCCGGATGCACCCTCAGGTACGGCGACGTGGCAATGGCTACTGCGACCGATCGACCGGGGGAGAGGCACGCGGCTCGTGGTTCGCCAGCGGTTGACATATCCGACGGGTCGGGCTGCCAACGCGATGTGGCATGTCGTCGAGCCCATCGGCTTCGTGATGGAGCGTCAGATGCTCCTTGGGATGAAGCGGCGCGCTGAGACCCCCTCAAAGGCGCGACACCCCGCCTGAGCGGTCAGCTGGCCGAACCGGCCTGCCACACGTCCCACGAGACGTTCCATGCGCCATACCGTTGCCCAGCTCCAGCGCTCGGGATCGTCCTTGCCGAGAACCGCGGTTCCCCATGTGCGCCTCCTGCGCTACCGTGTGTGCACCACATCGAGCCGGGAAGGGAGGGAACGCCATGACTGCGGTTGTCTGCGCCCTCCCACCTATTCCCTGACGTTCCGCGTTCGCCTGCCTGCCGGGCAGTTCGCACCGCCGCACAGCGGCGCTTCTCGATGAGGTATCACCGTTGTCCCACCTGTCCTATGCCGCGCTTCATCCCTACGGCTTCACCCAGGGCCGCGCCGAGCAACTGCCGCCCGGCACCTTGCCCGCCCGGGTCGTCCGCCATGACGGAGGGTCGCTCCTGGCGATCACCTCGGATGGCCTCCGGTCGTTGCCTCCGAATCAGCGCCTCGACCCGCAGCCCACGGTCGGGGACTGGCTGGCGATCCACGACCCACCTGGGCGCCCCGACGGGGCACGCATCGACAGCGTGCTGCCGCGCAACTCGTTGCTGCGCCGGGCGACCGCCGACGCGACGGGGGTCCAGTCGCTGGCCGCCAACGTCGACGTCGTCCTGATCACCTGTGGCCTCGACCGGCCGGTCCGGTCCGGGCGGGTGCACCGCGTCGCCGCCCAGGCGTGGGATGCCGGCGCGGAACCGGTACTCGTGCTCACCAAGGCGGTGGGCGGCGGTCCGGTCGACCTGCCCCGACTGGAGATCGAGAACCCCGGGCTGCGGGTGCTGGTGACCTCCGCGCTGGAGCAGGTCGGGCTGGCCCAGCTCCGCGAGGTGGTGGCCGGTCGGACGGCCGTGCTGATCGGCGAATCCGGCGCGGGGAAGTCGACCCTGGCCAATGCCCTCCTCGGCCGGGATCAGGCCGCCACGGCCGCCGTTCGGGAGGGGGACGGCAAGGGCCGGCACACCACCACGGCTAGGCGGCTGCACGTGCTGCCCGGCGACGACGGTGGCGCGATCATCGACACCCCGGGCATCCGATCCGTGGGGCTGTTCACTGATGCCGAGTCCGTCGACGCGTCCTTCGCGGAGATCGGGGAGCTCGCGGCCGAGTGTCGGTTCAGCGACTGCGCCCACCTCGGCGAACCGGGGTGCGCGGTGCTCGATGCGCTTGCACAGGGACGGCTGCCCCAGGTGCGCTACGACTCGTGGCGGCGGCTGCAGCGGGAGGTCGCCAGCGCCGCCCTGCGGTCATCGCCGCACGAGCAGCGCAAGTACGCCAAGCAGTTCTCCCGCCTCGCCAAGGAGGAGGCCGCTCGAAAGCGCTCCTAGGCGGCCCGAGGGCTGGTCAAGCTCACGGCAACGCCAGGCCCCTGCGCAACCGGGGTCCGAAGACGTTGGCGATGACCTGCCCGTCCAGGAACTCGGTGAGCCGGCGGGCCTCGTCCTCCAGCCTGCTCAGCTCCTCGGCGCCCACGGATCGCCGCAGCATTGTCCGAACCGCGCCGTCCTCGTCCTGAACCCAGGAGCCCACGATCCGGCCGTCCACCCAAGCAGTGGGTCCGGCGTTGCCCGCGGTGTCGACCAAGTACGGCACGTCATCTGGATCCAGGTAGAAGTCGCGCCGCTTCATTCCCATCGTCGTCGGGTCCAGCGTCGGCAGCAGCGCGACCCACGGCTCGACCGGCGGCTCGGGGTCGAGGTCGTCCGGCAGCACCCAACCCGTGCCTCCGGTCTCCAGCCCCACGGCGACCGCCCCGACGTCGTGCAGTGCACGGCGGGCGTCGGTACGGGTCGAACCGAGCCACCACACGATGTCGTCCTCGGTTCCCGGCCCGAAGGTCCAGAGCCATCGCCGCACGATCTCGGCGTATCCCGTCGCCACGTCGTTCGGCGCGATCGCCTCCCCCAGCCAGGACTCCAGGGGAGTCCACAGCGGCTTGTGGTTGCGCCAATGGCCGTCGTTGCGCCCGCGTACCAGGTCCCCGCGAGCCCCCAGCCACCCCACTACCCGTGGCGCCAGGGACACTTCCCCGCCCCACTTGGTGCCAGGTGCGAACAGGACCTTCCGGTCGATCATCGGAACCGCAGCCCGAATCTGCTGCACGGACATCATGGGCGGGGGCTGCCCACCCACCACCGCCAGGACGTGCTGGCGCGCCTGCCCCAACCACGCCCGCCCATCACCCGCGATCTCAGTGCGCTCCACCGCGCGCGCCAAGCTGCGCTCCTCGGCCGCTGCGGTGCGCGCTGCCGCACTCCCCAGCGCCGCGCCGAGCAGATCCCTGGGGAACACGAACAGTGTCCGGCGCATCGCCAGCTGCTTGATCAGGCTGCGGTCCTCGTAAAGCGCGGCCTCGACGTCAGCCACGGTCGCGCTCCGCACACGGGCAGCCACCGAAATGTGGACGGTGGCGGCTTCGGTGGCATGCAGGACGACCATCGCAGTCGCGGCTGCCAGGGCCGAGTCATACCGGTGCGCAGCGGCGAGTCCGTGGCGGCGTGCCAGCCTGGCCCGGCGCTCCGCGTCGGTGATCGTCCGCATCGACCTATCGTGCATGACCGGGTCGGCTGGTGCGCTCAGCGGGCGTCGGACGGTGACTCCACCCCCGCCAGCGACGGAGGGCGATCGGAGTGGCGGGGCGCTGCCTAGGGAGGCCGAGGCTCCAGGAGAGCCTGCGGCCCCGCCACGCACATCTACCTGGACGTCGGTCAGTCGTCCTCTGGGTCGCAGCCGGCGCGAGTCGGGTCAGCGCGGGTCGGGGGTCAGAGCCAGCCGGAGCGCTTGAAGGCCCGGTGGATCCATAGGACCCCTCCGAGCATCAGGATCAGGGCGAACGGGTAGCCCCAGACCTCGTCCAGCTCGGGCATGTAGACGAAGTTCATGCCGTACACGCCTGCGATCGCCGTTGCCCAGGCGAGCATTGCCGCGTACGCGGCGATCTTGCGCATGTCCGTGTTCTGTTGGAGGCCGTGGCGGGCGTTGGAGGCGTGCAGCATGGTCACGAGCAGATTCTCGTAGCTCTCGACGTAGTCGTGGGCACGCGTCAGGTGGTCGCCCACGTCATGGAAGTAGGGCCGGAGGCCGGCCGGGATCTCGCCCTGCAGCGTGCCCGAGATGAGGCGCTGGGCGACGGGCACCAGCGGCGCGAGCGCTCGGCGCAGCTCGAGATTCTCGCGTTTGAGCCGGTAGATGGCCTCGCTGTCGTCCGTGATCCGGGGCGAGAAGACCTGCTCCTCGAGAGTGTCGATGTCCGCGCCGATCTCGTCGGTGGCCGAGAGGTAGTCATCGACGATGGCGTCCATGATGGCGTGCACCGCCGCAAGTGGACCCAATGCCAGGAACTCGGGGTTGTCGACCAGCTCGCGCGGACCCGGCTGAGCGCCCCGATGGGACCGAGCCTGACCGTGAGCACGAACGAGGGTCCGAGGACGAGGGTGATCTGGCCGGTGTCGACGCCTGACGTCTCCTCGTCATAGCTGACCGTCTTGAACAGGATCAGGCCGCGCTGCTGATCAGCACTGAACTCCGCTTTCGCGCGCTGCTTGATGTTGAGCGCTTCCTCGACCCACGGCGGTGACACGCCCAACAGCTCGGCCAGCGACGTGAGCTCCTGGTCCGTGGGCCCCGCCAGAGCGATCCAGAGGAAGTCGGCGTAGTCGGACGTGGACCGGACATACATTGCCCGGATCAGGGCGACAGTGTCCGGCGTCAGGGTGCCGGCACGCCTGATCAGCTGGGCCTGGGCGAGATCCACCTCCCGGCCTCGGAGGTACCGGCCCACGCCCACGATCACCACCGCATGATGACACCGGCGACCCGTCCACGAGCAGCTCAGACTGCCCTTGCGACCCACGCATCGGCGCGGATCCCGGAGGCCCATGGCGCACCAGTGAGCGGTGCGTGAACACCGAATGAACTCCCCGGAATACCGCCCCCGAAGCGACTTTTAGCCTCGCCTCTACCGGGTGCGCCACATACCGTTGGCGCACTCGCTAGGAGGCCTCATGGACGTCGTCGCTGTGGTGGTGGTCGCGATCATCGGCTTGGCGCTGTTGTTCGACTTCACCAACGGGTTCCATGACGCGGCGAACTCCACGGCGACGGTGGTGGCGACGAAGGCGCTGAAGCCGAAGACGGCGGTCTACATGGCAGCGTTCTTCAACTTCGCGGCGCTGTTCTTCGTGGGCACCGCGGTGGCCAACACCGTCGCCAAGACGGTGAAGATCGACACCCTCGGGGAGGGGCCGGGGGGCCTGCCGCTGGGTCTGGCGGTGACGTTCTCGGCGCTGCTCGCGGCGATCTTCTGGAACTACCTGACCTGGTCGGTCGGGCTGCCGTCGTCGTCGAGCCACGCCCTGATCGGCGGGCTGGTGGGCGCAGGTCTGGCCGCGGGCGGCCCGGATGCGATCGAGTGGGAAAGCGTCCGGAACACGGTCATCGCGATCTTCGCCTCGCCGGCGGTGGCGTTCTCGATCGCGTTCCTGGCGATGTACCTGGTGTTCGCGCTGCAGCGCGCGACCAAGTGGGACGACGACGCCAAGCAGTTCAAGTGGCTGCAGATCGTCTCCTCGGCGGCGGTGTCGTTCGGCCACGGCGCGAACGATGCGCAGAAGACGATCGGGATCATGGCCGCGACCCTGGTCGCCGGCGGCTACATGACCGACGGCGAGGAGGCGCCGCTGTGGATGGAGCTGGCCGCCTACAGCATGATCGCGATCGGCACCATGTGGGGTGGCTGGGCGATCATCGAGACGATGGGGCTGCGGATCACCAAGCTGACCGCGAGCTCCGGGGTGGCGGCGAACATCGGGGCGAGCACCGCGATCTTCGGCGCGACCAACCTCGGGATCCCGATCTCCACCACCCAGGCCGCGGCCTCCTCGGTGATGGGCGCCGGGGTGTCCGCCGGGACCGGGCTCAACCGCAAGAAGATCGGCGAGATGGCGATCGCCTGGGTGCTGACCGTCCCCGCCGTCGGCCTGATCGGGTTCCTCGCGTTCAAGCTCACCCGGCTCATCGAGCCTTGGGGACTGGTGGCCTCGATCGCGATGGTCGCGATCCTGCTGGCCTGGGCGGCCCGGCTGATGAGCCACTCCCAGAACGCCGAGGACATCGCTGCCATGCTCCCCACCGACGAGGCGCTGCACGAGGTCCACCCGACCCACCATCCCGACCTGCACCCCTACGAGGGCCCCCCGCACGTGAACCACCACGACCGCGACAAAGTGCAAGTCGCGGCGTCCGGCCTCGAACCAGCCGACGGCGCACACCCCGGCCCACGGCCTCCGTCCGCATAGCCCTCGACTCAATGTCCTGGACTAGGTCGATGACCCGGTCGACGGAGGGGTTGTTACGTCTTGTGCCACCGCAGCGGACGCGGTACGGGTGCGTGATGGTGACGCCAAGCCGAGCGTTGCCCGCAAGATGCACTCGGTCGGGCAACTGGACTGGCCGAGCCCGGCCGATGGCACCGGGCATGAGCACTGGCGATACACCCTCTGTGGCAGCGAGGTGCAGTGGTCTGGGTGACCAACGAGGACGGTCGGGTCACCGACAGCTGGGTGGAGTAGCCGACGAAGGCGCGCTCGCGATCACTCCGGTGCATGTCCGTGCCGCAGACGGGGACTTCTTCGGTGAGATCGCGATCCTGGGTGGTGGCCGACGCACGGGGAGCGTCAGGGTCACTGAGCCGGTCACCGCCTGGAAGATGTTCGGCACCGCCTTCCGCGAGGTGCAGCAGACACGTCCCGATGTGGCTGCGCCCTTCGGGAGGCGATGCGTTAGCGGCTTGCATCGGATTAGCCACGTGGGAACGCATCACCGAACCGCTCGGCCTCAGCTCCACCTACTTCGCCTCCGACCCGACCCGCGCACCGATCGGCGGGCTCTCCAACGCGCTACCCGAGGGTGACACGTCCAGCGTCTCCTACCGAGCGCTCGAGACGGCCGCCGGCGCCGCAGGCGCACTGGTCTCCACGCCCGCGGACCTTGCTGCGTTCCTGCGTGCCCTGGCTCATGGACAGCTGCTCTCGGCCTCCACCTTCCCCGAGATGACCAAGGGGCTGCCCGAGACCGGACACAGCCTCGGGTGTTGGCCTCCGACCCCGCCATCCGCCACGGGCATCTCCAATAGCGGGGCAATACCCGCCTTCACTGCCTACATGCAGTACGACCCAGCCACCGGGGACCTGCTCGTCCTCATGCTCAACGACGACACCCGAACACCCGAACAGCTCGGCACGAGTCCCAACGAGATCACCGCCGAAGCTCTGACTCCGACTACGAAGGGGCGGGGTCGTGCCTGGCGCGCGTGGGGCAGGACGTCACGTCCGTCCCCAAGCCAGCGGACCAGTACCCGATCAGGAGGCTGCGCGTGGTCTGCGACACCTACCACACCCACAAGCACGCCGACATCAACGCATGGCTGGCCAAGAATCCCCGGATGACCCTGCACTTCACCCCGACCTCAGGTCGTGGCTGAACCTGGTCGAGGTGTTCTTCGGCATCATCACCCGCCAAGCCATCCGCCGCGGCACCTTCACCAGCGTCAAGGAACTCGTCACCGCCATCGGCGCCTCCATCAACGGCTGGAACCAAACACAGCCACCCATTCGTGTGGACCAAGACCGCAGACGAAATCCTGCCCCACGCAAGCCGTCAACCAACTTCAGAGGCGCGACACTAGCGCCTCCTCCAGCCGTTCGAGGGCTGTCCCTATCAGCTCGGCGCAGCGCGGCTGTACCCCTTCGAGCCACGCCGGCCGAGGTCGCTGGCCACCCGGCCTCCAGCGCCGGACCTTCGACGAGTCACACCCACGCTACTCAACCGAGCCGGATGGCCTCGTTGTCCGCGGTCAGCGCCTCACCCGTCGCCTTGGCTTTGATGAAGGACAGGACAGTGGCAATTCGCCCTCCCGGCGCATCCCAGTACTCCGCCGACTTCCCCCGAACGCACAGCACCCCGAGCCTCGGGTCGGATGGACCCGTCGGGAACCACGCCTCGGCGGCGGAACTCCAGAGTTCTTCGACCTTGTCCTTGTCGCTCAGGACCTTGCCCTCTCCGCTGATCGAGAGCCAGGTGGAACTGTCCACGAAGGCCAGGTTGACGGCCGGATTAGCCATCACCTGCGCGGCTTGGTCTCCCGTCGTGTCGATGAGGAACCAGACCTCTCCTTCACCAGATACCTCTTGGGGCGTCATCGGCCGCGAGAGCAGGTCATCTGCGCCATTGGAGACGGTCACCATGCAGAAGCGGGCGGACCGGGCAATGCCCAGGACCTTCTCTCGAAGCTTCTCATCGGCATGATCGGGGTCGCTCATCGGTCAACTCCTTACTGTGATGGCCAAGATCGTCTCGGTCCGTCAGGATCTACCCCACGGCTGCCGATTCTTACCTGCACCCGGAAATCCGGCCTCGATCCACACCTTGCCGTCGACGAGACAGCCTTCTCGAAATCTCCAGGCTCGGGGGGCGCTCACGGGATAGCGGAGGTCATCGGCCTTGCGCGGCCACCAGGCCGAGGCGAAACTCGGCGAGCGTGGCGACCTCACCGTCCACCGGTTCAACAATGAGGACCTTGGCCACTTCCTCCACCTGCGCGACCACGGCCGCTCGAGCCCGAGCAGCCGCGCGGCGCGCGGTGATACGAGTCGACCAGGCGGCGATGAGCCCGAGCAACAATCCGCCGAGGACTCCGGCTGTCAGCAGCAGTGTCGGCGCCGGCACCACCCCGATCCTTGGCGGCTCGGGGGCCGCTAGGGCAAGGGATTTCACGAGGATCAGGCCGAGCAGCCAAACGAGCCCGGCGACGGCGGCGACCAGCAGTAGCCATTGGAGCCCGGCCGCCAGCCGCCACCACAAGGGCTGTCTCGGGCTGCCCACTTCCGCCCGAGCGACGGCGGCATCCAGCTGCGGCCCGATCGCATCAGCGGCGGTGACCGCCAACGCCCGGGAGCTTCGGATCCATGCAGGTGGGCAGCCGTCGGATGCAGCGGTCGCGTAGGCCCGCGCCGCAGCGGCGACCTCTGCCTGCGAGACGGCCGAGGTCGAGGGCAGCGAGGTGTGCAGCAGCCGCGGGTCCACCCCCTTGCGAGCCAAGCGCAGGCGAGCAGCGGGATCGCGCCGCAACCTGGTCACCAAGCGCAGCGGGGGCCATCCCGTTCGCAAGGCGCCCGCCCGCCGCACCGAGGCCGTCACTGCTTCCTCGATCAGGGGCACGCCGGCTGCTTCGGCCATGGCATCGGCAAGTCGGCGGCGCACGGCCCCCGTGGGGGGCGAGATCGGCGTGCCCTGGTCGCCTGCCTCTCGATGCAGTGCCTGGGCCGCAGCAGCAAGATCGGCGGCCAAGCGTGTCAAAGCGGCCTGGCGTCGGGCCACAACCTCAGAGACTGCCGCGCGCACGTCGTCCAGCCCAGCGCCCGTCTGCGCTGACACCCCGAGCACTTGAGCGTCCGGCAGGCCGTCGGCCGTGACCAGCCCTCGCAGGTGTGCCAGACAGGCTCGGGCGTCCGGCTCCGAGAGCAGGTCGACCTGATTCAGCACCACGATCGTGAGCTCGGAATGCCGCGCGTAGCGCGCCAGGTAGCTGTCGTGGACCACGGCATCGGCGTACTTCTGCGGATCCAGGACCCACACCATGACATCGGCGCGCGCCACGATGCGGTCGGCCTGATCGCGATGGCTGTCGAGTGTCGAGTCGATGTCGGGCAGGTCGAGCAGGACAAGACCGAACATCGGGTCGTCGGCATCGGTCCCCACGGAATGGGCTCGCGTCACACCGAGCCACTCCAGCAGGGCTGATGCATCTGGCGACCCGGTCCACAGCCCAGCCGCAGGTCGGTCGGTCGTCGGGCGGGTGACAGCGACGGTGGCGATCGTCTCACCCACCAGCACGTTGAACAGGCTCGACTTGCCGGCTCCAGTGGGGCCGGCCAGTGCGACGACGGTCAGATCGGGCGAAAGCGCCAAGCGCTCCGATGCGCGCGCCACGACATTGACGAGCCTCTTGCACCGCCCCCCCACCTACGCGGTCCGCGGCGACCGACACGGCTCGCTCCAGGCCTCGGCACCGCGCAGCGACGGTGGCTGCATCCAACGGCGCCTCAGCGCCCGATCGCCGCAGTCTCATGATCCAGCGCTCCACCAGTCACGCAGGCGCGAGCGTATGGTCTGACGGGCATCCGGAACGGGCCGCCCAGGTGCTGGCTGGGGCTCAGGCGCGGCCGGGAGGGGCTCGCGGATCTCAGCGGCGAACTCAGACATCCGATCGCGGGCACCCATCACGGCAGCCACATGCCCTCGCAGAACCTCCCCTGCCGGGGGATCCATGTCCAAGCCCGCAAGCAGATCCGTGAAGGTGCGCACATGCTCGGCGAAGAAGGCCTCGACCCTGGTGGCCAGCAACTCGCGCGCCGCGATCGACATCCGCCGTACCGCGTCGTCGCTGAACAGCGCTTCCAACAGCTTCTGGGCCAGCGCTGCCGAGCCCCCGGCGATGCCGAACTCGGCGCCGGTGAGCCCTCCCGTCGCGCTGAAGACCAGGACCATGAGCGCCAGCGCCGAGCCGTTCAGGGTGTAGGCGAGGGCCCGTGCCGTCCCGCGGCGCTCCCCGCCTTCGCTGCGCACCATCTCCAGGACGTCCCCCTGCCAGTCTCGAACCACCGCCTCGGCCTGGGCGGCGGCTGCTCGCGCGGGCACCGCGAGATCACCCTGCTGGGCCAGAGGGCGACCGACCGGGTCGTCGCGCCACATGGCATCAGTCCGCTCGTGGGCAGTGGCGAGCTCGTCGAGGAGAACTCGCGCCACCCCGGACTCCAGAGCGTGTACCACTGGCTCCGGCTGCGCCGGCTCACCGCGGATCGCTCGCGCAAGCGCGTCACGCAGTCGCCCCATGCGATTCTCCAGGGCTGCCGACAATGCCCCTGCTCCGACGAACTCCTGCCATCGGGCGAGCACTTCGCCCCGCAGGAGCGACCCGTCCGCGCCGATCTCGGCGACTCGTGCAGCTCCGGCCTCGAAGCTCGCATCCGCCATCTCGCGCAGCCTATGGCTCGCGGCCACCTGCCTGTCCGCAGCGTCCGCCACCCGGACGACGTCCACGACCAGGGCAGACAGGGCGCCCGCCAGCGTGCGCCGGGCCACGGCCGCCCGCGCCGCCGGATCCCCGGCCAGGTCCTCCAACCACGTGCGAACTTCGGCGATGGCGGCGGGCTCGAGCAACCCGTCGCGCAGAAGTGGCGCTTCGGCTATGACGAACAATGGAGCGTCGGCCAGCCCCTCCTGTGATAGCAGGTCGCGCAGATGTCCGCCGACCTCTGCAAGAGCCTCCTGGGGGACCCGGTTGAGCACGAGCGCCACCGCCGCGTCCCGCTCTGCAGCCGCTCGGAGCGCTCGCCACGGAACAGCGTCGGCGTAACGGGCGGCCGTCGTGAGGAACAGCCACATGTCCGCCGATGCCATGAGCGTCGCGGCCAGTTCGCGGTTCGCCGTCGAAACCGAATCGATGTCGGGGGAGTCCAGCAGCGCCAGCCCCGCGGGCACCCGGACATCTGGGACAAGGAACAGGGCAGCCGGCCCGGCGGCCCGCGGTGCCCCCGCCCCCACCGAAGTGCCGCTGAGCCGAGAGAGGTCAGGCAGGATCCGGTCGTCCGCGAACCAGCGCTCGTCGCTGGGGTGATGGACCAGGACCGGCTGTCGCGTTGTGGGCCGCAGCACGCCCGCCCTACTCACGACGTGGCCGACGAGCGAGTTCACCAAAGCAGACTTCCCCGCCCCCGTGGAACCAGCGACAACTGTCAACAGGGGAGCCTCTACCGCCCGCAGTCGGGGGAGGATGTAGTCGCCGATCTGGTCGGCAGCGGAGCCGGCGAGGGTGCGGGCCTCGGCGGAGTCAGCAACCGCCAGTGGCAGCCGGATGCCACGAAGACGTCCCCGAAGGGCTTCCAACTCGCCTTCCAGCGTGGGGTCCACCGGCTCATCCTGCCTGACCTTCTGACCGGCGGCCCGAATCGAACGCGAACGTCCCATAACCAAGGGAGTCTCAGCCTCACCGGAGTCCGGCCGGCGGCGGAAGCAACGGGACGGCATGCACCAGCTCGCGGTCCTCCGGCGCACGGTGACGGGCTCGAAGCCGCGCAGCTCGATCGGCCATACGCCTGGGATCACGTTGACGGCGTGACCGATACAGCTTCATACCACCGCGTGTCGGCGGCGAGCAGCATGTCGCGCTCGGCCACTGGGTCGAACTGCTCGCCGGAGATCCGGCCGAGGAAGCCGTCGAGCAGGACCATGATCCAGTCGGTGAGCCGACCGGGCGGGAGGTCGTCGCGGATCCCGCCGGCGCGCTGGGATGCCTCGACCCAGGGCAGCAGTCCCTCGCGTAGGACGGCCTCGTCCCGCGCGAGCGCCGCGGCGACCTTCGCGTCGGACATGACCGCGCCGACGGCCCGGACGAAGCCGGCGACGCGGGGATCGGCACCCTCGTCCGCGGCACGGGCGACGTGGTCCAGCAGGACCTCGACGGGCTCGCGAGCGCCCCCGCTGTGCCTCGAACCAGGCCGCGGTCTCGCTGGTGCCCGAGCTCGATGATGGCCAACAGCACGCCCAGCTTCGTGGGGAAGTAGTGGAAGAAGGTGCCCGACCCGATGCCCGCCGTTCGACAGATCGTGGCCGTGGTGGTGCGATCAAAGCCGTCGGCGGCGAAGCAGGTCAACGCGGCGTCGATGATCGCCAGGCGCCGGGCCTCGTGCCGCGCCGGGTCGACGGTCCTCGCCATCGCGATCTTCCCTTTCCTAGAGCGGCCGCTCTAATATAGGTCCATGGGCGATCCTGAGCGCTGGCTCCTGACGATCAGTGAGGACCAACACCTGGTCGAGATCCTCCATGCCGCCCTGGGCCGGCGCATCACCTGGTCCGTTGCCGGCGCCGAGGTCGCCACCCGCCGGACCTCGGAGGAACGAGTAGTCCTCGACGGCGGATCGCGCGGCGCGCTCAGCGTGCGGCTGCCGCGACTCATGGGTCCCGCGCGCCGGGTGACCTGGTACTCCCCGGGCAGCGAGCTCGGCGCTCTGGCGGCCGCCCACGCGGGGATCGGCGGAGTCGACCTCGACCCGGAACCCGGGTCGAAGGCCGCCGCCCGCGAGGCCTGGATCCGTGAGCACCCCCGCCAGTACGCAGCGCGGCGGGCGGGCGCGGCTGCCGCCGGCGCGCTGGCCGCGGTGCTGGGCGTCTGGCTGCTGTCGACGGATCCACATCCCGTGGCCGGACTGGCACCTGCGCCTCCCGTGGCCGCACCTCGACTGGCCCGACGTCCCGTGGCCGGACATCGCCATCCCCTGGCCGGACTGGCAGTTGCCCTCACTGCCCGAGTGGCTCCGCGAGCTCATGGCCAAGCTCAGGTACGTCTGGCCGGTGCTGCTCGCCGGCGGGCTGGCGCATGCCGAGGTCCGCCGCCGCCGACGGCAGGACGCACGCGCGTCGTCTCCTTGGGTAGGGCTGTAGCCTGCCGGAAGCGTCGGCCTACCGCGCGGAAGGTACCTCCCTACCCGTCGCGATCTCCCGCCAGTGGTCGAGGGGACACCGGCTTCTGGCAGGCAGCGACTACTGGCGACCTTGAAAATGCGAGCCACAGGAGGATGACGTGGACTTCAAGATCGAACTGATTCCGATCGCCGTCGCCGATGTCGATCGGTCGATCGACTTCTACGCCAACCGACTGGGGTGGCCAGTCGATCACGACGTGACGGTCAGCCCGACCCTGCGCTTCGTACAGGTGACGCCCCCGGGCTCGGCGTGCTCGTTCTGCTTTGGGGTGGGATTGGAGATGATGCCCCAGGGGTCGTCGCAGTGCATCCAGGTTGTGGTGGACGACGCCGACGCATGCCTGGCCTATCTGCGGGAGCGCGGGATCGACTGCACGGGAGTGGACGAACTCGCATGGGGTCGGTTCGTCATGCTTTCCGATCCCGACGGCAACCGGTGGGCGTTTCAGCAGATCGTTCGTTCCTGACCCTTGGGTGACCCGCGGTGGAGCCCTCAGGGAGTGCCATCTGCGCCTGATGCGCTCCCCTGATGCCCTTGCTACGGTCGCGGCGTGCACCGCTACGCCGCACTGCTGCGCGGGATCGCGCCGAGCAGACCGAACATGACCAACGACAAGCTGCGCGGGGTGTTCGAGGGACTCGGCTACCAGCACGTTGCGTCCGTGCTGGCCAGCGGCAACATCCTGTTCGACAGCGAGGAGTCCGACGTTCCCGCGCTCGAGCAGCGCATCGAGGGCGCCCTCACCAGCGAGCTGGGCATCACCAGCAGCACGATCATCCGCAGTCATGGCGAACTGCGCAAGCTCGCTGGACAGCGACCCCTTCCCCGACCTGACGCACGGGTCTGGCACCTACCTGACCGCGACCTTCCTCAAGTACCCCTACCGGGACGCCGACGTGCCTGAGTCGCCCGACCCGACGACCCGCATCGTCCGCTACGACCGCCCGGCCCGCGTCGTCCTGGCTGTCACCGACAACACGGTCCCGGGCCAGACCCCGACCTTCATGTCCTGGCTCGAGAGGACCTGCGGCAAGGACATCACCACCCGCTCCTGGCTGACCGTTCAACGCGTGGTCAGGAAACTGGACGGTTGATGGGCCCCCGGCGGTGCGTCCCATCGCCAGGAGTTGCGCCGCAGCCGCCGTAGAGGGGCGGCGGCGCTTCGGCTTTCAGTTGGCCCGGGTCACGCCCAACTCGCCATGGTGGCGGTGATGGCCATGGCCTTCTCCTCCACAAGAACCGGGATTGGCCGCCGGTTCAACCAGGAGACTCTTGGGTGATTCACAACTCGGGACCTCCACTGGACGATATCCCGAGTTCCTTGACAGAAAAAGCACGAGCGTGCGATTCTGGCTCCTGTGAGCAAGGGTCAGGCAACGAAGGCTGCGATCCTCGACGAGGCTGTCGGGATCGCGTCGCGGGTCGGGTTCACTGGGCTCACGATCGGCCAGCTGGCCGAGTCGACCGAGATGAGCAAGTCGGGACTGTTCGCGCACTTCAAGTCCAAGGAGGCGCTTCAGCTGGAGACGCTCGAGCGCGGACGGGAACTGTTCACCGACATCGTCATCCGGCCGACGCTCAGGGCGCCGCGGGGGATCGCTCGGGTTCGCGCGCTCTTCGAGAGCTGGCTGGAGTGGGAGACGGCGGCACTGCAGGGCGGCTGCATCTTCGTCGCCGGTTCCGTCGAGTACGACGACCAGCCCGGTCCGATGCGCGACGCGCTGGTACGCAACCAGCAGGACTGGGCCGAGTTCATCGCCACCGTCGCCGGCACCGCCGTCAGCGAGGGCCACTTCAGGGCCGACCTGGACACCGAGCAGTTCGCGTTCACCCTCCAGGGACTCATGTACGCCTACCACCACAGCAGCGCGCCTGCTGCGCGACCCAAGGGCTCTCGACCTCACCGGGGCCGCCCTCGAGCAGTTGCTCGCGGCGAGCAGCGCCTGACCCACCACGCAGAAGGAGACGACGGCCATGGCATGGGATCAAAAAAGCACGATCGTTCGTATTCGGAATGGCGCTCTCCGAGCATCCTTCCGCTTCGGCGAGTACCTCGCTCCCGGACGTAGCGGCCGGCTCGCGCGCGACCTGTGGTTCAGCGCCCCGCCGCGGATGGCCGCGCGCCCCCTGCCAGGCGGGGGCGAGTCGTTCGAGCTCGACGTGCAGGGGCACACGGTCCGCGGATTGGTCTGGGGCGAGGGGCCGGCCGTCTACCTGATGCATGGCTGGGGTGGACGCGGCGCCCAGTTCGCGGCCCTCGTGGAGCCCCTCGCAGCCGCGGGCTACCGGGTGGTGATGCTGGACGCGCCGTCCCACGGGGACTCCGAGCACGGCCCGGCCGGTCCGGGCCGAACGCACGGGGTCGAGTTCGCACGCGCACTCGACGCCGCGTTTCTCAGATTCGGCCCGGCCGAAGCGGTGATCGCTCACTCCCTGGGCGCCATCGCGACCTACCTCGCGCTGCGGTTCGGCTGGCTGGGCACCGAGCGCCTGGTCCTCATCGCGCCCATGGTCCAGGCACAGTCCCTGTTCGACGGATTCCAGGCCGCGCTCGGCTTCGGACCGCGCACGCGCCGCGCCTTCGACCGATCGGTCGAGGCTTTCGTCGGCATCCCGGGAAACGACTTCGATGCACGGGTGCAGGCCGCGCACACCGATCCGGTGCCGTCGCTGGTGATCGCAGATCGCAGCGACCGGCAAACGGCATACGCCGACGCCGCCAACCTCGCCGCAGCGATCGGCGCGCCCCTGGTCACGACCGAAGGCCTCGGGCACCGCAGGATCCTGGCCGACCCGGACGTCGTGCGCACCGTCGTGGAGTTCGTGACCGGGGGCAGCGGAGCTACTCGAGCAGACGGCCTGACCACCAGAGCGGTCACCGTCGATGTCAAGGCGACACCATCTCCGCAGCGAAGCCTGAGATACCGAGCGCCGCGCCACCAGCTAGCACAAGCCTTGAATCACTTCGCCGCATCGGCACGCCAAGAACTGGAGTTGGAGATCGACCTGAATCTGCGCGTGCCGCAGCAGGAAGGACCGCTCATCGAAGCGCTTGCGCCGCAGCCATGCGGTCACCTCGTCGCTGCACTTGCTGGTGTTGCACGACCGGCAGGCGGGGACCACGTTGACGAGGGTGTATCGCCCACCCCGGGAGATGGGTAGGACGCAATCGCGCTGGAGCGGCCGACCGGTGGCGCCGCAGTACGCGCACCCTCCCCACGCATCCTGTAGCGCCGCCCACTGGTCGTCGGTCAAGTCGTGGGCAACCCGCGCCATCCGGTGCCTGCGGCGTCGAGCAGCCCTTACCTTGCGAGTACCGCCCACCGCCATGGGGGCAGCGTAGGACCCTGGCCAGTCGCGCCATAGGACTTCGGCCCCGACCTCGCCCGGCCACGAGGGTTGCCGCATACCGCTCGACGGCCGCCGAGCGCCGGCAGAACTCGCCGACATCCTCGAGAGGCTTGTAGCACTCGTTCCCTGACGTGTCCCTGAGGCAGTCCGCCGGCGCTCAGCCACGCGCCGCGGCCCGCGGCATACCGGCTCCTTCAGCTGTCATCCCGGTGGTCAGCCGTCGAGCCGTGCCAGACTCGGGCAATGCGGACAGTGCGTGGGCGGCTGGTCAGCATCTCCTTGGTGGCTGTCGCGCTCGGACTCCCGACGCTCGGATGCACGGTGGCGCCTACCCCAAGCGATCCATCGCACCAGACGTCCCCCGTGGAGTCGGGGCTCAGGCTGCCGTCGAGTAGCCCGGATGGGGGTGGGCTCATCGCGTTCGTCTCGGATCGCGAGGGAGTCGACGCGCTCTACGTGATGCGTGCGGACGGCTCGGGCGTCAGGCGGTTGACGGAAGGGCTGCCGCCGGTGTCACACCCGGCGTGGTCGTCCGATGGGCGACGGCTGGCCTTCAATGCGGGAACGGTCAGGGGCAGTGACATCTACCTCATCTCTCTGGACGGTTCAGACCTGCGGCAGGTCACCCGCGACGCGGCAGCCAACTTCTATCCCAGCTGGTCGCCGGACGGCCGACGGCTGGCCTTCAGTTCGAACCGGGACGGCGACTGGGACATCTTCGTGATGGACGTGGACGGTTCGAACGTTCGGCAGCTTGTGGACTCCCCTGGGCTGGACGACAAGCCGCAGTGGTCGCAGGACGGCTCGCGGATCGGATTCGCGAGCACGCGTAGCGGCCCGCCCGAGCTCCGCGCGGTCCTCCTGGATTCCGGAGCTGACGAGCCACTCGTCTCACCGCCGGTCCGCGGCATCAACCCCGCGTGGTCACCCGACGGGGCGCAGTTGGCGTACAACGTCGTGACGTCGACAGGCTTCGACATCGCCGTCATGGCTGCTGACGGCACGGGAGGGCGTTCCGTCCTCGCCGGTCCGGCCTCGGAGGAACGACCGCGGTGGTCGCCGGATGGCCGGTCGCTCGCGTACTACTCCGACGCGAACGGGTCGTGGGACGTCTACGTCATCGACCTTGAAACCGGCGTCACCCGGGGTCTGACCGAGGCGCCCGGCTTCGATGGGCAGCCCGCGTGGCAACCGGTCACCGCCGCCGCGCTCCCAACCCCGTAGCCGGATTCGCTATGCGCACACGCGCGGCGAACGCGAAGTCACGAGCACTTCCGAATCAGCGGGCTCGCCTCCGCCTTGAGAGTCTCGACTGCACAGCGGGCGGCCCTTCAACTCGGTCTCAGGTCGGGGATCCGACTCTTCGCTGCCGCCAGCTCGGACGTCCCCGCAGGCGTCAGCCCCGGTTGCTCGCCTCGATCTCTGCGGAGCTGGCGGCCCAGCAGCGCTTGGGAGAGCGCGCGCTACACCGTGCGCGGGCCAGTTGCCCGGCTAGGCTGGCCGTGGCCGAGACGGCGAGGCCTTTGACTACGCGGCGCTCCGAGTCGGTCAGCCTCCGGGTTGGATCTCCGAGCGGCAGCAGGGAGACGAGATGTTCGCAACTGTTGGTGTGCTGCTTCCCAGTGGAGTGCCACTCCTAGCCGCATCGTCGGAGACCCAACCCGACCTCGAGCCGTTGCCGCTGGGCAACACGGTCTGGGCGGCTTCCATTCTGCTGGTCATCGTGATCTACGCCATCGACTTCATTCGCGCGGCACGTAACCCGCACGCAGTAGGGATGAAAGAGGCGTCGATCACGATCGTCTTCTTCGTCGCATTGGCGGCGGTCTTCGGATTCCTGCTGTACGCGTGGGCGAGTGCGCAGCCGGAGCTGAGTCATGAGGACGCTGTGGAGCATACGGTCGCGTACTTCGCGGGTTACATCACCGAGCTGTCGTTGTCGGTGGACAACGTGTTCGTGTTCCTCGTGATCATGAGTAGCTTCGCGGTGCCCGCCATCCACCAGATGAAGGTGCTTCAGCTCGGCGTCATCGGTGCCCTGATCCTGCGGTTCTTCTTCATCGTCGTGGCGGGTGCGGCGCTGGCGAAGTTCTCCTGGCTGTTCTACTTCTTCGGCGCGTTCCTGATCTGGACCGCGGCCAAGCTGGTGACAAGTCACGGCGTCGAGGCGGATCCCACGGAGAACAAGATTCTCAAGACTGTGGAGCGTCTCGTACCTACGACGACCGAGTACCACGAGGGCAAGTTCGTATTGCGCCTCAACGGGGTCCGAACGGTGACTCCGCTCTTCATCGTCATGTGCGCCATCTTCATGACCGACATCATGTTCGCGCTGGATTCGATCCCCGCGATCTTCGGTCTCACCAGTGAGCCGTACATCGTCTTCATGGCCAACGCGTTCGCACTGATGGGGCTGCGGCAGCTCTACTTCGTGCTCGATGGCATGCGTGACCGGCTGGTGTACCTCACCCAAGGCTTGGCCGTCATCCTCGGATTCATCGGCGTGAAGCTGATCATCACGGCGCTCTACGCGGGCGAACGGATCGAGTTCCACATCAGCACAGGCGCCTCGTTGGTGTTCATCATCGCCGTGCTGACGATCACCGTGATAGCGAGCCTCATCAAGGGCCCCAAGGCGCCGACGCCTTCGGAGTCCGATCTCGCCGGTCACCACCGGCCCGAAGGTGCGGGCCTGGACGACATCGCGCACGAACAACAGGGCCAACACCCCCACGGCGAGGAACGCTGACTCCGTTCCGGAAGGCTGGCGATTGGCTTGCCTCCTTCGTCTTTGACCTCCAAGGCGTGTGAATGGCGCCCCACACCCGGCGACGGCCCTGGTAGTCCCCTCACGAAGCGTGGCGTCACGTCGACACCCACCGCTGGCCTGATGGCTTTGCCGCGCGCGACGGTGGTCCTGTTCCGACCGCCGCCGGTCCAACGATTGCTAGCCGGGCTGGCAGCCTTCCTCCCTCGCCTGTGGAGGGGCGCGGGCTATCGGGGACGACCTGCCTTGCTAACGTGGCTGCCATGCCGGATGACCAGCCCGACCTTCGTGCGTCGCACGCGGATCGCGATCGGGTCGTGGATGCGCTGCGGGTCGCTGCCGGTGAGGGCCGGCTCAGCGCCGAGGAACTCGACAGCCGCCTGGAGATCGCGCTGTCAGCCCGGACAGTCGGCGAGCTGGCCGAGCTCACCTTGGACCTGCCGATCATGCCCGCCGCGAAGGGCCACGAGATACTCACGGTCGAGCAACACGGCGGCAGGTATGTACGTGAAGGGCGCTGGCAGGTCCCCGCGCGCATCGAGCTGCGCACGCAATTGTGCCGAGTCACCCTCAACTTCACCCAGGCGGTGATCACGTCGAATGTCCTTCGGATCGAGACCGACATGGTGCACGGCAAGCTCTTCATCGTCACCACGCCGGGCATCGTGATCGACACCGACGGACTCAACCTCACCTACTCCAAGCTCAAGCTCCACTCGGGGAACACCGCTGCCGATCCCCGACTCCGCATCGAACTCGTCGGAAAGCTTCTCCACGCGAAACTCATCGAACAGCGGTCGTGACCGTCGGTCCGGCGCTTACGCGTCCAGCCGAGTCGGCTGTGACGCCGCCAAGCGCACGTGAATCGCTGAAATACGGCACCTGGCCGCTCGAAGGCACGCGAGCCTCGCCCGGAGGACGAAGGGAAGCCACATCAATGTCCATCCCATGCGAGACGGGCCCCATCGGGTACCCCCGATCAGGCGGTCTGCTGACATGGCACGAGTTTTCGTCACCGGCTCCGTAGACGGCCTGGGCCGGGCGGCAGCCCAAACCCTGCTCCAGCAGGGCCACCAGGTGATCGTTCACGCCCGCAGCGCTGAGCGGGTGACCGCGGTGGAGGATCTGACCCGCCTAGGTGCGAAGGTCGTCGTAGGAGACTTGTCCGACCTTGGCCAGACCCGTGGGGTGGCCGATCAGGTGAACCAGCTCGGTGCGGTCGACGCGGTGATCCACAACGCCGGGGTGTCGGGCGGCCGACAGGTCCTGCCGGTCAACATCGTCGCGCCCTACGTCCTCACGGCGCTGATCGACCGTCCGCAGCGCCTCGTGTACCTCAGCAGCGGCATGCACCGCGGTGGTCGGAGCGACCTGGCCGACCTGGACTGGGGCGGATTGCGCAGGGCGGGTTCCTATTCCGACAGCAAGCTGTTCGTCACCACCCTCGCCGTGGCTGTCGCCGGACTCTGGCCCGACGTCTGCAGCAATGCGGTCGACCCCGGCTGGGTGCCCACCAGGATGGGCGGTCGGCATGCCCCTGACGACCTGCGCCTCGGCCACGTCACCCAGGTGTGGCTGGCCACAAGTGACGATGGTGAGGCCCGCACCAGCGGCGGCTACTGGTTCCACCAGCAGCAGCGGGCTCCACATCCCGCGGTCCACGACCGACGCTTCCAAGCCGAGCTCCTCTCCGACCTGGCCCGCTTCACCCAAGTCCCGATGAGCTGAGAGACGGAGCGTGGGCAATGACCTCGACCGCTCGCCCTGAGGACGTGCGGCTGCGGGGGTCGTCAGGGTTGACGCGGTAGCGTGCCAGCCGCGATCACTGTCGGCTTGATCGTTGCGGATCGCCGTCCGTGTCCGACCGGAGGAGGCCCATGAGGCTCGCGCACCGCGCTCGCACGGTCGAGCCGTTCCACGCGATGGCTGTCGGCGAGCGGGCCATGAACCTCGCCGCCCAGGGGCACGATGTCGTCAAGCTGTGCCTCGGTGAGCCGGACTTCGGCGCCCCGCCCGGTGTGCGCGCGGTGATGCGCGAGGCCATGGACGGCCGGCCGTTGCCGTACACGGCGGCGCTCGGGCTGCCGGCGCTGCGGGAGGACCATCGCCGGGTTCTACCGCGAGCGGCACGGCGTCGAGGTCGACCCGGCGCGGATCGTCGTCACGGCCGGGGCCTCGGCGGCGCTGGTGCTGGCCACCGCCGCGTCGTCGACCCCGGCGACGAGGTGATCATCGGCGACCCTCCTACCCCTGCAACCGGCAGATCGTCGAGAGCTTCGGCGCGCCGCGGTCGCACTCGTGCCCGACCACCGCCAGCGACCCGCTTCCAGCTGGATGCGGCGGCGGTGCGGTGCGCCTGGACGGAGCAGACCACGCGGTCATGGTCGCCACGCCGTCGAACCCCACGGGCACCTCGGTCCCGGCCGACGAACTGGCGGCGATCTGCGACCTGGCCCGCGAGCACGGCGCGTGGCGCATCGTCGACGAGATCTACCTCGACCTGGCGACCACGCCGGCAGGGCCGGCCGCCGCGCAGCGTGCTGTCGTTCGATCCCGACGCCATCGTCATCAACAGCTTCTCCAAGTACTTCGGCATGACCGGCTGGCGGCTCGGCTGGTGCGTCGTCCCGGAGGCGCTCGTGACCGCCATGGAACGCCTCGCCCAGAACTACTACTCTCTGCGCCTCCGCTCCCGCCCAGCACGCCGCGCTCGCCTGCTTCACCCCCGAGTCGCTGGCCATCTGCGAGGCCCGCCGGGTCGAATTCGCGCGGCCGGCGCGCGCTCGTCCTCGACGGGCTGCGCTCGCATCGGACTGCCGGTCCCGGTGCCGCCCGACGGCGCGTTCTACGTCTACTTCGACGTGTCCGGCACCGGCCTCGACTCCTGGGAGTTCTGCGAGCGCGCCCGCAGGAGGCGCACGTCGCCCTCACCCCGGGCCGGGACTTCGGCACCTGCACCGCCGACACCCACGTGCGGCTCTCGTACGCCGCGTCTCGGGGGAAACTGCGCGAGGGGATCGCCCGGCTGGACCGCTTCGTGGCCGGGCTGCGTGGTGCAGGAGTCTCTCGCTGAAGTCCGGAGCCCTCAGGGGGCCGCTGGCACGACAATCGATCGCTTCGACCGCATGCCGCCCACTTGCCGCAGGTCAGGGGCTGTTTCGTGTGGAGCGGGTGACCGGGATCGAACCGGCATGGCCAGCTTGGAAGGCTGGGGCTCTACCATTGAGCTACACCCGCGACGCCGTGCTGCTCCGGCTGCGACCGCAGTCCAGGAGCCATCCGGACGGGGAACAGGCTACCCCGAGGCGTGCTCTAGACTGACCGGCAGCCACGGGGCGTAGCGTAGTGGCTAGCGCGCCTGCTTTGGGGGCAGGAGATCGGGAGTTCGAGTCTCCCCGCCCCGACCGCACGACCGTTCCGATCCTTCCCCGCATCTGCCTAGGAGTGCGCCGCTGTGAAGAGCGACGTCGAGACCCTTTCGCCCACCCGCGTCAAGCTGACCGTCGACCTGCCGTTCGAGGAGCTGGCGCCGCAGCCTGGACGCCGCCTACAAGCGCATCGCCGCGCAGGTCACCGTTCCCGGGCTTCCGCAAGGGCAAGGTGCCCGCCGCGCGTCATCGACCAGCGCTTCGGCCGCGGCGCTGGTGCTCGAGGAGGCGGTCAACGAGGCGCGTCCCCGCGGCCTTCGACGACGGCCGTCAAGGAGAACGACCTCAAGCCGCTCGGGCAGCCCGGACTTCGACGTCCAGGAGCTCAACGACGGCGAGAGCCTCGACGTTCACGGTCGAGGTCGACGTGCGCCCCGAGTTCGACCTGCCGGACCTCGACGCCATCGCGCGTCGAGGTCGACTCCGCCGAGCCGACCGACGAGGAGGTCGCCGAGCAGCTCGACGCGCTGCGCGCGCGCTTCGCCACCCTCACCGACGTCGAGCGCCCCGCCCAGGACGGCGACGTCCTGCTGGTCGACCTCGCCGGCGACCTGCGAGGGCGAGACGGTCGAGGACCTCACCGCCATCGGCCTGAGCTTCGAGGTCGGCGGCACCGAGGAGCCGATCCCGGGCTTCGACGAGGCCGTGCGCGGCGCCGTCGGCCGACGAGGTCCGCACCTTCAGCTTCCCGGCCGAGGCGGGGCAGTACGAGGGCAAGGACATCGACGTCACGGTGACGGTGACGACGGTCCGCGAGCGCGAGCTGCCCGAGGCCGACGACGACTTCGCGCTGATGGCCAGCGAGTTCGACACCATCGACGAGCTGACGCGCCGACATCCGCGACGCGGCTCGGCCGGATGAAGCGGCTCGAGCAGGGCGTCGCAGGCGCGCGACGAAGCTGCACGAGGCACTCGTCGACTCCGTCGACTTCCCGCTGCCCGAGTCGCTGGTCGCACGCGAGATCGAGCGAGCACTTCCAGGACGGTCACGGCGACGACGAGCACCACGCCGAGTTCGAGACCGAGGCCCGCGGCGCGGATCAAGACGCGCGATCCTGCTCGACCGGATCGCCGAGGCAGAGCGAGCTGGCGGTCGCCCAGGAGGAGCTCTCCGCCTGGCTCATGCAGCAGGCCCCGCGCTACGGCATGACCGCCGACCAGTTCGCCAACGAGCTGGTCGCAGGCCGGCCAGGTCCAGATGGCGGTCGACGGAGGTGCGCCGCGCCAAGGCGCTGGCCGTCGTGCTGGAGAAGGCCACGGATCGTCGACGCCGTCCGGCGACCCGGTCGACCTCGAGGCCCTCAACTCCGACCTCGCCGAGGCGACTGGCCAGCCGAGCGGCCTCGGCGGACCTCGGCGGCTGACGCCGAGCACGGCACGAGCCTCCGGGCCGCCGGTGGTCCGAGCGGGAGCGGTCGCCGCGCGTGCCAGCGAGGTCACTGCGCCAGCTCGGACACCGCTGCCAGACGCCCTGAGCGAACAACCGCGACGCGAGGGAAGCCGCTGTCGGACCCCCGGGTTAGGGTCACTGCAGACGCGATCGAGCGCGGCTCACGGCCGTGCCTCAGGATCGCCCGACCAGCGGAGGTCAGCCGTGCAACGGACTGCCGTATCCCGCCGCTCTCGCAGCCCGAGCTGCGCGCGCCCGGCGCCCACCGGCCCGGGGTTCGACGACTCGGTCTACCAGCGCCTGCTGCGCGAGCGGATCATCTTCCTCGGCTCGGTCGGTCGAGGACCAGATGGCCAACGCCATCTGCGCCCAGATGCTGCTGCTGGCCGCCGAGGACCCCGACAAGGACATCTACCTCTACATCAACTCGCCCGGCGGCTCGGTCTCGGCGGGCATGGCCATCTACGACACGATGCAGTTCGTCCAGAACGACGTCGCGACGGTCGCGATGGGGCTGGCCGCCTCGATGGGCCAGTTCCTGCTCTGCGCCGGCGCCGAGGGCAAGCGCTACGCGCTGCCGCACGCGCGGATCATGATGCACCAGCCCTCGGGCGGCATCGGCGGCACGGCATCGGACATCAAGATCCAGGCCGAGCAGATGCTCTACACGAAGAAGAAGATGGCCGAGCTGATCGCGCAGCACACCGGCCAGACCGCTCGAGACGATCGAGTCCGACTCCGACCGCGACCGCTGGTTCACCGCCGAGGAGGCCAAGGACTACGGCTTCGTCGACCACGTCGTCCGCAGCGCGCGCGACGTCGTCGGGTGAGCGGCGGCACCGCCTGACCATCGAGCCTCGACGCCGACCGGACCCGCGACCGTGACGCAGCCTCCGGAGCACCAGGACCCGCAGCATCGTGACCCGCAGTCCACCAGCCGGCGGCGCGCTACATCCTGCCGGAGTTCCGCGAGCGCACCGCCAAGGGCGAGCGCGTGCACAACCCGTACACGAAGCTGTTCGAGGAGCGCATCATCTTCCTCGGCGTGCAGATCGACGACGCCTCGGCCGACGACGTCATGGCCCAGCTGCTGACCCTGGAGTCGATGGACCCGGACCGCGACATCTCGATCTACATCAACTCGCCCGGCGGCTCGTACACGGCGATGACGGCGATCTACGACACGATGCAGTTCGTCAAGCCGCGACGTCCAGACCGTCTGCCTGGGCCAGGCGGCCTCGGCCGCGGCGGTGCTGCTGGCCGCCGGCGCGCCCGGCAAGCGGTTCGCCCTGCCGCACGCCCGCGTGCTGATCCACCAGCCGTACACCGAGGGCGGCGGCCAGGGCTCGGACATCGAGATCCAGGCCAACGAGATCCTGCGGATGCGCGTGGAGATGGAGGGCATCCTCGCCCTGCACACCGGGCGCACCCCCGAGCAGGTCGCGTCGGACATCGAGCGCGACAAGATCCTGACCGCCGAGGACGCCAAGGAGTACGGCATCATCGACCAGGTGCATCGCGTCGCGCAAGGCCGTCGCGCGTCCTCGCTGACGGGTGCGTCGCGCCGGCCGAGCGGCATCAGCCAGACGGTGCGGCGTGGCGGTACGCCAAGGGCGTACCGCGCAGCCGATCGAGCGGTGTCGGGTCTGTGCCCTGTCAGACGCCGAGCAGGTACCGTCAGACGCAGTCGAGGAGAGGAACCACCGTGGCACGCATCGGTGATGGCGGCGACCTGCTCAAGTGCTCCTTCTGCGGAAAGAGCCAGAAGCAGGTCAAGAAGCTCATCGCCGGCCCGGGCGTCTACATCTGCGACGAGTGCATCGACCTCTGCAACGAGATCATCGAGGAGGAGCTCGCAGGAGACCTCCGACGTGCACTTCGACGAGCTGCCCAAGCCTCGCGAGATCTGCCAGTTCCTCGACCAGTACGTGATCGGCCAGGACGTCGCCAAGAAGAGCCTGTCGGTCGCCGTCTACAACCACTACAAGCGCGTCCAGGCCAGCGGCGGCACACGAGCGGCACCGCGACGAGCAGCGTCGAGCTGGCCAAGTCCAACATCCTGCTGCTCGGGCCCGACCGGGCTCGGGCAAGACGCTGCTCGCCCAGACGCTGGCGCGGATGCTCAACGTTCCGTTCGCGATCGCCGACGCCACCGCGCTGACCGAGGCCGGCTACGTCGGCGAGGACGTCGAGAACATCCTGCTCAAGCTGATCCAGGCCGCCGACTACGACGTCAAGAAGGCCGAGACCGGGATCATCTACATCGACGAGATCGACAAGGTCGCCCGCAAGAGCGAGAACCCGTCGATCACCCGCGACGTCTCCGGCGAGGGCGTCCAGCAGGCGCTGCTGAAGATCCTGGAGGGCACCACCGCCTCGGTGCCGCCGCAGGGCGGCCGCAAGCACCCGCACCAGGAGTTCATCCAGATCGACACCACGAACGTGCTGTTCATCGTCGGCGGCGCGTTCCCCGGGCTGGAGAAGATCATCGAGTCGCGGATCGGTCGCAAGTCCATCGGCTTCGCGCCCGAGCTGAGCTCGACGCGCGCCTGGACGGCGAACGCGAGCCGCGACATCCTCCGAGGTGTTCGCCAAGGTCATGCCCGAGGACCTGCTGAAGTTCGGGATGATCCCGGAGTTCATCGGCCGGCTGCCCGTCTTCACGTCCGTGCAACAGCCTGGACAAGACCGCCCTGGTCGCAGGTCCTCACCGAGCCGAAGAACGCGCTGGTGCGGCAGTACCAGCGGCTGTTCGAGCTCGACGGCGTCGCAGCTGGAGTTCACGCCGGACGCGCTGGAGGCGATCGCCGAGCAGGCGACCCTGCGCGGCACGGGTGCGCGCGGGCTGCGCGCGATCATGGAGGAGGTCCTGCTCAACGTGATGTACGACGTGCCGTCGCGCAAGGACGTGGGCCGGGTGGTCATCACCGCGGAGGTGGTCCGCGACAACGTGAACCCGACGCTGCTGCCGCGCGAGACCACGGCGCCGACCTCGCGCCGGACGCGCCAGGAGAAGTCCGCCTGACCTGACGCGTCGACCGGGCCCTCGCCACGCGCGTCGAGCTGCGACGGAAGCCGTCGCGTCAGGCCGAGCTTCGCATCCGCCAATGCGATGCCGGTGCTCGCTCGCCCTCGACGAAGCGCAGGTCGGCGATCCGGCCAGCGCCGCGAGGTCGTCGGCCGGGCAGAGCCACCCGGCGCGGCGTTCGCGGCGGGCAGGGCGATCTCGAGCCGGACGCGACTGTCGGCGCGCATGCCACCTTCGCCTCCGACTTCGCCTTGCGGATCGTCGCTCAGCACGCCGGCCACGTCCGCGACCACTGCGGGCTCGCCGTCCTGGGCCAGCGCTGCGACCTCGTCCGCGGTGGGCCAGCGGCGCGCGATGCACGGACCCCTCCTGCCACCACGACCAGACCTCCTCGGTCACGAACGGCAGGAACGGCGCGAACAGCCGCAGCAGCACCGACAGCGCGGTCGCCAGCGTCGGCCCGCGCGGACGCGGCCGCCCGGCTCGCCGCGAGCTGCCGTAGGCCCGGTCCTTGACCAGCTCCACGTAGTCGTCGCAGAACGACCAGAAGTAGCGTCTCGGTCACCTCCAGGGCCCGCGTGTAGTTGTAGTCCTCGAAGCGCCGCGGTGGCCTCGCGCGACCACCTCGCGCAGCGCCGCCAGCTGCGCCCGGTCCAGCGGCTCGCGTGACGTCCTCGGCGCCGACCGACCGCCGATGCGTCGACGCCCAGGCCGAGCACGAACCGGCTGGCGTTGAGGATCTTGATCGCCAGCCGCCGGCCGATCTTCATCTGGCCCTCGTCGAACGCGGTGTCCGTGCCCGGCCGCCCGGAGGCCGCCCAGTAGCGGACCGCGTCCGAGCCGTGCTTGTCCAGCAGGTCGGTCGGGGTGACCACGTTGCCCTTGGACTTCGACATCTTCTTGCGGTCCGGATCGAGGATCCAGCCGGAGATGGCGGCGTCGCGACCACGGCAGCCGGTCGTCCTCCAGGTGCGAGCGCACCACCGAGGAGAACAGCCAGGTGCGGATGATCTCGTGCGCCTGCGGACGCAGGTCCATCGGCGAGACGGCCGCCCACAGCTCGGGGTCGCGCTCCCAGCCGCCGACGATCTGCGGGGTCAGCGCTGACGTCGCCCAGGTGTCCATGATGTCCGGGTCGCCGACGAAGCCCGCCGGGCTTGCCGCGCTGGTCCTCGGCGTAGCCCGGCGGGGGCCTCGGCCGACGGGTCGACCGGCAGCGCGGACTCCTCGGGCAGCGAGCAGGCGCGTCGTAGTCGGGGTTGCCGTGCGGCGTCGACGCCGTACCACAGCGGGATCGGCACGCCGAAGAACCGCTGCCGGCTGATCAGCCAGTCGCCGGCCAGGCCCGCCACCCAGTTCGCGTAGCGCACGGCCATGCCCGGCGGGTGCCACTGCAGCTCCGTCGCCGCGGGCCAGCAGCGGCTGCGCGCAGGTCGGCGTCGCGCCCGCCGTTGCGGATGTACCACTGCTGGGTGGTGACGATCTCCAGCGGCCGGTCGCCCTTCTCGTAGAACTTCACCGGATGCGTGATCGGCCGCGGCTCGCCCTCCAGCGCGCCCGCCTCGGCGAGCAGCTCGACCATGCGCTTCTTCGCCGAGAACATGGTCAGCCCGGCGAGCGATCCGAACGCGGCCCGGCCCGGCTCGTCGGCGCGATCCAGTCCGGCGTGTCCGCGGATGATCCGGCCGTCCCAGCCGATGATCGGGCGGGTCGGCAGGTCCAGCTCGCGCCACCAGGTGACGTCGGTGGTGTCGCCGAACGTGCAGATCATCGCGATGCCGGAGCCCTTCTCCGGGTCGGCCAGGTGGTGGGCGACGACCGGCACCTCGACGCCGAACACCGGCGTGCGCACGGTGGAGCCGAAGTGCTGCTGGTAGCGCTCGTCGTCGGGGTGCGCGACCAGCGCCACGCAGGCGGCGAGCAGCTCGGGGCGGGTGGTCTCGATGTGGACCGCGCCGGTGCCGTCGGAGTAGGGGAAGCCGATCCGGTGGTAGGCGCCGGGCAGCTCCCGGTCCTCCAGCTCGGCCTGGGCCACCGCGGTGCGGAACGTGACGTCCCACAGCGTGGGCGCCTCGGCCTGGTAGGCCTCGCCGCGGGCGAGGTTGCGCAGGAACGCGCGCTGCGAGGTGGCCCGGGCGTTGCGTGTCGATGGTCTGGTACGTCTGCGTCCAGTCCACCGACAGGCCGAGCTGGCGGAACAGCGCCTCGAAGGCCTTCTCGTCCTCCTGGGTCAGCTGCTCGCACAGCTCGATGAAGTTGCGCCGGCTGATCGGCACCTGCCGCTTCGGATCGGGCTTGGCCGGCGGCGCGAAGTCCGGGTCGTAGGGCAGGGTCGGCTCGCAGCGCACGCCGAAGTAGTTCTGCACCCGGCGCTCGGTGGGCAGGCCGTTGTCGTCCCAGCCCATCGGGTAGAAGACCTCGAGCCCGCGCATGCGCTTGTAGCGGGCGATCAGGTCGGTGTGCGTGTACGAGAACACGTGCCCGACGTGCAGCGACCCGGAGACGGTCGGCGGCGGCGTGTCGATCGAGTAGACCTCGCGCGCGGGGCGCGAGCGGTCGAACCGGTACGTGCCGCCTCGGCCTCCCAGCGCTGCGCCCAGACCGCCTCGATCCCGTCGATCGAGGGCTTCTCGGGGATCGTGCGGTGTCGGGGCGTCCGGCGTCCTGCTCATGGGCGGCGATTCTACGTGCGGCGCGCGAGCCCCCGGCCCCGTGCCCAGCGGGGGAGTGGCCGGTGGCGACGGGCGGTGCGGCCCGGTGCCCGGGTGCGCGCGTACTGCCCGGTCGCGCCCGGTGCCGCGCGAAGGATGCGACGATGGGCCCCGTGAGCCCTGAAGACACGACGCGCCGACCCGCTGCGCCGGTTCGGCGAGGTCCGCCGCGAGCTCGAGGCGCGCAGGCCCGAGTCGCGGATCTCCCCGACCCTGGACCGGATCCGGAGCTGACCGCAGTTCCTCGGTGACCCGCAGCGCGCGTACCCCGTCATCCTCGTGACGGGGACGAACGGCAAGACGTCGACCGCGCGGATGATCGAGTCGCTGCTGCGCGCCTTCGGCCTGCACACCGGGCTGGTCACCTCGCCGCACCTGTCCGACCTGCGCGAGCGGATCCGGCTCGACGGCGAGCCGATCGACCGTCGAGTCCTTCCTGCGCGTCCACGACGAGGTCGCCCCGGTGCTGGCGATGGTCGACGAGGCCAGCGAGCTCGAGGGCGGCCCGCCGCTGAGCTTCTTCGAGGTGATGACCGGACTGGCGTACGCGGCCTTCGCCGACGCCCCGGTCGACGTCGCGGTCGTCGAGGTCGGGATGGGCGGGACGCTGGGACGCCACGAACGTGGCCGACGCCCAGGTCGCCGTGATCGGGCCGGTCGGTCTGGACCACACGGACTACCTCGGCGACACGCTGGCCGCGATCGCCGGGGAGAAGGCCGGGATCATCAAGCCGGCGCGTCAGGTCGTCCTCGCCGCGCAGGAGCGACGAGGCGATGGAGGTGCTGCTCGCCGCCGCCCTGCAGCTGGAGGCGCCGACCGTCATGGAGGGGATCTGCACTTCGGCGTGACTGGAGCGGGTGCTCGCCGTCGGTGGCCAGATGCTCACGCTGCGCGGGCTCGGCGGCGACTACCGGGAGGTGTTCCTCCCGCTGTTCGGAGCGCACCAGGCGCGCAACGCCGCGCTCGCGCTGGCCGCCGTCGAGTCGTTCTTCGGGATCACCGGCTCGCCGGACGGCGGCGGCTCCCCGATCGGACGTGCGGCCGCCGGCCCCACGGGCCTGGCGCCGACCGCCCGATCGACATCCGCGGCGCCGGCGGCCCCCCGGCCGGGATCCGGGCACGGATCAGCCGGTGCCGGAGAGGGTCGCCACCGGCGTGCCGATCTCCTGGCGCCCCCGCCGGATCGGCAGCTCGACCCGCCGTGGTCCGCGCCGGCTTCGCCGCGGTGCGCTCGCCGGGGCGGCTCGAGGTCGTCCGCCGGGCGCCGACGGTGGTGGTCGACGCCGCCACAACCCGCACGGTGCCGCCGCCCTGGCCGAGGCGCTGGCCGAGTCGTTCAGCTTCACCCGTCGGTGGCCGTCGTCGGGATCCTGGCGGAGCAAGGACGCCGCCGGGATCCTCACCGCCCTGGCGCCGGCGGTCGACGAGGTGGTCGTCACCAGATCCAGCTCGCCGCGCGCGCTGCCCGTGGACGAGCTCGCTGCGATCGCTGCCGAGGTCTTCGGCGACGACCGGGTCATCGCCGTGGAGCGCCTCGACGAGGCGATGGAGCTGGCCGTCGAGCTGGCCGAGACCGGCGTCCCCGGCGGGCGTCGGGGGCGGCGTCCTGGTCACCGGCTCGATCACCGTCGTCGGTGAGGCCCGGCTGCTGCTCGGGCGCCGAGTCCGGCGAGGAGGACGGCGCGACCCGGGCCGACCACGCCGCCCCCCGCGGGCGAGCCGCTGCGGAGGACGACCAGTGAGGGTCCTGACCTCCAGCGTCCTGGTCATGCAGGCGATCGTCCTGGGCCTGGCGATCCCCGTGGTGCTGGTCGCCCGGGAGCTGCCGGCCTGGGTGGGCTGGCTGCTGGCGGGGCTGGCACTGGCCGCGCTGCTGCTGCCCGCGATGGTGCGGCGACCCTGGTTCGTCCCCGCCGGGCTGGGCGCTGCAGGGCGCGACGATCGCCTGCGGGGTGTTCGAGCCGATGCTGTTCATCCTGGGCGGAGTCTTCGCCGCGCTGTGGTGGGCGGCGCTGCACTTCGGCCGGAAGGCCGACGGTCTGACCGCGGAGCGAGCGGCCGCGGCGGCATCGGGACGCTAGAGGTGCACGGCGCCGTCGCTGCCCCGCATGACGCGCCGACGCGCAGCGGGGATCGCCCACCACTCGGGTGATTCCCGGAACGACAGGCGGCCGTGGGCCAGGCTCCCCGGGGCTGCCTGTTGCGGCAGGTAGGCTGCGCGCCTGACCGGCGGGGCGCTACCCGCTGTGGCGTGCAGCAGGACTGCTCAGGAGGTTCCATGGCCGAGCGCACCCTTGTCCTCGTCAAGCCCGACGGTGTGGCCCGGGGACTGGTGGGGGAGGTGCTCGGCCGCATCGAGCGCAAGGGCCTGCGTCTGGTCGCCCTGGAGCTGCGCACCCTGGATCGGCCGACCGCCGAGGCGCACTACGGCGAGCACGCGGGCAAGCCGTTCTTCCCGAGCCTGGTCGACTTCATCACGTCCGGCCCGCTGGTGGCTGCAGTCATCGAGGGCCCGGATGCGATCGCCCAGTGGCGCGCGATGATGGGCGCCACCAACCCGGTGACAGCTGCTCCCGGGACGATCCGCGGCGACCTGGCCACCGTCCTGCAGGAGAACATCAGCCACGGCTCGGACTCGCCGGAGTCGGCAGCCCGCGAGATCGCCCTGTTCTTCCCTGAGGTGTCCTGATCGGCCGGGAGCGCACCATGGGCGAGCCCGACCCGGAGCCTCTTCGCCGGGCGTGACCTGGCGATCGACCTGGGCACGGCCACGACCCTGGTCTACGTGCGGGGTCAGGGGATCGTGCTCGCTGAGCCGTCCATCGTCGCCGTGGCCACCGCCACCGGCGCCCTGATCGGCGCGGGGAACGAGGCCAAGGCGATGCTGGGGCGCACCCCGGAGCACATCGCCACCGTCCGGCCGCTGCGTGATGGCGTCATCGCCGACTTCGACAACGCCGAGCGGATGCTGCGGTACTTCGTCGGGCGGGTGCACCGCCGCAGCTTCTGGTCGCGTCCGCGGATCGTGGTCGCCGTGCCCAGCGGCATCACCGGCGTCGAGCGGCGCGCGGTGCGGGACGCCTGCTACTCCGCCGGCGCCCGCGAGGTGCACCTCATGGAGGAGCCGATGGCGGCGGCGATCGGCGCCGGGCTGCCGGTCCACGAGGCCACCGGATCGATGGTCGTCGACATCGGCGGCGGGACCACTGAGGTCGCCGTGCTGGCTCTGGGCGGGACGGTCACGAGCCTGTCGGTGCGCACCGGCGGAGACCGCCTCGACGAGGCGATCATCGCGTTCGCGAAGAAGGAGTACTCGCTGCTCATCGGCGAGCGCACCGCCGAGGACGTGAAGCTGAGCGTCGGGTCGGCCTTCCCGCTGGCCGAGGAGCCAGGAACGCAGCTTCGCGGCCGCGACCTGGTGACCGGGCTGCCGCGTACGGTGGACGTCACGGCTGAGGAGGTCCGCTGGGCCCTGGACGAGCCCGTGGCCGACATCGTGGACGCGGTCAGCGCGACACTCGACCGCACCCCGCCCGAGCTGGCCGGTGACGTGCTCGCGGGCGGCATCACCTGACGGGAGGCGGCGCCCTGCTCCGCGGGCTGGATCGCCGCCTGGCCAGCGAGACCGGCATGCCGGTCCAGGTGGCTGACCGACCTCTCGAGGCGGTGGCGCTCGGCGTGGGCCGTGCCGTCGAGGCGTTCGACGCCCTGGCCCGGGTGCTGCTGCCGGAGCCGCGGTACTGATGGCCGCCCGAACGGTCCGCGGCGTGCTCGTGGCAGTGCTGGCCGTTGCCGCCATGCTGCTGCTGCTCGACGTGCGCGGTGCAGGGCCCGCGGACACGCTGCGGGGCGCCGCCGGCGCGGTGACCGGACCCCCGGTGCGGGCCCTGGCCTGGCTGCGCACCGAGGCCGGCAGCCCGGTTCGGAGGAGCCGCCGACGAGCAGGCCAGGATCGCCCAGCTGGAGCAGGAGCTGACCGAGGCGCGGGCCGCCCTCGGCCAGCGCGCCGCCGGGAGCGGAGGTGGTCGGGGGCGCAGGGAGCTCGTCGGCGCGCTGCCGATCGCCGGGTACACCTTGCAGCCGGCCCGGGTGGTGGCGCGGTCGGCGACCCCGCCAGGACCTGACCGGTCGCGGTCGACCATCTCCGCAGGGTCGGGTGCCGGGGTCACCCCAGGCATGGTCGTGATCGACTCCGACGGAGTGGTGGGCGTGGTCGGACACCGTCAGTCCCGGCCTCAGCACCCTGCGTCTGACGAGCGACTCCGGTGATGCCCCGGCTGGCCGCACGGGTCGCCACCTCGAAGGAGACGGGGATCCTCACGGGACCGGCGAGGATGCCGCGGCCTTGACCCTGCTCGACCCGCTCGGCGCGATGGCGGTGGGGGACCGGGTGGTCACGATCAGGACCGCCGACGGCACGGTGCCCGCGGACCTCCCGTTGGGGCGGATCACCCGCGATCGTCGGGTCGGCGGCGGACCTCAGCCGGACGGCGCAGGTCGACCCGGGGGTCAACGCGTCGACACTCGATCGGCTGGCGGTGCTCGTCCCGGAGGACAGACGATGAGTCGCCGGGCCGAGCCAGGCGGAACCGGGACCGTCCGCGCGCGGCGCGGCCGGCGGGAGCGCCCGCGCTGCTCTGGGCCGCGATCCTGCTGGTCCTGGTGCTGGTCCAGATCACCCTTGTGACGTTCCTGCCGCTGACTCGCGCGGTCCCCGACCTGGTCCTCGTCACGGTGCTGGCTCTGGCCCATCACCGGGCGCGCTCGACCGGCGGCCTGCTCGGCGCCTGGGCCGGGGTGCTGCTGGACCTGGTCCCGCCGGCGATCGAGCCGCTCGGTGGGTGGACCCTCGTCCTCGGCGTCGCCGGGTTCGTCCACGGCCACATCGTGGCCACCCGCCGCCCCGGCCCACTGCTGGCGTTGGTGCTGCTCGCCGCCGGGGACGGCTACGGCGGCCCCGTGGCTGCATGCCCTGGTCCTCTGGTTCGCGGGCGTCCCGGTCCGCGGCGGCGGCGCTGCGCGAGGTGCCGGCCTGGGCCGCTGGTGCCTGGCTCCTGATCCGGGCCGGCTCGTGCCGATGACGACCGTTCCGCCCTGCTCGACGCAGGCACCCCGGGCTGGTTCGGCCCACGTGGTCGGCCCGGGGGACGCGCCGATCACGCGAGGTCCCGCCGCGACAGCGTGACCGCCGAGCACGCGGGCGGTCCGTAGCCGTGCGGGACCGCTCTCAAGCCCGCCTGACCATCCTGGCCGTGTTCGTCATGTCGCTGGTGCTCACGCTCGGGGCGCGCGCCTTCGCCCTGCAGGTCCCTGCCAGCGCGGAGGCACGCGCGGCGGCGAGCGACAACCGCCAGCGCGAGCTGGTCCTCCCGGCCGCGCGCGGGATGATCCTGGACCAGCAGGGCCGAGCGCTGGCCGCCAGCCGGTTGGCTCTGGACGTGACCGTCGACCGTCGGGTGCTGCGCAGGCGAGGACGACGACGGGCAGGCCGTGCTGGCTCGGCTCGGCGGCGCTGCTGGCCGTGGACGGGGGCTGCTGGCCGCTCGGCTCGTGAACTGCGGCACCCCCGGAGCGCGTCCGCAGCCGGACTGCTGGAACGGCGCTCCGGGAGCCGATCCGACGGTCGCCGAGGACATCGGATCGCGAGCAGGCCGGCACGGCTCCTGGCAGCCCGGGACGGCTACCCGGGGGTCAGCGTCGAGTCACGATCCCGTGCGGCAGTACCCGGGCGGGACCGCTCGCGGCGCACGCGCTGGGTCACGTCGGCAGCGTCAGCGCCGAGGATCTGGCCGCGGATCCGACAGCTCGCAGGGGTCGCCGGGATCGGACGGGCCGGCATCGAGGCACAGTACGACTCGGCCTGCGCGGCCGGCCCGGGCTGGAGCGGATCTCCGTGGACAGCGCCGGCCATCGGGAGTCCGCCGACACGGGTGCAGGTCGCCGCCGGTCCGGGCAAGACCCTCGTGACCAACCTGGACTCCCGATCTGCAGGCCGTCGTCGAGCAGCAGCTCGCCGCCGCGATCGCGCGGGGCCGCAGCCGCATCGAGAAGGCGACCGGCAAGCACTATGACGCCGACGGGGGCGCCGCGGTCGTCCTGGACGTGCGCACCGGCGCGGTCCTGGCGATGGCGTCGGCGCCGACTTCGACGCCAACGTCTGGACCGGCGGGATCTCCGCGGCCGACTACGCGCGCGCTGGTGGATCCGGCGGCCGGCCAGCCGCTGCTCGACCGAGCCCTCCAGAGGGCGCTGGCTCCGGCCTCGACGTTCAAGGTGGTCAGCACCGCCGCCGCGCTGCGGGCCGGCTACACCGGTCGGCGAGCTGATCGCTGCCCGAGCAGCTATCCGTGGGCGGCCGCGCGTTCCGCAACTACCGAGTCCCGCGCCTGCGGCCCCGCTCACGCTCGGCGCTCGATCGAGCGTCTCCTGCGACACCGTCTACTACGACATCGCCCACCAGCTGTGGCGGGCCGACGGCGGCTCCGAGCCGGTGCCGCGGACCCGGCCGCCGATCGCGAGCGCACGCCAGGGACTTCGGGTTCGGCCGGCCGCACCGGGATCGATCTGCCCGGCGAGTCGGCCGGCTGAGTCGCATCCCGCGAGACGAAGGCAGCCGCAGTGGGACCAGCTGCACGTCGCGTGGTGCGAGCGTGCGGACGCGGGGCTACCCGGAGGTGGCCGACCCCGAGCGCGCCCAGTACCTCCAGGCTGGCCAGGGAGAACTGCTCCGACGGGATGATGTGGCGCGCCGGCGACGCCCTCAACGCGGCGATCGGGCAGGGAGACACCGCCGCCACCGTGCTGCAGGTGGCCGCCGCCTATGCGGCGATCGCCAACGGGGGCACCCTGTACCGACCGCAGGTGGCCAAGGCGATGCTCGACGCCGACGGGTCGGTGGACACGGTGCTTCGCGCCCGAGGTCGACCGGCACCGTCGGCGTCAGCGCGAAGGACCTGGCATTCCTGCGCGGGGCACTGCGCGGCGTGATCGACTCGGGGACGGCGCGCCGGCCCTTCGCGGGGTTCCCGCTCGACGAGGTGCCCGCTCGCCGGCAAGACCGGCACGGGCGAGGTGTTCGGCAGGCAGGCGACCTCGTGGTTCGCGTGGTTCGCCCCCGCGGACGACCCCAGGTTCGCGGTGGTGATGATGGTGTCGCAGGGCGGCACCGGGGCGGGAACCGCCGCGCGCAGCATCCGAGGGATCTACGAGCCGCTCTTCGGCGTGCACGACGGGAGTGCCGACCCCGCGCGCAGCGTGCTGGTCGGCGGGGATGTGGCCGCCGGCCTGCCCACCATGGGCGCCGACGGGGTGCCGGTCGCGCCGGCGAGCCTGCGCCATCGCTGGCTCCGGGCCTGCCGCCGACCTGCCGAGCCCGCGGCCGTGCCTGCCGAGCCGCGCCGTGCCTGCGGAGCCCGCGGCCGAGCCCGCCGGACCGGTCGCGCCATGACGGTGCTGCGCACCGCCCTGGGACCGCCCGCGCGCACCAGCCCGCCGCGCCTGCGCCAGTGGGACTGGGTCCTGGTCCTGTCGGCCGCCTCGCTGTGCGTGTTGGGAACGGCCCTGATCTGGTCGGCCACCCGGGCCCGACTGGTCTCCGAGGGCCAGTTGGGCCGGGGCCATGGCATCGCGACAGGCGCTGAACCTCGCCCTGGGCGTCGTGCTCTGCCTGGTCGTCTCCCGGCTGGGCCACCGGGCGATCCGGCGGTTCACGCCTGTGCTGTACGCCGCCAGCATCGCGGGGCTGCTGCTCGTCCTCTCCCCGCTCGGGCAGCAGCATCAACGGGGCACAGGCCTGGATCCGGCTCCCGGCCGGCTTCACGATCCAGCCGTCGGAGTTCGCGAAGGTCGCGATCATCGTGGGCGTCGCCCTGGTGCTCTCCGACCACGGGCCCGCAGAGGCACCCGATGCGCAGACCGTGGCCCGGGCCGTGGCGATCGCCGCGGTGCCCGTCGCGCTGATCCTGGCCCAGCCCGACCTGGGGACGGTCCTGGTGATCCTGGCCGTGGTGGTCGGGATGCTGATGGTCGCCGGCGTGCGACTCGTCCACCTGATGGTGCTGGCCGCGATCGGGGTCGCCGCTGTCGCGGCTGCCTTCGCCCTCGGACTCGTCGACGACTACCAGCTCGACCGACTGACCGCGTTCGCGCGGCCCGAGGAGGGCGCCCGGACCTTCGGCTACAACACCCAGCAGGCCCGGATCGCCATCGGATCCGGCGGGCTGCTGGGCCGCGGTCTAGGTGCCGGCAGCCAGACGCAGGGTGGGTTCGTCCCCTTCAACCACACGGACTTCGTGTTCTCCGTGGCCGGCGAGGAGCTCGGCTTCGTGGGCGTGTGCGTGCTGCTCGGACTGCTGGCGATCGTGCTCTGGCGCGGCCTGACCATCGCGCTGCGAGCCCGTGACCTCTTCGGCCGCCTGGTCGCCAGCGGCGTCGTGCTCTGGTTCGGGCTGCAGGCCTTCGAGAACATCGGGATGAACCTGGGGATCATGCCCGTGACCGGCGTGCCGCTGCCGTTCGTGTCCTACGGCGGCTCGTCGATGTTCGCCGCCTGGATCGGGATCGGGCTCCTGCTCAACATCCACATTGGGACCGACGCGGCGGACTGAGCCGGTCTCGACGCGCGCGAGCGACCACGCTGCGCCGGTCGAGCCGAGAGGTGCCCCGGCCACGCCGGCCGAGCCAGCCGTCAGAACGCCACGGCCGGCGGCGCCTGATGCGCCTCGGGCGCCTCGTAGAACTCGCGGGCGTGCACAGCCGCCATCGGCGCGAACAGCATCCACGGGAAGGTGACGACCGTGCTGTTCAGCGACGCGACGGCGTCGTTGTAGTACTGGCGGGCGAATGCCAGCTGGTCCTCCGTCTCGGCGAGCGCCTGCTGCAGAGAGACGAAGTTCGTCGACGCCCGGAGTTCCGGGTAGGCCTCGGCCACCGCCATGACGTTCACCAGCGACCGGTCCAGCGCCGCCCCCGCGGCGACCTTGTCGGCCACCGAGCCGGTGCGGGTCGCCGCGGCGACCGCGGTCCGTGCGGCGGTCACCTCGTCGAGCACACGCTGCTCGTGGGAGGCGTAGCCCTTCACGGTCGCCACCAGGTTCGGGATCAGGTCCGCGCGCCTGGTGAGCTGCACGTCGATCCCGCCGAGGGCCTCCTGGGCGCGGACGTCGAGCCGGCGGAGCCGGTTGAAGCCCATCACCATGATCCCGACCAGCAGCGACGAACACGACCAGGCTGACCAGCCAACCCATCAGGACCTCCACCTCTCATCGATCGTGCGCCGGCTTCACCACGAGCCGCCACCTCCGCCGCCGCCACCTCCCGCCGAACCCGCCCCCGCCCCCTCCGGACGAGGACGACGACCTGCGAGGCCGTGTAGGCGGAGATGCTGTGCGAGACCGCCGAATCGAACGACTCGAACTGGGAGCCAGAGTAGAAGCCGGAGTGCTGGGAGCCTAACGTAGTACGGGTACCAGATGGGCACGGGGGGCTCGGACCGGGTGGCTGACCCGGTACTTCTCGGCCCAGCGATCGGCCACCCCGAAGGCCACCGCGTAGGGCACGTACGCGATGAACAGGTCCGTGCGCGCCGAGAAGTCGAACCTGTCCTCCGCGGACGGCGTGGACAGCAGCCGCTGGAACCCGCCGGCCCTGGACCACACCATCCGCCCCGCCTCGGTGCGCCGGCGTCCGACCCCGGTGGCCAGCAGCGGTCACCCCGCCGATGGCGAAGGCGGCCGGGGGCAGGCCCCACATGGTCGGCCACGCCAGGCCGCTGAAGCCCAGCCCGGCGAGGAGGAGGGCGGCGACCCACGGCGACCCGCCCGAGGTACTCGTTCGGGGCGACTCGCACGAGCCCCGCGCTGCTCGCCCAGCCGGTCACGGCCGACTCGAGCGCCTTGCCCGCAGCGCGCAGCTGCTTGCCGGCGGCGACGGAGCCGTCGGCCGCGAAGGTCGAGTCGGGGGAGTCGATGCCCAGGGACCGCCCCACCGCCTGCGCGCCCGGGTCCAGGACGCCCCACTGCGCCTGCTGCGCCTGCCCCGTGATCTGCCAGGAGTCCTTGGCCGGGTTGGCCAATCGTGACGAACCCTCGATCGGCGAGGTACAGGATGGTCGCGATCAGGGGCGCCGGTCCGTGCGACTCGGAGGCCATGTAGACGGTCTGGACCGGCCCGAGGCCGTCCGGGGGCGCGTACTGGACCGGGAATCCGGGGGAGTCCTCCCGCCCGGACCAGACCCCAGGCGAACCCGAGGACCAGGCCCGCGCCGGACGCGGCGAGCACGAAGATCAGCACCGGCACGGAGCGGCCCAGGACGGGGTCCCATCGCACGGACCAGGGAAGCCCGGGCCGGTCCGGGCGCCGGTGGGGCCATCGATGCCCGCACGGTCATCCCGCTGCGGGCAGGCAGATCGCCGGCGGTGAGAGTGAGCTCCGCGGTACCGGCGCCCGCGATCCACAGGGGCCCGGGCCCGATGGCGTACCCCGCCGAGCACTGGACCAGCCCGCTCGGGCTGGGCAGGTCGATCGTGACGTGTGCGCTGCGGATCGGCATCTCCCAGCCCTGGGCGACCACGTTCCAGTAGAACGTGGAGCCCGAGCCGGGCGCGACCTGCCCCTCCGAGGACTCGAAGCTCCCGCCCGCGCCGGCGGCCGCCGACGAGATCACCCCGTCGATGGCGTAGGCGATCGTGTAGGTGTGCCGGCCCTCCGCGAGGTACGCGTCGGGGTCGCCGATCTTGGCGACGAGGAACCGGCCGTTGCCCTCCGAGTAGGTGTCGAAGGGCACGCTCGCGCCGTCGGCGGTGATCTCGCGGATGGTCGGTACGTGGCGCACGGCCGGATCGCTCGGGTCCGACACGTCCCAGTAGCGGAAGATCCCGTGCCGGTAGGCCGGGAAGTCGGCCGTGACCCGCTCCGTCACCGACATGTGACCGTCGGCTTCGACGGTGAACTCGGAGCGCAGCTCGGTGATCACGACTGGGTCGTCCGCGGCGCCGACCGTGGTCGTGAACAACGACCCGGCCAGCGGCCAGAGCAGGCCGATCGCGGCCAGCAGGATCAGGACGATCCGGCCTCCGATCGACGCCACCCGGCTGCTCACGGGGTCAACCTACCTACCCCGTGGGCTGTTTCGGGCGTGCCGGGCGGCGATCGCCCATGGGGCGCGAGGGGCTGCAGGGGCGGTGGCGGGGCCAGGCCGCAGGCGGCCGGCCCGGCCTCCCCAGCCTGTCGCCGGGTCCGGCCGCCCGGGCGGCTCAGAGCCTCGGGTACAGCTTGCCCGTGTGCTCGCCGGTCTCGTAGATATCCGACGGCGGGCCGACGATCAGGGGGTCGGGGCCGCTCACGAGGTCGAGGTCCTTGTCCGGGTACTCCACGGTCGACAGGACCCAGCGCATGGCCTCGATCCGGCCGCGCTTCTTGTCGTTGGAGCGCACGACCGTCCAGGGGGCCCACTGGCTGTCGGTGTAGAACAGCATCGCCTCCTTGGCGTTCGTGTAGTCCTGCCAACGGTCGAGGCTGGCCAGGTCCATGGGGGAGAGCTTCCACTGCCGCACCGGGTCGATCCGGCGGATCGTGAACCGGGCCACCTGCTCCTTGCGGCTCACCGAGAACCAGAACTTGAACAGGATGATCCCCGAGCGCACCAGCATCCGCTCGAACTCCGGGGCCTGCCGCATGAACTCGTCGTACTCGTCCTGGGTGCAGAACCCCATGACCCGCTCGACCCCGGCCCGGTTGTACCAGGAGCGGTCGAACATCACGATCTCCCCGGCGGCGGGCAGGTGCTCGATGTAGCGCTGGAAGTACCACTGCGTGCTCTCCTCCTTCGTGGGCTTCTCCAGCGCCACGACCCGCGCCCCGCGGGGGTTCATGTGCTCCATGAACCGCTTGATCGTCCCGCCCTTCCCGGCCGCGTCGCGACCCTCGAACACCATCACGATCCGCGCCCCGGACTCCTTCACCCACGCCTGCATCTTCAGCAGCTCGATCTGCAGCAGCCGCTTGGTGACCTCGTAGTCGTGACGGGTCAACCGCTCGTCGTACGGGTAGCCCTCCCGCCAGGTCCCCACCGGGGTCCCGTTCGGGCCGAGCAGCACCGGGTCGTCGACCTCGTCCCAGGTGTCCGCGGCGGTCAGGCCGAAGTGCAGCAGCCGGTCGTCGCCGGTGTCCTGCAGGGCGTCGATGATGTCGGCGAGGTCCATGATCGACTCGAGGTCGAACTCCCGGGGGCCGCGGTCGCTGCTCATGGCACCGATCATCGCTTGCCCGGGGCCGGGTGGGCGCGCTGAGGAATCCGGCCGGTCTCCCCAGGTCGTCCGCGAGGTGTCCGCTGTCGGCATCCGTTCGGTTCGGCGGCGCTATCCTGCGCGGGTGGCCACCACTCTGGAACGTTGGCTGGGACTTCGGACCTACCTGTCCGAGGACTTCCTTGGCGGACCCAAGGTGCTGAGGATGAACTGGGTGATCAACTTCCAGAAGGGCGGCACCCTGCTCTTCGTGCTCGCCCTGATGGCAGTGACGGACACCTGGACCGTCACCGCCTGGGTCTACCTCGCCCTGCACGGGAGCTACGGCCTGATCTGGCTGCTCAAGGACGCCGTCATGCCCGACGCCCGCTATCAGGCCCGGATCACCTTCGGCGGGGCGTTCATGACCTTCGCCCTCGTTCTCGGGCCCTACTGGCTGGCCCCGATCCTGCTCGTGGTCGACGACACCCAACAGCCCGCGTGGCTGCTGGCCTGCGCCACGGTCGCGTACGCGATCGGCGTCGTGCTGATGATGGCCAGCGACGCCCAGAAGCACTACACGCTCCAGCACCGGCGCGGCCTGATCACCACGGGCTGGTTCGCGCGCGTCCGCCATCCCAACTACCTCGGCGAGATGGTCCTCTACGCATCCTTCGCGCTCGTGGCCGGGCACGTGATTCCGTGGCTCGTGCTGGCCTGGGTCTGGCTGGCGCTGTTCCTGCCGAACATGCTGGGCAAGGAGGCGAGCATGAGCAGGTACCCCGAGTGGGCCGCCTACAAGGCGCGCACGGGGATGCTCCTGCCGCGGCTGCGTCGCGCTCGCGAAGCTGCCTCCGCCGCGACGCACTGTGCCAGTCCCCGACGGCTCGGCCGCAAGTCTCACGCTCCCATCGGACGCGCCCGTTGCGGCCGAGCCCAGGCAGGGCACTCCCGCCCAACCCCGCTAGGACGCCGAGGCGCTCGGGAGGGTGCGGGTCGAACCTCGCGCACGTTCCGGTCGTTCCCGGCTCGCCTTGAGCCCAGCCTGCCGCGTGCACCGCAACCTCGCGCATGCTCTGGTCGAAAGACGGCCATCCGCCGAGGCTCTTTCGACCGGAGCGGGCGCGAGGTCGTCGTGGAGCCCTCCTCACTCTCGGCTTTCGACCGTAAGGGGCGCGAGGTTCGCGATCCGGTCGCTCCTCGGCGGCCTCTCCGGGGTCAGACGCTGGGGCCGCGGCCAGTCCGACGATCCGGACTACCCTTGGCGGATGCGTGAATCGTCGAACCGTTCCAGCGCGCCGGTGTTCGATCAGCTCGAGCGGGTGCTGCCCCTGGTGAGCAAGCCCGTGCAGTACATCGGCGGTGAGCTCAACACCGCGGACAAGGACTGGGACTCGGCCGCGGTCCGATGGGCCCTCATGTACCCGGACGCCTACGAGGTGGGCCTGCCCAACCAGGGCGTGCAGATCCTCTACGAGGTGCTCAACGAGGCCGAGGGCGTGCTCGCGCAGCGCACCTACTCGGTCTGGCCCGACCTCGAGGCGCTGATGCGCGAGCATTGCATCCCCGCCTTCACGGTGGACGGGCACCGTCCGATCGCAGCGTTCGACCTGATCGGGGTCTCCTTCTCGACCGAGCTCGGCTACACCAACATGCTCACCGGCCTCGACCTCGCCGGCATCCCGCTGCTGTCGCGCGACCGGGCGGATCACCATCCCCTGGTCGTGATGGGCGGACATGCGGCCTTCAACCCCGAGCCGGTGGCCGACTTCGTCGACCTGGTCGTCCTCGGCGACGGCGAGGAGGCGGTGCTGGCGATCAGCGAGGTGGTCCGGGCGTTCAAGGCCGAGCACCCGGGCTTCGGGGACGGGGCGGCCGGGGACGACTCGCTGCGCCGGGCGCTGCTGGAGCGGCTGGCCGGCGAGCGGCATCGTGTACGTCCCCGCGTTCTACGACGTCGAGTACCTGCCCGACGGCCGGATCGGCCGGGTCGTGCCGAACAGCCCCGTCGGCTCCATGGCGGGTCGCCAAGCACACCCTGATGGACCTCGACGAGTGGCCGTACCCGAAGAACCCCGTGGTCCCGCTCGCCGAGACGGTGCACGAGCGGATGAGCGTGGAGATCTTCCGCGGCTGCACGCGCGGCTGCCGGTTCTGCCAGGCGGGGATGATCACCCGCCCGGTGCGCGAGCGCTCGACCGCGATGCTCGGCGAGATGATCGAGAACGGCCTGCGCAAGACCGGCTTCGAGGAGGTCGGGCATGCTCTCGCTGAGCAGTGCCGACCACTCCGAGATCGCCGAGCTGGCCAAGGGCCTGGCGGACCGCTACGAGGCCGAGCAGGTCTCGCTGTCGCTGCCGAGCACGCGGGTGGACGCGTTCAACATCGACCTGGCCAACGAGCTGTCGCGCAACGGCCGACGCTCCGGGCTCACCTTCGCACCCGAGGGCGGCAGCGAGCGGATCCGCCAGGTGATCAACAAGATGGTCACCGAGGAGGACCTGATCAACACGGTCACCGCCGCGTACTCGGCCGGCTGGCGGCAGGTGAAGCTCTACTTCATGTGCGGGCTGCCCACCGAGACCGACGAGGACGTGCTGCAGATCGCCGAGCTCGCGCGCAACGTCATCAAGGCCGGCCGCCAGGCCGCCGGGACCCGCGACATCCGCTGCACGGTGTCGATCGGCGGGTTCGTGCCCAAGCCGCACACGCCCTTCCAGTGGGCGGCCCAGCTCGACCACGAGACCACCGACGCGTCGCCTGCACGCGCTGCGTGACGCGATCCGCGCGGACCGGGAGTACGGCCGCGCGATCGGCTTCCGCTACCACGACGGCAGGCCGGGGATCGTCGAGGGGCTGCTCTCGCGCGGTGATCGTCGCGTCGGCCGGGTCATCCTCGAGGCCTGGCGCGACGGGGCGCGGTTCGACGGCTGGAGCGAGCACTTCTCCTTCGACCGCTGGATGGCCGCGGCCGAGCGGGCGCTGGCCGACGAGCCGGTCGACGTCGACTGGTACACGATCCGCGAGCGGGAGCAGAACGAGGTGCTGCCCTGGGACCACCTCGACTCGGGGCTGGACCGCGAATGGCTCTGGCAGGACTGGCAGGACTCGCTGGCCGGCGGCGAGGTCGAGGACTGCCGCTGGACGCCCTGCTTCGACTGCGGCGTGTGCGACCAGCTCGGCACGCAGATCCAGGTCGGGCCCGAGCGAGGCGGTGCTGCTGCCGCTGCCCACGCGTGCGCGTCGCGGGTGGAGGCGTCTGATGGCGGCGCGCCGCCCGCCCGAGCGTGAGATCGTCCCCGCCGTCCAGCGGCTGCGCATCCGGTACGCCAAGCGTGGGCCGCTGCGGTTCTCCTCGCACCGGGACTTCCAGCGCGCCCTGGAGCGGGCGCTGCGGCGGGCGCGCGTGCCGATGGCCTACTCGGCCGGGCTTCTCCCCGCACCCCAAGGTCTCGTACGCCAACGCCGCCCCGACCGGAGCGGCCAGCGAGGCCGAGTACGTCGAGATCGGCGTCGTCCGGCGCTGCGACCCGCAGGCCCTGCGGGCCGAGCTCGACGCCGCGCTGCCAAGCGGGCTGGACATCCTGGAGGTCGTGGAGGCCCGGACGCCCGACCTGGTCGCCCGGCTGGAGGCCAGCAGGTGGCGCATCGAGATGCCCGGGGTCGGGCCGCGACGAGCTGGGGCAGCGTGGGAGCGGCTCGTGGACGGCCGAGTCGGTGCCGGTGCAGCGGCTGATGAAGCAGGGCCTGCGCACGCTCGACCTGCGTCCGGCGCTGCTGGCCGGCGAGGTGACTGACGTCGCGCGGCCTCGGGGTCGGCGCTGGAGGTGACCGTGGCCAACGTGACTCCGACCGTGCGTCCCGACGAGATCCTCGTCGCCCTGCGCGAGCTCGGCGGACTGACCTCGCACGAGCAGGCTCGCTCGACCCGGCTCGCCCAGGGTCCGCTGACCGCCGACGGCCAGGTCGGCGACCCGTTGGCCCCGGACCGCGCCGCGGCCGCGCCGTCGTCGGTGTAGCCGCTGATCAGGCCGCGGCGCCGGGACCGGCGGGGGAGTGGGGCGGCGGCGTGGTCGGGCGGGGTTCCGGCGCGCCCAGCGCCTCGGAGGGCATGCCAGGGCCCCGTCTGTGGCATAATTCGGTCAAGCCACACCGTCCATCGGAGTGGCCCGTGCTGGATGCGTCGCACCGACCCAGCCCTATGTGCCGCCTAGCGCAGGCACAGGGAGTGTCGGGATGCGACCGGCTGTGGGCGGATTGCGTCAGCAGTCGGGCCCGCTGACAGCGCGGAGCCCAAGGGCGACGCACCCTCCACGTGCGCACCGGGTGGCTCACAAGAGGCTTTGCCGGTATCGCGCAGTGCGCGTTGCCGGCCATACGCAGGGATCTGCGCGGCGGTGCCCGCTGCGCGGCATCCGTGAGGAGACCGCCATGGTCGACGATCAGGATCAGCAGCACACCGAAGAATCAGCATCGACTGTCGAAGGCCCGGAACGCTCGACGCCCCGTCGCAGGCGGGCTGCCAGCCGTCCCGCCGGACCGCCGGAGTCCCATGTCGAGGAGGCGCCGGTCGAGGAGCCCGACGTCGAGCACAGCCCCGACGAGCACCGTTCCGACGAGCCCGTCCGACGAGCCCCGCGCGAGGAACCGGGTCTCGACGAGCACCGTCCGGAGGACCTCCCGTCCGACGGATCGCCTGGTGAGGAGCCTCCGTCCGAGGCTCCAGAGGTCGAAGAGCCTGGTGCGGACGAGCCCCGAGTCGACGAGCCCTGGTCTGACGCACCCCCGGCTGATGAGCACGGGATCGAGCAGCCTGCGAGCGATCGAGCCGCGAGCGGACGAGCACGCGGCTGATGACTCGCTGGCCGAGGAGCCCAGGTCGACGAGCACTCGGGGATGGCTCTCCGACGCGTCGAGCACTCGGCGAGCCGACGACCAGCTGCGGCAGAGGACCCCGGGCTGACGAGCCCCAGGCAGACGAGCACTCGGCGGGTGCCCTCCGCCGACGAGCCCCAGGGAGTCCCCGGTCGAGTCCGCCGAGGAGTCCCAGGGCGGCGAGTCCGGCCGACGAGTCCCCAGCCGAGAGCCCGTGGGCGACGGTCCCAAGTGCCGGGCGCCCAGCCGACGACCGCGGGGCGAGACCCCCGACGAGCCGTCGCCTGCGAGCCCCGAGCCAGCGACCCAGCCCGACTCCGCCCCGCCCGCCCGCCGATCGCGGCGCGCCACCCGGGGCGTCACGACAGTCGCCTTCTCGGCCGAGCCGGAGCCCGAGCCGACCCCGGCGGCCCGCGCCGACTGAGACGTCCGTCGTGGCGCTGTTCCAGGCGCCGGACGAGACCCGGGCCGTGCGCAGGCGCCGCCGCCCGTCCGTCGAGCCCGGTGCCGATGCGTCGGGTGCAGGTGGATCGGCCGCCGGATCTGAGGCCGGAGGATCTGGGGCGGCTGGGTCGCCCGAGGACGAGGAGGGCGCCGCGACCGAACTGGCTGACGACCGGTCCGCGCCCGCCGGCTCGCCGGTGCGGGCGGCTGCCGACCTGAGCGGCATCGACGGAGCATCGACGACGACTCGGGCGAGCCGGACGCCGACGCGGAGGCTGACGCCGACGGTGACGCCGACCTGGAGGGCGACAGCTCACCGCGCCGACGTCGTCGCAGGGGCGGTCGCCGGCGCCGGCGCAGCGGCCCGGGCAACGGCGACGACACGGCCAACGGCGACGACGCTGCGACGATCGGGCCGCCGACGACGGCGGCTCGGCGACGACGGTCGGACGCCAGCATCCGATGACGACCGGTCCGACGACGACCGTGAGCGCCCAGCGGCGACCACCGACGACCGCTCGCCAGCCGATGACGGCAGCACCGACGACCCGCAGCAGCGAGGGCCGGACGGCCGACTCCTCGACCGACGAGGCGCCGGGCGACGATCCCGGGGGCGACGACGGCTCGGAGTCCTCGAGCGCCCGCCGCCGCCGCCGTCGGCGCAGGCGCGCCGGGGTCGCCGAGGAGATGGAGGACCTCTCCGCCGACGACCCGCCGAGCACCGGTGGCGAAGATCCGCGAGCGCCGGCGGGCGCAGCGACGAGATCACCTCGCGTGCGCGGCTCCACCCGCATCGAGGCCAAGAAGCAGCGCCGCCGCGACGGTCGGGAGGCCGGTCGCACGGCGCGCACCGATCCTGACCGAGGCGGAGTTCCTCGCCCGCCGCGAGTCGGTCAACCGGGTGATGTGCGTGCGCGAGCACGGCGACCGCACGCAGATCGCCGTGCTCGAGGACGGCATCCTGGTCGAGCACTACGTCAACCGCGCCGAGTCCTCGTCGATGGTCGGCAACGTCTACCTGGGCAAGGTCCAGAACGTGCTGCCCTCGATGGAGGCGGCGTTCGTCGACATCGGCCGCGGCCGCAACGCCGTGCTGTACGCCGGCGAGGTCAACTGGGACGCCGCCGGCATGGAGGGCCAGCCCAAGCGCATCGAGCTCGCGCTGAAGTCGGGCGACCCGGTGCTGGTGCAGGTCACCAAGGACCCGATCGGGCACAAGGGCGCCCGGCTGACCAGCCAGATCTCGCTGCCCGGCCGGTTCCTCGTCTACGTGCCCGAGGGCTCGATGACCGGCATCTCGCGCAAGCTGCCCGACACCGAGCGCGCCCGGCTCAAGGGGATCCTCAAGGAGGTCGTGCCCGAGGGCGCGGGCGTCATCGTGCGCACCGCCGCCGAGGGAGCCACCGAGGACCAGCTCACCGCCGACGTCGCAGCGGCTCGACCGGCGCAGTGGACGGACATCCACGCGCAAGGCGAAGTCCGCCACGCCGCCGGCGCTGCTCTACGGCGAGCCGGACCTGGCGATCAAGGTCGTCCGCGACATCTTCAACGAGGACTTCACCACCCTGCTCGTGCAGGGCGACGACCACGTGGCAGACCCTCCACGACTACATCGGCTGGGTGGCCCCCGACCTGCTGCGCCAAGCTCGAGCAGGTGGACCGAGCCGACGGACCTCTACGCGTCGCACCGCATCGACGAGCAGCTCGCGAAGGCGCTGGACCGCAAGGTGTGGCTGCCCTCGGGCGGCTCGCTGGTGATCGACCGGACCGAGGCGATGACCGTCGTCGACGTCAACACCGGCAAGTTCACCGGTCAGGGCGGCAACCTCGAGGAGACGGTCACCCGCAACAACCTGGAGGCGGCCGAGGAGATCGTGCGCCAGCTCCGGCTGCGCGACATCGGCGGGATCATCGTCATCGACTTCATCGACATGGTCCTGGAGAGCAACCGCGACCTCGTGCTGCGCCGGCTGGTCGAGTGCCTGGGCCGGGACCGCACCAAGCACCAGGTGGCTGAGGTCACCTCGCTGGGCCTGGTCCAGATGACGCGCAAGCGGATCGGGCAGGGCCTGCTCGAGGTCTTCTCGACGCCGTGCGAGCACTGCGGCGGCCGCGGGCACATCGTGCACACCGAGCCGGTCGGGTTCGACGCGCACCCGGCCGAGGACGCCGGCAACGGGCGCCGGGACCGCAACAACCGGCGACCGGCCAGCAGGCGCCGGCGCCGCAGTCGCGCTCGGCGGGAAGCAGACCGGCAGGACCCCGCCGCCGCCGAAGTTCGACGAGCACGGCCACATCGAGCACAGCGATGCAGCCGCACCACGATCACCGATGCTGAGCGACGAGCAGGCCGACGTGGTGAGGAGCAGCACTCCGAGCTCCAGTCCTCGGAGCCGCAGGCCCATGAGCGAGCACGCGACCTCCGAGCCCCACGACGAGCACGCGACCTCCGAGCCCGAGGCCCGAGCGAGGACCAGTCCGAGCTGCCGAGCCCGAGGCCGCACGACGAGCACGGGACCTCCGAGCCGGAGGCCCATGAGGAGCACCCGATCCTCCGAGCCCGAGCCCCACGACGAGCACCCGGTCCTCCGAGCCGCGAGCCGCACGACGAGCAAGCGATCCTCCGAGCCCGAGCCGCCGGAGCCGACGAGCACCCGACCTCCGAGCCCGACGGCCCGCACGGACCAGACCGCGCGTTCGAGGAGCCCGAGGCGGCCGTCGGCTGACGTGCCCTCAGCACCTCGCAGGCGGCCCGCGACGACGGCGACGGCCGCCGAGCGGATGCGGCTCCCGCCGACCGAGCCGAGGTGGCCGAGCGCAGTCAGGCGCACGACGGCGAGGTGCACGAGCTGGCGATGTCCGAGGACCCGGCGCTCGACACCCCGAGGCAGCCGAGCACGCGCCGGACAGTCGAGCACTCGCATGCGGTTTGACCGCGCGCCGGTCGGCTCCGTACCCTAGAACCCTGGCGTGCGTGCACGCACTGCCGCATGTGCGTGCCCGGTCGGGCGCGTTCAGCCCCGAACCGATCCCAGGAGTGCCGCCCGTGTACGCCATTGTCCGCTCAGGCGGCCGTCAGGAGAAGGTCGCCGTCGGCGACGTCATCGAGACCAACCGCGTCGTGGGCGAGCCCGGCGACAGCGTCGCAGCTGCCGCGCTCCTGCTCGTCGACGGCAGACGGTCACCTCGGACTGCCGACGACGCTGGCCGGCGTGACGGTGTCCGCCGAGGTCGTGGCGCACACCAAGGGCCCGAAGATCGACATCCTCAAGCACAAGAACAAGACCGGCTACCGCAAGCGCCAGGGCCACCGTCAGGCGCTCACCCAGCTGCGCGTCACCGGCATCGAGAGCGGGAAGTGACTCATGGCTCACAAGAAGGGTGCCTCCAGCACGCGCAACGGCCGCGACTCGAACGCGCAGCGCCTCGGCGTCAAGCGCTTCGGCGGCCAGGTCGTCAAGGCCGGCGAGATCATCGTCCGCCAGCGCGGCACGCACTTCCACCCCGGCGCGAACGTCGGCCGCGGTGGCGACGACACGCTGTTCGCGCTCGCTGCCGGTGCGGTCCAGTTCGGCACCGCGCGGGGCCGTCGCGTCGATCAACATCGTCGAGGTCCCGGCCGGCTGATCCCTCCAGGGCGCCCGACCCCGCAGATTCTCCGCGACGTCGCAGAGCCTCCCTGAGTTCCGGGAGATTCCGTGCGCTGACGGAGAATCTGCGCAAGCGGAGCAGCCCCGAGAGGAGTGCAGCGCATGGTGACGTTCGTCGACCAGGTGGTCATCCACGCCACCGCCGGTGAACGGCGGGCACGGGTGCGCCTCGGTGCACTCCGAGAAGTTCAAGCCGCTCGGCGGCCCGGACGGTGGCAACGGCGGCCGTGGCGGGGACGTGATCCTGCTCGCCGACGCCGGGACGCCCAGCCTGCTGGAGTACCACCATTCACCGCACCGCCGGGCGACCAACGGCGTGCCGGGACAGGGCGGGCACCGCAACGGCGCCAACGGGTCCGACGTGGTCCTGCCGGTTCCCGTCGGGACCGTGCTCTCGCGTCGACGGGGAGTTCGCTGGCCGACCTGCCCGTGGCCGGCGCCTCGGTGGCGATCGCGCGCGGGGGGCGCGGCGGGCTGGGCAACGCGGCACTGGCCTCCGCCCGGCGCAAGGCCCCCGGCTTCGCCCTGCTCGGCGAGCCCGGCGAGGAGATCACGGTCGTCCTCGAGCTCAAGACCGTGGCCGACATCGGGCTGGTCGGCTTCCCGAGCGCCGGCAAGTCCTCCCTGATCGCCGCCATGTCCTCGGCGCGGCCCAAGATCGCCGACTACCCGTTCACGACGCTCGTGCCCAACCTGGGCGTGGTGACCGCGGGCTCGACCGTCTTCACCGTGGCCGACGTGCCCGGGCTGATCCCGGGCGCCTCCGAGGGCAAGGGGCTCGGCCTGGAGTTCCTGCGGCACGTCGAGCGCTGCGCCGCACTGGTCCACGTCCTGGACTGCGCGACCCTCGACCCGGGCCGGGACCCGCTGACCGACTTCGACCTGATCGAGGCCGAGCTGGCCGAGTACGGCGGGCTGGCCGACCGTCCGCGGCTGGTCGTGCTCAACAAGGTCGACATGCCCGAGGCGCGTCGAGCTCGCCGAGCTGGTGCGCGCGGACCTCGCAGGCCCGCGGGCTGCCGGTCTTCCTGGTCTCGGCGGTCTCCCACGAGGGGCTGCGCCAGCTCGCGTTCGCGATGGGGGCCATCGTCTCCGAGCAGCGCGCGGCCACCGCCCGGCCGACGGCGGAGCGGATCGTGATCCAGCCCCGCGCTGTCGACGACTCCGAGTTCGAGGTCGTCCGGGAGGGTGCGGCGTTCCGGGTTCGAGGCACCGGCCGGAGCGCTGGATCCGGCAGACCGACTTCTCCAACGACGAGGCGGTCGGCTACCTGGCCGACCGCCTCGCCCGGCTCGGCGTGGAGGACGACCTGGTCCGCCTCGGCGCGCAGCCCGGCGACGAGGTCCGCATCGGGCCCCGAGGACAACGCGTCGTGTTCGACTGGCAGCCGACCGTGCGCCGGTCCAGCGGCCGGGTCCCCGCGGGCAGGACGCGCGGATCGTGGCGCCCGACGGCCCGCCAGCACGGCCGTTCGCGCGCCCTGCTGGCCGCGGGCGAGGAGCCCGAGGCGGACTGGGTGCCCGATCCGGTGGACGAGAGCCCCGCGCAGCTGCGCCGGCGCACGAATGCCGGGCGAGCCGGGGGAGCGGCCGACGTGTCGAGCGACGCCGAGCCGCGGCGAAGGCCGACGCTGTGCCGGATGACCGACGACGTCGCCGGTGATGCCGGTGCGCCAGCCGCTGAGTCCGCCGCGGCGGAGGCCTCGGAAGACGACCGACTCGCTTCTGGGACGAGATCCGCGACGCGCGGCGCGTGGTCGTGAAGGTCGGGTCTCCTCGCTCACTCGACGCCTGAGCGTGCCGCCGGCGAACGCGCAGCCGGATCCCGACCCAACCGGTTCCGGCTCCCGAGTCCGACTCCGACCTCGGCCCCGCGACGGTCAGTCAGTGCGCCGGCGTCTCGGCCGGCATCGACGTCGAGCGCGTGGGCGCGCTCGTCGACGCGATCTCGGCGGCGAACCGTCGTCGGGTGCCGAGCTGGTGCTGGTGTCCTCCGGCGCCATCGCCACCGGCATCGCGCCGCTCGGGCTGCGTCGGCGGCCCCGCGACCTCGCGACCGCCCAGGCGGCCGCATCGGTGGGTCAGGGCATCCTGATGGCGCACTACCACGACGCGTTCGGCCGCCACGGCCGCACGGTCGGCCAGGTCCTGCTCACCGCCGACGACCTGATCCGCCGCGCCCACTACCGGAACGCCCAGCGCACCTTGGAGCGGCTGCTGGAGCTGGGCGTCGTGCCCATCGTCAACGAGAACGACACCGTGGCGACCGCGGAGATCCGGTTCGGGGACAACGACCGGCTCGCCGCGCTGGTCGCGCACCTGGTCCGTGCTGACGCGCTCGTGCTGCTCTCCGACGTCGACGGGCTCTACGACGGGCCGCCGGGCAAGGGCACCAGCCGCCTGATCCCCGAGGTGGCCTCGCCCGGCGACCTGTCGCACGTCGTCATCGGCGGGACCGGGACCGCAGGGGTGGGTCCGGCGGGATGGCCAGCAAGGTCGAGGCGGCGCGCATCGCCAACGAGGCCGGCATCCCCGCGGTCCTCACCTCGGCGGCCAACGCCGAGGAGGTCGCTCGCCGGCCGAGCGCGTCGGGACCTTCTTCCGGGCCACCGGCGATCGCTCGGCCTCGCGGATGCTCTGGTTGGCGCACGCGACCGCCAGCCTCGGCCAGATCCATCTCGACGCCGGCGCGGTCACCGCGGTGCGCGAGCGTGGCGCATCCCTGCTCCCGGCCGGGATCACCCATGTCGTGGGCGGGTTCGTCGCCCGCGACCCGGTCGACCTGGTCGGACCGGACGGCGAGCGTCGTCGGTCGCGGGCTGGTCGCCTACGACGCCGTCGAGCTTCCGCCCTCCTCGGCCGATCCACCCGCGAGCTGGCCGCAGCCCTCGGCCCCGAGTACGAGCGCGAGGTCGTCCATCGCGACGACCTGGTGCTCCTGCGCTGACGCGGGCCCCATGACGCCGATCGCGCGGGCGGTTCGGGCAGGGCCGCTCGCTCAATCTGCTGCGGAACGCTCACCCACCTGCGCTGCGCGACCATATGTGAGCGTTCCGAGCAGGTTGTTGGAGCGGGCGCTGAGTCGGACGATTCTGCCGGCCCTCGGCACCGGGCTACCCTGGACGCATGCTCGACGCGTGCACACCTCCCGACCAGTCCACCGAGGCCTCCGGTGCCGAGCGGCTCACCGTTCCGGCGGTCGAGACCGCGCCTGCTGCCACCGGAGCCGATGAGCGCGCCGAGGTGCTCGCCACCGCCCGCCGGGCCCGCGAGGCCGCCGTCGACGCTTCGCCAGCTGACCCGGGCGCAGAAGGACGACGCGCTGCGTGCGATGGCCGGCGCCCTGAGGAAGTCGGTCGACGAGGTCCTGGCCGCCAATGCGCATCGACGTCGAGCGCGCGACAGCAGCCGGAACCGCGCGCCGGAATCGTCGACCGCCTCACGCTGACCGAGGACGCGGCTGGCCGACATCGCCGACGCCCTCGAGATGGTCGCCGACCTGCCGGATCCGGTCGGAGAGGTCGTGCGCGGCTGGACCCAGCCGAACGGACTGGAGATCCGCCAGGTGCGCGTGCCCATGGGCGTGGTCGCGATGGTCTACGAGGCCCGGCCGAACGTGACCGTCGACGCCGCCGGGCTGAGCGCTCAAGAGCGGCAACGCCGCGCTGCTGCGCGGGTCGTCGTCGGCCTACGAGTCGAACTCCGCTCTGGTCGCCGTCATGCGTGCCGCGCTGGCGGACACGGACGTCCCGCAGGACGCCGATCCAGCTGGTCCCCGGCCGCAGCCACGAGGCCGTCGAGGCCCTGATGACCGCCCGCGGCCTGGTCGACCTGCTGATCCCGCGCGGCGGCGCCGGTCTGATCCGCAACGTCGTGGAGAACTCGACCGTCCCGGTGATCGAGACGGGGGTGGGCAACTGCCACGTCTACGTCGACGCGTCGGCGGACATCGACAAGGCGGTGGCGATCCTGGTGAACTCCAAGACCCAGCGCACCAGCGTCTGCAACACCGCCGAGTCGCTGCTGGTCCACAGCGCCGTGGCCGAGCGGTTCCTGCCCGTCGCGCTCGCGGCGCTGGCGGCCGAGGGCGTGACCGTCCACGGCGACGAGCGGATGGCCAAGCACGCCGCGGCGGCGGGGATCGCCTTCGAGCCGGTCACCGACCATGACTGGGAGCGCGAGTACTACTCGCTGGACATCGCCGCGGGGATCGTCGACTCGCTCGACGAGGCCTGCGCCCACATCCGCCGGTGGTCCAGCGGGCACACGGAGGCGATCGTCACCGAGGACCTGGGGGCGTCGCGGCGGTTCGTCAGCGGCGTCGACTCGGCAGCGGTGATGATCAACGCCTCGACGAGGTTCACCGACGGGGGCGAGTTCGGGTTCGGCGCGGAGATCGGGATCTCGACGCAGAAGCTGCATGCCCGGGGGCCCATGGGCCTCACGGAGCTGACCTCGACGACCTACATCGTGCTCGGCGACGGCCAGATCCGCGGCTGACCCGGCCGGCGACGGCCACGTCCGCGGCTGCCCGTCAGGAGGCCTCGCGAGTCAGGCACGGGGTCACAGGCGTCCAGGCAGGCACGCCGATCCGGACCGCGAGGACGCGGCAGCGGCCGTCAGCCGCTGGCCGCCCCCGATCCGGTAGGCTCACCGCGCTGGTACCGGGAAGGGGACGTCGATGGTGAACGGGCTGGTTCGGCTCTCGGAGGGTGCGGTCGTCGAGGAGCACCCGGGCGTGCCCGCGTGGGTCTATGGTGCCGTCGCCCTCGGTCCTGCTGCTCGCCCTGCTGTTCGTCGTCACCCGGTTCAACCCCGACCGCTGAGCCGCGCGCACCGATGACCGTGCGCCTCGGGGTGATGGGGGGCACCTTCGACCCCGTCCACCACGGGCATCTGGTCACCGCCAGCGAGGTGGCCCACCGGTTCGACCTGGACGAGGTGACGTTCGTGCCCACGGGCCGGCCGTGGCAGAAGGCACACGCGCCGGTGACCCCGGCGGAGGTCCGCTACCTGATGACCGTGATCGCCACCGCCGACGACCCGCGGTTCACGGTGAGCCGGGTCGACCTCGACCGGGCGGGCCCGACCTACACCGTCGACACGCTGCGCGACCTGCGCGCCCAGCGCCCCGACGCCGAGCTCTTCTTCATCACAGGCGCCGACGCGGTCGGCTCGATCCTGACCTGGCGGGATCCGCACGAGGTCCTCGGCCTCGCGCACCTGGTCGCGGTGACGCGCCCCGGGCACGACCTGAGCGCCGCGCACCTGCCCGCCGGATCGGCCACGGTGGTGGAGGTTCCCGCGCTGGCGATCTCCTCGACCGACTGCCGGCAGCGGGTGGCCCGGGGAGCTCCGATCAGCTATCTCGTGCCTGCCGGGGTCGAGCGCTTCATCCTCAAGACGCGGCCTCTATCTGGCTGGTGCAGGGTGACCCCGCCCTCGCCTGACGACCCGGGAGCCGATCCCGAGCCGGCCGACGAGTCTGTCCTCGGACGACAGGCACAGGCCGAGCCGGCAGCCGTCCCGAACCCACCGCGGCCGGCACCCCGCCGCCCATCGCCCAGGCGCCCGCGGCGCTCCCGGATCCGCTCGAGCTGGATGTGGGGCTTCCTGGCGGTGCTCGGGATCTTCCTCGTCGTCTGGCTCATCGTGTCCACGCGACCGCCGGGCACCACGGGGGTCCCCGAGCCCACGCCGACCCCCACGCCGAGCGCGCTCGCCGAGCAGCAGACGCTGATGATCCAGGTCCGCAACGACTCGGACCTGGGTGCCGACAACATGGTGGCCGGGGTGGGGGGCGGGCTGCCGGCGGCCCAGCTCCTGGTCGCCTCCCGACTCATCGTCGACGTGCCGGGCACGGGCCAGCAGACCCTGGGGCAGACCGCCCGGCTGCTCGACCGGTCGGCGTCCCAGGACGCGCTGTCCGACCTGTTGGCGCTGCGCGTCGACGGGACCCTGAGCCTGGCCCGCCTGGCGCTGGCGGGGATGGTCGACTACGTGGGGGGGATCACCGTCGACGTCGACGAGCCCATCACGGTGACCGACGATGCCACGGGGGAGGAGACGTTGGTCGTGGCGTCCGGGACCCACCCCCTCGACGGCACCCAGGCGGCCGCCTACGCCCTCGCGTGGCTGCCAGACGAGCCGGAGTCGGCGCGCATGGCGCGGTTCTCCCAGGTGATGACGGCCACGATCTCCGGACTGCCCGACGACGCCCTGCGCATCGAGCAGATGCTCACCAGCCTGGGCGCGTCCGCCCGGACCACGACCAGCACGTCGGTCGTCGCCGAGTTCCTGCTCGCCATGAGGCACGGCATCCTCGCGGGCGGTCAGCAGGTCAGCGTGCTGCCGACCACGGACATCGGTGCGGACGACACCCTCGCCGTGGTGCGCGTGGACCTGGCGGCCGCCGATTCGGTGCTCAGCTCGCTGCTGCCCCAGGCGATGCTCACCGGGGCCGAGGCCAAGGCGCGCGTCCTCGTGCAGAACGGCGTCGGAGCGCCCGGGCTGGGCGTCGCCGCGCGGGACCGGCTGGTCGGCGCGGGTGTCGTCTACATCAACGGCGGCAACGCCGAGCAGCTGGGCCAGGACGAGACCGCGGTGATCGTCGCGGACGCGACGGCCGAGTCGCTCGCGCTCGGGGCCGAGGTCGCCGAGGCGCTGGGCGTGCCGGCGACGTCGGTCGAGGTCGCCTCGGACGGACAGACCGTGGTGACCGATGCCGTAGTGGTCCTCGGCGCGGACTTCCAGCCCTGAGGCCACGGGCCGCGGCGAGGGCCGGACTGTAGGCTCGCGGCCGTGACTGCCGACCCCCATGCCGTGACCCTCGCGATCGCAGCCGCCCACGCCGCCTCCGCGAAGCTCGCGGAGGACATCGTGGCCATCGACGTGAGCAACCACCTCGTCCTCACCGACGTCTTCCTGCTCTGCTCGGCGGCCAACGACCGCGCCGTGCGCGCTGTCGTGGACGGGATCGAGGAGGCGCTGCTCAAGCAGGGCGCCAAGCCGCTGCGTCGCGAGGGCGAGGCCGAGGGCCGCTGGGTGCTGCTGGACTACAACGAGATCGTGGTCCACGTGCAGCAGTCCGAGGAGCGGTTCCACTACGCCCTGGAGCGGCTGTGGCGCGACTGCCCCCTCATCGAGCTCCCCGAGGAGGTCAACCGGCCGCGGAGCGCGACCCCGTGAGCGGCGGCTGGAACGCGGCGCCCGGGCGTCGGGTCGTCCTGTGGCGGCACGGGCGCACGGCCTGGAACCTGGAGAACCGCTTCCAGGGCGCCACCGACGTGCCGCTCGACGAGGTGGGCCTCGGCCAGGCGATCGCCGCGGCGCCGGCCCTGGCCCGGATGGGTCCCACGGCCATCATCTCCAGCGACCTCGAGCGGGCTGCGACGACCGCACGAGTGCTCGGCGACCTGACCGGACTCGACGTGGTCGAGGATCCCGGCCTCCGCGAGACCGACGGCGGCCGCTGGCAGGGCCTCACCAGGGACGAGATCATCGACCAGGACCGCGACCTGTTCCATGCCTGGGTCGCCGGCCACGACGTGCGGCCGCCCGGCGGTGAGGTGCGCAGCGAGGTCGTCGCCCGGGTGATGGCGGCCGTGAACCGGCACGTCGCGGTGCTGCCCGCCGGCGGGACGCTGGTCGTGGTCAGCCACGGCGGCTCGATCCGGGGGGCGATCGGGGGGCTGCTCGGCCTCGCGCCGGAGCAGTGGACCGCGCTGGGCGTCATCAGCAACTGCGCGTGGAGCGTGCTGAGCCAGCTGACGCTGCCGGCCGAGCCCGGCGGTGCGCCGGTCACGCGCTGGCGGCTGGAGGAGTACAACGCCGCCGCGGCGCCGGGACCAGCCCTGGGAGCCGACGACGCCTGAGTCCGGGCTGATCCGACCTGTTCGTTGTGGAGCTGAGGGGACTCGAACCCCTGACCCCCTGCATGCCATGCAGGTGCGCTACCAGCTGCGCCACAGCCCCGAACGACCCGAAGGATACCCGAGGTCCGAGCCGCAGCGGAAATCGGCGATCGGGCGCCGAACCGCGACGCCCGCCGGGCCGGCGGGACCTTGCGCACTGGCGGCCACATGTGGCCGGTACCACGCAGCGAGTCGGAGACTTGGCACGCTGTGCGCGGTCTGGGCCGCACTGCTCACGGGACTGGGCCGCCGGGTCCAGCGATTACCCTTGGGACCCATGAGCCAGAGCCCGCCGGAGACCCACGTTCAAGCTCGTCCGACAGCCGCCAGGGGTACGACCCCGCCGCACTGCAGGAGAAGTGGCTGCCGGTCTGGGACGAGCTGGCGCCGTTCCGCTCGGGGCGACCCGACGACGACCGGCCCCAGCAAGTACGTCCTCGACATGTTCCCGTACCCGTCGGGCGACCTGCACATGGGCCACGCGGAGGCGTACGCGCTCGGCGACGTGCTGGCCCGCTACTGGGTGCAGCGCGGCTTCAACGTGCTGCACCCGATCGGCTGGGACGCCTTCGGCCTGCCCGCCGAGAACGCCGCCATCAAGCGCGGCGCCGACCCGCGGGCGTGGACCTACGAGAACATCGCCACGCAGAAGGCGTCGATGCGCCGCTACGCGCTGCTCCTTCGACTGGGACCGCGTGCTGAACACCTGCGACCCGGAGTACTACCGCTGGAACCAGTGGCTCTTCCTGCGGATGTTCGAGCGCGGGCTGGCCTACCGCAAGGCCAGCGCGGTCAACTGGTGCCCCAACGACCAGACCGTGCTGGCCAACGAGCAGGTCGTCGACGGGCTGTGCGAGCGCTGCGACACCGCCGGTCACCAAGAAGAAGCTGACCCAGTGGTACTTCCGGATCACCGACTACGCCGACCGGCTGCTCGACGACATGAGCCAGCTCGAGGGGCAGTGGCCCGACAAGGTGCTGCAGATGCAGCGCAACTGGATCGGGCGCTCCACGGGTGCCGAGGTCCAGTTCGCGATCGAGGGCCGCGACGAGCCGGTGACCGTCTACACGACCCGGCCCGACACGCTGTTCGGCGCGACGTTCTTCGTCGTCGCCGCCGACTCCGACCTGGCCGCCGAGCTGGCCGCGGGCACCCCGGCCGAGGCGGAGTTCGCCGACGTACCTCGAGCGGGTCAAGCAGGACGACCGAGATCGACCGGCTGGCCACCGACCGGCCGAAGACCGGCGTGTTCCTGCACCGGTACGCGATCAACCCGGTCAACGGCGAGCGGCTGCCGATCTACGCCTCCGACTACGTGCTGGCCGACTACGGCACCGGCGCGATCATGGCCGTGCCCGCGCACGACCAGCGCGACCTGGACTTCGCCCGGGCCTTCGACCTGCCGGTGCGGGTCGTCGTCGACTCCGACGACCGACCCGCTGGAGACCGGCGTGGCCACCGCCGACGACGGCCCGCACGTCAACTCCGGCCCGCTGGACGGGCTGGGCAAGGACGACGCGATCGCGCGGATCATCGCAGTGGCTGGGCGAGCGAGGGACGCGGCGACGGCGGCGGTCAACTACCGGCTGCGCGACTGGCTGATCTCGCCGGCAGCGCTACTGGGGCACGCCCGATCCCGATCATCCACTGCCCCGACTGCGGCGAGGTGCCGGTGCCCGACGACCAGCTGCCGGTCGTGCTGCCGCCGCCGAGGGCCTGGACCTCACAGCCCAAGGGCACCTCGCCGCTGGGCGCCGCCGACGACTGGGTCGATCGTCGACTGCCCGACCTGCGGCGGCCCGGCGCGGCGCGACACCGACACGATGGACACCTTCGTCGACTCGTCCTGGTACTTCCTGCGCTACCTCGACCCCGCCCTGCGAGACGGCGCCGTTCGACCCCGAGCGAGGCCGACAAGTGGCTGCCCGTCGACCAGTACGTCGGCGGGGTGACGCACGCGATCCTGCACCTGCTGTACGCGCGGTTCTTCACCAAGGTGCTGCACGACATGGGGATGCTCGACTTCGTCGAGCCGTTCACCCGCCTGCTCAACCAGGGCATGGTCCAGATGGACGGCTCGGCGATGAGCAAGTCGCGCGGCAACCTGGTGCGGCTGTCCGACGAGCTGGCCGAGCACGGCGTCGACGCGATCCGGCTGACGATGGTCTTCGCCGGGCCGCCGGAGGACGACATCGACTGGGCCGACGTCTCGCCGGCCGGGTCCAAGCAAGTTCCTGGCCCGGGCCTGGCGGCTGTCCGGCGACGTCACCAGCGCCGCCGGGCGCCGACCCGGCGACCGGCGACGTCGCGCTGCGCCGGATCACCCACCGCACGCGTCGCACGACGCGCGCGCACGCGGTCGAGACGCTACCGGTTCAACGTGGCCGTCGCCACGGACGATGGAGCTGGTCAACGCCACCCGCAAGGCGATCGACTCGGGTGCCGGGCCGGCCGACCCGGCGGTCCGCGAGGCGGCCGAGGCCGTCGCGGTCATGCTGTCGCCTGGTCGCGCCCTACACCGCCGAGGAGATGTGGGCGCGGCTGGGCCACGAGCCGACGCGTCGCCCTGGCCGGCTGGCCCGCGGTCGACCCGGCGCTGCTGGTCGCAGGACGTCGGTCACCTGCGTCGTGCAGGTCGCGGGCAAGGTCCGCGACCGGCTGGAGGTGCGCGCCCGACATCGGCGAGGACGAGCTGCGCGAGCTGGCGCTGGCGACGCCCGCGGTGGTGGCGGCGCTCGGCGGCCGCGGCGCCGCGCGCGGTGATCGTGCGCGCGCCGAAGCTGGTCAACGTCGTCCCGGGCTGATCTGCGCGTAGCGTGAGCGCCCATGAGAGTGGCGATCGTCTCCGACTCGACGGGCTACCTCACCGAGGAGCTGACCCCGGCCGGGCTGACGATCGTCCCGGTCGCGGTCGTCCTGTCGGGCAGATCCTTCGACGAGGGCACCGAGATCAGCGTCTCCGAGGTGGCCGACGGCGCTGCGGCGCAAGTCCGTGGTGACCACCTCACGACCCTCGCCCGCGCGGTTCGCCGAGGCGTACGCGGCGCTCGCCGAGCAGGGGTTCGACCACATCGTCAGCATCCACCTGTCGGGCGAGCTTGTCCGGCACGTACGACTCGGCGCAGATCGCCGCCCGCGAGGCGACCGCCGAGGTGACGGTGCCTCGACTCGCGGACCGTCGGCACCGCCCTGGGGTTCGCGGCCCGCTCGGCGGCTGAGGTCGCGGCATCCGGGGGCAGCGCGCAGGAGGCCGCGGAGGCGGCGGCGCGCAGGGCTTCGACGTCGCGCACCTGGATCGTCGTGGACAGCCTCGACCAGCTCCGTCGCGGTGGGCGGATCGGGGCGGCGCAGGCGCTGCTCGGCAACGCGCTGATGGTCAAGCCGATCCTGGGGATCGACGACGGGATGATCGCGCCGCTGGAGAAGCAGCGCACGATGGGTCGGGCGATCGCGCGGATGGCCGAGATGGCCACCCAGTACACCGGCTCGTCCGCGGCCGATGTGGTGGTCCAGCACTGCGCGCGCCCCGCAGCGGGCCGCGGATCTGGCCGCGGCGCTGCGCGCGGCGCTGCCGAAGTCGGACGTCCACGTCGTCGAGGTCGGCGCCGTGATCAGCGCGCACGTCGGGCTCGGCACCATCTCCGTCGCGGCGTGCCCCCGATGAGCGACGTGACCTGGCCCGTGATGGGCGACGTGAACTGGCCGGCGGTGGCGGCGGCCGGGGTGGTCAGCTACGCGCTGGGCTCCCTGAGCCCGGCCGCGGCGGCGGCGCGGATCCGCGGGGTCGACCTGCGCGGCAGCGGATCGGGGAATCCCGGGGCCACGAACGCCGCGCGCGCCATGGGCGTGCAGGTGGGGGTCGTCGTCGGGGTGCATCGACGTGGCCAAGGGCTTCGCGCCGGTCATGTTCTTCGACCGCTACGGGGAGCCGTGCGGTGAGGTGGCCGGCATCGCGGCGGTCCTCGGGCACATCACCTCGCCGCTGCTGAAGGGCAAGGGCGGCAAGGGCGTGGCCACGTCGCTGGGCGCGATCCTCGGGATCGAGCCGCTGTGGGCGATGCCGGTGCTGGCGACGTTCGGCGCGACGCTGGGCGCGACGCGCCAGGTGGGCATCGGGTCGGTGGTGGGCTCGGCCGCCCTCGTGCCGACCTCGTTCGTGATCTGGCGCGGATGGGCCGGGGTCGGGTTCGCCGCAGGGATGTCCGGGCTGGTCGTGTACCGCCACCGGCGCAACATCGGCGCGTTCGTGGCGGGCGTGCGTGGGTCGGGCACTTCTGACGCCCCGGCCACGTCGGAGCCCGCCACGGCCTGACCTCGGCTGGAGAGCCCCGGCCTGCGTCGGGGCGTTCCTCGCCGATCCCGACGGGGTCGTCCACAGATCTCCCCGGAGTGGTTCCCGATCCCGCCTGCCGCGCCTAGCGTCCCGCCCGTGAGTCGCACCCAGGACCTCGTCCTCGCCCGCCTGAGGCTCATCGCCATGCGCTGGCAGGGTGCGTGGGACCCCGGTGCGGGCGAGTCGCGGCGGGAGGCGGCGGATCGGCGAGACGGGCAGGAGCTGGCCACGCCGGGGTGGCCGGCCGACAACGGGTCGGAGACGGGGAAGCCGGTGCCGTCGGATGACCGCCGAGCGGGTGGCCGGTCACGTGGGTGAGCGGGATGCCGGACTGCTCGGGCGGATGGACTCGGTGGGTGCGCAGGGGCAGGCACCCTGGCGGGCGCCCATCCCGTGGCTGCGCCTCATGGCCCTTCTCGTCCTCGTGGTGTGCCTGGTGGGCGCGGCACTCACCTTCCTCGCATGGCCGAGGGAGCAAGCCGACGGGGCCGCTGCCGCTCCCGGCGCGTCGGGTGCGCCGGACCTGTTCGCCGATCCGTTCCCGATGCCGTCCCCGTCGCCCTCCGCGTCCCTGCTCGTCCACGTGGTGGGTGAGGTCCGCCATCCGGGCGTGGTGCGGCTGCCGGCCGGGTCGCGTGTGGTCGATGCGGTCAAGGAGGCGGGCGGCCTGCGTCGGAGCGGGGAGCTCGGTTCGACCAACCTCGCGCGCGTGCTCGTCGACGGGGAGCGCATCGAGGTCGGCGCCGTGGAGGGCCCGGGCCCGGGCGGCTCCGCGAGTGGCGGGGGTGCGACGAGCGGCCCGCTCGACCTCAACACGGCGACCGCCGAGCAGTTGGACACGCTGCCCGGGATCGGCCCTGTCACAGCCGCGAAGATCCTGGGCTGGCGCACCACGAACGGTCGCTTCACGGCAGTCGACGAGCTGGCCGAGGTGCCCGGCATCGGACCCAAGACCCTGGCCGAGCTGCGCCCCCATGTCCGAGTCTGAGCCTCGCGCGACGCCTGATCTCCGGCTGGCGCCCCTGGTCGGCGGGCTCTGGCTGGGCGAGCTCGCAGTGCTCCTGGTGCTGCCCCTTGACCCTGGCCGCTGGGCTGCGGGGGCGGGCGCAGTCCTCGTCGCCGGTCTGCTCGGCGGGGCTCTCGTGGCACGGGGTCGGTCGTCCGCGCCGGGTGCGGGCCCCTCGAGGGCATCTGATCCTTTTCCGGCCCGTGCCGTCGTCCTCGGCCTGGCCACGTCCGGGCTGCTGCTGGGAGTCGCGGTGGCAGGCGGGCATCTGGCCCGCCTGCATCCTCCTGAGCTGGTGATGGCGGCCCAGCGGGGCGCGGCCGTCTCTGTGAGGGCGACCGTCACCGGTGACCCCGTGGTGCGCCAACCCGCCGACGACGGCGGCCGGCCGGGCGCGCCCTCCTGGTCGGTGCCCGCCCGGCTGTCGGCGATCGACCTCCGGGGGCATAGCTACGCGGTCCGGGCCCCGGTGCTCCTGCGTGGGGACCAGGTCCGGGACCTGCAGTACGGAGCGGGGATCGCGCTGTCGGCGCGGGCGGAGGAGTCCTGGACCCCGCAGGCGAGGTCGATGACCCTCCGGGCGCTCGGAGACATCGAAGTGCGCTCGCCGCCAGGGATGCTGGCGCGGGCTACCACGCGTGTTCGGGAGGCGTTCCGCGACGCCTGCTCGGGGCTCCCACGCGACGCGGCTGCGCTCCTGCTCGGGCTGGCTGTCGGGGATGAGTCCCTGCTCTCCGCCGACCTCGACGCGGCGATGCTCAGGTCCGGTCTGTCCCACTTGACCGCTGTCAGCGGCTCCAACACCGCCCTCGTCGTCGGCATCGCGATGGCGGTGGTGGCCGGTCTGGGCGTGGGATGGCGGGTTCGGGTCCTGACGTGCGCGGTGGTCCTGTCGGGATACGTGGTCCTCGTCCGCCCGCAGCCGAGCGTCCTGCGGGCCGCGGCGATGGGTGTCGTCGCGCTCGTGGCACTCTCGGCGGGAGGCCGTCGGCGAGGACCGCCCGCGCTGCTCGCCTCGGCCCTGGTCCTGCTGCTCATGATCCCGCAGTTCGCCGTCTCGCTGGGCTTCGCGCTGTCGTTCGCCGCGACGGCGGGGCTGCTGGTCGTCGGCCCTCCGATCGCCGAGCGGCTCGGCCGATGGCCGGCGAGCCGGTGGGCGCCGGAGCCGATCCGGGCGGCCCTGGCGGTCGCCACCGCAGCGCACCTGGCCACGCTGCCGCTGGCGATCCTGATGGGCAACGGGGCGAGTCTGGTCGCCCTGCCCGCCAACGTCCTGGTCGCGCCCCTGGTGCCCGTGGCGACTGTCCTCGGACTGGCCGCGGCCCTCGTCGCTCCGGGCCTGCCGGCGCTCGCCCACCTTCTCGCGGCGCTGGCATCCCCGGCGACGGCGGCGATCGCGTGGGTGGCCCGGATGGCTGCACGGACACCCTTCGGGGTGCTGGACGTGCCGGGCGGGCCGTCGGGCGCCCTGAGCGTGGCGGCCCTCCTCGGGCTGCTGGCGACCGGCGCCGCCCGCGGTTGGCGGCCGTGGCGAGACAGGCGGCTCGTCGCGGCCGTCACCTTGGCCGCATTGCTCGCGGCAGCGCGCCACCACGTTCGGAACGAGCGATGGCCACCACCTGCCTGGGTCGTCCTGGTGTGCGACGTCGGGCAGGGCGACAGCCTGCTGCTCCGTGCGCCGGGGTCCACAGAGGCGCTGCTGGTCGACGCCGGGCCGGATCCCGATGCCATCTCCGACTGCATCCGCGGCGCTGGGATCGAGCGGCTCGCGGTACTCGTGACGCATTTCCACGCGGACCACATCGGCGGGCTGGCGGCGGTGCTGACCCGTTGGCCGGTGTCGGTCGTCCTGACGACGCCGGTGCCCGAACCGGCGGACGGTGCCGTTGAGGTGGTCGAGGCGGCGCGCGCGGCGGGCGTGCCGGTCCGCCTGGTCCGCGGCGGCGAGCGCCTGCGGGTCGGAGGAGTGGACCTGTCGATCCTGTGGCCGGTCCGGCGGATGGACGCGTCCCCGGCCAACAACGCCAGCGTCGTCGCAGTCGCCTCGCTGGGTTCGCCGACCGCCGGGGGCAGGCAGGTGCGCGCCCTGCTCACCGGCGACATCGAGCCCGAGGCCCAGGCCGTGCTGTTGGCCGGGCGGTCGCCCGGCGCCCAGATCGTCAAGGTGCCCCACCACGGGTCGCGTCACCAGGTGCCGAGCTTCGCGCAGTGGTCGGGAGCCCGGATAGCGCTGGTGTTGGTGGGCAGGGACAACGACTACGGCCATCCGAGCCAGCACACGATCGACCAGTACCGCGCGGCGGGGGCGCGCGTCGGGCGGACCGACCTCCAGGGCGAGCTCGCCGTCGTGCTGACGGACTCCGGGCCTGCCCTGGTGACCCAGCATCGATCGGAGCCGTCCCAGCCCACTTGACGCGATCGACCGAGCCTGCCCCTGCCCACATTGACGGCGATCGACCAGCCCGCCGCTGCCCAGGGTGACGAGATCGACCGAGCCGCCCCAGCTCCCGGAGGCGCGATCGACGGAGGGGCCCCGGGCCCCGGTGAACGCCGTCTCGCAGGCTTGTCACCCCGGCGTGGCATGCTGGCGCGGATGACACCACCGGAGATCCGCGCCCCCGTTCCCACCCCGCCGGCGACCCTCACGCTGCTGAGCGGCTCGGAGCCGTTCCTGCTCAGTCGAGCGGTGGCGCGCGTGGTCGGCGCCGTTCGGGCCGTCGATCCCGACGGTCGAGCGGCGCGACGTCGATGCCCGGGCCCCGGGGGCTGAGGCGGAGCTGATCACAGCGTTGTCCCCCTCCCTGTTCGGCGGGGCAGCGGTGGTCGTCGTGACGGCACGTGGCCGACGCCTCCGACCAGGTCGTGCGGCTGCTCAGGGCCGGGGTTCTGGACCCCCCGCCGGACACCTGGGTCGTCGCCTTGCACACGGGTGAGCGGAACAAGCGGACGCTCGAGGACCTGCGGTCCCTGAAGGTGCCCGGGGGAGTCGAGGAGATCGCCTGCGCGAAGGTGAAGCCCGGGCGGCCCACGCGCGAGATCCTCGATCAGGAGGCGAGGCGCGCCGGCCGTCGGGTCACCTCGGCCGGGATGGACGCCCTCGTCATGGCCGTCGGCTCCGACATCGCGCTGCTCGTGGGTGCCCTCGACCAGCTGTTCTCCGACTGCGCGGAGGATCCGATCGACGCAGCCGACGTGACCGCCACCTTCGCGGGAGTCGCCGAAGTCAGCGGATTCCAGCTCGCCGATGCCGTCTGGGAGGGCCGGGCCGTGGTCGCGCTCCAGCGCCTGCGCTGGGGCCTGGTCAGCCAGTCGATGTCGGGGGCCGGCGCCGTGGGCTCCCTGGCCGCCGGCCTGCGCGCCATGGTGAAGGTCGGGGGCGCGCCCCGGGGCATGGCCGAGGCGGATGTCGCACGCGTGGCGGGTGTGCCGCCGTTCAAGGTCCGGATGCTGCGCTCGGCTCTCGCGAACTGGGAGCCCGGCCAGCTGGCCGACGCGGTGGTACGGCTGGCCGAGGTCGACGGTCAGACGAAGGGGGGGCTACGGCCTGGCGAGAGTCTCGAGCCGGCCCAGAAGGTCAGGGCACTGGAGGCCTTCGTGATCGACACGGTCGGCCTGGGCGGCGATCCTCCGGTCATGTCGACGAGAGCTCCTCGAAGCACGAGGTAGGCCGCCGACCCGGGCGGCCGCGGACCGTCCACGGACGGTTCCACACGCGCGTCCGTCGGGGGCCGACGCGGGATTTGGCCTCGGACGGGGTTGGTCCGGTATCCTGGACGCCTGTCCGCCGTCGCTCGGCGGCAAGAGCAGTGCCAACACCATCAGCAAGCGAACTGCCCACAGACCGTGCCGCGCCCCGCCGGGGTCGAATGCGGACCCCGGACCAGGAAGACGAAGGCTCACCACGTGGCGAACATCAAGTCGCAGCTCAAGCGGATCAAGACCAACGAGAAGGCTCGCCAGCGCAACCGGGCCGTGACCTCGAGCCTCAAGACCTCGGTGCGCCGGTTCCGCGAGGCTGCTCTGGCGGGTGACGTCGAGAAGGCCCAGGAGTACGCCCGCACCGCCTCCCGCCAGCTGGACAAGGCGGCCAGCAAGGGCATCATCCACCGCAACCAGGCCGCCAACCGCAAGTCCGCCATCCAGAAGCAGGCCGCGAGTCTCTGATCCCGTCGCGCCGGCACGCCCGGCACGGCTCCCCGGCGCCATCCGTTCGAACGGGTGGCGCCGCGCTATTTCCCACTGCGCACATCCGCCGTCCCGCCCGCCCGCGCGACCCTGCGTCGGGACCCGGATGGCCGCTACTCTGGGCAGCCCATGCCCCCACTCCAGGGGGTTGCCGTCACGGAGGTGCGACGTGGACCTGAAGGCCGCAGTCGAAGCGGGCAGCGAGAGCGCGAACTCACTCAAGGAGAGCGCGGCACAGGTCGTCGAGGACGCCAGCGCCCTCGCGGCGCAGGTCGTCGAGGACGCCAGCGCCCTCGCGGCGCAGGCGGTGGCCGCTGCCAAGGAGCAGTCGGGCCCTGCCCTCGAGGCCGCCAGTGAGGCAGGCGCGTCCCTGCGACGCACCGCCGCCAAGCCCGTGGTCCTCGGGGTGGCCGCGCTGGCCGCGGCGGGTGTGGGCTTCGTCGTCTGGAAGCGCCGCAGGGACGCGGCGGTGACCGACCTGTCCGGCGAGACCCCGTGGGAGGCACCGAGCGGCGCGAAGGCAACCGAGGCCGCCTCCGACGGCCCCAAGTCGTACGCGGCGCAGCTCGACGACGTCGCCCACGTCATCTCCGACGAGGTCGTGGACTCGATCGAGGTGCCCGAGGAGGGTGTCCCGGGCATCTGACCCAGCCGCTGGCGGCCGCGGCCGGCCGGGTCCGTATGGGACCATGGCCGCGTGCCGCCAGTCCCCGGGTCGACGGATGGGTCCATCATCCGAAACTTCTGCATCATCGCCCACATCGACCATGGAAAGTCGACGTTGGCCGACCGGATGCTCCAGATCACGGGCGTGGTCGACGCCCGCGACATGCGTGCCCAGTACCTGGACCGGATGGACATCGAGCGCGAGCGCGGCATCACGATCAAGAGTCAGGCCGTGCGCCTGCCCTACGTCGCCTCTGACGGGATCGACTACGTCCTGAACCTGATCGACACCCCGGGGCACGTCGACTTCACCTACGAGGTGTCGCGCAGTCTGGCGGCCTGCGAGGGCGCGATCCTGCTCGTCGACGCCGCCCAGGGGATCGAGGCGCAGACCCTGGCCAACCTGTACCTGGCACTGGAGAACGACCTGGCGATCGTCCCGGTGCTCAACAAGATCGACCTGCCGGCGGCCCAACCGGAGCGCTACGCCGCCGAGCTCGCCCACATCATCGGCTGCGATCCTGGCGACGTCCTGCAGGTGAGCGCCAAGACCGGGGCCGGGGTCCGCGAGCTGCTCGACGAGGTCGTGCGCCAGGTGCCCGCCCCGACGGGCGACCCGCTCGCCCCGGCGCGGGCGCTGATCTTCGACTCGGTGTACGACTCGTATCGCGGCGTCATCACCTACGTGCGCGTCATCGACGGGAGGCTCTCCACCCGCGAGCGGATCGTCATGATGTCGACCGGAACACAGCACGAGATGCTCGAGGTCGGCGTCATCTCCCCGGAGGCGGTGCCCTCCGCGGCCATCGGCGCCGGCGAGGTCGGCTACCTGATCACCGGCGTCAAGGACGTGCGCCAGAGCCGGGTCGGCGACACCGTCACCGCCGCCAGCAAGGCCGGGGCGACGGTTCCCCTCGGTGGGTACCGCGACCCCAAGCCCATGGTGTTCTCCGGGCTCTACCCGATCGACGGCTCGGACTACCCCGAGCTGCGCGACGCCCTCGACCGGCTCAAGCTCAACGACGCGGCCTTGGTCTACGAGCCAGAGACGTCGGCGGCGCTCGGCTTCGGGTTCCGGTGCGGGTTCCTGGGGCTGCTGCACCTGGAGATCGTCCGCGAGCGCCTCGAGCGCGAGTTCAACCTGGACCTGATCTCGACGGCGCCGAACGTCATCTACCAGGTCACACTCGACGACGGTCGTGCCATCGAGGTGACCAACCCCTCAGAGTTCCCGGTCGGGAAGGTCGCCGAGGTCCGGGAGCCGGTCGTCCGTGCCACGATCCTGAGCCCGACCGAGTACGTGGGCGCGATCATGGAGCTCTGCCAGAACCGGCGCGGCACGCTGCTGGGGATGGACTACCTGTCGGACACCCGCGTCGAGCTGCGCTACACGCTGCCGCTGGCGGAGATCGTCTTCGACTTCTTCGACGCCCTCAAGTCGCGGACCCGTGGGTACGCGTCCCTGGACTACGAGACGACCGGCGAGCAGGTCGCGGACCTGGTGAAGGTCGACATCCTGCTCCACGGGGAGCCCGTCGACGCCTTCAGCGCCATCGTGCACCGCGAGAAGGCCTATGCGTACGGCGTCCTGATGGCCTCCAAGCTCAAGCTCCTGATCCCGCGCCAGCAGTTCGAGGTCCCGATCCAGGCGGCGATCGGCTCGCGGATCATCGCCCGGGAGAGCGTGCGCGCGATGCGCAAGGACGTCCTGGCCAAGTGCTACGGCGGGGACATCACGCGCAAGCGCAAGCTGCTGGAGAAGCAGAAGGAGGGCAAGAAGCGGATGAAGATGGTAGGTCGGGTCGAGATCCCCCAGGAGGCCTTCATCGCAGCCCTCAACACTGAGGGAGATCAGGGAGTGAAGAAGTAGACGAACCCTCGAGTCATTGATCTGCCCCCTTTGACTGGCGAGGATCATTGACCCCAAAAGGCTCCCCCCATCCCCGAGCCGCCGCCCTGTGAAATCGGGCGCCTTTGCGGGCGGCCCGAGGACGCCGCGGCGGATTGATCGCTGCGGTCGGCCATTCGACCCTGTACGGCTTGCCTCGGCCCACAGATGTCGGCAGAGTTGCCTGCGTCACATCGGCACGTGAACTGATGCTCACCTATGCCCTACGGAGGCTCCTGAATGGCCAAGACTGCCGGATCGCTCAACGACCCACTGCCGCCGCACGCCGAGAACCTCGGCCGCGCGATCCTGGACCGGATCGCCGCAGACGCCGACCGGCTTGCATTCCTCGCCCCCGGGGCAAACGACGACTGGTCGGTCAAGTACACCTGGCGCCAGGCCGGCGACGAGATGATGAAGGTCGGCGCCGGACTCATCGCGCTGGGCGTCGAGCTCGAGGACCGCGTCTCGATCGCCAGCAACACGCGCACCGAGTGGATCTTCGCCGACGGTGCCGTGATGCTCGCCGGTGGCGCGAACACGACCATCTACCCGAGCACGGCCGACGACGACTTCGCCTACATCCTGGCCGACTCGGGCTCGCGGTTCCTGATCGCCGAGGATCAGGGCCAGGCGGACAAGGCGCTGCACCAGCGTGACCAGCTCCCCGAGCTGACCAAGATCATCCTGATCGACGGGGAGGGCGACGGCGACTTCGTCATCAGCTGGGCCAAGCTCAAGGAGCTTGGCGTCGCGAAGCTCACCGAGGACCCCAAGGTCATCGAGGAGCGGGTCGCCCAGCTCACCCCCGATTCCCTGGCCACCATGATCTACACGTCGGGTACGACCGGTCGCCCCAAGGGCGTCGAGCTGCCGCACAGCAACTGGACGTTCATCGGGTCGAGCATCCAGGCGCTCAACATCATCGTGCGCGACGACCTGCACTTCCTCTGGCTGCCGCTGTCGCACGTCTTCGGCAAGGTCCTGCTGGCCGCCCAGTACCAGATCGGCTTCACGACCGCCACCGACGGCCGGGTGCCGAAGATCTCGGAGAACCTGCTCAAGGTCCATCCGACGCTGATGGCAGGCGTGCCGCGCATCTTCGAGAAGATCTACCAGGGCGCGAACTCGCGGACGCTGGCCGAGGGCGGCCTCAAGGCCAAGATCTTCACGTGGGCGTTCGACACGGGCATCAAGGTCAAGGCCGCCGAGCGCGGCGGCAAGTCCGCCGGCCCGCTCGCCGGGGTTCGGATGGGGCTGGCCGACAAGCTGGTCTTCTCCAAGATCCGCGCGGCCACCGGTGGCCAGATGCGCATGATGGTCTCCGGGTCCGCAGCCCTCAACGGCGACGTGGCACGGTGGTTCGACGCCGCCGGCCTGCCGATCCTGGAGGGCTACGGTCTGACCGAGAACACCGCCGCGGCCTGCATCAGCCGCCCGGACGACATCGTCTTCGGCTCCATCGGCCAGACCTTCCCCGGGACGCAGATCCAGATCGCCGACGACGGCGAGGTGCTGCTCAAGGGCCCGCACGTCATGCGCGGGTACCGCAACCTGGCGGAGGCCAACGCCGAGACGCTGCTGCCCGGTGGCTGGCTGGCTACGGGCGACATCGGTGAGCTCGACGAGAACAACCGGCTGAAGATCACCGACCGCAAGAAGGACATGGTCAAGACCTCCGGCGGCAAGTACATCGCGCCGGGAGCCATCGCCGCCCAGTTCAAGGCGCTGTCGTCGATCGCCTCGAACCTGGTCGTGATCGCCAACAACCGCAACTATGCAACCGCCGTGATCTCGCTGGACCCGGATGCTCTCAAGGCGTTCGCAGCCGAGCACGGCCTGAGCGGCGACCACGCATCCTTGTCGCAGTCGCCCGAGGTCCGGGCGAACCTGCAGGAGTCCATCGACAAGCTCAACGATCAGCTGAACCGCTGGGAGACGATCAAGAAGTTCACCGTGCTCGACCGGGACTTCACCGAGCAGGACGGCGAGCTGACCGCGAGCCTGAAGGTCAAGCGCAAGGTCGTCGAGGAGAACTTCGCCGACCAGATCGAGGCGATGTACGCCGGCTGACCACCTGGTCGAGCCTGATGACGACCCCCGCGGGACGCCCGTGGGGGTCGTCGTTCGTCTCGGCTACATCAGCACGATGTCGCCGCACCGGCCGGGGCCGGCTCAGCGGGATGGAGTGGCGGCCGGGCGCGGGGAGCCCGGCGGGCTCGTAGACGCGCTCGGCGCATTCGTGGCGGAGGGACCGGTGGAGCTTCGAACGGTCAGCACCAGGTTGGGCTGGCCGTCGTCCTCGCCGAGCACCACGTACACGGCGAACGTCGGGGCGGCGAAGCTGTACAGCCCGGTGTTGGTCTCGGCCGCCCCGACATACTCCGCGATGGGCACGTAGTCCCGTTCGCGCAGTGCCGCCACCACCGGCTCCGCGATGTCCATGGCGGTGCCCGTGTCGTTGGTGAAGGTCGCGGTCCAGGTGCGCCGCGACTTGTCGCCGATCGCGTAGGCGGTCACCACCTGGGTGCCCTTGGGCAGCGGGACGTCGGGCCAGTCCGACGGCAGCGCCGCACCCGTCAGCTCCCACTCGCGGGCGAGCTCGGCCGAGCGGTCGGCGACGATCGACCGGGTGGGGGTCGGCGTGGGGGAGGGGGACCCGATGGTGGGGATGGCCCTGGGCTCGCCGGCGCAGCCGCCGAGGAGCAGCAGTGCGCACATGAGTGCCAGTGCCGGCGGCGTGCCGGGAAGCCTCCGCTCCCCGCGGGCCGACCCGCCACTGCCGCGACTCATGGGCCAACGCTAACCCGTGGCGACGCCCTGCCCTGCCACCTGCGCGACAATGCCGGCATGCCCAGCCAGCCCGCCGGGGAGACCCCGCCCACCGACGGCGCGCTGCCGCCGTCGGCGGTGGCCGCCTGGGGGAGTGCCGCCTTCGGGGTGTACGTGCACGTCCCGTTCTGCTCCACCCGGTGCGGCTACTGCGACTTCAACACCTACACGGCACCGGAGCTGGCCGGGTCGGAGGGGGTCGACCGGGCCACCTTCGCCGAGCACCTGGCCGCGGAGGTGGGATTCGCCCGGGGCGTGCTGGGGCCCCGGGACGTGCCCGTCCGGACGGTCTTCGTGGGCGGGGGCACCCCGACCCTGCTGGCTCCGGCTGCCCTCGGCGACGTGCTCGACCGGATCGACTCGGAGTTCGGCCTGGCTCCCGGGGCGGAGATCACGCTGGAGGCCAACCCCGACTCCGTCGACCCGCGGAGGCTTGCCCAGCTGCGCGAGGTGGGGTTCAACCGGATCTCGTTCGGCATGCAGAGCGCCGTGCCGCACGTGTTGTCCGTCCTCGACCGGACCCACACGCCCGGTGGCGCGCTGCGGGCGGTGACGGACGCGCGGGCAGCGGGCTTCGAGCGCATCAGCCTCGACCTGATCTACGGGACGCCGGGGGAGTCCCTGGCTGACTGGTCGGCGACGGTGGATGCGGCGATGTCGGCCCGGGTCGGCCACATCTCGGCGTACGCCCTGATAGTCGAACCGGGGACGCGTCTGGCGGCGGCGGTGCGCCGGGGGACGATCGCCGCCCCCGACGACGACCTGATGGCAGACATGTACGACCTCGCCGACGATGCGTTCGCCTCCGCGGGTCTGCCCTGGTACGAGCTGTCGAACTGGGCGCTGCCCGGGCAGGAGTGCCTGCACAACCTCGCCTACTGGCGCGGGGACGACTGGTGGGGAGTCGGGCCGGGGGCCCACAGCCACGTGGCCGGGACGCGGTGGTGGAACGTCAAGCACCCGGCCGCCTACGTCCAGCGACTCCGGTCCGGGTCCCCGGCGGTCGGCCGCGAGGTCCTGGACGCCGGCACCCAGGCGGTCGAGCAGGTGATGCTCGGCGTCCGGATGGCCGAGGGACTACCCGTAGCCGCCCTGCCCGGGAACGGGCGGCGTGAGCTGGACCTCGTCGTGGCCGACGGGCTGGGGTCGGTCGACGCGGGACGCTTCCGGCTCACCCGATCGGGTCGGCTCCTGGCCGATGCGGTCGTTCGCCGCCTCGTGCCCTGAGCCGAGCCCGGTCGGATGTAGCCCCGGCCGGTTCGAGCCCGGTCAGCTCAGGAAGATCGCGAACAGGTAGAGGATCTGCAGCACCAGGAACACGATGGCCACGATCCCCAGGATCCGGCCGACGTTCGTCGTGCTCCGCCCGGTGGGGTCCATCACCCCCGCGTCCATCTCCGCCAGGTCGTTCTTGCCGAAGAGGTAGGCAGCGATGCCCACGGGGCCGCAGCAGAGGAGCCCGACGATTCCCAGGACGAGGATCAGCGTCGCCCTGTGCGGCTTCAGGCCGGAGGCGGCGCCGGACGCCGCTCCCGGTCCGGGCGGGAAGGCCGGCGGGTAGGCGCCCATGGGCGGGGGAGGCGGGGGCGGGTACGCCTGGGATGGTGGGTACGGGGCTCCCCCCGAGGGCGGGGGCGGTGGCGGGAACGGGGCGGACTGCGGAGGCGGCGGCGGGCCGGACCCGGGCGGCGGAGGTGGTGGCGGCGGCGGCGGACCGGCGGAGGTGGTGGCGGCGGCGAGCCGGACCCCGGCGGAGGTGGTGGCGGCGGGAACGAGGGCTGGGGCGCCGAGGGCGGCGTGGGGGCGGCGGTGGGGGCGGCGGCTCGGAGGAGTCCTCCGGCGGGGGCCCGGCGGGCTCCGGCATGTCCTCCGGCGGCGGGGTCAAGGCACCGCCGAGTGGCTCCTCCGGCGGATCGTTCGGGGGCTGGGTCATCGTGGACGCTCCTTCGCCAGGTCGGTTCCGACGTAGGCTAGCCGGTCCAGGGCACCGATCACGGGACCTGTGCGCATTCGGCCAGGTCCGTGCATGGACCGCGACGGCTGAGCGGGCCCCGCGAATCGCCGAGGTCCGGCATCCCTGGAGCCTGCAGCCATCCATGGCGATGGCGGGGCAGAGGGCGCCCAGGTGGGGCTCAACCGCGCAGCTCTGCCACCGCTCCGGCGATCCGCCGAGTGCGGGTCTCCGCGGCCTTTGCTCCCTCTACTGACAGCACGATCTGGCGCCGCCGGCTGTACGACAGGGCGTCGAAGGTGGCACGCACCGACGGCTCCGCCGCGAGCGCCACGGCCAGGTCCTCAGGCACGGACACCTCGCGGGGGGCGTCGTCGACCTCGACGTCGACTTCGACAATGTCGCCGCTGGCGACCCCGGCCGCGACCCTGTGCTCGGCGGCCAGCGGCAGGTAGTAGGCGCCCCCGTAGACGGCGACCGTGCTGCGGTAGGAGTGTCCACCGATCGTCACGACCACAGGCACCCGCTTGCCCCGCCCGAGCGACTCCACCACGTCGGCCGGCACCTGCATGCCGGTCGCGGTCTTGCCCCCCAGCTCGATCGTGGTGGTGAACCGCACGGTGACGCAGGCTACGCCGCGGTGGGACGGTCCGCCACCCGCCGCGGGTCGCGCCTACTCGGTCACGAGGTCGATCGCCTCCTCGACGCGGGCCAGGAGGCTGGGCTCCAGGTCGGCGTAGCTGCGCACGGATCCCAGGATCCGCCGCCACGCCGCCGGCTCGTCGGCCGGCCAGCCCAGCGCGGCGCACACCCCCGCCTTCCAGGGCTCCCCGCGTGGGATCGTCGGCCATCGCGGGATCCCCAGCGCCGCGGGCCGCACGGCCTGCCACACGTCGACGTAGGGATGCCCGAGGACGCTGACATGGGGGGCCCACCGGCCGGTCACCTCAGCGCCGATGCGCGACTCCTTCGTGCCGGGCAGGAGATGGTCAACGAGCACCACGAGCCTGCGCCCGGGCCCGGGGCCGAAGCCCGTCACGAGGTCGGCCAGGTCGTCGATACCGCCGATCGGCTCCACCACGACCCCGAGCTCGCGCAGATCCGCGCCCCACACCCTCTCCACCAGCTCGGCATCGTGGATGCCCTCGACCCAGATCCGCGATGCCCGCGCGGTCCGGGCCGCGCTCCGAGGGGCGGCGATGGAGCCCGAGGCGGTCCGGCGCGGGGCGCCAGGCGAAGCTTGGGCGGGGGAGCGCGGGCGTACGAGTGTGGCGGTTCGTCCCTCGTGCAGGAAGGCCGCCGTCACGGCGGGGAACAGCCGCCGGGCGCCGCGACGGTCCTCCAGAGCGACCGACCAGCCGACCGCGGTCTTCTCCCAGCCGACGACCGCACCGCAGAACCCACTCGACGCACACTCGACGACCAGGCCCTGCTCGCCGACGACCTCGACGACGCCCGGCGCACGGGGATGCCGACCAGCGGCCAGGACGTCGGGGCCATATCGATCCAGCACCCGGGCGACCCTACCGGCCGGCGGCGCCCGCCGGCGTGCGTCAGAGCGCCGCCACGCGCATGGCTCGAGCCCGCCCTTGTGTCGCCCCGGCGTCAGAGGGCGGCGAGGTAGACCTCCGCGAGCTCCCGGGTGCTCAACGGCACGGGGTTGCCCTGCATGCTGCTGGCCCGCGCGGACCTGCTGACCACCTCGTCGGTGTTCCTGGTGGACAGGCCGTAGGCCGACAGCGGCGGGATCTCGAAGATGGCCCGCGTGTGCTCGATCCAGTGCAGGCCGTCCTCGGGCGTCGCCATGGGGACCCCCGTCAGGCAGGCGGCCACCTGTGCGAACCGCCTGATCAGCCGAGCGTCGGCGCGGGCGAGGTTGGCCTCGCACACGGGGCCGAGCAGTGCGGCGCAGATGGCGCCGTGCGGGGCCTCGGTCATCCCGCCGATCACGCCCGCGAACCCGTGCACGGCCCCGAGCTTGGCGTTGGCCAGCGACAGGCCGCCGAGCAGGCTGCACAGGGACATGTCGGTGCGGGCGGCGCGGTCGGTGCCGTCGAGGTACGCGGTGACGAGGCTGTGGCCGGCAGCGATCATGCCCATCCGCGCCCAGGCGTCGGTCATCGGGTTGGCCCGCAGCGACAGGTACGGCTCCATGCACTGCGTCAGCGCGTCCATGCCCGCCGCGGCGGTCACCTCGGGGGAGCAGCCGAGCGTGAGGTCGGGATCGACGAGGGCGTGGACCGGGATCATCAGGGGATGGCGCAGGCTCGCCTTGACGCCGTGCTCGGGCACGGACAGCACCGCATTGGCGGTCACCTCGGCACCCGTGCCGGCCGTGGTCGGGACGGCGACCAGTGGCACGGGCGCCTGGGTGATCGGCAGCCCATGGCCGACCACCTCGATGTAGTCCATCGGGTCCCCGCCGTTGCCCAGCAGCATGGCCGCGGCCTTCGCCAGGTCGATCGGGCTTCCCCCTCCGACGGCGACGACCACGTCCGCGCCGATCAGCCGACCGATGTCGGCGGCCGCCCGGGCGTCGGCGACGGCGGGCTCGCCGTAGTGGGCCACGACCTCCAGGGCCTCGGCCCCGGCACGCAGGGCCGCGATGACGGGCGCCACCCGCTCCGGCGTCGCTCCGGTGACCAGCAGGACCCGGGACCCGAGGGTGGCGACGATCCCGGGCAGCTCCTCGACGCGTCCGCGCCCGAACGTGATGCGCGCGGGCAGCGCCAACGCGAACCCCGCGTCCGGACCGACGGCGACGTTCACGAGGGCGGGGTGTCCCAGCGGCTGTCCTCGGTGGGGAACACGGCGCCGAACTTCCGCGACGCCCGGGGGACCGCCATCATGGGTGCCACGGTGTCGCGCCACGTGGCGTAGTGGGCCGTCTCCTTGTGGGCGGCGGCAGCAGCGTCGTCGCGGTAGACCTCGACGAGGACGACCTGGGCGGGATCGGCCAGATCCGAGATCACGTCGAAGCGGAGCACGCCGGGCTCGGCCAGCGACGCCGTGGCGTTGGCACGGGTCGCATCGAGGAACGCAGGCACCTGGTCGGGCACGACCTGGACGTTGACGTGAACGATGAGCATCCGCCAATTCTGTCTGCCGGGACCACGGGAAGCCCGCCGGCGACCACCCGCCCGGCCTCGCCGTCCGCCCCGCTCCGTCGCAGATTCTCCGCAAGGTCGCGGATTCTCCCGGAGCTCCGGGAGATCCCGGCACGTCCGGGAGATTCTGCGCGAGAAGTGGATGGCGGTGGAGCGCGGCGTAGAATGGCACTCCGACCCCTCGAGTGCCAGGTTGGAGGTGCCATGCTCGACGACAGGAAGCTCGCTGTCCTGCGCGCCATCGTCGAGGACTACGTGCGCACCCATGAGCCGGTGGGGTCCAAGAACCTCGTGGAGCGCCACTCCCTGGGCGTCTCGCCGGCGACCATCCGCAACGACATGGCGGTGCTGGAGGAGGAGGGCTTCATCGCCCAGCCCCACACCAGCGCCGGTCGGATCCCGACCGACAAGGGCTACCGGCTCTTCGTCGACCGGCTCTCCCAGGTCAAGCCCCTGAGCCCGGCCGAGCGCCGGGCGATCGAGAACTTCCTGGCCGGGGCCGTCGACCTCGACGACGTGATGGGGCGCTCCGTGCGCCTGCTGGCGCAGATCACCCGCCAGGTCGCCCTGGTCCAGTACCCGTCGCTGACCAGCTCCGCGGTCCGTCACGTCGAGCTCGTGGCGCTGGGCGAGCATCGGCTGCTGCTGGTCCTGATCGCCGACACCGGGCGGGTCGAGCAGCGCATGGTGGAGGTGCCCGCGGCGCTTCCCGACGACGACCTGGCCCGGCTGCGCACGCTGCTCAACTCGTCGGTCGCCGGGAGGTCGTTCACCTCGGTGGCCGACCGCATCGTCGAGCTGCCGATGCAGTTCGCCGAGCCCAGCAGGCCGACGGTGACCGTGGTCCTGGCCGCGCTGCTCGAGTCGGTCGTGGAGCGCCACGAGGAGCGCATCGTCCTCGGCGGGACGGCCAACCTGGCCCGCTACACCGACGGCTACGCCAACCTCGAGCCCGTCCTCGAGGCACTGGAGGAGCAGATGGTGCTGCTGCGCCTGCTCGGGGAGACCCGTGCGGAGGCGGTGACCGTCACGATCGGCCACGAGAACCTGGTCGCCGGGATGAGCAGCACGTCGGTGATCAGCGCCGGCTACGGACCGAGCCAGGGGACCGTGGCTCGCCTGGGGGTCGTCGGCCCCACCCACATGGACTACCCGAGCACGATGGCCTCGGTCCGGGCGGTCGCCCGGTACCTGGGCCGGTTGCTGCGAAACGAATAGGACGGCTGTGGCCAACGACTACTACGCCACCCTCGGCGTGCCCCGCGACGCCCATGCGGACGAGATCAAGCGCGCGTACCGCCGGCTCGCCCGCGAGCTGCACCCGGACGTGAACCCCGACCCGGTCACGCAGGAGCGCTTCAAGGAGGTGACTGCGGCCTACGAGGTGCTCTCCGACCCGGAGAAGCGCCAGATGTACGACCTCGGCGCCGACCCGCGCAGCCCGGGGGGCGGCAGCCCGTTCGGCCCGGGGACGGCCGGGCTTCGGCTTCGGCGACATCATGGACGCGTTCTTCGGGGGCCAGCAGACCCGCGGGCCCAAGCCCCGGGTCCGCCGCGGCCAGGACGCCCTGATCAAGGTGTCGATCGACCTGCCGGAGGCGGCCTTCGGGGTGGTCAAGGAGATCCAGGTCGACACCGCGCTGGTGTGCCCGACCTGCACCGGCACGGGAGCCGCCGCCGGACACCATGCGACCGAGTGCACGATGTGCCACGGACGCGGCGAGATCCAGTCCGTGCAGCGCTCGTTCCTCGGCCAGGTCATGACGTCCCGCCCGTGCCCGCAGTGCCAGGGCTTCGGCAGCGTCATCTCGCACCCGTGCCCGGAGTGCAACACCGAGGGCCGGGTGCGCACGCGGCGCACGCTCAAGGTGAAGATCCCAGCCGGCATCGACGACGGCACCCGGATCCAGCTCTCCGGGGAGGGCGAGGTCGGCCCGGGTGGCGGGCCCGCGGCCGACCTCTACGTCGAGGTGTCGACCCGGACGCACCCGGTGTTCCAGCGCAACGGCGACGACCTGCACTGCTCGATCGCGCTGCCGATGACGGTGGCCGCCCTGGGCACCGTGCTGAAGCTGGAGACCCTGGACGGGACCGAGGACGTCGAGATCCGCCAGGGCACGCAGCCCGGGCACGTGGTCGCCCTCAAGGCCCGTGGCATCCCGCACCTGCGCGGCACGGGGCGTGGGGACCTGCTGATCCACATCGACGTGCTGACCCCGACGCGGCTCGACGGGCGCCAGGAGGAGCTGCTCCGCGAGCTGGCCTCGATCCGCGGCGAGGAGCAGGTGAGCACGACGTTCCAGCGCCCCGAGAAGGAGGGGCTGTTCTCCCGGATCAAGGACGCGTTCTCCGCGCGATGACCGCCGACCTGTTCCTGGTCGGGCGGGAGCTCGCGGCGGGGGCGGGCGCCGGCGACCTGGTCGACCTCTCCGGGCCGGAGGGTCGGCACGCGGTGTCCGTGAAGCGGCTGCAGGTCGGGGAGCGCATCGACCTCGGCGACGGCGCGGGCACGGTCCTGCGGGCGAGCGTCGAGGCCCTCACCGGGCGTGACTCGCTGCGGGCGCGGGTGCGGGAGCGCATCACCAGCCCGCCGCCGCAGCCCCGGATCGTGGTCGTCCAGGCGCTGGCGAAGGGGCAGCGCGGCGAGACCGCCGTCGAGACCCTCACCGAGGTCGGGGTGGACGTCATCGTGCCCTGGCAGGCCGAGCGCTGCATCGCCCGCTGGACCGGGGAGCGCGCCGCCAGCGGTCACGCCAAGTGGGCCGCGACGGCCCGGGCCGCGGGCAAGCAGGCACGTCGGGCGTGGTTCCCCGAGGTGGCCGCGCTGGCCGGCACGGTCGAGGTGCACGCGCTGGTCGCGGCCGCCGCGTGCGCGATCGTGCTGCACGAGCAGGCCGACGCCCCCATCCGGGAGGTCGCCCTGCCCGCCGACGGGGACGTCGTGCTGATCGTGGGGCCCGAGGGCGGGATCAGCCCGGCCGAGCTGGCGGGCCTCACCTCGGTCGGGGCCCGGCCAGTGCGGCTGGGTCCCACGGTCATGCGCACCTCGACCGCCGGAACGGTGGCCGCGGGCGTCGTCCTGGCCGCCACCGAGCGCTGGGCACCCCAGCGGGTGGCAGACTCCTGGCCATGAGCGACTCCTGCCTGTTCTGCGCGATCGTCGCGCGCGAGGTTCCCGCGACGATCGTGGACGAGACCGACACGACGCTCGCCTTCCGCGACGTCGCGCCGGTGTCCCCGACGCACGTGCTGGTGATCCCCAAGGTGCACGTCGACTCCCTCGACGACGCGGTCGCCGTCGACCCGAGGATCGCCGCCGACGTGATCAACCGCTGCTCGCACGTGGCCATGCTCGAAGGACTGACCGGCGGCTACCGCGTGGTCGTCAACAACGGGTCCCTCGGCGGCCAGCAGGTCGGCCACCTGCATGCGCACGTCCTGGGCGGCCGCGCGCACTCGTGGCCCCCGGGCTGAGGGGGGCCTACCCTGAGACGTCATGACTGAGTCCACCATGCGCCCCGAGCGCATCCAGCACACCGTCGTCGTCCCCGCGAGCCTCGACATGGTCGCGGTCGTGGGGGTCGGCGACGAGGTCCTGCGCGCCGTCGAGGCGGAGTTCCCCAACCTCGACGTGCACGTGCGGGGCAACCAGATCACCCTCACCGGCGGGCCCGGTGACCTGCACCTGGTCGAGCGACTGCTCGACGAGATCGTCGCCATCGTGCGCACCGGGCAGGGGATGAGCCCCGACGCCGTCCGGCGCGCGGTGGCGATGCTGCGCGCCGAGCCCGAGAGCCGGCCGGTCGAGGTCCTGACCGCCAACATCCTGTCCAACCGCGGCCGCACGATCCGGCCGAAGACGCTGAACCAGAAGCGCTACGTCGACGCCATCGACGCGCACACGATCGTCTTCGGGATCGGTCCGGCCGGCACCGGCAAGACCTACCTCGCGGTCGCCAAGGCGGTGCAGGCGCTGCAGGCCAAGAAGGTCAACCGGATCGTGCTGACGCGCCCGGCGGTCGAGGCCGGCGAGCGGTTGGGCTACCTGCCCGGGACCCTCTCGGAGAAGATCGACCCCTATCTGCGCCCGCTCTACGACGCGCTGCGCGACATGCTCGACCCGGACTCGATCCCCCGCCTGCTGACCTCGGGCACCATCGAGGTGGCTCCGCTGGCCTACATGCGCGGACGCACCCTCAACGACGCGTTCGTGATCCTCGACGAGGCGCAGAACACCTCGCCCGAGCAGATGAAGATGTTCCTCACCCGGCTGGGCTTCGGCTCCACCATGGTGGTCACCGGAGACGTCACCCAGGTCGACCTGCCCAGCGGGACCGACTCGGGGCTCAAGGTCGTCCAGGGCATCCTCGACGGCGTGCGCGACGTGTCGTTCTGCCAGCTCAACGCCCACGACGTCGTCCGGCACAGCCTGGTCACCGACATCGTCCAGGCCTACGGCCGCTACGACGAGGCGCAGGCCCGCGTCGACCGACCCGCCCGTCCGCCGAGGCGGCGCTGATGGCCGTCGTCGAGGTCGACAACCGCAGCGCTGTCGACCTCGACGGGGCGCCGCTCGTCGCCCAGGCGGAGTTCATGCTCGCGCGTCTGGCGCTGCACCCCGACGTGGAGCTGGCGATCTCCCTGGTCGACCCCGAGGAGATCGCCGAGCTTCACCTGCGCTGGATGGACCTGCCCGGACCCACCGACGTGCTGAGCTTCCCCATGGACGAGCTGCGGGCGCCCGCGGCGGGCGGGGACGGCGAGCCGGGCATGCTCGGCGACGTCGTGATCTGCCCCCAGGTCGCCGCCGAGCAGGGCGCGGAGGCGGGCCACGGCCTGCCCGGCGAGCTCGAGCTGCTGCTCACGCACGGGATCCTGCACCTGCTCGGCCACGACCACGCAGAGCCCGAGGAGCATGCGGCGATGTTCGGCCTCCAGGACGAGCTGCTGGCCGCCTGGCGCGGACAGGGCTGACGCATGCTGGAATCCGACCTGGTGATGCTGGCCCTCGCGGTCCTGTTCGTGGTCATGGCCGCGTTCCTGGTCGCGGCCGAGACCGCGATCGGGCGGGTCTCGCGATCGCGCGCCGAGGAGATGGCCCGGGAGCGCCCGGGGCGGCCGACCGACCGCCTGCGGCTGATCGTGGAGGACCGGGCTCGGTACGTCAACGTCATGCTCTTCCTGCACACGTCGTTCGCGATGGCCGCCACGGCGCTGGTGACCTACTTGTGCGTCGGGTCCGAGCGCTGGGACCCGATGGCCGGGCTGTTCATCGCGCTCATGATCATGACCGGCGTCATGTTCATCGCGCTGGGCGTCGCCCCGCGCACCCTGGGCCGGCAGCATGCCGACCGGATCGCCCTGCGCTGGGGCAAGTTCGCGTACGGGGCGGCCGCCGTGCTCGGCCCGTTCGTCTCGCTGCTCATCCTGATCGGGAACGCGATCACGCCGGGGCGCGGCTACCGCGAGGGCCCCTTCGCCAGCCAGGCCGAGCTGCGCGAGCTGGTCGACCAGGCCGAGGCGGATCAGGTGATCGAGGACGACGAGGCGGCGATGCTGCACTCGGTGTTCGAGCTGGGAGACACCATCGTGCGCCAGGTGATGGTCCCGCGCACGGAGATGGTCTGGATCGAGCGGCACAAGACGCTGCGCCAGGCGATGTCGCTGGCGCTGCGCTCCGGGTACTCCCGGATTCCGGTGATCGGCGAGGGGCCCGACGACGTCGTCGGCGTGTTCTACCTCAAGGACGTGGTGAACCGGATGTTCGAGCACCGGGAGTCCGAGACCACGGAGCGGATCGACTCCCGGATGCGACCGGCCACGTTCGTGCCCGACTCGAAGCTCGTCGACGCGCTCCTGCGCGACCTGCAGTCCCAGCGCGTCCACATGGCGATCGCCGTCGACGAGTACGGCGGCACCGCCGGCCTGGTCACCATCGAGGACGTCCTCGAGGAGATCGTGGGGGAGATCACCGACGAGTACGACCAGGAGGCGCCGGAGGTCGAGCGGCTGGCCGGGGGCGGCTACCGCCTGAGCGCCCGGCTGCACGTGGAGGACGCCGGGGAGCTGCTCGGGTTCGACATCGACTCGGACGCCGAGGGCGTGGACACGGTGGCCGGGCTGATCGCCAAGCGGCTCGGGAAGGTCGCGCTGCCGGGGTCGTCGATCACGATCGGCGGGTGGGTCGTGACCGCCGAGCAGGCCGCGGGGCGGCGCAACCGGATCACCACGGTGCTCGCCGAGCCCGTCGTCCCCCGGGCCGGGGCGAAGGGTTCGGAGCGGTCGGCGCAGGGCGGTGGTCCCGGCCGCGCGACCTCCCCGGGTGCTGTCGACCCCGCCGGGGAGGCCCGGTCGGCATGACCGCGCACCGCAGCGGCTTCGTCGCCGTCGTCGGGCGGCCGAACGCCGGCAAGTCGACCCTGACCAACGCTCTCGTGGGCCAGAAGGTGGCCATCACCTCCAGCAAGCCGCAGACGACACGGCGCGTCATCCGCGGCATCGTCCACCTGCCCGACGCCCAGATCGTGCTGGTCGACACCCCCGGCATCCACCGGCCGCGCACCGTCCTCGGCGAGCGGCTCAACGCCCTGGTCGAGCAGCAGTGGGGCGAGGTGGATGCGATCGCGATGTGCCTGCCCGCCGACGAGGACATCGGTCCGGGCGACCGGCGGATCGCCCACCGGCTGGCCGGTGCGACCCGGGGCGGCCAGCGGACCCCCGTGCTGGCGCTGGTCACCAAGACCGACCGGATCTCCCGACCCGCGCTGGCGGCCAAGCTCGCGTCCGTGACCGAGCTGGGCACCGCGGCGAGCATCGAGTGGGCCGCCATCGTGCCGGTGTCGGCCACCACCGGCCAGCAGCTCGACGACGTGGTCTCGGAGCTCCTCGCCTCGCTCCCCGAGGGGCCGGCCCTCTATCCCGACGGGGAGCTCACCGACGAGCCGGAGATCGTCCTGGTCGCCGAGCTGATCCGCGAGGCGGCGCTCGAGGGCGTCTCGGACGAGCTTCCGCACTCCATCGCGGTCGTCGTGGAGGAGATGGCCCTGCGCGCCGACCGGCACCCGGACCGGCCGCTGCTGGACATCCACGCCAACCTGTTCGTCGAGCGACCGTCCCAGAAGGCGATCGTGATCGGGTCGGGGGGCGCGCGGCTGCGGGAGGTGGGGACGCGCTCCCGCGCGGCGATCGAGGCGATGCTGGGCACGCCGGTGTACCTCGACCTGCGCGTCAAGGTCGCCAAGGAGTGGCAGCGCGACCCTAAGCAGCTTCGCCGCCTCGGGTTCTGACCGGCACGCGGTGCTCAGGGGCGCACAATGGACCGATGCCGACCTACCGCGACTCCGGTGTCGTGCTTCGCACGCACCCCCTCGGTGAGGCCGACCGGATCATCACCGTTCTCACGCGCGGCCACGGCCGGGTCCGTGCCGTCGCCCGGGGGGTGCGCCGGACGAGCTCGAAGTTCGGTGCCCGTCTCGAGCCGATGGGGCTGGTCGACGCCCAGTTCCACACGGGACGGTCGCTGGACTCGGTGATCCAGGTGGAGTCGATGTTCTCCTTCGGGGCCGACCTCGCGACCGACTACCCGCGCTGGACGGCGGCCCAGGCCGTCTGCGAGACCGCCGAGCGGCTGACCCCGGAGGAGCGGGAGCCCGCCCAGGCGCAGTTCCAGCTCCTGGTCGCCGGCCTGCGCGCCTTGGCGCAGCGGGAGCACCCGGCCGGTCTGGTCCTCGACGCCTACCTCGTCCGCTCGCTGGCGGTCGCCGGCTGGGCGGCGTCGTTCGACGCCTGCGCGCGCTGCGGCGACCCAGGGCCGCACCGGGCCTTCAGCCTGCCCGGCGGCGGGGCGCTCTGCGCCGACTGCCGCGTCCCGGGGTCGGCGACTCCCCGCCCCGGCACGCTCACCCTGCTCGGGGCGCTGCTCTCCGGGGACTGGGAGGTGGCCGAGGCCTCCGACGAGCGGACCCGGCGCGAGGCCTCCGGGCTGGTCGCGGCCTATCTCCAGTGGCACCTGGAGCGGCAGCTGAAGTCGCTGCCCCTCGTCGAGCGGACCTGAGTCGCCCACGCCGGCGCCATCGGGACCGCAGGGCCGCAATCAGCGCCAGCGGTGCCGGCCACCCACGTGCCCACGGGCCGCCCGAAGCGACTCGAACGCGGCGGTCCGCTCCGCATCGGTCGCGCCCGTGCGGCCCAGGTGCCAGGACAGGGCCTGCTCGGCGTACGGGGCCCTGGCCGCGGGTCGGGCTCGGGTGATCATGAGGAGGGCCTCGCCGGGTTCGTATCCCTGGTCGAGCAGCACCGCATAGGCCATGGAGGGGCCGCGGGCCTGACCGAGGGCGCAGTGCGCCAGCAGGACCGCTCCGGGCACCTGGAACGCCTCCCGCGCGAACGCGACGCCGCTGTCGAACCACCCCTCGGCGGTCCCCGTGGCCTCGTCCTCAGTACCCGCCTGGTGGTAGACGAGGTCCGGGGCGAGGCGCGCGACGAGCTTCTCGTCGGACGTCTCGGTGCGACAGTCCAGGATGTGTGTCAGGCCGTGTGACCTCAACTCGTTGAGCACCGTGCCCGGGTCGGCGTCACCGCTTCGCAGCGACCCTCCGACGTACAGGAAATCGGTCACGCGGTGGGCGTTGGCCCAGACCGGGTGACCCCGGTCGCCCGAGGAGGGCCTCGCATCCGGCTCGACATCCATCGGCCCAGCATCGCGCGCCGCGCCGTTCGGCGCACGGTGGGCCGCTGCCCCGCCGCGGCTGAGCTGCCCGGCGCGTGGCATCCAGCATCGGGGCACCGATCGGCGGGAGGATTCAGCCATGACCCAGGGCCCTGGAAGCCGGCGACGGGGAGCCGCCGGGCCGGACTCGGCGCCCACCGCTCCGGCGCACACGCGCACGGCCGCCAAGCCTCTGGCACCAACGCCGCACGTGACGGGCGCGACGCCACCGCCGATCCCACGCGGGCTGGTGCCTCGGCACGTCGCCATCGTCATGGACGGCAACGGCAGGTGGGCCAAGGGGCGGGGTCTGCCGCGGACCGCGGGCCACGAGGCCGGCGAGGCCGCGCTGCTCGACTGCGTGAACGGCGCGCTGGAGCTCGGGATCGAGTACCTGTCGGCCTACGCGTTCTCGACCGAGAACTGGAAGCGGTCCCCGGACGAGGTCCGCTTCCTGATGGGGTTCAACCGGGACGTGATCCGGCGTCGTCGCGACCAGCTCAACGAGATGGGCGTGCGGGTCCGCTGGGTGGGACGCCGGCAGCGGCTGTGGGGCAGTGTCATCTCGGAGCTGGAGCGCGCGGAGCAGCTGACCGCGGGGAACTCCCTGATGACCCTGGCGATGTGCGTCAACTACGGCGGTCGCGCGGAGATCGCCGATGCTGCAGCCGCATTGGCCGCCGACGTCCAGGCCGGACGGGTCCGCCCGGACCAGGTCGACGAGGCGATGCTGAGCCGCTACCTCGACGAGCCCGACATGCCCGACGTCGACCTCTTCGTGCGCTCGTCGGGTGAGCAGCGGACCTCGAACTTCCTGCTCTGGCAGTCGGCCTACGCCGAGATGGTCTTCCTCGACACGCTCTGGCCCGACTTCGACCGCCGCCACCTGTGGGCGGCCTGCGAGCTCTACGCCTCCCGTGACCGTCGCTACGGCGCGGCCGTGCCCAACGAGGTGGATCCGGGCTGACTCGTGAGGGCCTCCCACTGCGCCCGGGTGATCGCGTACTCCACGTCACCATGCTCGTCACCGGGGATCGCGTGCGGCCATTCCGCGACGAACGTGCGAGCGAGGTGCATCCCGACCTTCTCCATCACCCGGCGGGAGGCCGCGTTGACGACCAGCGTGGCTGCCCAGACCCGCCGGACACGAGGGTCCGCGAAGGCCCGGGCGACCAGCGCGGAGCTGCCCTCGGTCGCATACCCCATTCCCCAGGCGCTGCTGCGAAGCCGGTAGCCCAGCTCTGGGTCGACCTCGGGTCCCGGCTCGGGCCGCAGGTGGAACCAGCCGAGGAACTCGTCGCTGGTCCGTTCGTGCGCGGCCCAGAACCCGTAGCCCGGGCTGCCCGCGTTCAGGGCGATCCACGCGGGGAGCATCCCGTCCACGATCTCGCCGCGAGGCGTCGCTGGGCCCCCTGTGATGTAGCGCATCACGGCCGGGTCGGAGTCCAGGTCGACGAGCAGGTCGGCGTAGTCCGCAGTGAAGTCTCGCAGCACCAGCCGAGGAGTCGAGAGCAGCACGGCGCCGCGCACGTCAGATCCTGCCCACCAGCTTGAGCACGCCCAGGATCAGCACGCCCACATCGACGGCCACCCGCATGACCCGGCTGCCGGTCGAGATGACGGGCCACGAGACAGCCGTCAGCCAGCTCAGGAAGACCGCGATGACGATAAGCAGGATGCCGGCCCAGTCGGCGCTCAGGGCCAGGCCGAGGAAGAGCAGGACGCCCATCGTGGCCGGGATCACGAACGCCGGCAGCGCGCTCATCCGCAGCAGCATCGGGCGGCTGGCGTCCTCGAACCGTTGGCGCCGCGCGGACGCCGGAACTCGAGGAGGCGTGGACCGTGCCGCCCGCCCCGATGCCGCCCGGGTTGCCAGCGGCTGGGAACCCGGTGGGCGATGTACCCGCTTCTTGGCCATGGGCAGATTGTGCACCGAGGGATCATCGGCGTGCAGGTAGGGTTGGCCGGCAGACGCCCCGGTGCCCGACAAGTGTGCGCGCCGGAGGACCGCCGAGACTTAGACGACCCTGGAGCGCAGATGGCCAAGCCGACCAAGCCCGACGCCCGCGTCGAATCCGTGGTGAACCTCTGCAAGCGCCGGGGGTTCGTGTTCCCCAGCTCGGAGATCTACGGCGGCACGCGCTCGGCGTGGGACTACGGCCCGCTGGGCGTGGAGCTCAAGGAGAACATCCGGCGTGCCTGGTGGCAGTCGGTCGTCCGCGGCCGCGACGACGTGGTCGGTCTGGACTCCTCGGTCATCCTCGCCCCACAGGTCTGGGAGGCCTCCGGGCACGTCAACGCGTTCGTCGACCCGCTCACCGAGTGTCGGCAGTGCCACAGGCGCTGGCGGGCGGACACCCTGCTCGAGCAGTTCGAGGAGAAGCACGGACGAGCGGCCACCGGGCTCGAGGAGATCGTCTGCACCGCCTGCGGGACCCGGGGTCGGTTCACCGAGCCGCGCGACTTCAACGGGATGCTTCGCACGACCGTCGGACCGGTCGAGGAGGCCGGCGCCCTGCACTACCTGCGCCCCGAGACGGCCCAGGGCATCTTCGTGAACTACCTCAACGTCGCCAACACCTCGCGCCGTAAGCCGCCGTTCGGCATCGGCCAGACGGGCAAGAGCTTCCGAAACGAGATCACTCCGGGGAACTTCATCTTCCGGACGCGAGAGTTCGAGCAGATGGAGATGGAGTTCTTCGTCAAGCCCGGCACCGACGAGCAGTGGCACGAGTACTGGCTGAAGGCCCGCTGGGACTGGTACCTGGACCTCGGCCTCAAAGCCGCGAACCTGCGCCTCTTCGAGCACCCCAAGGAGAAGCTGTCGCACTATTCGAAGCGCACCGTCGACATCGAGTACCGGTTCACGTTCGCGGGCTCGGAGTTCGCCGAGCTGGAGGGCATCGCCAACCGCACCGACTTCGACCTGCGCACCCACTCGGAGAAGTCGGGCGTGGACCTGAGCTACTTCGACCAGGAGACCGGCGAGCGCTGGATGCCCTACGTGATCGAGCCGGCTGCCGGACTGACGCGCTGCGTGCTGGCCTTCCTCCTCGATGCCTACGACGAGGACGAGGCGCCGAACGCCAAGGGCGGGGTCGACAAGCGCACGGTCCTGCGCCTCGACGCACGCCTCGCGCCGGTGAAGGTGGCTGTCCTGCCGCTGTCGCGCAACCCGGACCTCTCACCGGTCGCCCGCGACCTGGCGACCGACCTGCGTGGGACCTGGAACGTCGACTTCGACGACGCCGGGGCGATCGGCCGCCGGTACCGCCGCCAGGACGAGATCGGCACGCCCTTCTGCGTGACCGTCGACTTCGACACGCTCACCGACCAGGCGGTCACCGTGCGCGAGCGTGACTCCATGGAGCAGGAGCGGATCGCGCTCACCGCCCTGCGGCCCTGGCTGTCGCAGCGCCTGCCGGCATCCTGAGCGACCGGCGCTGATCGGCGGGCCGGGCGCTGATCGACCGGGTCGCGGGGCCTAGCCCCGGGCCAGCTGCAGCTGCTGGGTCCAGTACGAGTTTGCGGGCAGGGTGTCCCAAGGATTGTTGAGCACGTCCGGGGTCACGTAGACCCAGCCGACGTTGCGGCTCTTGGACAACGCGATGGCATTGGCGAGGTCTGCCTCGCTCGTGTTGATGACCAGGTGCCAGAACCGGCTGGCGGCGTAGGCCGACTCCCAGCCACTTGGTTGCCATCCCACGTAGTTGGCGTACGTGTCCTCGAACGTGATGATGATGTCGCCCGCGGCCATGTAGCACTCACCGGTCCTGGTCCCGGGGTTGAGCACCACCTTGGCGACGCCGCCCTTGGCCTTCACGTACGCGCGCAGTTCGCTGTAGTACCCGAACCTGGCGCAGTCGTTCGACGTCTCGTCGAAGAAGATCCCGTCCACGCCGTACCACGAGTCGTGCTTGTCGATCTCTGCCTTGACCGTGGCCAGCGACCGGGTCCCGTAGGAGGTGCCCCGGCGCCGAGGCCGCCACCGCCGTGCCCACGGGTGCGAGCGTCGCCATGGTCAGGAGGAGCAAGGCCGTGAGCAGCGCCAAGATCCGCGAGCCCTTGGGCTGCGCATCGGTCACTGGTCTCATGTGTTACTCCTCGGCACTCGGATCGACGAAAAGTCCAGATGGTCGATCCCAGACCCCCGCAGGCCCGGTCACCCTATCATCGGCGTCGACGCGGTCGCCGGCCTCGGATCGTGGGTCGACGGTGGCGCAGGCCGAGACTGACTCCTGGGCGACAATGGTCGGCATGTCCGTTGCCCTCCCGCCGATCGGTGGGCGCCCGGTGGCCCCGCCCGTCGTGCTCGCGCCGATGGCCGGCATCACCAACCGGGCGTTCCGTCGGCTCTGCCGCGAGTCCGGTGCGGGCATCTACGTCTCGGAGATGATCACCTCCCGCGCCCTGCTGGAGGGCAACGACGAGACCATGACTCTGATCCGCTTCGACGCCGACGAGGCGCCCCGGTCGCTGCAGCTGTACGGCGTGGACCCGGCGGTCATCGCCGCCGCCGTGCGAATGGTGGTCACCGAGGACCTCGCCGACCATGTTGACCTCAACTTCGGCTGCCCCGTGCCCAAGGTGACCCGCAAGGGCGGCGGGTCGGCGCTGCCGTGGAAGCGCGACCTCTTCCGCGAGGTCGTCGCCCGCGCCGTCGCGGCCGCGGACGGTCGAGTGCCCCTGACGGTCAAGATGCGCATGGGCATCGACCACGACCATCTGACCTTCTTGGAGGCCGGCCGAGCGGCGGCGCTGGAGGGAGCAGCCTGGGTCGCCCTGCACGGTCGGACCGCCGAGCAGATGTACGGCGGGCAGGCGGACTGGTCTGCGATCGCCATGCTGGTCGAGGAACTCGCCCCGCTCGGGGTGCCGGTGCTCGGCAACGGGGACATCTGGTCGGCCGGCGACGCGCTGCGGATGGTCGAGCACACCGGCTGCGCGGGGGTCGTGGTGGGTCGCGGGTGCCTGGGGCGTCCGTGGCTGTTCGGCCAGCTCGCTGCGGCGTTCGCCGGTGCGCCCGCACCTCCCGAGCCGACCTCCGGGCAGGTCCTGGCCGTGCTGCGCAGGCATGCCGAGCTGCTGGTCGTGATGCACGGCGACGAGCTCAAGGGCTGTCGCGACATCCGCAAGCACATGGCCTGGTACCTGAAGGGCTTCCGAGTCGCCCAGCCGATCCGGGCGGCGTTGGGCACGGTCCTCACATTGGCCGAGCTCGACGGCCTCCTGGCCGGCGTCGACCCCGACCAGCCCTATCCCAGCCAGGTAGCCACCACTCCTCGCGGACGGACCTCGGGCCAGCGCCGGGTCGCGCTGCCCGAGGGCTGGCTGGACTCGTGCGACCTCGGCCTGCACGACGACCTCGCGGCGGCCGAGCTCGGCGTGAGCGGGGGCTAGTCGAGCCACCCCCCGCGTCAGCGGCGGGGTCCGATGACTTCGGCGACTAGCTGGACCAGCGCGCCGAGCTGGGCCGGGATGCTCTCGGACGCCGGCCGCGCGATCCAGGCCGCCGAGATGGCCGGCAGCTGCCCCGAGATCACTGGCTGCGAAGCCAGCAGCAGCTCGCCGTCCGGGAGGTCGATCGCGGCGCCCGACAGGTTCAGGATCACGCGTACCGTCCCCGCCGGGTCGACCATGTCGAAGGCGATCAGGTCGGCCGCCTCCTCGGGTGCGGACACCCAGCGCAGCTCGCCGCGCCCGAGGGCAGGGCTCGTGCGTCGCAGGGCGAGGGCCGCGCGGTAGAGGCTGAGCATGGAATCGCCACTGCCCAACTGCGAGGCCACTGCGAGCGGGGCCCATTCCGCGGGGATCGGCAGCCACGGCTTGGCCCGGGACGTGGTGAACCCCAGGTTCGTCCCGGTGGTCCAGGGGAGGGGCACCCGGCATCCGTCGCGCCCCCGGACCGTGCGGCCGCTGCGCTCCCAGATCGGATCCTGCAGGGCCTCGTCTGGCAGGTCGTCGACGTTGGGCAGGCCCAGCTCCTGGCCGTTGTAGATGTAGGCGGCCCCTGGCAGGGCAAGGTGCACGAACGCGAGTGCCCGCGCGCGGCGGGTGCCCAGGTCGACGTCGCTCTCCTGGAAGATCCCGGAAGCCATCGTCCCCGGCACGTAGGCGCCGCTGAGCACCGCGTTCTGGCCCAGCCGGGACACCGAGCGCGGGGTGTCGTGGTTGTCGGTGACCCATGTCGTCGGCGCCCCGACGCCGGCGTTGGCGGCCAGGGAGGAGTCGATGGCGGTCCGCAGCGCCGGGCCGTCGAAGCCGGCGTGCACGAAGCGGAAGTTGAACGCCAGGTGCATCTCGTCGGGACGGATGAACAGTGCCACGACGTCGTCCTCGGCGCCCGTCTCGATGACCGCCATCCGGTCGCCGGGGTAGGTGTCCATCACGCGCCGGAACTCCCGGTACACGTCGTGCACGGGGCTGTCGTCGCCCTTGGGGATGATCGGCTCGCCCGTGGCCGTATCGGTGAACGCGTCGTCCTTGATGAGCGCGTCGGAGACGTCGATCCGGAAGCCGTCGGCACCGCGGTCCAGCCAGAAGCGCAGGATGCTGACGAACTCCTCGACCACCTCGGTGTTGCGCCAGTTCAGGTCCGGCTGCTCGGCGGCGAACAGGTGGTAGTACCACTGGCCAGGCGATCCGTCCGGCTCGTCGACCCGGGTCCAGGACGAGCCGCCGAACACCGACTTCCAGTTGTTGGGGGGCTGCTCGCCACCCGGCCCCCGGCCGTCGCGGAACAGGTACCGGTCGCGGTCCGATGACCCTCGGCCGGCGGTCACCGCAGCCTGGAACCAGGCGTGCTGGTCCGAGGTGTGGTTGGGCACGAAGTCCAGGGTCACCTTGATCCCGTTGTCGTGGGCCGTGGCGATCAGTGCGTCCATGTCGGCCAGCGTTCCGAACAGCGGGTCGATGTCGCGGTAGTCGCTGATGTCGTAGCCGTGGTCCACCTGCGGGCTCGCGAAGCACGGGCTCAGCCAGAGCGCGTCGACGCCGAGGTCGGCGAGATAGTCCATGCGGGCAGTGATGCCCACGAGGTCGCCCATGCCGTCCCCGTCACCGTCGGCGAAGGAGCGTGGGTAGACCTGGTAGATCACGGCGTCGCGCCACCATTGCGTCACCCTCGCAAGGCTAGGTCGTCCGGCCGACGGATTCCTCCCGGTCCCGACCTGCCCGCGCACCACCCGTGCCGGCGGGCGTTGCGGGGCAGTTCTGGCCGGGCCTGACCGAGGACCGCGGGAGTAGTGTTGCGCGCGTTGCCGGAAACCTGGAACGAGTGCACGGCACTCGTCCGTGAACCATGGAGCGAGGGCCCGGTGCCCTACGTCCACTGATCGTTCAGGAGGGTAAGACCACACATGGCGCGTTACGTCTACGACTTCGCTGAGGGAGACCAGACCAAGAAGGATCTCCTGGGTGGCAAGGGTGCCAACCTCGCCGAGATGATCAAGATCGGGCTGAACGTGCCGCCCGGGTTCACGGTCACGACCGAGGCCTGCCGGGCCTATCTGCAGGGCGGCGGCGTGCCCGCGGAGATGGCCGACCAGGTCACCGAGCAGCTGGCCAGCCTCGAGGAGAAGATCGGGCGCAAGCTGGGCGATCCGGCGAACCCGCTGCTGGTGTCGGTTCGCTCCGGCGCCAAGTTCTCGATGCCCGGGATGATGGAGACCGTCCTGAACATCGGCATGAGCGACGCGTCCGTCGCCGGCCTCACGGAGTTCTCCAACGACGAGCGCTTCGCGTGGGACTCCTATCGACGGCTGATCCAGATGTTCGGCAAGACCGTGCTCGGGATCGAGGGCCACTACTTCGAGCACGCCATCGACGCGGCGAAGACCTCTGCGGGCGCGAAGACCGACATCGAGATGGGGGTCGCCGACCTCCAGGGCCTCGTCGGTGCGTACAAGGCGATCGTCAAGGAGCACGCGGGGATCGACTTCCCACAGGACCCGCGCGAGCAGCTCGACCGTGCCATCAAGGCGGTCTTCGACTCGTGGAACACCGACCGAGCGGTGCTCTACCGGCGCCAGGAGCGCATCCCCTCGGACCTCGGCACCGCCGTCAACGTCCAGGCCATGGTCTTCGGCAACGTCGGCGACGACTCGGGCACCGGTGTGGCGTTCACCCGCGACCCCGCGACCGGCGCCCCGGGCAACTACGGCGACTACCTGGCGAACGCGCAGGGTGAGGACGTGGTGTCAGGCGTTCGCAACACCCTGACCCTCGACGACATGGGCCAGATCGACGCCGCCGCGCACGCCGAGCTCCTGGCGAACATGGACCAGCTCGAGCACCACTACCACGACCTCTGCGACATCGAGTTCACGGTGGAGCACGGCACGCTGTACATGCTCCAGACCCGGGTGGGCAAGCGGACGGCGGGTGCGGCCTTCCGGATCGCCACGCAGCTGGTCGACGAGGGCCTCATCGACATGGACGAGGCCGCGCGTCGCGTCAACGGGGCGCAGCTGGCGCAGCTGATGTTCCCGCACTTCGACACCAGCGTGGCGACGACCCGGTTGGCGAAGGGCATCGCGGCCTCGCCCGGCGCGGCGGTCGGTGCGGCGGTGTTCGACTCCGATACTGCGGTGGCGAAGGCCGCTCAAGGTGTCGCGACGATCCTCATCCGCCGGGAGACCACCCCAGAGGACCTCGCCGGCATGGTGGCCGCGGCCGGGGTCCTCACCAGCCGGGGAGGCAAGACGTCGCACGCGGCCGTGGTCGCGCGCGGAATGGGCAAGACCGCGGTCTGCGGGTGTGACGAGCTCACGGTCGACACCATCGGGAAGACCGCCACCGGCCCCAACGGCATCGTGATCCGCGAGGGCGACCCCATCTCGGTGGACGGCGCCTCGGGTGAGGTGTTCCTCGGCGAGGTGCCGGTGGTCCCGTCGCCGGTCGTGGAGTACTTCGAGGGTCGCCTGGCACCGGAGGACGGCAACGACCTTGTCAAGGCCGTGCACCGGATCATCACGCACGCCGACGAGACGCGCCGGATGAAGGTGCGCACCAATGCCGACAACCCCGAGGACGCCGCCCGCGCGCGTCGGATGGGGGCCCAGGGCATCGGGCTGTGCCGCACCGAGCACATGTTCCTCGGCGAGCGCAAGCAGTACGTGGAGCGGCTCATCCTGGCCGAGTCCGACGACGAGCGCGAAGCGGCGCTGGCCGGCCTGCTGCCCTTCCAGCGTCAGGACTTCGAGGAGATCCTCGAGGCGATGGACGGGCTGCCCGTGACGATCCGCCTGCTGGATCCCCCGCTGCACGAGTTCCTTCCGGACCTGACCACGCTGGCAGTGGCCGTGGCCCGCGCAGAGGAGCGTGGCGACGAGCACGAGACCGAGCTGCGGCTGCTCGCCGCGGTGGAGCGCCTGCACGAGTCCAACCCGATGCTGGGCCTGCGCGGCGTCCGCCTCGGCCTGGAGATCCCGGGGCTGTTCGCGCTCCAGGTCCGGGCGATCGCGCTGGCCGCCAGTGCCCGCAAGCAGGCCGGCGGCGACCCCCAGGCCGAGATCATGATCCCGCTCGTCGGGGCGGTCCAGGAGCTGGAGCTGATCAGGGACGAGGCGCGGCGGTGTGATCGCGGAGGTGGCTGCCGAGACCGGCGTCGAGCTGGAGTTCCAGATCGGCACGATGATCGAGCTGCCGCGGGCGGCCATGACGGCCGACCAGATCGCCGAGGCCGCGGAGTTCTTCTCCTTCGGCACCAACGACCTGACGCAGACGACCTGGGGGTTCAGCCGCGACGACGTCGAGGGCTCGTTCTTCACGACGTACCTGGAGAAGGGCGTGTTCGGCGTGTCGCCGTTCGAGTCGATCGACCGTGACGGTGTCGGCGCCTTGGTCCGGGTGGGTGTCGAGAAGGGCAGGGCGACGCGCCCCGGCATCAAGCTCGGCGTGTGCGGCGAGCACGGCGGCGATCCCGAGTCGGTGCACTTCTTCGACGAGGTCGGACTGGACTACGTGTCCTGCTCGCCGTTCCGGGTGCCGGTCGCCCGGCTGGAGGCCGGCCGCGCCACGCTGTTCCAGAGGAGCGGCACGAGCGGCGACACCCGCTGACAGCGGGCGACACGGCTGACAGCAGGCAGACCCGCTGATTGCACGTCAGCGGCAGTGTCGCTCGTGCCACGCGGCGACCGAGAGGTCGGTCAGACTGGCCACCTGGTCGACGACCACGCGCAGGCGCGCGCCGTCGTCGGAGGCCTGCTGCCAGGTCGGCCGGAACTGGGGTTCAAGCCCCTCCGGTGCGGCCAGGGCCAGGGCGGTCACCAGCTCGTGGAGCATCGAGCGCTGGTTCTCGTAGGACCGCACCGATCCGCTGCGCTGCATCACGAACAGGTTGGCGATGCCCTTGAGCACAGCCACCTCGTGGCGCACTCCGCTGGGGACCTCCAGGGAGCCGGCGTACCGGGTCAGCCGGTCCTGCGGGTGTGCGGCGCGGGTGGCTGACTCCGCGGCTGCGGTGAACCGGCCGATCAGCTGGCTGGTCAGGTCCTTGAGCGCGGCGAGGTCGCGCAGGCTGCCGCTGTATTGCGAGTAGCCGGCTGGCCAGGCGGGCGAGCCGACCAGCCGGTCGAGCGCTGCGGCGAGTTCGCCGGGGTCCGCACCGGGCAGGTACGCCTCGACGACCAGGTCGCAGATGGCCTCGGAGGTCGCCGGGTCCGCCAGGGCGGTGAGATCGATGAGCCCGCCGTGGATCCCGTCCTCGACGTCGTGGACGCTGTAGGCGACGTCGTCAGCCCAGTCCATCACCTGCGCCTCGAACGCCTGCCGGCCCAGCGGGGCCCCGGAGCGCATCCACTCGAATGCGGGCACGTCGTCGGTGTAGGCGCCGAACTTGCGACTGCCGGCGGTCCGCTGCCACGGGTACTTCGTCGCGGCATCCAGGCTCGCCCTGGTGAGGTTCAGGCCGACCGAGCGCTCGCTGCCGTGGCCCTCGGGGTCGCCGAACGCCTTGGCCTCGAGGCGGGTCAGGATCCGCAGGGTCTGGGCGTTGCCCTCGAAGCCCCCGATCCCGGCGCAAACCTCATCGAGGGCGTCCTCCCCGTTATGGCCGAAGGGTGGGTGGCCCAGGTCGTGGGCGAGGCAGGCGGTCTCCACGAGGTCTGCGTCACACCCCAGCGCGGCGCCCAGCTCGCGCCCGACCTGGGCGACCTCCAGGGAGTGGGTCATCCGGGTCCGCGGGAAGTCGCGCTCCCCGGCGATCATGACCTGGGTCTTGGCTGCCAGTCGCCGCCAGCCGGCACAGTGCAGCACGCGGGCCCGGTCGCGGGCGAAGGCCGAGCGGGTCGGGCGCTTGGGAGGCTCGTCAGCCCAGCGTGACTCGTCGGCGGGGGAGTATCCGGGCGGTACGGGCACGACCACACCGTAGGAGGGGTCCGGGGGCCGTCGCGCGGGCGGGTGCCTGGAGCCGGCGGTTCCCGCGCCGGCCGGCGTGCCCGAGGACCGAGCCAGCTAGCGATCGAGCCAGACGGTGATGAGCCCGGCGGACTCGCGGAGCAGGTACTCGCTCGTCAGCGAGGTGCCCGGACCCTCGGACGTCGCGGAGACGTGGGCGTCGAGTCCGTACTCCGTGGCCAGCGCATGCGCCCGGGCGGAGTGCGCCGGGTCGGTCACGATGGTGATCGACCTCAGACCCTCGGACCGCACGATCGCCGAGACCGCCTCCAGGGACTCGGCGGTGTCCTCGCCGAACGGCAGTGCGGTGACCTGGGCCCGGTCGCATGCCATCCGCGACGAGCTCCTCCTTGCCGGTCTGCGCCTCGGAGGTGATGTCGCCGGGCCGGAAGCCGCCGACGGTGATGACCCGGTCGCTGACCCCGGCGTCGACCAGCTCCCGGGCGTGGGACAGCCGGTTGGCGAGCACGGGGGAGGGTGCGCCCTGGTACTGGGCGGCCCCGAGGACGACGATGGCGTCGGTGGGGGTGCGGTCGTCGACTCCGGACCAGCGCACCACGTCGGCGACGGCGCCGGCGGGGAGGGCGAGCAGGGTCGCGGCGCACACCAGCACGAACGCCGCGAAGCGGTGGCGGGTGCGGCGCCGATGGGATCGGTAGGGCCGGCCGGGGCTCCATTCGAGCAGGACGGCCGGTGCGGACATGCGTCGAATTGTCCCATGTGCTGGGCGCCGCGCGGTGCCGCGACGCGTTCGCGTCGTCGTGAATCACCCGCTGTCGGCGATCGCGCGCGGCTCGTGCGTTCGGGGGCGTCGGAGGGCATCCCTAGGATGCGCACATGGCCGGTCGAGTGCGCACGGAGGACGTGGCGCTCGTTCGCGAGCGGGTGCGCGTCGATGCCGTGATCGGCGAGGTGGTGACCCTGCGGTCGGCCGGAGCGGGGTCGCTCAAGGGGCTGTGCCCGTTCCACGACGAGCGGTCGGCCAGCTTCCACGTGACCCCGGCGCGCGGGCTCTACTACTGCTTCGGGTGCGGCGAGGGCGGCGACGTCGTCGACTTCCTCATGAAGCACGACCACCTGTCGTTCACCGAGGCCATCGAGAAGCTCGCCGACCGGGCGGGCGTCACCCTGCGCTACGAGGACGGCGTCGGCCCGAGCCGCAGCGGTCCCAACCGCCAGCGGCTGGTCCAGGCGAACAAGGCGGCGGCCGCCTACTTCACGGTGGCGCTGGCCTCCGCCGAGGCCCAGGTCGGGCGAACGTTCCTCAACGAGCGCGGGTTCGACGCCGCGGCGGGCGAGCACTTCGGGGTCGGGTTCGCGCCCCGGTCCTGGGACGGCCTGCTCGGGCACCTGCGATCGGCGCGGGTTCACCGACGCCGAGTGCGTGGCTGCCGGGCTGGTCTCCCAGGGGGCAGCGCGGCACGTTCGACCGGTTCCGCGGGCGGCTCGTGTGGCCGATCCGCGACGCCGCCGGCGACGTGCTCGGCTTCGGGGCCCGGCGGCTGCTCGAGGACGACGACGGCCCGAAGTACCTCAACACCCCCGAGACGGCGCTCTACAAGAAGTCCCACGTCCTCTACGGGATCGACCTGGCGCGCCGTGACATCGGCCGGCTCAAGCAGGTGGTCGTCGTCGAGGGGTACACCGACGTCATGGCCGCCCACCTGGCCGGAGTGACGACCGCGGTCGCCACCTGCGGGACGGCCTTCGGCCCCGACCATGCCTCGCTCCTGCGGCGCTACCTGGTGGACAACGACACGTTCGGCGGAGAGGTGATCTTCACCTTCGACGGCGACGCGGCGGGTCAGAAGGCCGCGCTGCGCGCCTTCGAGGGGGACCAGCGCTTCGTCGCGCAGACGTTCGTGGCGATCTCCCCCGACGGCATGGATCCCTGCGAGCTGCGCCTGGCCAGCGGTGACGCGGCGGTCCGCTCGCTCGTGGCCGCGCGCACCCCGCTGTTCGCCTTCGCGATCCGGTCGGTGGTTGCCGAGTTCGACCTGACGACCGCCGAGGGCCGGGTGGCCGCGATGCGCCGGGCAGCACCCCTCGTGGCGAGCATTCGCGACACCGCCCTGCGCCCGGAGTACTCACGGCTCCTCTCGGGCTGGGTCGGCGTGCCCGAGCGCGACGTCCGGGCGGCGGTGTCGGCAGCGGGGCGTGCGGGCTCCGCGGGCGGGCGGGGCGGCGGATCCGGGACGCGCGGCGGCGGGCGTCCGGGCGAGCGGTCCGGGACGCGACCGGATCCCCGGGCGGGCGGCCGGCGAGGCGGGGCGACCGCCGAGGGGCCAGCTGCGGGTCGGGACTCCTCGGATGGCCCCTCGGCGGGTGGCCCGGGCCCCTCGGGCGGCGACCCATGGCAGGGCCCGGATCCTCCCCGGGGGCCGTCCAGCCGCGCGCCCCCCGGCCGGACCCGCGCGAGCCGGCCCTGTTCGTGGAGCGGGAGTCCCTCAAGTGCGCGCTGCAGGTGCCCGAGCTCGTCGGCGGCTGGTTCGACTCCGTCCAGCCGGCGTCGTTCCGCCATCCCTGGTACGCGCGAGGTCCAGCAGGTGCTCGCCCAGGCCGGAGGGCCGAGCGGGCGCAGCGGCGGCCAGGAGTGGATGGACGCGGTCCTGGCCGGCTGTCCCGACGACACCGTCCGGAACCTGGTGCGCGAGCTGGCCGTCGAGCCGCTGGTGACGTCGGGCGAGCCGACCGGCCGGTACGCCACGTCGATCGTCGCGCGCCTGCTGTCCGACGAGGCGGGCCGCCGCCTGGCCGACCTCAAGCGCGAGCTCGGACAGTTGGACCAGATCGCGCAGGCCGAGCAGGCAGCGGCGGTCTTCGCCGACGTCATGGCCCTGGAGTCGTACCGGCGGGAGCTGTCACAGGTCGGTCAGACGGAGGAATGATGCGGTGGCGACGGCAGCTGGATCCTCGAGTGGCGCAGGCGCTCTCGGACGCGCGCGGCGAGCGGCTCCTGGCGTGGGGCGAGCTCGCCGACGGCAGCGTCGCGGTCTGCACGGACCTGGCGTTCCACTTTCCCGAGAAGCACCGGGTCCCCTGGGACCTGGTGGTGCGCGGGGCGTGGAACGACGACTTCCTCGACCTCGTCGTACAGCCCGGGCCGGGCGGGCCGGCCGAGCAGCTGCGGCTGCGCTTCGACGACCCCGGGCAGGTGCCGTCCGTGGTGCGCGAGCGCGTGCAGTGGACTGTTGTGGCCTCCCACCCGGTCGAGATCGTGCACCCGGACGGTCGCATCGGATCGGCGATGCTCAATGCCCGCCGTTCCCCCGCGACCAGCGAGGTCCGTTGGGCTGTGGTCTTCGATCGCGCGGTCGACGCCACGGATCCCGCCTGGCGCGCCGCGGCGGACGTGGCCCTTGCCGACCTCCGGGAGCGACTGGGCGTGTGACCTCCGCCGCGGCCTCGCGGGTTTGGGCGGCGGCGTCCGGGGTTGGTATCCTTCGGGCGTTCGATCCCCCATAGCTCAATTGGCAGAGCGTTCGGCTGTTAACCGATAGGTTTCTGGTTCGAGTCCAGATGGGGGAGCCATCGCAGCAGGTCGGAGGCCCTTTCCCGGCCGTCGAGGGGGGCACCCTCAGTCTCCAGCTGGGCGTCCGCACGGGCGATCAGCTCGCGAACAGCTCCTTGACCCAGGCGTTCTTCTCGTCCTCGGTCATGGTCCGCGATTCGCCCGGTGGCTTGATGAGATGCGTTGCCTGCCCCCGGCGCTCATGTGGCGCAGTCCAAGGTCGAAGTCCGGAGGCAGTTTCGGAGGCAGTCTCAGAGCTGGCGGGGGTCGAGAGGGACTATGGAGCCTGGATCTGAGCACGAATCAGGACCGCTAGACACCCCCACGGACCGTATGCTGAGATCCGATAGGTTCTGGTTCGAGTCCAGATAGCAAGCCCTCCGCAGGCGCCCAGGCAGGTGATCCGCATGCAGGCGCTGCCGATGCCTGCGAACCCGGTGCCCGAGGGAGTGGCAGCGCCCGATGGTCCGGCAGCGTCACAGGGTCCGGCAGCGCCCGATGGCCCGGCGGCCCGCAGGATCCGCACCTTCCACCCGCGTCGCAGCCGCACCACCCCCTCGGCTGCGTCCGCCCTGATCCGACTGCTTCCCGGCTGGGGCATCGACCTCGCCACCGCACCCGCGCACCTGTCGGAGGCCTTCACCCCGAGCGGACCGGTCGTGCTCGAGATCGGTTCCGGGATGGGGGAGGCGACCCTGGCGATGGCCCAGGCGGATCCCGGCACCGGGATCGTCGCCGTGGACGTGCACACGCCCGGCATCGGCGCGCTGCTGGCGGGTGCCGAGCGTCGGTCGGTGGACAATGTGCGCGTGTGCGTCGGGGATGCCGTCGAGCTCATGGACCGGTTGGCCCCCGGCTCGCTGCGGGGGATCCGCGCGTACTTCCCGGACCCCTGGCCCAAGGTGCGCCACCACAAGCGCCGCCTCGTGCAGCCAGGGTTCGTGCACCGGGCGGCCGAGCTGCTCGCACCAGCCGGCACCCTCCACGTGGCGACCGACATCGCCGACTACGCCGAGCAGATGCTTGCCGTCTGCTCCGCCGAGCCCCTTCTCGACGTCGGTCCCGGGCTGGTCGAGCGGCCGAAGTGGCGGCCGATCACCGGCTACGAGCGGCGCGGGGCCGCGGCCGGACGCGCGAGCGTCGACCTGGTCGCGACCCGCCGCTGACGGCTGCCGGAGGGGCGATCGGGGGCGATCGCCGGCGCGATCCGGGTGACTACGTGTGCGGGATGGGCATGATCGCGTCCTCGGGGATGACCCCGAGGCGCCCGGCCTGGTAGTCCTCGATGGCCTGGACCACCTCGGCCCTGGTGTTCATCACGAACGGGCCGTAGGCGAACACCGGCTCGCGCAGCGGCACGCCGCCGAGCAGGAGCACCTCGAGGGCGGGCGTGGCCAGGGACTGGCTCGCCGCTGCCTCGACCGTGATGTGGTCGCCGGATCCCAGGACCGCGAGCTGCCCGCCGTTGATCGGCTGTCCGTGCGCGCCGACCGTGCCGCGCCCGGAGAGGACGTAGACCAGGGCGTTGAAGTCCGCGCGCCAGGGCAGCTCGAGGCGGGCACCGGGCGCGAGCGTGGCGTGCACGATCGCGATCGGGGTCTGGCTCCGGCCCGGGCCGGAGTGCCCGGCGACGGTCCCGGCCAGCACCCGCACGAGGGCGCCGCCGTCGGAGCTGGTCGCGAGCGCGATGTCCGTTGCCTCGAGGGACTGATAGGCCGGCGCGAGCCACTTACGGGCCGACGGCAGGTTGATCCACAGCTGGATCCCGTGGAACAGCCCACCGGATCGCACGAGGGACTCCGGCGGCGTCTCGATGTGCAGGATGCCGGCGCCCGCGGTCATGTACTGGGTGCCGCCGTTGGCGATGACCCCGCCGCCGCCGTGGGAGTCCTGATGGATGAACGTGCCGTCCATCAGGTACGTGAAGGTCTCGAACCCGCGGTGCGGGTGCCAGTTGGTCCCGCGCGGCTCGCCGACGCCGTACTCGACCTCGCCCATCTGGTCCATGTGGACGAACGGGTCGAGATCGGCCTTGTCCACGCCGGCGAAGGCCCGGCGCACCGGGAAGCCCTCGCCCTCGAAGCCGCGGGGAGCCGTGGTGACGGTCCGGACGGTCCGGGAACGTCCGCCGGGGGATCCGGCCTCGATGCGCGGAAGGGTCATGGTGTCGGCGGTCACAGCTGGCATGGGTTCCTCCTGGTCGCGATGGTACAGGATTCAACTATATGGGCCGCCTCCGGCATTCCCACCGCCGCCCGGCCCGTCAGCCGGGCTCGGCTCGGACCACGTACGAGTTCGGCGCGGGCTGCGTCGGCAGGGTCAACACCGTGGCGGACTTGCGAAGCAGCATCCGGTTCACCGAGATGATCCCGGCGGCGAGGGCCAGGGTGGCGGGCGAGTCCTGGTCCTTGCGCCGGGCGATCGGTCCCAGGACGATGTCGGAACCGGTCACGATGGCACCGGCCGCCCCACCGATCGCCAGCTGGGTCGACGCGATCCTGACCAGGTCGAGCAGCGTGCCCTGGCGCCCGCTGTGGGTGACCGCCCGCTGCGCGAGCACTCCGGCGACGATGGTCGCGGCATTGCCCGCGAGCAGCACCTTGCGCCGGTTGGCGACCTCGGCAGGGCTGCCGGGCTTGCCGCCCAAGGAACTGTCGGAGGCTTGCTCGATCGCGAGCTGTGGGACAGCGGTCATCGCCACGTAGAACGTGTGGGTGACGCTGGCAAGGGCCAGGTTCGCCAGCGGGACGCCTTTGATCCTGGTGGCGATGTCGTTGCCGTGGTAGGGACCGCTGGCGGCCACGAGGAAGGACGAGCGCCGGGCGATCCCGAGGCCCGGCCGCTTCTTGATGGCGTCCTGGATCTGGTCGAGCATGACGGGCCTCCTGGCTCGGTGGGTGCCCTGAGTATCCCGTGGCGCCGGCGCGTCGCGCAGCCCCAAGCCGCGACCGTTCCCGCGCTCCCGCCGGCGTCAGGCCGTCAGGGCCTTCATCCGGTCGAGGACCGAGTCCGCGGTGGGCGCCTCTAGCTCGTCGACGATCTGGCCGTCGGCCAGGAACAGCACGCTGTCGGCGTACGAGGCGGCCCGGGCGTCGTGGGTGACCATCACGATCGACTGTCCCAGCTCGTCCACGGATCGGCGCATGAACTCCAGCACCTCGGTGCCGGACGTGGAGTCGAGGTTGCCGGTCGGCTCGTCGCCGAAGATCACCTCGGGCCGGGCGACGAGGGCCCGCGCGACGGCCACGCGCTGCTGCTGCCCCCCGGAGAGCTCGGCGGGCCGGTGCGTCAGCCGCTCGCCGAGACCGACCGTGCGCACCACGAAGTCGAACCACTCCTGCTCGGGCGGCCGCCCGGCGATGGCCAGCGGCAGCCGGATGTTCTCCTCGGCGGTCAGGGTCGGGATCAGGTTGAACTGCTGGAAGATGAACCCGATGCGGTCGCGCCGGACGTCGGTGAGGGCCGCGTCGGACAGCCCGGACAGGGCCGTCCCGCCGATCCAGACCTCACCGGCGGTGACCGTGTCCAGGCCCGCCACGCAGTGCATCAGTGTCGACTTCCCCGACCCCGACGGGCCCATGATGGCGGTGAACCGACGGGCCGGGAAGTCGACCGTCACCTGGTCGAGCGCGCGGACAGCGGTCAGGCCTTCGCCGTAGATCTTGGTCACGGCCTCCGCTCGGGCGGCCGGGACGGGGCTGGTCTCCTGCACTGTCACATGGTCCTCCGCACTGTCAGGTGCTCCTGCGGACGTGGTCCTCCGGACGTGGTCCTCCGCACGCCGACCCGATCCGTGCGTCACTGTATCCCCGGGGGCGGATGACAGGATGTGCCGATGCGAGCACTGCTGCAGCTTTCCCTGCGCAATGCCCGCGCAAGCCTCGGCCGCACGGCGATGACACTGGTGGCGGTGGCCCTGGGCGTCGCGTTCCTCACGGGCTCGCTGGCCGTCTCCGACACGATGGCCCAGAACCTGGCCGCCCTGGCCTCCTCCCAGTACGACACCGTCGACGTCGTGGTCCGCGGCGAGGTGGTCGCGTTCGGGCAGCGGGCCGACCTCGACGAGGAGCTCGTCGGTGACGTCGAGGAGGTGCCCGGCGTCGCACGCGCGGCCTGCGTGGTGGAGGGCTTCGCGCAGCCGGTGGACCTCGAGGGCGACCCGATCGGCAGCGTGCAGCAGCCCGGGCTCGGCCGGACGTGGGTCGGCGACGAGCAGCTTCAGTCACTGCCCCTCATCGAGGGCCGCGGCCCGACGAAAGCAGGGGAGGTCGCGCTGGACGCGACCACTGCGGAGCGCGGCACCCTGGCCGTCGGTGACGCGCTGCAGGTCGCGACGCCCTCGGAGGTCGTGGCAAGCACGCTCGTGGGGATCGTGGACGTCAGCAGCGGAACCGGCTCGGCGCTGACCTGGTTCGATCCCGACAGCGCCCAGGAGCTGCTCGGAGTCGAGGGCGCGTGCCAGGAGATCCTGGTGGGCGCCGGCTCCGAGGTGTCGGCCGACGCCCTGGCCTCCGACATCGCCGCCGCGCTGCCCGAGACCGCGGAGGTGCTCACCGGGGCCGAGGCCGCCGAGGAGTCGCGCAAGAAGGTCGAGGCCGTCTTCGGGTTCTTCCAGGTGATCCTGCTGGTCTTCGTGGGGATCGGCCTCGTGGTGTGCGCGTTCATCGTGTTCAACACGTTCGCCGTGCTCACCGCCCAGCGGACCAAGGAGCTGGCGACCCTTCGGGCCCTGGGCGCCCGGCAGCGCCAGGTGACGCTCTCGACGCTGTTCGAAGGGGCCGTCATCGGGCTGGTCGGCTCGGTCATCGGCGTCCTCCTGGGCTATGTGGGCACCCGGTTCCTGACCTGGGTGATCGGGGCACTGGGCATCGCGGACTTCTCTGGCGGGGTCGTGATCCGCCCGACCACGGTCGCGGCGGCCATCGCGGCGGGCCTCGTCGTGACGCTCGTCGGGGCCTTCCCCGCGGCCCGCGCCGCCGGCCGGATGGCCCCCGTCAGCGCGATGCGCACCGCCGCAGTGGCCCCGTCCCTGGTGTCGCTCAGCCAGCTGCTGGTGGGACTGGTCGCGCTGGCGGTGGCCGTCATGCTGATGGGGCGCGGCGCCGTCACCGGATACCCCGACGGGATGGTCGACCTCGCGGTCGGCGTGGGCGTCCTGCTGGTCGGGCTCGTCGCCTGGGGCCGGCCGCTGCTGGTCGGGCTGGTCGAGGTGGTGGCCCCCGTCGCCGGGCGCTTCGGCGGACTGCCCGGGGAGCTCGCGGGTCGCAACAGCGTCCGGGAGCCCAAGCGCACGACGGTGACCGCCGGCTCCCTGGCCATCGGCTTGGCGCTGGTGTCCGCGCTGGCGGTCCTGGCGGCCTCGACGAAGGCCACCCTCGACGACGCCGCCTCCGAGTCGCTGAGCGCCGACGTCCTGGTCCTGCCAGTGGTCGGCAACACGCCCATGCCCGCGGAGGTCACCGACCAGGTCCGCGGCGCCGACGGCGTGCAGGCGGCCTCGCCCGATCCTGTTCGACGCCGCGCTCGTCGACGGGCGAGCCGATGTTCGTGACCGGGGTCGACCCGGAGGCGGTCGACCAGGTGCTCGTCCTGACGATGGTGGACGGTGACACAGCCGCCCTGGGCGACGGCGAGCTCCTCGTGGCGAGCTCGATCGCCCGCCGGGACGGGCTGCGCGTCGGCCAGGAGGTCCGTGCCCTGTTCGCCGACTCCGGTGTCGTCACGCGGCAGATCGGCGGCGTCTTCGAGGACAACATCTACGCCGGCTACTACCTCATCGACGCGGGCGACTTCGCCGAGCTCACGGGCAAGAGCAACGTCTGGTACGTGTACGCCGCCGCGGACCCCGACAGGGATCCGGTCGCAGTGAAGGAGTCCGTGGCGCAGGCGATCGAGGACACCGCCAACACCCAGGCGCTCACCCTCGAGGAGTACACGCAGTACCAGGACGAGGTGGTGGACCAGGCCCTGGCCGGCATCTACTTCATGCTGCTGTTCGCCGTGGTCGTCGCGGTCGTCGGGCGTGGCCAACACCGTGGCGCTGTCGGTGAGCGAGCGGGTCCGCGAGATCGGGATGCTGCGTGCGGTCGGGTATGCGCCGGGAGGCGGTGGCGCGGATGATCCGGCTCGAGGCGGTGATGACCTGCCTGGCCGGAGCGGCGCTGGGCAGCGCGGTCGGGCTCTTCCTGGGCGCAGCCCTGCGCCTGGCGCTGGAGCCGATCGGCTTCACGACCCTGGTCATCCCGTGGGCGTCGATCGGGATGTTCTTCGTGCTGGCCGCGGTCGCGGGGGTGCTCGCCGCCTACCTGCCGGCCCGTCGCGCGTCGCGGATGGACGTCCTCGAGGCGATCAAGGGGACATGAGCCCGGCCAGCCGGTGGCGCCACGCGCCGCTTGGCACGCGGGCGCCGCGACTCACCGCCCGAGTGGCTGCGGTGCGCCGTCGGTGAACGCGTTGAACAGCAGGGTGAGCAGGAACTCGGCGGCCTGCTCGTCCACGCCCTCGGTGTCCCCGCCGGCGCCGTAGACGGCGGCACTGCGCGGCTCGGGACCGGCCGGGTGCTTGGCGTAGGCGACGGCCTCGGCGAGGTCGGCGGCGAACGCCTCGACGACGCCGGGCTGGGTCTGCGGGCCGGGTGACGCACATGTGGATGCGCGTTCGGGTACTGCTGGCCGTTGAAGCGCCAGCCCGTTCGGCCGCATGAAGTCGTTGACGTGGTAGATGTCGAACACGTCGGAGGTGAACGAGAAGCACCAGGTCGGGTTGCCCATGAGGCGCAGCTCGGGGTGGCTCGTGACCGCGTCCTGCATGGCGAAGGCGGTCTCGAAGATCGCGCTTGGCGTAGCGCAGGTAGCCCTCGCGGCCGAGGCTCACCATCGACGGCCCAGGTGGCGGCGATGAGCCCGCCCGAGCGGCTGCCGGCGAGGCCGGGCGAGAGGTACTTGCCGCCCTGCCAGTCGGTGCGAGTGAAGTACTGGTGCTGGCGCAGCTCGCGTGTCGCGGTAGCGTCAGCACCGAGGTGCCCTTGAGCCCGTAGCCGTACTTGTGGGTGTCGGCGGAGATGCGTGGTGACGCCGGGCAGGCGGAAGTCGAAGACCGGGATGTCGTAGCCGAGCTCCTCGCCCCACGGCAGGATGAACCCGCCGAGGCAGCCGTCGACGTGCAGGCCGATGCCGTGCTCGAGCGGCGAGCGCGGACAGCTCGGCGATGGGGTCGATCGTGCCGTAGGGGTAGTTGCCGGCCGAGCCGACGAGGGCGATCGGTGTTGCGCGTCGATGTGGTCGCGCACGAAGTCGAGGTCGACCAGCGTGGTGCCGGGTCGACCGGCGCGCACGATCCTCGATGCCGAAGAGGTGGCGCGCCCTTGTCGAACGCCGGGTGGGCGGTCTCGGGCAGGATCATCTGCGGGCGCGGTGATGCCGCGCTCGGTGCGCGGGCCTGCAGTCGCGGTAGGCGAGCATCGCGGTGACGATGCTGTCGGTGCCGCCCGAGGTGATCGAGCCGCACGGCGTCGTCGTCGGGGTGGTGCCCGGCGACGGCGTCGGCGTGGAGCATGTCGAGCGTCATGGCGATGATCTCGCCCTCGAACTTGGTCGGCGCTCGGGCAGATGTCGCGCTGCAGCACGTTGACGTGGGCGAAGAGCCCGAAGGCCTCGTTGAGGAACTCGTAGTGCTCGTGTCGCCGTGGTAGATGGTGCCCGAGACCTTCCCGCCCTCCCACCGGGCGTCCTCCTCGGCCG
>CAWBYT010000014.1:0-86061 GCA_963793175.1 uncultured Actinomycetes bacterium
TGCTGGACCTGATCCTACCTGTTGGCCGCCCTTATGGGGAGTCCCTACCGGGATATGTCGCAACGATTCCCGGGCGTTGGCCGCATTACCTTGCCGGCATTCAATGCATTGTTGCTGGCATTCCTTGCCAAGTCCAGGCAGCGCCGGGCGGCCGGCGAGTTACCCCTCCAAGGCCCGGATTCGTGAGCGGGATGGGCAGCGGAGTACCAGCGGTCACGGCTACGGACGCAACTGCCGTGGGGGGCAAAGCCGAACGCCGAACGCGCCCCGGGGCGGGGAATATCCGGCTTGCGGGCATGCGCGGAGCATTCCTTGCGAGCATTCCCTGCATTGTTTGCCGAGAGCCGAACGGCTACAACGGACTGGGGCTGGGCTACGTCCCTGCGGATGGGATGGGTGGGGCTGGGCTACGTCCCTGCGGATGGGATGGGTGGGGCTGGGCTACAGCGTGGCTGCTGGCTGGCTTCCTGGGGCTGGGAACGTGGCTGGTGCTGCCCTGGAGGCTGCTGGTCAGGTGGCGCGCGAGGCGTGGAGGCGACCGCTGCGTGGTGAAGATCGGTCGGCGGGCTCTACAGGGGGACCCTGCGGGCACACCTTCCATGAGCATGCGTATCGTCCCGGTCTGACCGGAATCTCACCGGCAGACGGGGGCTCCGTCATGAAAGATCCGCGCTGCATCGTCGGATTGCACGCCTATCCCAAGCCAGACAAGAACCATCCGGTGTTAGCCTCGGACGTTGCGGATGGTCGACTGACACTCGAGTGCACCCGGTGCCAGAAGACCAAGACGATCGCGTGGAGGGCGGGCCCCCCCGGCTCGCGAATTGGATCCTCCCGATCGGGTCCCTGGCTGGGCTGGTTAGGCGGGTTGCAGGGTGCAGGTTCCCTTCGTTGTGGAGTCGCTGCGGGTGATCCGCGCGGCGGCCATCCGCTGGTTGGTGGTCTTCGGCGCCGGTCGATGGGACGCTGTGCCGGTTCGGCGCTGTGCCGGTTCGGCGCTGTGCCGGTTCGGCGTTGCTCCGGACGGCCGGGGTTCATGCCTGAGCGCTAGGCCTGCTCACCGTCGTACGGCCACCCCGGCAGGTGCCTGGCGATCACGTCTCGCAGCCCATCGGGCATGTCGGGTGGACTCACTGTCACCCAGGACCGGGGGCCGCCACGCCCAGACCTCCTCTACTGGCCTGCGGCCTAGCATGGGGGGAGATGGCCTGCTGTGTGCGCCGATGCTGGGCAGGGGCCCACTACGGCCCGATGGCCGGACGCCTAGAACGGGCTGTGATCCTTCTGCTGGCCCCCCGAGTCGTCCAGTGAAGTGCTTGGGGGTAGCCTCGCGCAGGGGTTGTGGGGGATGTCCATCCGGGACGCTTCCGGGACTCCCTAACCGCCCGAGGAGCACACTTGCGTAATTTCCGATCGAGCAGAGTATTGGCCGCATCCGCCCTGCTCGCTATCCCGGCAATAGCGGGCGCGCCGCCCGCGACCGCCAACGAGGCCAATCGTGGGGAAACCGAGATCCTGCACAACGTCGTCGAGACGATCCACTTCGACGACGACATCTGTGGCCCTCGGGCCGAACACCACGACCTTCACCAGCAAATTGGAGAAGGAACGGTTTGTTCGTGCGACCGAACGGGACCTGGAACTTCCAGTTCGTCGAGGTTGTCACCTACGTCAGCGACTACGACGACCCCTCGCTTCCCGACCTGACCGGCAGGCTCACCGAAGTGGGGAACTACAACCTCACCCCCACGGAGAACTTCGTGGGCGACCGAGACTTTCCATGACTTTCTCGGGGACATCCAGATCCGCGTGAAGTACCACCTGACTCTCGTGGACGGTCAACCGGTGGTCGAACGGGCTATCGAATCCGTTACCGGCTGTCCGTGAGAACGGTTCCCGACTTCGGGTAACACCTGCCGGGCAGGCATACACCGATGCGGGCAAATCACCACGGCCCCATCGAGCACGGCCTGTGGCTGACCGCGGGGTGTCCTCAGGGGCGTTGAGTCCACGGCTGTGCCCACGGGCAAGCAGAAGGCCCCCGGCCTCCTCAAATTGTGAGGGATCGGGGGCCTTCGACCGTGCGCGAGGGGGGAGTTGAACCCCCACACCCTTTCGGGCACACGGACCTGAACCGTGCGCGTCTGCCTATTCCGCCACTCGCGCGCGCATCCGCCGAGGTGGGCGAATGCGTCCACAATGGTAGTGGCGTCGAAGGTCCCAGACCAAATCGCATCCAAGTGCCCGCAAGGAGGTGCCCGGGCACGAACAGCTGTGGCCCGTCAGGAGGGCTGGACGCCTGCCGCGTGTGCGATGAGTGCGGTGAAGACCGCCGCGCCCGCGCCGGTCAGGTGCACGCCATCCTTGACCATGTAGTCCCGGTGACCCTCGGAGGCCTTGGCCCAGTCCACCACGACCACATTCGGGTAGTCCTCGGCGATCGACCTGATCAGTGCGTTGTTGGGCCTCATCCACGGCCGGGGGACCCGGACATTGACGAGGACCACCTTCTGCACCGGGCCGGCTCCGGAGAGCATCCCCCGCATTGGTCCTCGGTGACGAGCCCATTGTTGCCCACGTGCAAGAGGACGGTGTCGCGGACATCGCCGCCGGCCACATGGTCGGTGATCGCAGCCAGGACATCGGCCGCCTGCGTCGCGACCTTCGCGTGCAGGTCCATGTTGAAGGTGTCGTGCTCCAAGGCCCCACTGGCTCCCAGCAGCACCGAGTCTCCGAAGGCCGTGGCCTTCGTGCGCGGGTCCTGGTCGTCGTGCTCGGCCTGCCGGGTGAAGTCCAACTCCAGGGGAGCCAGTTCGAGGTGAACGCTGCCCGCACTCCTGGTTACGCGCCGGCGGCGAGTACCGGGGCCGGCGCGATGACCACGCGGAACCCCGTGAACAGACTAATCGCAACGACCCCTGGTACCGAGGCCGATCGGGACGGGTCGGCTGAGGGACCCCGCCGGCTCGGAGCCGCTCCCAGCCTCGGACCAGCAGACCCCTGCGCACCGGCAGCTCCAGGTAGCGGTAGCTCACTCGGCGACCCCCAGGAGCAGCGTGAGCCGCACGACCAGCGCGGGAAGTCCGTCGAAGGGGAGGTCGACGCCGGGACGCGTGACCAGGAACAGCGGCCAGTGCCAGAGGTAGATGCCGTAGGAGCGCTCCCCGATCCAGCGCATCGGCCTGATCCCGAGCCAGTGACCGAACGGCACGCCCCGGTGGCTGGCCGCCGCGACGACCAGGCCGAGCAGAGCGCCACCACGAGGAAGCCCCCGCGGTAGAGGAACGTCGAGTACTCCCCAGCGTGACGAACATCGTGCCGAGCAGCAGGAGGCCGGCCGCGCCGGCCGCGGTGATGACCGCCTGTGCCTGGCGTGCGAGCACCGGTGCCGTGCGCCCCGGCCGCCAGACGACCGCCAACGCCGCCCCGACGCAGACGCCCATCGCGTGCGTGTCGGTGCCGAAGTAGAGCCGGCTGGGGTCGGCGGCGCCGGGCATGTCGCCGACGAACGACCCGACGACATCGCGAGGGTGGACAGCAGCGCGCCGGCCAGGGCGACCAGCCCGACCGCTGCGGCCCCGCGAGGCGGTAGGAGAGCAGCGCGATCGCGGGCCAGAAGATGTAGAACTGCTCCTCCACCGCCAGGGACCACAGGTGCTCGAGCATCGGCGGGCGGCCGATGAACTCGAAGTAGGAGGTCTGCGTGAAGATGCTCAGCCAGTTGGAGTAGTAGAAGAGCGCGCCCGGCAGGTCGCGGCGGAAGCCGGCGGCGCCGTCGTAGGCGACCGTGGCGACCAGCAGGGCGGTGACCACGAGGACGGCGAACAGCGCGGGCAGCAGCCGGCGCGCGCGTCGCAGGTAGAAGCTCTTGAAGTCGATGCCCCCGGTCGATCGAGCTCGATCAGGAGCAGCGACGTGATGAGGAACCCCGAGAGCACGAAGAAGACGTCGACGCCGAGGAATCCGCCCGGGAGCCACATGACGTCCGCGTGGTAGAGCACGACCGCGACGACCGCGACGGCGCGTAGGCCGTCGAGACCCACGAGGTGCGGCAGCGCCCGGACCTCGGACTGGTGCGGCGCTGCCGGGTGAGTGTCCCGGACACGGCGGTTCCTTCCTGCAAGCTCCCGGATCGACCCTGCCGAGGTGCGTGGACCCATTGAACCCCACCCCTACGACAACTCCCGGGAGGTCAGGGCCGGCAGCCGTCGGCGTCGGCGGAGGCGTCGGCCCGCACGGCCCACGGGTGCCGGAGGCGAACGGGTCCCTCAGCCGGAACGCGCCCGCCACCACTGGCGAAGCTCGAGCTCGGCGCGCTCCCGGCCCAGCGGGCCGTCGTCGAGGCGGCGCTCCAGGAGCCAGCGGTAGGCCACGCCGACGTCCCGGCCCGGACCGATGCCCAGGACCGCCATGATCTCGTCACCGTCGAGGTCGGGTCGGATCGAGGCCAGCTCCTCGGCCTCGGCCAGCACGGCGATGCGCTGCTCCAGGTCGTCGTAGGTCCGGCGCAGCGCCGCGGCTTTTCGCGGGTTGCGGGTCGTGCAGTCGGCGCGCGTCAGCTTGTGGAGCTGCGTGACCAGGTCGCCAGCATCGCGGACGTACCGGCGCACAGCCGAGTCGGTCCACTCGCCCGTGCCGTAGCCGTGGAACCGCAGGTGCAGCTCGACGAGTCGGGACACCTCCTCCACGACCACCTTCGGGTAGCGCAGCTCGGTGAGCCGCCTCCGGGCCAGCTTGGCGCCGACCACCTCGTGGTGGTGGAAGCTGACGCGGCCGCCCTGCTCGAAGCGCCGCGTGCGCGGCTTGCCGATGTCGTGCAGGAGCGCTGCCAGGCGCAGCACCAGGTCGGGCTGGATCTGGGGGGCGTGCGAGGCCTCGAGGTCGATCGCCTGGTCCAGCACGATCAGGGAGTGCTCGTAGACGTCCTTGTGCCGGTGGTGCTCGTCGACCTCCAGGCGCAGTGCCGGCAGCTCAGGGAGGACATGGGCGGCCACGCCGGTGTCCACCAGGAGCTCCAGCCCATGCCCTGGGCACCTGGGTCAGCAGCAGCTTCGACAGCTCGTCGCGGACCCGTTCGGCGGACACCATGGTGATCCGGTCCGACATCCCGGTCATCGCGAGCCGGACCTCAGGGGCCACCGACAGACCGAGCTGGGCGACGAACCGCGCCGCGCGCATCATGCGCAGGGGGTCGTCGGCGAAGGACTCCTCCGGTGCCGCCGGCGTGCGCAGCATGCCCTCGGTCAGGTCGGCGAACCCGTCGAACGGGTCGACGAACGTTCGCTCGGGCAGGGTGACGGCCATCGCGTTGATCGTGAAGTCCCGGCGCCGCAGGTCCTCGAGCAGGGACTCGCCGAAGGTGACCTCGGGCCTGCGCGTGGCACGGTCGTACGAGTCGCTGCGATAGGTGGTGATCTCGAAGTGGCGACCCCCACGCCTGGCGCCCACGGTGCCGAAGTCGATCCCGATCTCCCAGAAGGCATCGGTCCACCCTGCCAGGGCCTCCTTCACCTGCGACCGGCCTGGCCGAGGTCGTCAGGTCGAAGTCCGCGGCCTCCCGGCCCTGCGCGGCGTCGCGCACCGACCCGCCGACGAGAGCGACCTCGTGGCCCGCCGACGCCAGGCGCGCAGCCAGCTCGCGCAGATCCGGGACGGTGTCGAGCAGGCGGTCGATCGCCTCGCGGCTCACAGCCGCAGGCGCCGCGCGGGGAGGGACGGCAGGCACGGGCCGATAGCCTACGTGGCGGCTATCCTGCCAGCATGTCCACGCCGCCGACGCCTGTGCCGCCGCGGCGCGAGGGACGGCGGTTCACGATCCCAACCCCGGCTGACCTGCGATATCCGGGCAAGCGTAGCGACCGTCCGGACGTGCCGGACGAACCGGCACCGAGCCCGCCCGAGGCCCTCGCGGGCGAGGAGCCCGTGGCGCCCGGCTCCGACCGACTCCCCGAGGCGAGCACAGGACCACCCGAGGCCCCCCCGGGAGCTGCCGTCGCCACAGGTGAGGAGCGGGCCGAGCAACCGGCCCGCCCGGCCGACCCGGGGCACACCGGCACGGGGTACGCCGGCACAGGCCACGCCAGCCCCGGGCAGCGGGCCCCAGCCATTCCCGCGGCTCCGACTCCTCCCGCGCCCCGGCGCAGCAGGCCCACGCCCGGCAACCTCCCCCGGCCCACGGTGCCGGCCGGCAGGGCGGCGGACACGACGGCCGCACAGTCGACCGACATCCCGGAGAGCGCGGGAGAGGCGTCCCGCCGGCTCTTCCCCAACCCGGCGACCCTGCTGGCGGCCGGGCGCGGGGTGCGCAAGGTCCGCTCCGGTGGCCTGCGGGGGCGCCGACTTCCCAAGGTCGAGGAGACCTCGGCCGGTGGCGTGGTCCTCGACCTGTCCTGCGACCCGCCGGCGGTCGCCCTCATCGCACGGCACGACCGACGCTCCAGGCTGCTGTGGAGCCTGCCCAAGGGTCACGTCGAGGAGGGCGAGACGCCCGAGGAGGCCGCGCTGCGCGAGGTCTTCGAGGAGACCGGACTCGTGGGTCGGATCGTGGCGCCGCTGGGAATCATCGACTTCTGGTTCGTGGTCGAGGACAAGCGCATCCACAAGACCGTCCACCACTTCGTCATCGAGGCCGTCGGCGGCGAGCTGTCCGACGAGGACGTGGAGGTGGAGGCCGTCGAATGGATCCCCTTCCACCAAGTCGTGCGCAAGCTCGCCTACGGTGACGAGCGGCGCCTCGTCGAGAAGGTCTCGCAGATCGTCCCGGGAGTGACGTGACCCCTTGGGCCGGGCTCGGCCCGGCCAGTGCACTGCTGGCCGGCTGGGTCCTGCTCTCCGGTGCTCCTGTCGCCGTCGCTACGCCCACCCAGTACGCCGCCCGCCATGCCATCGGGGCCGGCTCGCTGGCGATCGCCATCACGAGCATCGAGCCGGCCATCCCCGAGCCCGGCGACGAGCTCGTCGTACAGGGAACCATCACGAACGACTCCCCGACCACCGTGGGCGACGTCGCGGCGATCCTGCGGATCTCCCCCACACCGCTGGCCGATCGGAGTGAGATCCCCGAGGTCCTCGCCGGGGCAGGGGACCGCACCGGCGAGCCGGTCAGCGGGACCGAGGACTCGGTCGGCGCCGAGCTGGAGCCTGGGGCGTCCCGGCCGTTCGAGCTGCGGGCCGAGGTGGACGACCTGGGTCTGGTGGGGGCGGGGGTCTACGTGACCGGGGCAGAGGCGGTCGGTGACGCAGGGTCGGGCCGAGTGCGTCAGGACCTCGATCGCACCTTCCTTCCCTGGTGGCGCGAGGACAGCGCCATCGAGCCGCTGCTGCTGACCACCCTCTGGCCCCTGACCGGCGCGCCCATGCGTGATGCCGAGGGGATCCTCGTGACCGAGGACACGGCCGTGGAGATGTCCCCGGGCGGCCGGTTGTCCACCATGCTCGACTCGGGCACGGCTGACCCAGGGTCGGTGTCCCTGGTCGTGGACCCCGAATCCGTGGAGGCCGCCGCTGACCTCTCCGACGGGTACCTCGTTCGCCGGCCCGACGGCTCCACACAGCCCGGCACCCGCAGCAGCGAGGTCGCCGACTGGCTGGATCGTCTCACCACGGCCCTGGGCTCGGCGGACGCCGACGCGGCGGCGACCCTGTACGCCTGGCCCGACCTCGACGCCGCCCAGCGCGGCCGGCTCCTGGGCGTCCTGCTCGGCCAGCAGCCCGGGCTCCAGGCCGCGACCGACGACGTGCTGGACCACGACCTGGCCGGGCCGCTGGTGCTCGCACCCGCAGGAGTGGCACAGCCCAGCACCCTGGCCGCCCTGGCCGAGGCCGACGTCTCGGCGGTCGTGCTCAGTGACGCCGCGGCGCCTCTGGCTGAACGGACCTTCTTCACCCCCAGCGGCAACGTGCTCCTCCACCCAGAAGGGGCCACGATCCCGGCCCTCCTGCTCGACTCGGGCCTGTCGCAGACCCTGGCCATGCCGATGGGGACCTCGGCCGAGCAGACCACTGTCCGCCAGGCCCTGCTCGCCCAGACCCTGGTCACCGCCGCCGAGCTCCCGGAGACGCCGCGACTGCTCGTGACCGGCCCCGCCCCGACCTGGGAGCCCCCCGCTGGCGCCGCCGAGATGGTGGTCCAGGCCCTGACCGACGCACCGTGGGTGACGCCGACCTCCCTGGCCGCGGCCCTCGAAAGGGACCCCAGCTCGCTGCCACGGACCCTGGTGGCGCCGAGCGCCGAGCAGGAGTCCGACGAGCTTCCGGCCGCCCACGTCGCCCGGGTGCGGGCCCAGTACCGTGCCCTGCGCTCCTACGCCGACGTCGTCAGCGATCCGGCGGTGATCCCCGGCGTGACCAGCACCGCCCCGGCGCGCGAGCTCGGCGCCTGGTTCCGCTCGCATCCTGGACCGCGGGCGGCCCTGGCCCGCTTCGTCAGCGAGCACATGCAGGCCCTCACGGAGTCGGTCTGGGTGGTGTCCAGCGGCTCGATCACAGTGTCCGGCGCGTCCGGGACGATTCCGATCACCATCGAGAACGCCGGGCCCCACCCCGTGAGAGTGGGGGTGCAACTCAGCTCCAGCCCGCCCCAACTGTTCGAGGCCGAACCCGTCGAGGCCTTCACGATCGAGCCGGAGCGCCGCACGTCGGTCGAGGTCACGGCACAGGTCGCTGCCGCCGGACCCATCCCGGTCACGATCCAGCTGGTCACCGCCGACGGGGCGCCCTTCGGGGAGCCCGGGCAGCTCGTCGTGGAGTCCCGGGCCTATGCCAACGTCGCCCGTGCCCTGGTACGGCTCGCGCTGGCTGCCCTGCTGATCGCCGTGGTCGATCCACGGGGTCCGTCGGTCACGCCGCCGCAGAGCCGCCCGCGCCGGCGAGCACCCGGCTGACGATGCGTCGCGGCAGGCGGCGGGGCGGCCGCAGGCACCGGCCGGCACCGCGGGAGGAGACCCCCGTGACTGATCCCCGCGACGATGCGGATTCCTCGTCCGAGCGGCGGCCGCTCCCCGAGGAGTCCATCGAGCCGGACGGCCTGGACGTCTCCGACCTGGTAGGGGCCCCGGACCCCGACGCCGCCAGCGACTCGGCCCAGCAGGCCGCGGCCCCCCAACAGGGCGAGCTGGTCTCCGCCGGCGCCCGAATGGCCCTGGGGACCCTCATCAGCCGGGTGACCGGGCTGTTCCGGGACATGGCGATGACCGCCGCCCTCGGGCTCGGGATCGTCTCCGACATCTTCACCGTCGGCAACAGCATCCCGAACACGGTCTACGTCCTGACGGTGGGCGGGGCGATGAACGCGGTGTTCGTGCCCCAGCTCGTGCGGCGCAGCCGGGAGGACTCCGACGGCGGGGCGGGCTTCACCGACCGCCTGATGACCCTCACCTTCGTCCTGCTGCTGGTCCTCACGACCATCTCGATCCTCGCGGCGCCGTTCCTGACCTCGATCTACGCCTCCCCGGACTACACCGCCGACCAGATGTCCCTGGCAGTGGCGTTCGCCCGGTTCTGCCTACCGCAGGTGTTCTTCTACGGGATGTTCACCCTGATCTCCCAGGTGCTCAACGCCCGCGGCCGGTTCTCCCCGCCGATGTACGCGCCCATCGCCAACAACCTGGTGTCGATCTTCGTCTTCCTCTCGTTCCTGGCCGTGGCGGGGCCGGAGGCCGCCGCGAGCGGCACTCTCTCCTCGACACAGACCGCCTGGCTCGGGCTTGGCTCGACGGTGGCGGTCGCCGCGCAGGCGCTGCTCCTGATCCCCTTCCTGCGATCCTCGGGGTACAACTGGCGCCCTCGCTTCGACTGGCGCGGCTGGGGCCTTGGCAAGACCGGCGGCCTGGCCCTGTGGACGCTGGGCCTGCTCGCCGCGAACCAGGTGTCGTTCATCGTGCACAGCCGACTGGCGACCACTGCCAACGTGATGGCCGAGGCCGAGGGCCTGCCCGCAGCGGGGATCACCACCTACCAGAAGGCCTACCTGATCTTCTTCCTGCCGCACTCGATCGTGACCGTCTCGCTGGTGACCGCCCTCCTGCCCGGGCTGAGCCTCGTGGCGGCGGCGCGCCGGTTCGAGACGTTCAGCCGGGTCCTGACCGACTCGATGCGCACCGTGGTGTCCCTCACAGTCCCGATCGCGGCCGTGATGATCCCGCTGGCACCGATCCTGGCCGCCGTCCTCTTCGGCTTCGGGGCCACGAACCGCGAGTCGGCGTACCTCATCGGCTACACGGTGATCGGGATGCTGATCGGGCTGGTCCCGTTCTCCATCTACTTCATCCTGTTACGCGGCTGGTACTCCCTCGAGGACACGAGGACGCCCTTCTTCCTGTCGCTGGTGCTCAACACGGTCAACGTCGTGCTGTCCATCGCGCTGTTCCAGGTCGCACCGACCTCCCTCAAGGTGCCGGCCATCGGCCTGGCGTTCGGCCTGACCTACTGGATCATGATGCCCGTCGCTTGGCCGGTCCTGGCCCGGCGCAGCGGCGGGATGCATACCCGCGACACCTGGGTCGCAATACTCCGGATGCTGCTCGCCGGAGTCGCCACGTCCGGGGTCACCCTCGTGTCCTACCTGGGACTTCAGCAGGTGCTGGAGAACTCCTGGGACTCGCGGCTGAGCCTGGTGGCGGTCATGGGGGTCGCCAGCATCCTCGGCCTGCTGGCCTACCTGGTACTGGCACGCGCCCTGGGGATCCGTGAGGTCGGGTCGGCGCTGGCCACGGTGCGTCGCCGACTGGGACGCTGACCGGCCCGTGCCGGGGCGACCCTGCCGGCCGCGCGCTGCGGGGCAACCGACGAGCGGTTTGCGGGGCGCGCCCTCCAACTCCCCCGCGGGCCGTGGCCTAACATGCCTGATGTGGACGAGCAGGGACAGCTGGCAACAAACCGGCAGGTCGGCAGGTTCACCCTGGACGACCTCATGGAGGAGCGGCACGGCTGCCAGATCTGGCGGGCCGTGGACAGCACGCTGAACCGGGAGGTGGCCCTCTGGCTCGTCCCGGCGGATGAGGCGCTCGCCGCCGACCTCGAGCAGTCGACACGGACCGCTGCCACGGTCGACGACCGGCGGATCGTGCGGATCCTCGATGTCTTCGCCGCCGAGGGCCTCCTGGTCATCGTGACCGAGTGGAACGATGCGCAGGTCCTCGGCGACCACCTGACCGCGCCGATGCCCCCGGCGGAGGCGGCCCGGATCGCCTACGAGGTGGCGGGGGCCATCGAGTCGGCCCATGCCCGGGGCATCGCCCATGGCCGGATCCATCCCTCGAACGTGCTGGTCGGCGACGACGGCGAGGTCCGCGTCACCGGACTGGGCATCGACGCGGTCCTCGCCGGCATCGAGCCAATCGCAGGCGAAGACCCCGTGGCCGCCGACATCAACGGCATCGGATCCATCCTCTACGCGGGCCTGACGGCGCGGTGGCCCGACGGCCAGGTGGAGGGCATCCCGGGCGCGCCCCTGGTCGGCGGGCACACGCCGCCGCCCTCACAGATACTCGCGGACCTGCCGGTGTCCCTCGACGACTTCTGCGCACGCAGCGTGATCTCGGTGGCATCCCCCCGTGGCCGGCCCGCGCTTACCTCCGCGACGCAGGCGCGGGAGGCCCTGGGTGCCAGCCTGACCGACCTCACCGGCGGGCGCCGGCTGGCCGCGGGCCCGCCGCAGGAGCGCGTCGTGTTCCTGCCCTGGGTGGCCCTCGGCCTCGGCGGCCTCCTGATCGTCCTGGGGCTGGCCTGGGGCCTGTGGCGCGTCCTGCTGGCCGGCGACGAGCCGGTTGCCGCCACCCCGCTGCCAAGCGTCGTGGCGTCCGAGCCGCCGCCGCCCACGGTGTCCGCCGCGCCGCAGACGGTCACCTACCGGATCGCGGACGGCATCGACTTCGACCCGCTGGGGAACGGGGAGGAGAACCCCGGACGGGTGCCGTTCGCCTACGACGAGGACCAGAACACCGCCTGGCGGACCGTCACCTACTACAACAAGAGCCTGGACAAGCCCGGCGTCGGTCTCGTCCTCGACCTGGGCGCCGCCCGCACGATCGGTGCCGTGAGCCTGGATCTGGTCGGCAACGGCACCGACCTTCAGGTGCTCACCAGCAACGAACCGGGCGTGAACCCCCAGGACTACGACCTGATGGCCCAGGCCACGGAGGCAGGCGACAAGGTGCGGCTCAAGGCCGCCGACCCGACGTCCGCCAGGTTCGTCCTGGTCTGGTTCACCGGACTCCCCCAGGTCGACGGCGGCTGGCGGGGCGGGGTCCGCGAGGTCCAGATCTCCAACTGACCGGGCGAACCGCCGGCCGCTCCGACGGCGCGGATCTCCGCTGGTGCGGGCTCGGATCTCCGGCTGGACGGGTCCACCCGGGACGACGCCAGTCGAAGGCACGGGAATCCCCAGCACACCTAGGATGTTGTTGTCCACGACTTCAAGGGGTGCAGCACATGTCCGACGTTCGCGACCTGATCATCGTGGGCTCCGGCCCGGCCGGGTACACCGCCGCGATCTACGCGGCACGTGCCGCGCTGCGTCCGCTCGTCTTCGAGGGGGCGGTGACGGCGGGCGGCGCCCTGATGAACACCACGGAGGTCGAGAACTTCCCGGGCTTCCCGCAGGGGATCATGGGCCCGGACCTGATGGACAACCTGCGGGGCCAGGCTGAGCGCTTCGGCGCCGAGCTCGTGACCGACGATGTGACGGCGATGACGCTCACCGACGAGATCAAGGTCGTGGTGGACGGCGAGGGGATCGAGCACCGCGCGCATGCGGTGATCCTCGCGATGGGCTCGGGGTACCGCGAGCTCGGGCTGCCCGACGAGAAGCGCCTCAGCGGGCACGGCGTCTCGTGGTGCGCCACCTGCGACGGCTTCTTCTTCCGCGGGCAGGACATCGCCGTCGTCGGGGGTGGCGACTCGGCGGTCGAGGAAGCCATCTTCCTGACCAAGTTCGCGGACACCGTGACGGTCGTCCATCGACGCGACGAGCTGCGCGCCAGCCGGATCATGGCCGAGCGGGCCCTGGCCAACCCCAAGCTCCGTTTCGCCTGGAACAGCACCGTCGCCGCGGTCAACGGCACGGACAAGCTGAGTTCGGTGACGCTGGCCGACACCATCACCGGTGCGCACACAGAGCTGCCGATCACCGGCCTGTTCATCGCGATCGGGCACGATCCCCGCTCGGAGTTGGTGAAGGGCCAGGTCGACACCGACGACGGCGGCTACGTGCTGGTCGACGGACGTGGGACCAGTGTCCTGTCCGACGGTTCGGTGCTCCCCGGTGTCTTCGCCGCGGGAGACCTCGTGGACCACACCTACCGGCAGGCCATCACCGCGGCCGGGACGGGATGTGCGGCCGCCCTCGACGCCGAGCGGTTCCTGGCCGTTCGCGAACACGCACTGATGCTCACCGCCTGACACTAGGATTGCCCCGCCGACCCAAGGAGACCCGATGGCCCTGATGACCGTTACCGACGCCAGCTTCGCCGAGGACGTGCTGCTCTCGGACAAGCCCGTCCTGGTGGACTACTGGGCGGTCTGGTGCGGTCCCTGTCGGATGATCGCCCCCATCCTCGAGGAGATCCACGCCGCCCACGGCGACAAGATCAGCATCGTCAAGCTCAACGTCGACGAGAACCCGCGCAGCGCCTCGGACTACGGGATCGTGTCGATCCCCACCCTGAACGTGTTCCAGGGGGGCAAGGTCGTGAAGCAGATCATCGGGGCCAAGCCCAGGGCCGCGCTGCTCAAGGACCTCGCCGAGTTCCTCTGATCGACTCCGCTTCTCCATGGCCGACCGCCCCGCGTCCAGCGTCGTCCCGATGTGCCGGATGGGCGACTCGGGGCCGATGGTCGCGGAGGTCCGGGCCCGGTTGCACCGGCTCGGCCTGATCGACGACGGACTCGGCGACGCGTTCGACGCCGACCTCGACCTGGGCGTGCGGCAGTTCCAGCAGGAGCGCGGGATCGCTGTCGACGGCATCGTGGGGGCACAGACGTTCCGGCGCCTCGAGGAGGCCCGGTGGCGTCTCGGAGACCGGGTGCTCACCTTCCTGCCAGGGCACCTGATGGTCGGCGACGACGTCCTTGCGCTGCAGGAGCGCCTCACGGGCCTGGGGTTCTCACCCGGGCGTCCCGACGGGATCTTCGGTCGGGCGACCGACCATGCGGTGCGCGAGTTCCAGCTCAACACCGGACTGCTCACCGACGGAACAGCGGGGCCCGACACGTTCCGCGCGATGCGCCGGCTGACCCGGACCGTGAGCGGGGGAGCCTCCACCGTCCTGCGCGAGCAGCAGGCCTTCGAGGTCCTGCGCACGGGGGTCACCCACAAGGTCGTCCTCATCGACGCCGGACCCGACCACCTGCACCGCGGTCACGAGGGCAGCGGGTTGAGTGAGCCGGACATCGCTGCGGACATCGCCGCCCGGGTGGAGGGCCGCCTGGCCGCGCTGGGCACGACCGTGCTGGTCACCGGCCCGGCCCGCGCCGGGCACACCTCCTTCGACGAGTCCGCGCGCGCCTCGATCGCCAACGAGGTGGGCGCCGACGTGGTGATCTCCCTGCACTGCGACGCCAACCAGAACCCGGCTGCGAACGGCATGGCCGCGTTCTACTTCGGCACCCTCGTGGGCGGGACCGCCTCCCTCGGCGGGCAGGCCCTGGCCGAGCTGCTGCTCGAGGAGATCGCCGTGCGCAACTCGGCCAACAGCTGTGGGGCGCACCCCAAGACCTGGGAGCTGCTCCGGCTGACCCGGATGCCGGCCGTCCACCTCGACCTGGGCTACCTGACAAGCCCTGAGGACGCGGCGCGGCTGGCCGACCCGGGCGGTCGCGACCAGATCGCGAAGGCGATCACGGCAGCGCTGATCAGGTTCTTCGCGCCACCCCCGCAGGACTGAGCCGCCCGTTCGAAGGCGGATCGGCCGCCACATGGACTGCCACCGACTGACGATGGACGGCTCCGGACGTGTGCCGCGCACTGCTTTGCGAGCGGCGACGGGGTCGCGATTGGTCCGCCTGAGCCACTGGCCGGCGGGCCCCTACTCCTGGTCCGCCAGCTGCTCCTCGCTCAGGCCCCGAACATCGAGCTGCTGGGAGTCCGACAGCTGCAGCATGAACGTCTTGGCCGACGACTTCTTCTTGGCCTTGATGCTGTTGCGCTTGACGACCTTCTTGAGGTACTCGGCGTTCGCCCGGTACTGGTCGTAGAGCGCTCCGGCGTTCTGGATCTCGGTGATGATCTCGTCAGAGGCGCGCAGCCCCGGCGAGGACCAGTTCGCCGAGCCGGTCATCACGTACTTCTGGACCGAGCCCCGGACGAAGCCATTGACCAGGAGAGCCTTGTGATGCGTGAAGATGTCGTTGCGGATGCACAGCACCGCCCACCGCTTCTTCACCGTGTCGTACTTGGGCTGGACCGGGCAGGCCATGCGAACCGTCAGCCGCCCACCCCCGTACGGGCTCTTGCGGTTCAGCCAGACCCCGGTCGAGGTGACCGGAACCGTTCCGCGTAGCGATCCGCCGCTGCAATCGCCCACGGAGTTCCGCACGACCTTGCGCCTGGCCGGCTTGCCCTTGCTGGCCTTCGTCACAGTCACCTTGCTAGGCGGCGTCGACAGGCAGTCCGCCGATCCGTACCCCATCCCCTCGCCGTCCTCGTTCTCCAGCCACTGGCCGTTCGGGCCCTTGACCCGCTGGCTCATCTGCGTGTAGACGATCTCGACGTTGCAGCCCTTCTGCATGGCCAGCCGCCACAGGTCCGACGCCACGCCGCGCCGGGTGAGCACGAACATCGACACCCGGACGTCCGTGCGCTTCGTCTTGCCGTTGACCTTGTACTTGCACTGGATCGAGTTCAGGATCTCCCGGTTGATGTCGCCCGAAGTCTGCGGCGCCAGGTGCACCGTGGTGGGCGGCGCACCCGTGGCGGGGTTCCCCGGGGTGGCGAAGGTGCGGAAGTAGTTCGTGGTCATCAGCTCGCCCCGCGACCCCTTCACCAGGTCTGAGAAGTAGGTCGTGAAGATGTCGTGAAGCGGCTTGTCGCCGACCGCGATGTTCAGGTTGTTGAACCCCTTGCGGGACTGCTGGTAGGTCGGGTTGCCCGAGCTGTACGCGCTGACCCACTGCCGGGCAGTGGCTCCCTGGCCAACAGTGGAGAACAGGTAGATCTTCGAGTGCAGCGACGGGTACATCGGCTCCATGTTGTCCGGGAGCGTCTTCTCCCCGGTGATCGTGTGCGTGAGGCCAGCGGCGTCGGTCACCGTGAGCGCGGTCCGGTAGGTCCCTGGTGCCCCGTAGGTCTTCGTGTGCGGGCCCGGCCCGTCGGCTGCCGTGCCGTCACCGAAGTCGTAGTGCCAGGCCACGATGGGCTGCAGCCCTGGACGTGCGCGGTCGGAGAAGACAACCGTGTTGGAAGTCAGGGTGGTGGCATCCGCGCCGTACCACGCTGTAGGACCCCCGGGCACCGGCGGGGTGCGAGGCGTCAGGCAGCCCTGCCAGCAGGTGGTGGCGAAGTTGATGGCGTTCGTGTCCGCGCCCAGGGTGCGGCTGATCTCGCGCCACGACGAGTACTTGTCGGAGTGGCTGTTCGTCAGCGCCTGCACGGAGACACCGCGCTGCGCGGCCGCCGTCAGGGCCGCCTGCACAGGTGCGTAGGTCAGGGAGTAGAAGCTGAACTTGATCGACGCCTGGGTACCGTCCGGGTTCAGCGCTGGCGTGCAGTCGATCATGTCGATCAGGTAGCGGAGCATCTGATACTGCTCGTCCGGGGAACCGGACGGGTCGTTGAACATCGTGCGGGTCTCGGCGACGAAGCCCGGCTTGCACGCGCGCGGCGGTCCCTGGACCAGGATCGGGACCTGGAAGGTGACCGTGGCACCGTCCGCGGCGGAGGCGATGACATCGAACGAGTCGGGACCGGAGTACTCGGGGAGCGGGTCCTGCTTGCCGCCCCGCGTCGGGTCGGGGGGGTAGAAGCCAGGCGTGTAGAGGAAGTTGCCGGTCGCGTTGTCGAAGGCCAGCTTCCCGTTGAACGGACCGGTCGCGTCGAGCACGAACGGTGCGACGCTGTAGGACACCGCCGTTCCGGGAACGCTGTGGGTGCAGGTGACATTGCCCGCGACCGGGGTGTCCATCCCGGTCACCACCGGATTGCCCGGGGCGGTGATCGCGCACGCGATCGTCCCGGCGGCGGCCGCCGGGGCCACCGGGCCCAGCGCAGCCGCCAGCAGCCCTGCGGCGACCACCGTCGTCGTCAGCATGGCGCGATAGCCCACAGCAACTCCTCCCACGCGTGGGCAGATCCCACTGCGACCCCTTCGTGTGGGCCAAATGTAGTGCACGTCACGAACGACGAATGCGGGGCGCTCTTATCAAGTGGCTAACCCGAGGCCATCATCGCGTACCGACTGGTGCACGCCGGCGAAGTCCGCGTAGGCGCGAGGCCTCAGGAGGGCGATCGCGAAACCGGCGACCGCACCGACGCTCAGGGCGGCCGTGGCGAACAGGAGCCATCGCAGGGCTTTCATGATCCCACCTCCCATCGGGCATCCTAGGCACATGAGCCTAGGCACGCGTCTCGACCCCTGGTTCACCAGCTATGCCCAACGGGCGCACGGGCTGGCGGCCTCCGAGATCCGCGCCCTCTTCGCCGTTGCCAGCCGGCCGGAGGTGGTCTCCCTCGCCGGCGGGATGCCCTTCGTCTCCGCGCTCGACCTGGAGTCCATCAGCGATACCGTCGCCCGCCTCCTGCGCGAGCGTGGCGCGACCGCGCTCCAGTACGGCTCCGGACAGGGGGACGAACGCCTGCGGGAGCAGATCCTGGACGTGATGGCCCCAGTCGGGATCCAGGCCCATCCGGACGACATCGTCGTGACGACCGGGTCGCAGATGGCCCTGGACCTGGTCGTGCGCACCTTCTGTGACCCGGGCGACGTGGTCCTGGTGGAGTCACCGTCCTACGTCGGCGCCCTCGGGGTGTTCCGCTCCTACGAGTGTCGAGTCGTCCATGTCGCCATGGATGACCAGGGACTGTCCCCGGCTGCCCTGACCGAGGCGATCGGTCGGGTCCGCGCCGACGGCGGTCGGATCAAGATGATCTACACCATTCCGTCCTACCACAACCCTGCCGGGCTGACCCAGGGACAACAGCGGCGCCATGAGGTCCTCGAGGTCGCCCGCTCGAACCGCATCCTGCTCCTGGAGGACGACCCCTACGGGCTGCTCGGATTCGACGGCGTGGTCCCGCGGGCCATCAGGGCCGACGAGGCCGAGGGCGTGGTGTACCTGGGCTCGTTCTCCAAGACCATCGCCTCGGGACTCCGGGTCGGCTGGGCGGTGGCCCCCCACGGCGTTCGGGAGAAGCTCGTCCTGGCCGCGGAGGCGGCCGTGCTCTGTCCCTCCAACTACGCCCAGCTCACTGTCTCCGAGTACTTGGCCACCAACCCGTGGATGGACCAGATCACGGTCTTCCGCGGCCTCTATCGGGAGCGCCGGGACGCGCTGCTCGACTCGTTGGGCGACCACATGCCTCCGGGGACGACATGGACCGAGCCGACGGGGGGGTTCTACTCCTGGGTCACCCTTCCCGAGGGGCTGGACGCGCGCGCGATGCTGCCGCGCGCCGTGGCATCGCTAGTGGCCTACGTCCCTGGGACAGGGTTCTACGTCGGCGATGCGGAGCAGGAGGCCCATCGGCGATCGCTTCGCCTGAGCTACTGCTATCCGACCCCGGATCGGATCCGCGAGGGCGTCAGGCGGCTCGGCAACGTCATCGACGACGAGCTGGGACTTGTCGCTACGTTCGGGCAGTCCGCATCCGGCACCATGCCAAGGCACAGCGACGAGGCCATGATGACCACGCCCGCACCCGATCTGGCCTAGGACAAAGGGGTAGGACATGTCCCGATCGATCGTGATCCTCGCAGGCGGGCTGTCCCATGAGCGGGACGTGTCGATCCGCTCCGGTCGCCGGGTCGCCGAAGCGCTGCGATCGCTCGGCGAGTCCGTGACCCTCCACGATCTGGACGCCGCTCTGCTGGGTGACCTCGCCGCGGACCCGCCGGCGTGCGTGATTCCCCTGCTCCACGGCGCCAGCGGCGAGGACGGTTCGCTGCGCGACGTCCTCGACAGCCTCGGCATCGCCTACGTCGGGTCAGGACCGGATGCCTGCCGGCTCGCCTTCGACAAGATGGTGGCCAAGGCCCATGTGGCTGGCGCGGACCTGCGCACCGCCCCGGCGGTGGCACTCCCGCACGCCACGTTCCGTGACCTGGGCGCCCACGCGGTGCTGGACGCGCTGGTCGCGAGGATCGGCCTGCCACTGGTCGTGAAGCCCACACGGGGGGGATCGGCCCTCGGCGTCGCCATCGTCGAGGATCGGGCGGACCTGACGAGCGCCATGGTCGGATGCTTCGCGTACGCCGACACCGCGATGCTCGAGGCGCACGTCTCCGGGACCGAGGTGGCCGTGACGGTCATCGAGCGGCCCGACGGCACGGTGAGCGCCCTGCCGGCGGTCGAGATCGTTCCCGACTCGGGCTTCTACGACTACGCGTCGCGCTACACCGCTGGGACCACGGAGTTCTTCGCACCCGCCCGGCTCAACGCGCAGGCCGCTGACGAGTGCGCCCGGGTCGCCGTCACCGCGCACGAGCGCCTCGGCCTGCGACACCTCTCTCGGGCGGACCTCATCGTCGGGGTGGACGGCCAGGTGACCTTCCTCGAGGTGAACGTCGCCCCCGGGTGCACCGAGACCTCGTTGCTGCCACAGGCGGTCGAAGCCGACGGGCTCGACCTGGGACAGGTGTTCAGGGACCTGGTCGACCGCGCGATCGAGGCACGGACGTCGACCCGCTGACCAAACGCTCCGCCGGCGCTCTGCGTCGCCACGCTAGGAACACCGTGTCCCTGGTACGGGCCGCTGGAGGCTTCGTCCCGGTGGGTGGGACGTGCTGCCCCTGGGTCCCCCGTCGCAGGCCGCCGCCTTTGTCCTAGGGACAGTCACAGGGGTCCCTTTTGTCAGACTCTTGACTCCCACGGGGCCATCTCCAGGCCGCCACGGGAACCGGCTCAGGGACCGGCTCAAGGACGGGCTCGGGGAACCGGCTCGGGGACCGCTCAGGGACCGGCTTAGGGACTCGGGTGACCGGTTCGGGAACCGGCTGCGGCGAAGTGCTCGGGAACCTGGGCCGTAACCTGCCGAGGCACTTTGCACCCGGCAGTCCGCTAGCTCGAGTGCCACCAGCGCCGCCGCTTGGTCCTGGTGCCATCGGTACCCGCCCCCGACGGAGCGGCGGCGAATCCGGACGTCGACGTGTCCATGATTGCCGTGCCGCCGCTGGTCGCCATCGGCTCCCACCCGCTGACGGGCGGCGGGGCCGCTGCACCGGGGGCCGTGGGCGAGGCCACCCCCTCATCGAATGTCGCCGGGGATGCCATGGGTCGGTCGGACTGCTGCTGGTTGTCTCTGCTCTCCGATGCTGCCTCGGTCCGGATAGCGGTCGCCGGGCCGGCGGTGAGGGCGCGCAGGGCGAGACGGGCGTCTGCCAGCGCCAGTCCTCGTTCCGAGGCCTCCGCCTCGGCACGTGCCAACCGGATCCGGACGTCGTCCCAGCGGTCACGCCGGATGGTGATGGTCTCGACCTCGGTCTCCCGGGCTGGCGCCACCGGCGGGGCGGCCGGGCGGGGCGACGCGACAGGCAAGGGTGGCAGCGACCGGCCTGGGTGCAGACCCACCGCCAGGAGGGCCTCCACCGGGATTCGCCAGACGCCGTCCTCGTCCTTGGCCGCACCATTGCTCGCCAGCTCGGGCAGCTTCCGGGTGATCGTCTTCCTGCTCATCGAGCAGGCGGTCGCAGCCTCCGTGATCGTGAAGGTTGGCCGAGCCAGGCTCTGCGACTGGGGCGGCGTCGATCCGGTCGAGGTGACGGCCGCCGAAGCGGGAGCGGGCCGATCCTGGGGTGTCGCCTGTCCGAGCTGCGAGGTGCTCGCAGCCGCATCGGCATCCTGATCGCGCTTCTCGCGGGTGATCTCGAGGTCGGGTCCGTAGGTGGTTGCGCTCATGGCGCGATCCTAGGACCGACCACCGACAACTCCAGGGAGCTCGTCCACAGGATCGCTGTCGTGTCCCAGGCGGGACGTGCGCGTGATGTGGCCGTCCTAGGTCGGTGTCCGAGGCTCGGCTGGCGTCCTTCGTGTCCGGGCGCCCGTTCGGGGCCCCCTCCCGTCGCGGCGTATCCCTTCAGGACGACCTTCCAGGGAGGGCCAGCACGTCGAGGATCCGGTCCAGGTCGTCTCGTCCGGCGAACTCGATGGTGACCCGGCCCTTGGCCCGACCCATGGTCACCTGGACCCGAGTGTCCAGGCGATCGGAAAGGTCGTCGGCAAGGTCCTGAAGTCCCGCGTCGGACGCGCCCCGATGGGGCTGACGTGGGTGCGGACGCGTCGGGGCCTCCCACAGGGTCACGATCTCCTCCACGGAACGCACCGAGAGCCCCTCGGCGACGACCCGGGTCGCCACCTCCTCCATGGCTGCCTCGTCCGGCAGGGACAGAAGCGCACGCGCATGTCCCTGGGACAGGACACCTGCCGCTACGCGGCGCTGCACCGACGGCGGCAGCCGCAGGAGTCTGATGGTGTTGGCGATCTGCGGGCGAGATCTGCCCACCCGGCCGGACAGCTCCTCCTGGGTGCATCCGAGGTCGGTCAGGAGCTGCTGGTACGCAGCGGCCTCCTCCAGGGGGTTCAGCGCAGCCCGTTGGAGATTCTCCAGCAGGGCGTCGCGGAGCAGGTCGGCGTCCTCCGTCGGGCGGACCAGGGCGGGAATCGTCGCCCACCCCAACCGTTGCGCGCAGCGAAGGCGGCGCTCACCCGCGACGAGCTCGAAGAGCTCCGAGCTGGCCTGTCCCAACGTGTGTCAGCAGGTTCATGTCCCAGGGGGCGCACCACGATGGGCTGCAGAAGTCCTATCTCAGACATGGACATGGCCAACTCGGCGAGTGCTTCGTCATCGAAGACGGTGCGGGGCTGGCGGTGGTTCGGGCGCACCGAGGCCAGTGGAAGCTCGGTGAACCAGACCGGGGCGGCGGCCGATGCCGAAGTCCCCGCAACTCCGTCGGAGGGGCTGCGACCGCCGAGTCCCGCTGCCTTCAATCCAGGCCCGGACTACCGGCGTCAGATGTGACGTGGTTCACAGTTCCTCCCGAAGTCGTCGGTGCGAGCCTAGGACCCACGCACCTCGATCGAGGTTATCCACAGAAATCGTGTGGAAAACGTGGGGATGAAATGTCCAGTTGGCCGGTTCTCTGACTCTCGACGCGCGCTTCGGCGGCCGAAGCCGAGAGGACACGCACCCGATCACGGCATCCTGCGGACTATGACGACCGTGGTGGGCGGCTCGATGACACCGACGCCGTACGACCGGATCGTGACGGGTCCCAGACCGCCTCCGGAGACGCGAGATGCCTCCTGCACCTCCTCAGCGGCCCCCGCCCCCTTCAAGGCCAGGATGACGCCGCCCTGCCCGACCAAGGGCATCGTCCATACGAGCAGCTGCGGCAGCCTGGCCACGGCGCGGGCGGTCACCACGTCGAAGGAGCGGGGTGCGACATCCTCGGCTCGCCCGCGCACCACGTCCACGCGCTCGCCCACGTCGAGGTCGCGCACCGCCTCGGACAGGAAGGTGGCCCGGCGCAGGAGCGGCTCGATCAGGGTCACCCGTAGGTCAGGGCGCACCAGAGCCCACACCAGGCCGGGAAGACCGGCCCCGGATCCGACATCGGCGACCGAGCAGCCCGACGGGATCTCCTCCGTGGCCTCCTCGGCCACGACCGCACAGTTCACGACATGGCGCGACCACAGCCGGGGGACCTCGCGTGGGCCGATCAGGCCTCGTTCCACACCGACGCTGGACAGCATCTCGGCGAAGGCCTGCAAGCCCGGGACGTTCGAATAGCGCGCTCTCAGTTCCGTTTCACGTGGAACATCGCTCACGCCGACATGACCACCACACGACGGGCCGCCCCCTCGCCCTCGCTCTCGCTGCGCAGTCCCGCCTCGGCTACCACGTCGTGCACGACCTTTCGCTCGAAGGCCGACATGGGCGCGAGCTTGACGGCCTCACCCGTTCGCTTCACGTCAGCCACCGCCCGTAGGCCCAACTCTGCGAGCTCACGGCGGCGAGCGGCCCGGTAGCCGGCGATGTCGAGCATCAGCCGACTGCGCTCCCCCGTCTCGCGCGTCACTGCCAGGCGGGTCAGCTCCTGCAGCGCTTCGAGCACCTGCCCGTCGGGACCCACGAGGTCGTCGAGATCCCCACCGACGATCGAGACCATCGCGCGATCCCGCTCCACGTCCATGTCGATGTCCCCGTCGAGGTCGGCGATGTCGAGCAGGGCCTCCAGGTAGTCGGCGGCCACATCGCCCTCGCGTTCCAACTCGGACTTGTTGGTCATGGGGTTGCTTCCTCCAGTCATGCCGTCGATGGTGCTCACTTCGACTTGGGCGGGGGGCCGGTCCGTTTGCTCCGCGGCTGCTTCTTGGGCTGCGTGCGACCACGGGGCTGACCCTGGTCGGCCACCACCTCGCCGGCGATGACGGAACCGGATGAACCGGCCGATGCGGCCGATCCCGAGCCTGACGCCTCCATCGGTTCCGGTTCACTCGGAAGGCCCTTGCGAGCCGCCTTGCGTGCCTTGCGCTCCGCCGCTGCCGTCGCCGCAGGGGTGCCCGGCTGGGGATTGTTCCGGATGACCCAGAACTGCTGCCCCATGGTCCACAGGTTGGTCGTGAACCAGTAGATGAGCACACCGATCGGGAAGTTCAGCCCGCCGACGGCGAACATCACCGGGAAGATGTACATCATGATCTTCATCTGCTGAGCGATCGGGTTGTCGCTCGCGGTGTTCTTGAGCAGCAGCTGCCTCTGGGTGAGGAAGCTGGTGACCGACATGAGGATGATCAGGACGACAGCAAGGGCCTGGGTGTTGCTCGGATTGGGCGTGTCTGCCGCATGGGCGAACGTGGCGTAGAGCGGGACTCCGAAGATCTCTGCAGCATGGAAGGACACCAGGAGCTCGCTGTACTGCGGCCACTCGAAGACGCCGATCGGCTGCTCCTGGGATGCCCCTGAGAGGACGCGGAACAGGGCGAAGAAGATCGGAGCCTGCGCGAGGATCGGCAGGCACGACGCCAAAGGATTGGTGCCCGTCTCCTTGTAGAGCGCCATCATCTCCTGGGACTGGCGCTCCCTGTCCCCGGCGTGCTTGGCCTGGATCTCCTTGAGCTGCGGCTGGATTGCCTGCATGTTGCGCTGTGCCCGGATCTGCCTCACGAAGAGGGGGATCAGCATGATGCGGATCAGGACGACGAGGCCCACGATCGCAAACGTCCAGGACCATCCACTGTCTTTGCCCCAGATCAGCGAGAAGAGCTGATGGAACTGCACGAGGATCCACGAGACTGCGTCGAGAAGCCAATGCCAGAGGAACACGTGCTAGCTCCCTACTCGTTCCGTGGTGGGACGGATGTCCTTACCACCCCGCCAGGCCCCCTTGGCCGGCACATGATCGATGCCGCCCCGGGATCCAGGGGTTGCAGCGCACCAGTCGCCCGACGGCAAGGAGCGAACCCTTCACCGGCCCGTGGGTGCGCACCGCCCCCAGAGCATAAGCCGAACACGTGGGGTGGTAACGACAGGTGGGCCCGGTGAGCGGCGAGATGAAGCGCTGGTAGCCACGGATTCCTCCGATGAGAACCAGGGAAAGGACGCGTCCGAGGGTCATGTCCCACACCACGCGTGCGCGACTGGCCAGGTTCCTCCCTGATGTCACTGGGACTGGTCGGATCGTGTCATGGGCGCGTGTCCCAGCTTGGCCAGCACCCGGCGCAGCCCGGAGTCGAGATCCCTCTTGAGTTCGGAGCCAGAGGAGACAGCGGCGGGGGGAAGGGCGCGCACGACCACGTCGGTCCCGGCCGGGAGCCGGTCGAGGTGAACCACGATCAGGTGGCGCAGCTGTCGGGTCACCCGGTTGCGCACGGACCGACCCCCCGACCGAACGGCCGACCACGAAGCCGGCGCGTGCCGGCACCGCGGCTCCGGACTGGTGGGCGTGGACCACGACCGTGCGGCTCGACGCCCGTGAGCCACCGCGCAGGACGACCCGGAAGTCCTCGGCCCGGTGGATCCTGCGGCTCCTGGGCAGCACGAAGGACTCGGCGACTAGGCCGAGATGCGGGTGCGGCCCTTGCCGCGGCGTGCAGCGAGCACCGAACGCCCAGCCCTGGTGCTCATCCGGGTGCGGAAGCCGTGCGTCTTGGCGCGTCGACGGTTGTTCGGCTGGAACGTGCGCTTCATGGCGTCTCATCATCCTTGCGACTGGCTTTCAGGGGCGAAGAGCACTTCGCGTGGACAACGGGCGCCCGGGCGGACCTCTTCCTGAGTACTAAGGTACGCAACCGGCTGAGGACGGGTCAAACCCATGACTGGTGCACGCGAAGGCAGGCCAGCGGGTAGGACACCCGGGCCAGCACCGAGGAAAGGGCAGAGCCTGCCCACACCGCCGCTTTCGCTGGAGCGAGGCCCGAGCACACAGCGTCGGTGCGCGAGCACCCTGTGTCCGACCACTCCGCCAACCTGTGGAAAACCCTTGCACGGCGTCGGTTCCGGGGCATAGGTTCGCCGGGCTGTCCCACACCCGGACGAGCTGTCCCACACCCGGACGACCGCAGGCGGCACGGCCCAGAAGGGGGTTCACCAAGTGGACGACACTGCAGATCCGGCGGAGATCTGGGCCAGCGCGATCAGTTCCCTCGACGGGGCCGCGCTGAGCCGTTCGCACCGCGCGTTCCTGCAACTGAGCCGCCTGGTGAACGTCTACGGGAGCGTCGCCGTCCTGGCGGCGCCCAACCCGTTCGCCAAGGACGTCCTGGAGTCCCACCTCCGGCCGCCGATCGAGAACTCGCTGGCCGTGCTCCTCGGCCGCGCCATCAACCTTGCCGTGACGGTCGATCCGAGCTTGGACGTCGATGACGACCTTGCCGACATCTGGGCCGACTCCACCTATGCCGACCGGCCTGTTGACGCGACCGGACCGCAGCCCGTCGTGCGCCCCACCGGCCGCCCGGTCCAGAACAGGACGGAGCAGTCCGCCCGGCTGAACCCGCGCTACACCTTCGACACGTTCGTGGCCGGCGCGAGCAACCGGTTCGCCCATGCCGCCGCGGTGGCGGTGGCCGAGCAGCCCGCCCGAAGCTTCAACCCTCTGGTGATCTACGGCGAGTCCGGCCTGGGCAAGACCCACCTGCTCCATGCGATCGGTCACTACACCCAGCTGCTCTATTCCGGCACCCGGGTGCGCTACGTGTCGAGCGAGGAGTTCACCAACGAGTTCATCAACTCGATCCGCGACGACGCCGCGCTGCTCTTCCAGCGCCGCTACCGGGACGTCGACGTCCTGCTCGTCGACGACATCCAGTTCCTCTCGGGCAAGGTGCAGACCCAGGAGGAGTTCTTCCATACCTTCAACACGCTGCACAACGCCAACAAGCAGATCGTGATCACCTCCGACATCGCGCCCAACCGGCTCAAGGACTTCGAGGACCGGATGCGCACGAGATTCGGATGGGGTCTGACCACGGACATCCAGCCGCCCGACCTCGAGACGAGGATCGCCATCCTGCGCCGAAAGACCGACCAGGAGGCGATCTCGGTCCCCGCCGACGTGCTCGAGTACATCGCCAGCAAGATCTCGCGCAACATCCGCGAGCTGGAGGGGGCGCTGATCCGGGTGACCGCGTTCGCCAGCCTCAGCAAGCGCCCGGTGGAGCTCAGCCTCGCCGAGGAGGTGCTGCGCAACGTCATCCCGAACGAGGCCGGCCCGGAGATCACCGCACCGGCGATCATGCTCGAGACGGCCAAGTTCTACTCGGTCACCATCGATGACTTGACCGGGCAGTCCCGGTCCAGAACCCTGGTCACCGCTCGTCAGGTGGCGATGTACCTGTGCCGCGAGCTCACGGACCTGTCCCTGCCCAAGATCGGCGAGCTCTTCGGCGGACGCGATCACACCACGGTGATGCACGCCGACCGGAAGATCCGAACCCTGATGGCCGAACGCAGGTCCCTGTACAACTCCGTCATGGACCTGACAGCCCGGATCCGGGCGTCGGTGGCAACGCGCTAGAACCGCTGTCGCGTGACGGGACCCCCCAACCCTGTTCGGGACGGTACGGCGGGCGACACCCCAGACCTGTGGAGGAAGCGTGCGCGGGGTGGGGGGTGTCCGTCGACCTTCGCGGCCCTCGCTGTGGACAACCAGCGTTCGCCGGCCGACGGATCGACGATGTCCACCGAATCACAAGAGTCCGACGCAGCCGGACACACAGCTGCTGTGTGGCGGGACACGCCGGCCGACCTGCGACGTCGGCACTTGTCCACAGGATCCACAGCTCCTACTACGAAGACTCTAACTAGAGATCGATGGATCAGCGAACCGCCACCTGCACGCCCTGCCCTGTGGATGACCGACTCGCGGGCCGCATCGAAGCCAAGCGCTGAGACCACCGGCCACCCGGTTCAGGCCACGGTCACGTCGGTGCATCGCCGTGTCACACCCCCGTCATAGGGTGACCCAGCAGACCCACCAGGAGGAGCCCGTGAAGTTCCGCGTCGACCGTGACCAGTTCGCTGATGCTGTGGCATGGGCGGGCCGGACGGTGCCCACCCGCCCACCGCTCCCCCTGCTGTCCGGCCTGCGCCTCGAATGTACGGACGCCCCCGAGCCGAGACTCTCGATCGCCAGCTACGACTACGAGGTTTCAGGCCGGGTGGAGACATCCGCGGACGTCGCCGAGCCTGGTGTCGCACTCGTGAACGGTCGCCTGCTCGTCGACATCGCGCGGTCCCTGCCGATGCAGCAGGTGGACATCGAGGTCGAGGGCACGCGGCTGCGGGTGCGGTGCGGCCGGTCCTCGTTCGAGCTCCCGACCCTTCCAGTGGAGGACTACCCACCGCTACCGGCAATGCCGGGGGTCAGCGGCAGCGTCCCCGGCTCCGTCCTTGCCTCCGCAGTGGCCCAGGTGGCGGTAGCCGCGGGGCGCGACGATTCCCTGCCGTTCCTGACCGGCGTCCGCATCGAGGTCGACGGCGACCGGGTCACGCTTGCCGCCACAGATCGGTACCGACTCGCGGTGCGCACGTTCGACTGGACCCCGCGGAGTGCGGAGTTCGCCGCCGCTGCACTGGTTCCAGCGCGCACGCTGGCCGACACCGCCAAGACGCTGGCCCACGCCGAGGAGGTCCACCTGGCGTTCGGCTCTGCCGACGCCGGTGACGGGCTGCTGGGGATCGAGGGCCTCGACCGGCGGACGACCACCCGCCTGCTCGAGGGGGACTTCCCCAAGTACCGGAGCCTCCTGCCCGCCCAGTCCCCGACCGTGGCCAGGGTGGAGACGGTTGCGCTCACGGAGGCGGTCAAGCGGGTTGCGCTGGTCGCCGAGCGCTCGAGCGCCGTGAAGATGCAGTTCAACGGTCAGGAGCTGGTCCTGGAGGCCGGATCCGGTGACGACGCCATCGGTCTCGACGCGATCGAGTGCGTCCTGTCCGGTGCGCCGATGGAGCGGATCGCATTCAACCCCGGATACCTGCTCGAGGGCTTGACCGCGATGTCGAAGCCCGTGACGAACCTCGCCTTCACGAACCCCGGCAAGCCGGCGGTGCTGACCGGGGCCACCAGCTTCGACGCGGACGCGGCCGACGACTACCTCTACCTCCTGATGCCCGTACGCCTTCCGTCCTAGCGTGCACGTCACCCACCTGGGCCTGGTCGACTTCCGCTCCTACCGGTCGGCAGAGCTCGACCTCTCGCCCGGGGTGACCACGTTCGTCGGCGCCAACGGGCAGGGCAAGACCAACCTGATCGAGGCGATCGGGTACGCCTGCTCCTTGCGCTCGCACCGGGTCGCCGCCGACGCCCCCCTGGTTCGCGAGGGAGCCGAACGGGCGGTGATCCGGGTCAGTGCCGAACGTGCGGGCCGTGAGGTCGTCATCGAGCTCGAGATCACACCGGGCCGTGCCAATCGCGCCCGACTCAACCGGGCGCCCGTGCCGCGCCAGCGCGATGTCCTGGGTCAGGTGTCCCGGGTGCTCTTCGCCCCAGAGGACCTCTTCCTGGTCAAAGGGGACCCCGGCGAGCGACGCACGTTCCTCGACGAGCTGCTCGTCATCCTCGCGCCGCGGTTCGACGCCGTCCTCGGCGACCTGGAGCGCGTCCTCCGCCAGCGCAACTCCCTGCTGAGGTCAGCTTCGTCGCTGCGGGGTGGAGGCGCCCGCAGCAGGTCGGCGGCTGAGGGCACGCTGTCGGTGTGGGACGACCAGCTCGCCGCACTGGCGGCCGAGGTGATCGACGCGCGGGCCGCGCTGGTCCGCAGGCTCGCCGACCCCGTGGCGGATTCGTACCGAGCCGTGGCTCCCAGTGGTGGCGACCCGGCCGCGCTCATCGCCTACGTCCCCGGTGTGCCCGATGTGGCCGGGCTCGACAGGCCGGAGATCGCCGGGCAGGTCAGGCTCGCGCTGGCCGCGCGCCGGGACGAGGAGTTCGCCCGGGGGATGACTCTGGTCGGTCCGCACCGCGACGAGCTGTCCCTGACCCTGCACGGCAGGCCGTTGCGCGGCTATGCGTCCCACGGGGAGTCGTGGTCCATGGCCCTGGCCCTTCGGTTGGCGTCCTATGACATTGTCCGTGGCGAGGCCGGGAGCGGAGGCGACCCGGTGCTGATCCTCGACGACGTCTTCGCCGAGCTCGACCCGGGTCGCCGGGAGCGCCTCGCCGTGGCAGTCGCCGGAGTGGAACAGGTGCTGATCACCGCGGCGGTCCCCGCTGACGTCCCCCCGGCACTGCGTGGCAGGACGCAGGCGGTTGCCGACCTGATGCGCGCCGGCACGTCGTGATCCCGCCGACCTCTTCCGGCGCCGTCGATCCAGAGCCCGGCACCGACCCGGCGGTCAGTTCGACAGCGCCTTCGGATGTCGACCAGGGACTGGTCCCGGATGCTGCCAGGGCGGTCCTGTCCCGGGTGCGGTCGGCTGCTCGATCCGGTGTCGCACCCGGTGACGCCCAGAGGCCGATGCGCCCGGCCCGGGCTTCGCGCCGAGTACGACGTTCGACCCCGGGTTTCTCCGGTCCGGGCCCGGATGCGCGGGATCCCGTGCCCATCGGCGGAGCCTGGGAGGAGCTCGTCGACGTGCACGGATGGCGAACCGGGCTGACGGCGGCCCGGTTGCAGGGCATGTGGCCCGACATCGTCGGCACCGCCAATGCGGAGCACGCCGCCGCAGAGTCGTTCGACCCGTCGACCGGCGAGCTGGTCGTCCGAACCTCCTCGACCGCGTGGGCCGAGCAGCTGCGGCTGATGATGCCGGCGCTCCGCAGCGCCATCGAGCAGCAGATCGGGACCGGGATCGTCCGCGACATCAAGGTGGTCGGGCCGAACCCGCCGCGGACGAGGGGCCGCCTTCGAGTGCGCGGGCGCGGGCCGCGCGACACGTACGGCTGATCGCCCGTGCCGGGAGGCCGCCCCGCGGTGCGCGCCTGCCCAGAAACGCCGCCAGAGGCACGAGGACGGGCGCATGTGGGGGGGATCGTCCCCGGTGGGCCAAGCGCCCAGAGGGCGTCGTGGCTGTGGAAATCCGGGTCCCGAGGGCCGCGGACAGGGTAGAATCGCGACCAGCACGCGATCGGCGGGGAGTCGTGCTCAAGGCGCGCAGGGCACTCGGGGACTGCCGTCGTCGTCCCACCAGAGTCAGGAGCTGCCAAGTGTCCTATGACGCGAGTGCGATCACAGTCCTCGAGGGGCTGGACGCCGTGCGTAAGCGGCCGGGCATGTACATCGGATCCACTGGTGAGCGGGGTCTGCACCACCTCGTCTACGAGGTCGTGGACAACTCGGTGGACGAGTCCCTGGCCGGCTTCTGCGATCGGATCGAGGTGACCCTGCTCGCCGACGGCGCCGTCCGGGTCGTGGACAACGGACGAGGAATCCCGGTCGACATCGTGGCCAGCGAAGGGAAGCCCGGGATCGAGGTCGTGCTCACGGTGCTGCATGCCGGTGGCAAGTTCGGCGGGACCGGCTACTCGGTGTCCGGCGGGCTGCACGGAGTCGGGGTGTCCGTGGTCAATGCGCTGTCCACTCGCCTCGATGTCCAGGTGCGCCGGGAGGGACATGTGTGGCGTCAGGAGTACGCCCGTGGCGTGCCTCGGGCCGCCTTGTCCATGGACGAGGAGACCCAGGACACCGGGACGTCGATCACGTTCTGGGCCGACGGCGGAATCTTCGAGACGACGCACTACGACTTCGAGACGTTGTCGCGGCGCTTCCAGGAGATGGCGTTCCTGAACCGCGGTCTGGCGATCGCACTCACCGACGAGCGGGTGCACCCCACCGATGACGAGACCATCGAGGAGCAGACGGGACCGCGGCGGGCCACGTTCCGCTACGAAGGCGGCATCGCCGACTTCGTCAGGTACCTCAACGCGAAGCGCGGCGCCGCTCATCCGACGGTGATCGAGTTCTTCGCCGAGGACCTGGACAAGGGGATCTCCGCGGAGATCGCCATGCAGTGGAGCGATCTGTTCAACGAGAGCGTCTACACGTTCGCCAACACGATCAACACCACGGAGGGCGGGACCCACGAGGAGGGCTTCCGCGCCGCGCTGACGACCCTGGTCAACAAGTTCGCCCGAGCCTGGAACATCCTCAAGGAGAAGGATCCGAACCTCTCCGGTGAGGACATCCGCGAAGGACTGACGGCGATCGTGAGCGTCAAGCTGCGCGAGCCGCAGTTCGAGGGCCAGACGAAGTCCAAGCTGGGCAACACGGAGGCACGGACCGTGGTTCAGTCCGTGGTCTTCGAGCAGCTCGGGGCCTGGTTCGAGGCGAACCCCGGGGAGGGCCGCGAGATCGCGCGCAAGTCGGTCTCCGCCAGCCAGGCCAGGATGGCCGCCCGCAAGGCCAGGGACCTCGCCAGGAACCGCAAGGGCCTGCTGGGCGGGGGCGGCCTGCCGGGGAAGCTGATCGACTGCTCGAGCCGGGAGCCGGAGAACTGCGAGCTCTTCATCGTCGAGGGCGACTCCGCGGGAGGATCCGCGCGGCAGGCCCGCGACCCGAAGACGCAGGCGATCCTGCCGATCCGGGGCAAGATCCTCAATGTCGAGAAGGCCCGGATCGACAAGGTCCTGCAGAACAACGAGGTGCAGGCCCTGATCTCGGCCATGGGCGCCGGGGTCCAGGACGACTTCGACAAGGACAAGCTGCGCTACCACAAGCTCGTGCTGATGGCCGACGCCGACGTCGACGGCCAGCACATCCGCACCCTGCTGCTGACCCTGCTGTTCCGCTACATGCGTCCCCTGATCGAGCACGGGCACGTGTACCTGGGACAGCCCCCGCTGTTCAAGATCAAGTGGATCAAGGCAGCACCCGAGTACGCCTACTCGGAGCGTGAGCGCGAGGCGCTGATCCAGGCCGGCGTCGCCGCAGGTCGCCGGCTGCCCAAGGAGGAGGCCATCCAGCGCTACAAGGGCCTCGGCGAGATGAACTGGCAGGAGCTGCGCGACACGACGATGAACCCCGAGGTGCGCATCCTGCTGCAGGTCACCCTTGATGACGCGGCCCAGGCCGACGAGCTGTTCATGACGTTGATGGGCGAGGACGTCGAGAGCCGCCGCTCGTTCATTCAGCGCAACGCCCGCGACGTCCGATTCCTGGACATCTGATGACCGAGATCACGGAAGGACCCGGCGTTCACGGCCGGATCGAGCCCATCGACCTGCAGGTCGAGATGCAGCGCTCGTACCTCGACTACGCGATGAGCGTGATCGTGTCCCGAGCCCTGCCTGACGTGCGCGACGGGCTCAAGCCCGTCCACCGGCGCGTCCTCTACGCGATGTACGACGGTGGGTACCGCCCCGACCGGAACTTCTCGAAGTCGGCCCGGGTCGTCGGCGACGTGATGGGCAACTACCACCCCCACGGTGATCTGGCCATCTACGACACGTTGGTCCGCCTGACCCAGGGTTGGGTCCTTCGCTACCCGCTTGTCCAAGGACAGGGCAACTTCGGCTCCCCGGGGAACGACGGAGCAGCCGCCTCCCGGTACACCGAGTGTCGGCTGGCCCAGTTGGCCATGGAGATGACCAAGGACATCGACGAGGAGACCGTCGACTTCGTCCCGAACTACGACGGCCGCACGCAGGAGCCGACGGTCCTGCCGTCCCGGTTCCCGAACCTGCTCGTCAACGGCTCGGCCGGCATCGCCGTCGGCATGGCGACCAACATCCCCCCGCACAACCTGCGCGAAGTTGCGGCCGGCGTGATGTGGTCCCTGGAGCACCCGGAGGCCTCGAATGAGGAGCTCCTGGCAGCCCTGATGGAGCGGATCCCAGGACCGGACTTCCCGACCGGAGCCCAGATCGTCGGTCGTCGCGGCATCGAGGACGCGCAGCGGACCGGTCGCGGCCTCATCACGATGCGCGCGGTCGTGGAGGTCACCGAGGACACCCGTGGCCGAACGATGCTGGTGGTCACCGAGCTGCCCTATCAGGTCAACCCGGACAACCTGCTGGCCAAGATCGTGGAGCTGCACAAGCAGGGCAAGATGTCGGGGATCTCGGACATCATCGACCAGTCCAGTGGGGACACGATGCGGCTGGAGATCATCCTGTCCAAGGACGCCGTCCCGAAGGTCGTGCTCAACCAGCTCTACAAGCACACCCAGCTGCGCGACACCTTCGGGGCCAACATGGTGGCCCTGGTCAAGGGAGTGCCCAAGACACTGCCCCTCGACGCCTTCGTCCGGCACTGGATCTCCCACCAGATCGCCGTCATCCGCCGGCGCACCGCCCACCGGCTGCGGGTCGCCGAGGAGCGTGCACACGTCCTGCGCGGCCTGCTTCGCGCGATTGACCGGATCGACGAGGTGATCACGCTGATCCGGGCATCCGGCTCAGCCGCGGAGGCGCAGGCCGGCCTCATGGAGCTGCTGGACATCGACGAGATCCAGGCCCAGGCGATCCTCGACATGCAACTCCGCAAGCTCGCGGCGCTGGAGCGCAACGAGCTGCAGTCCCGTTACGACGCCCTGATGCGAGACATCGCCGAGTACCGATCCATCCTCGCCAGCGACGAGCGGCAGCGCGGCATCGTCGGGGACGAGCTGTCCGAGATCGTGGCCAAGTACGGCGACGAGCGACGCACGCAGATCGTGGCCGACGAGGGCGACGTCACCGACGAGGACCTCATCGCCGAGCGTGACATCGTCGTGACCTTGACCCGGGGAGGCTACGCCAAAGCGACCGACGTCGGGCTCTACCGGGCGCAGCGCCGAGGCGGCCGCGGGGTGAAGGGCGCCCAACTGCGGGGTGACGACGTGGTGAGCCACTTCTTCGTCACGACCACCCATCACTGGGTGCTCTTCTTCACGACCAAGGGCCGGGTGTACCGGGCCAAGGGCTACGAGCTGCCCGACGCCGGCCGCGACGCCCGGGGGCAGCACGTCGCCAACCTCTTGGCCTTCCAGCCCGACGAGTCGGTCGCCCAGGTGCTCGACCTGCGGGGGTTCGCAAGTGCCGAGTATCTGGTGCTGGCCACCCGCCACGGAATGGTCAAGAAGAGTCGGCTGCGTGAGTTCGACTCGATCCGGTCTAACGGGCTGGCAGCCATCAACCTGCACGACGGCGACGAGCTGATCTCGGCCCAGCTCGTCGGGGCCGACGACGAGCTCCTGCTCGTCTCAGCCAAGGGCGCGTCCGTGCGGTTCCGCGCCGACGACTCGACGCTGCGCCCGATGGGGCGGGCCACGTCCGGGGTGCAGGGGATACGTCTGCGTCCCGGGGACACCGCGCTGTCGATGGAGGTTGTCCGTCCGGGGTCACACCTGGTCACGGTCACCGATGGCGGGTTCGCCAAGCGCACCGCCGTGTCCGAGTGGAGGACGCAGGGACGCAACACCTTCGGGGTGACAGCCATGAAGCTCGTGGAGCAGCGCGGATCCCTCGTCGGCGCCCTGGTCTGTGAGGACTCCGACGAGCTCTACGCGATCGCGAGCAACGGAGTGGTGATCCGCACCCGGGTCGACCAGGTCCGCGCCACCGGCCGTGCCACGATGGGGGTGTCCCTGATGGACCTCGCGGATGGGGACAGCGTGGTCGGAGTGGCCCGCTCCGCGGACCTCCAGGAGGACGACGAGACCGCAGCCGCGGAGCCCGACGGGGTCGCTCCGGACGGCGAGGTGAGCCAGGGGCAGGTGCCGCCGGAGGCCGTTGGGGAGGCCGCACCCGAGGTGGCGGGCGAGGATTCGTGACGGGGTTGCGCCACGACCTGCAGGCGTGCCCCGCTCGATGCTGCGGGGTCGCACCCAGACCGGCGGTATACGATCGGTGCCTGTCGGATGGGTGACGGGAGTCTTGACATGGCCGAGCACGTGCAGGGGCAACCCGGCGCTGATCGCGCTGTCGGGCGCCCCGGCCCGCCCGCTCGCATGACCCGACCCCGTCCCAGCGTGCTGATCCCACCCGTCACGCCGCCGACCACACCGGCTCCCGCGCAGGCCCCGGTCCGCTCCGGACCGACAGCTAAGGGACCAGCGGCACCGGCGGCGCCGACGCAGGGTGCCCCGACCCCAAGTCCCCCCGCCCAGAGCGCCCCGACCCCGAGCGCGCCGGCATCGACAGCGACACCGAGTGCCCACGCACCGACCAAGCCGCCATCGTCCCCCAGCGCCTCGACTCACGTGGCCGCGCCCGCCCATGACGCGCCGCCGCGCCGGCGGACCGGGAGCAGACCTTCCCCCCGGCGGGCCGGTCATCGACAGGCCGACGGGCGACCAACAGGCAGGCCCCGGTCGCCGTGACAGTCGCCGCCGCCACCACGGCAGCAGCACCCCTGGGAGCAGCAACCACGACCGCACCTCCCGCCGCGCACTCGAGTCCGACGGCCCGGTCGGCCGACCAGCCCACCACGTCGGCGCAGGCACCCGCCCAGCCGCGGGCCCAGGCGGCGGCTGTTGCCGGGGTGGCCAAGAATGCGCTGAAGGGGGCGGACGGTCCGCGCGCGGCTCGGGTATTCCTGACCCACATCGATCCATGGTCGGTCATGAAGCAGGCGTTCCTGCTGTCCCTGGCCCTCGGCGTGACCATCCTCGCCGCGGCCGCTGCCCTCTGGTTCGCGCTGGACTCGGCGGGCGTCATCGATGCCATCACCCGGACAGCCACTGAGGTCGGCGGCGAGAGCGGCGCGACCGTGACCAGCTTCCTCGACTTCGGCAAGATCATGGGCGCGGCACTGGTCGTCGCGGGGATCGAGACGGTACTCCTCACGGCGCTGTGCACGATCATCGCCTTCCTGTACAACCTGTCGGTGGTCATCGGCGGAGGCCTGGAGGTCACCCTCACTGAGGACGACTGAGGAGCGTTTTGGGTCGCGCCGCGCTGCTGCGGTACCCTTCCGACGGTGCCGAACGCACCGGCGGGCCTATAGCTCAGACGGTTAGAGCGCTTCCCTGATAAGGAAGAGGTCAGAGGTTCAAGTCCTCTTAGGCCCACGCGGCGCGAGTCGGCTCGCTCCGGACCCGGGAGGAAACCATGCTGAAGAAACTGGCCCTGCTTGCTGCCATCGCCGCTGCGGGCTACGCGGTCTACAGCCGGGTCACCCAGGCTCAGGAGGAGCGCGACCTCTGGAACGAGGCCACCTCCGCCCCCGACCTGCGCTGACCCGGTCGGGGCCTCCTCGACCAGCGCCTGCACGACCAGGGGACGTAGCTCAACTGGCAGAGCACCGCCTTTGCAAGGCGGGGGTTAGGGGTTCGAGTCCCCTCGTCTCCACGATGATCATGGCTCCCGGGGCTGTCCCCGGGTCCCCGCGCCGTATGGCAGGATTCCGGCCATGACCCGAGCTGTCCTGCACACCTCCCTGGGCGAGATCCGCATCGACCTCCTGGACAACCATGCGCCCAAGACGGTGGCCAACTTCGTCGGTCTCTCCGACGGCACCCGGCAGTGGACCGACCCTCAGACTCGCCGTCCCGGGGCCGGGCCGCTCTACACCGACGTGCTCTTCCACCGGATCATCCGCGGATTCATGATCCAGGGCGGGGACCCGACCGGAACCGGACGCGGCGGCCCGGGCTACCGATTCCCCGACGAGTTCCATCCCGAGCTCGTCTTCGACCAGCCGTACCTGCTGGCCATGGCGAACGCCGGCCCGGGGACGAACGGCTCGCAGTTCTTCATCACGGTGAACAAGCCCAGGCACCTGGACCGCAAGCACACGATCTTCGGAAAGGTCTCCGATCAGCCCAGTCGGGACGTGGTGGACGCCATTGCCACGACTCCCGTCGGCCCGGGTGACCGGCCGATGACCGATGTGGTCCTGACCTCGGTGACCATCGAGAAGTGAGCTACGGCCTGCCGGCGGAGGCTGCTCCGCCCGCACCTGTCTGCTACGTCCATCCCGACCGCGAGGCCTGGATCCGGTGCACGCGCTGTGGGCGTCCCATCTGCCCGGAGTGCATGATCCCCGCTGCGGTCGGCTACCAGTGCCAGGAGTGCGTCCGCGCGGGGGCCGCCGCGATCCCCGCTTCGCGGACGGTCTTCGGCGGCCGGATCTCGCGCGACGGAGCCGTCTCCACCTCGCTCATCGGCGTGTGCGCGTTCCTGTTCGTCACGGTCTCCCTGATGGACCTGGCCGGGGGGCTGGAGCGCTGGGGCATGCAGCCGCTGGCGATCGCCCTTGACGGCCAGTGGTTCCGCCTGGTCTCCTCGACCTTCCTGCACGCCGGCTGGCTGCACATCGCCTTCAACATGTACGTCCTCTTCCTGCTCGGACCGCCCCTCGAACGTGTCCTGGGACATGGTCGTTACCTGACCCTCTACCTGCTCTCAGGAATCGGCGGATCCGTGGCCTCGTACTGGTTCTCGCCCGTGGGCACGCTCTCGGTCGGGGCCAGCGGGGCGATCTTCGGCCTGATGGCGGCCTGGATCGTGGTGGGTCGTCGGATGGACCGGGACGTGTCCCAGGTCATCGTCCTGCTCGGGATCAACGTCGTCCTGGGGTTCGTCATCGGGGGGGTGGACTGGCGGGCGCATCTCGGTGGAGCGGTGACCGGGGCCCTGGTGGCTCTCGTGCTCACCACCGGCCGCGGTCGGGAGGGCCGGGCCCGGGTGGGTCAGCAGGCGGCAGCCGCGATCGGGATCCTGGTCGTCCTCGTCGTGCTCACCAGCATCCGCACGGGCCAGATCCAGGACATGGTCCCTGCACTGCTCGGGTAGGCCCCGCGGTACGATGCGGGCCATCAGCGCCCAGGGAGGAAGTCATGCCGGAGTCAAAGGGGCGCGGAACGCCGCGGCCTCGCCCCCCGCAGGCGGTTGCCAAGAAGGACCTTCCGACCACCTCCCCACGCTGGCTCGCGCCCGTCATGATCGCGTGCTTCGTGCTCGGACTGCTGTGGATAGTCGCGTACTACATCGCCCCGGACATGCCCGTGCTGGGTGCTCTCGGTCGCTGGAACATGGTGGTCGGGTTCGGTTTGATCTTGGGCGGGTTCGCCCTCTCCACCAAGTGGCGCTGACGCGGAGATAGGGCGCCTGATCGGCGGTTCCGGCCACACGGCCCGGGGGCCGCACCCGGGGTCCCGTGCTGCAATGCAACAGCCACCGGGTGGTATCTACCCTCAGTATGACCTGTTGTCACACCACGTCACTGTAAGTACGTGAACTACGCCGGTGTGATTCTATCCCCAACTGTGGATAACCTTGTGGAAATCATCGAGTCCACCGTCACGTCCGTGAAGGGGAGGCGGGGCTCGAGCCAGGGGAAGACCCAGCCGAAGAGCACGAGGACGACTCCCGCCAGGGCGATCGTGCACAGGACCAGCCGAACCGCCGTTCTACCGGGCAGGTGGTTCCAGATCCAGGCGTACATCTAACGGCCCCGCCTCAACCTCGGCCGGGATCTCCCCGGCGGCCTTGTCGTGGCGCCTGACCAGGTCGCCCCACCAGATCCACCGGGTCGTGCTCCCCCACCTGGGATGGCAGGTCGTCAGGGTGATCAGCCGTTCGGCCGGTGTGGCGCCCGGGTCCCAGGGCACCGGTTGGATCACCCAGGCGTCCTGCGGGGACACGATCTCGTCGCGCCGGAGTGCGTACTCGAACCAGTGGTCGCGCGTCTCCACGTACACCTTGTCACCCACCACCAGCAGGCGGTCGATGTCACGGAACGGCTCGCCGTTGGTGGCCCGATGGCCAGCGACCGCGAAGTTGCCGACCTGCCCGGGAAGCTGGCTCTGCGGATAGTGCCCGATGCCACGGGCCAGGTCGACCAGATCCACGCTCTCCAGCACCGGCATCCCCCAGACCCGGTCACTGAGCCGGGGGATGAACATGAGTGCGAAGGCGTCGCCGATCTCCGGCCGGGACTCCAGGTCGCCCTCCGGCTGGTCGCCCTCCTTCCGGTCGCCCTCCGTCTGGTCATCCTCGTCGGCCGCGGCCGGTGCCCGCCAGGAGCTGCTCAGGTCCGCGGCGGTCTGCTCGGCCGCGCGCTGGGCGGTGACGTTCGTCCAGAAGAGCTGGTACACCACGAACAGGAGCACGAGGATCCCGAAGGTGATCAGCAGCTCGCCGAGGATCCCCACGAAGGTCCACGCCGGACCCGGCGGCGGGATGCGCTCACGGGGGTCTCGTCGACGGTCACCGGATCACTTGGGCGTCGTCGGTCGTCAGCGGCCCGCTGTACCCGGGCAGCACGAGTCGGCGCGAGGCCGACTGCTCGTAGCTCATCCCCACCACGTCGGCCCACTCCCGGAAGAACCGCACCGACTCGTCCTGCTCGAGAGCCACGGTCAGCCGGTCGACGTCACCAACCCCCTCGATGACGAACGGGGGCGAGTACACCTGCCCCTGCAGGATGACGGTGTTGCCGACGCAGCGCACGGCGCTCGTGCTGATCAGTCGCTGCCCCATCACGGCCACGCCGGAGGCGCCTCCCCGCCACAGGGCGTTGACCACTCCCTGGACGTCCTGCTGGTGGACGATGTAGTCGTCGCCAGTCAGGCCCTCGGGAAGCGGGTCCGGGGCGTTCGCGTCGTCGATGCTCACGGTCACCCCCGGCCCTACTACCTCGGTGAGACCGACGACGGGTGCCAGCTCGTCGATCTGGTCGTTCGTGATGGTCAGGGCCACGCCCGGGTCCTCCTGCGCCCTGAGGGCGGCCACCTCGGCGGTGAGCTGGTCGACCTCGACCTGCAGCGCCGCGTTCTGCTGGTCGCGCGTCGAGATCGCGTCGGCGAGCCCGCCGGTGCCGTCCACGCGGATCACGCCGTCCACCGAAGCTGTCGCGCTCGCGACGAAGAGCGCCCCGGCGATGGCGAAGAACGCGCCGGCCGTCAGATCCGGCCAGCGCAGACGGCGGGGGCGCGGGAGGTGCACGCACCAAAGGTACCCGCGACAATGTGCTGGTGACCGCACGCATCCTGATCGTGGACAACTACGACTCGTTCGTGTTCAACCTCGCCCAGTACTTGGCCCAGCTCGGCGCGCGGGTCGAGGTCCGGCGCAACGACGAGGTGACGACCGCGGGGGTCGAGGCCTATGACGGCGTGCTGCTCTCCCCTGGTCCGGGCGACCCGCACGACGCCGGGGTCTGTATGGACATGGTGGGAGCGTGTGCGGGGCGGGTCCCCCTGTTCGGCGTGTGCCTGGGACACCAGGCCATCGGCGCGGTCTTCGGTGGCGTGGTGTCCCGTGCCCCGGAGCTGCTCCACGGGAAGACCTCGATGGTGCACCACACCGGCACCGGGGTGCTGGCCGGGCTCCCCGAGCCGTTCCGGGCCACCAGGTACCACTCGCTGGCGGTGGAACGGGCCTCCGTGCCTGACTCCCTGGAGATCACCGGGTGGACCGACAGCGGCGTGGTGATGGCCCTTCGACACCGTGAACTCGACATCGAGGGCGTGCAGTTCCACCCGGAGTCGGTGCTCACCGAGGGGGGGCATCTGATGCTCGCCAACTGGCTCGTCCGGTGCGGGGATCCCGCTGCCGTTCGGCGCGCGGACGGCCTCGCGCCGGTCGTCGGGCGACCCGTCCCGGCCGCACTCCCCGCGCAGTAGCGGTCCTTGGGTCAGCTGAAGGCGGCCCCCAGCCTCGCCAATGCCTCGGACAGGACCTCGGGACGCTTGCAGAAGGCCCACCTGACCCAGGACTCCCCGACCGAGCGGTCGTCACAGAGGGGTGCCACGGGGATCGCGACCACGCCGGCCCGGGCAGGCAGGTCGGTGCAGAACTGCTCGCCGCTCTGGTAGCCCAGCCCCGTCACGTCGGTGAGCAGGAAGTACGTCCCTTCGCTGGGCAGTACCCGCAGGCCGATCCGCTCCAGTCCCACGGACAGCTGGTCGCGCTGGCTGGCGAGGCTGGCCCGGGACCGGTCCCAGTGCGATTGCGGGAGCCCGGACAGTCCCTCGGCCACCGCCCACTGGAACGGACCCCCCGAGACGTAGCTCAGGTGCTGGCGGACCACCCTGACCGCGCCGATCAGGTCCGCTGGACCGGTGGCCCACCCCACCTTCCACCCGGTGAAGGACAGGCTCTTGCCGGCCGAGCCGACTGTGATCGTCCGCTCGAGCATCCCGGGCATGGTGGCGATCGGGAGGTGCGGATGGCCGTCGAACCACAGGTGCTCATACGCCTCGTCGGCAAGCACGACCAGGTCGGCGCGCACGGACTCCGCTGCGATCGCGGCGAGCTCCGCGGCGGAGGCCACCACCCCCGTCGGGTTGTGCGGCGAGTTGACGATGAGCATCCGGCTGCGCGGGCTGACGCGCGCCCGAATTGCCGCCGGATCAGGGCGGAATGTCCCTGGGACAGGTGGGACGCTGACCCGCACACCGCCGGCAAGGGCGATGGCCGCCGAGTACAGGTCGAACCAGGGCTCGAGCACGAGCACCTCGTCCCCGGGCTCGACGAACGCCAGCACCGCGGCGACCAGCGCCTCCGATGCGCCCGTGGTGACCACGACCTCGGTGGCGGGGTCCCACGACAGTCCGTACCAGTGCTGCTGGTGGGCGCAGATGGCTTCACGGAGCTCAGGGAGCCCGTGAGCCGGTGGGTACTGGGCGCCTCGACCCTCGCGGATCGCGGCCAGGGCCGCGTCGCGGACGAGGTCCGGACCATCGGTGTCCGGGAACCCCTGGCCGAGGTTCACCGCCCCCGAGGCGGTCGCAAGGGCGGACATCTCACCGAAGATGCTGCGCCGATGGGGCTGCATACGGGCGACGAGGGAGTGCGTCATCGGGGTGACCCAGGCCAAGCCTGTCCCAGGGACAGCGGGCTCATCGGCGGTCCGCTCGTGACGTGGCCACCAAGCGGCCGGCCCAGCGGACCGCCGGCCTGGGGACGTACTGGGTGGCCAGGGCGAGTGCCGCGTATCGCTTGGAGGGGACGACGACCGGCCGCCGCGCGCGCGCCGCCCGCAGCCCCTCGGCGGCGACCCGCTGTGCGTCGATCCAGGCCCAGTCCGGCAGGAAGGCCATGTCGATCGCGGCCCGATCGTGGAACTCGGTCGGCGTGTATCCGGGACAGACAGCGGTGGCGCTGACGCCCGTCCCGTGCAGCTCGGCAGCCAGGCCCTCGGTGAACGTCGTGACCCAGGACTTGGCCGCAGCGTAGCTGCCCATGGGCACCCACCCGGCGATGCTCGACACGTTGATCACGGTCCCGCTGCCGCGGTCCACCATCCCGGGGAGGGCGGCATGGGTCAGGCGCAGCGTCGCCCGGACCAGGACGTCGAGCAGCCGCTCCTCCTGGGCGAGGCTGCCGCCGACGAAGTCCTGGTTCAGTCCGAAGCCGGCGTTGTTGACGAGCACGTCGACGCTGCCGGCGGTCGTCCGCAGGCGGTCCATCACGGCGGCACAGCCGGCCTCGGTGGCCAGGTCGGCGGGGAGCACCTCGACGGCGATCCCGTGCTCGGTCCCCAGCCGGTGGGCCAGGGTGGTGAGGCGCAGCTCGTCACGGGCCACCACGACGAGGTCGTGGCCCTCCGCAGCGAGCGCCTCGGCGAAGGCGAGCCCGATCCCTGCCGTGGCTCCTGTGATGCATGCCGTCATGGGCCCCAGTGTGCCTTTCGCCCGCCGGGGCCACGAACCCGGCTGTGGTCGGGACACAGTCGGCGTCCTGCGACCGGACACCTCTGGACGGGCCCAGCCACGGGGCCTGCTCGGGCGATCCTCAGGCGAGGCCCAGATCCGCCAGCTGGTAGGCCGCGCGGTAGGGCAGGCCGGCTGCCGCGATCATGGGCGCGGCGCCGCGCTCCACGATCACTGCGACAGCCACGACCTCGGCGCCCGCCGCGCGCAGGGCATCGACCGCGGTCATCACCGAGCCCCCGGTGGTCGAGGTGTCCTCCACGGCGAGCACCCGTCGCCCGGCGACGTCCGGGCCCTCGATCCGCCGCTGCAGCCCGTGGGCCTTCTCCTCCTTGCGCACCACGAAAGCGTCGAGGCGCTGGCCGCGGACAGCCGCGGCATGCAGCATCGCCGTGGCCACCGGGTCCGCGCCCAGAGTCAGGCCGCCGACCGCGTCGTAGGACAGATCCGCGGTCAGGTCGAGCATGACCTGACCCACCAGGGGTGCCGCTTGTCCGTCCAGGGTCACCCGGCGAAGGTCCACGTAGTAGTCGGCCTCCCGCCCTGAGGACAGGACCACCCGGCCATGGACCAGGGCCTTGGCCAGGATCTGCTCGCGCAGGGCCGCCAGCGCGTCACTCATGCTCGATGACCTCCTTGGCGACGGCGGCAGCCTCGCGGCGGTGCTTGACCGCCTCGAACGCGATCGGGATGACTGACAGCGCGACGATGCCGATCAGCATCAGCTCGATGTTCTCCTTGACGAACGGGATGTTGCCCAGGAAGTAGCCGAGCAGGGTGACACCGGTCGCCCAGAGGATGCCGCCGACCGTGGAGTAGATCGCGTAGGTGCGGAAGTCCATCCGGGCCACACCCGCGATGGCGGTGATGAAGGTACGCACGATGGGGACGAACCGGGCCAGGACGATCGCCCGGGCCCCGTGCTTCTCGAAGAAGGCATGCGTCTTGTCCACGTACTCCTGCTTGAAGAACCGCGAGTCGGGCCGGCTGAACAGCGCGGGGCCGGCTCGGTAGCCGATCCAGTAGCCGGTCAGGTTGCCCAGCACCGCGGCCGCGGTCAGCACCAGGCAGGCGAACCACAGCGGGTACGTGATCACGGGGGGTTCCTGGGCGATGAACAGGCCGATCATGAACAGCAGCGAGTCACCGGGCAGGAAGAACCCGATCAACAGGCCGGTCTCGGCGAAGATGATCGCCACGGCGATCCAGAAGGCGGCGTTGCCGAACTGCTCGAGGTTCGCCGGGTTCAGCCATTCCGGTCCCAGAGCGGTCACGGCGCCGGGCACGCCGGGCAGCGCCGATGCCAAGGACATGGTCAGGCTCACCGCGCAAGGCTACCCCGGGTCGCGGTCGTTCCCGGCTCGATGTGCGCGGGACCACTCATGCATCGCGATGGCCGCGGCCGCCGCGACGTTGATCGACCGCGTGGATCCGTACTGCGTGATCGACAGCACGGAGTCGGCTCCGGCCAGCGCCTGCGGGCTGAGCCCGGGGCCCTCCTGGCCGAAGAGCAGGACGCACGCCGCCGGCATGCGGTGGCCCTCGATCGGCACCGCCCCGGGCACCACGTCGACGGCCAGCACGGGCAGCCCGCCAGCACGCGCCCAGTGCTGAAGGTCCGCCAGATCGGGATGGTAGGTGATGTGCAGGTAGGCGTCGGTGACCATCGCCCCGCGACGGTTCCAGCGACGTCGACCCACGATGTGCACCCCGGCCACGTTGAAGGCGTTGGCGGTGCGCACGATCGAGCCGATGTTCAGGTCGTGCTCGAGGTTCTCCACGGCCACGTGCAGGGGGCGGCGGCGGGAGTCCAGGTCGGCGAGGATGGCCTCGACCGTCCAGTACCGGTAGGCGTCGACCACGTTCCGGGCATCGCCGTGGGCGAGCAGGTCGGGATCGAGGCGGGGATCGGTCGGCCATGGCAGGGGGTGCGGACCGACGGGCATCGGCCAAGGCTACGCACCCCGTCGCGATTTCCGCCGCGGTCGATGCGGACCGTAGACTCCTGCGCGGTGGCGTGTCCGAGCGGCCAAAGGAGCACGACTCGAAATCGTGTGTGGGTGATGAGCCCACCGTGGGTTCGAATCCCACCGCCACCGCCGCGAGATCCCGTCGCGCACCGGGCCGAGCAGAGCCGGTTCAGGGCCGAGTGCACGGTCCAGTCCTCGCCCCTGGGGAACGGGCGTGGGCGGGCCACCGGCGTAGGCTTCCCGAGATGGTGCGCGTGCCGCCATCGACTGCCCACCCCAGGAGCCACCATGAGCCCGGTCCACGACCTCCTCACCGAGCAGATCGGACACGAGTACTTCGCCTCACAGCAGTACATCGCCATCGCGGCCTGGTACGACCAGCAGGCCCTGCCCCAGCTGGCGGCGCACTTCTACGCGCAGTCAGTCGAGGAGCGCAACCACGCAATGATGATCGTCCAGTACCTCATCGACCGTGAGGCGCAGGTCGTGATCCCCGGAGTCCCGGAGGTCCGAAACGAGTTCGAGTCCGTGTTCGAGCCCTTGGAGCTGGCTCTGGCGCAGGAGCGCGAGGTCACCGGGCAGTTCGAGACCCTCATCGCCCTGGCCCGCTCCGAGCACGACTACCTCGGTGAGCAGTTCCTGCACTGGTTCCTCAAGGAGCAGGTCGAGGAGGTCGCCTCGATCTCGACGCTGCTGCAGGTGGCCCGGCGCGTGGGCGAGAACGTGATGCTTCTCGAGGACTACCTGGCCCGTGAGTCCGTGGGCGCGGAGGAGGCCGACCCGACGGCTCCGTCGGCGGCAGGCGGAGCGCTGTAGGCGGCCGTCCGTCGGGGTGAGTTGCACCAGCGTAGTTACATCCGTGTGAGTTATCCCCAGCTGTGGATCACTTGGGGATTGTGGGCACGCACAGGGCTTGTCGGCAGGCCACCGCTAGGGTGCATGCGTGGCGATGGCGCTCTATCGGACCTACCGGCCCGGCTCGCTGGCCGAGGTGATCGGGCAGGAGCACGTGACCGAGCCACTGGCGCGGGCCCTCGACTCCGGGCGGATGCACCATGCCTATCTGCTGTCCGGTCCGCGCGGGTGCGGCAAGACCTCGACGGCGCGCATCCTGGCCAGGTCGTTGAACTGCGAGCAGGGGCCGCGCTCCGATCCGTGCGGCCAGTGCCGAAGCTGTGTCGAGCTGGCCCCCAACGGACCCGGCTCGATGGACGTCGTCGAGCTCGACGCCGCCACGCATCGCGGCATCGACGACGCGCGGGACCTTCGGGAGAAGGCCATCTACGCTCCGGCGGCGAGCAGGTACAAGGTCTACATCCTCGACGAGGCCCACCAGCTGACCCCGGATGCGGCGAACGCCCTGCTCAAGATCGTCGAGGAGCCGCCGGCCCACCTTCGGTTCATCTTCGCCACCACCGAGCCGGACAAGATCATCCCCACCATCCGCTCCCGCACGTTCCACTACGGCTTCCGGCTGGTGCCGGCGCGCACCCTGGCCGAGCATCTCGCTGCGGTCTGCCGGTCCGAGGGGGTGGCCGCCGAGCCGGCGGCGCTGGCCGCTGTCGCCCGCGCCGGGGCCGGCAGCGTTCGCGACAGCCTGTCCGTCCTGGGTCAGCTGCTCGCGGGGGCTGGTCCCGAGGGCCTGACCCATGCCGAGGCGATCGCCATCCTCGGGCTGACGGACACCAGCCTGATCGACGACTTCGTGGCGGCCCTGTCCACCGGGTCTGCCGCGGCCATGTTCGGCATCGTGGAGGTGGTGATCTCAGCGGGTCTGGATCCCCGCCGCTTCGTCGTCGACGTGCTCGACCGCCTGCGCGACCTCATCGTCCTGCGGGCGGACCGCGACGCGTTGGCCAAGGGCCTGGTCGAGGTTCCCGACGACGTCGGCCAACGGATGGTGACCCAGTCACAGACCCTGGGACTTGCCGAGCTGTCCAGGGCCGCTGACCTGGTCAGCGTCGGGCTCGGCGAGATCAAGGGCGCCACGGCTCCCCGGCTCCAGCTCGAGCTCCTCTGCGCGCGGCTGGCCCTGCCGAGCGGTGGCGAGGACCTCACCGCCGTGCTGTCCAGACTCGAACGGCTGGAGCGTTCGGCCGGCGCCCTTGGTAGCACCCCGGGCGGGGGCCCGGACCCGAAGCCCGCCACCCGCACGCCCTCACGGTCCGCCTCGGCGTCCTCGGGGCCAGCCACACCCGCTGGTGAGCCCCGGAGCCAGCCGAGTCCGGACGCGGGCCCCAGTGCGCCGCCCCGGCGGCCGGACCTGCGCCGGGACCGGGCCACCCAGCCAGCCGAGCTAGCCCGGCCCACCCAGCCAGCGGGGCGAGCCGGGCGGGCCGTGCCGTCCGGTCCCGTGGAACCGGGAGCGCCAGCCGCCGAGCGAGCCGAGAGCGAGCCGAGCGAGCCGAGACCGGCCGAGTCAGCTGCGCCGGCCGGGCAAGCCGAGCCAGCTGGGGCTGCTGCCTCACTTGTCCCGGAGGCTTCATCCGCCCCCGGCACCCCCCCGGGCCGGCCCCGCCCCCATCAGGAGCCCACGGGCGCCCCGCCGGCCGCACCTGGGTCCGCGCCGGGACAGGCCACTCGCCCCGACTCGGCGATCACCAGGATTCGGGACGCGTGGCCCACGATCCTCGAGCGCCTCGCCGGCTCCAGCCGGGTCGCGTGGACCGCCTTCCACTCGGCCACCCCCCTCACCTGCACGGACGGTGCGCTGGCGGTCGCTGTCGCCGAGCCCGGGAACGTGCGTGCCATCGCGCAGCGCGGCCACGACGAGCGGCTGCGTCAGGCCATCCTCGACGTGCTCGCCATCGACGTGACGGTCGACGTGCTGCACGATCCCGAGCCCGTCCGGCCCGGGGGGCAGCCGCCCGTGGCCGGGCCCTCGACGGAGCCGGTGCCCGCAGGCGAGACCGCTGTCCCGGCGACGGCCGTGGGGGCGGAGGCTGGATCGTCGACGCAGTCGAGCGGATCGGCTGCTCCCACCGGCGCCCAAGCCGTCGGGGCATCCAGGCAGCCGTCGGCCAGGCGCCCGGCCGACGTGGTCCGCAGCGCTGGCTCGGCCGGCCATGCCGACACCTCCGACGAGCCGAGTCCGGACGACCCCGACCTGGACGCCGCGGGTGCCCACGGCCTGGCGCTCATCACCCGCGAGCTCGGCGCCCGGCCCATCGGCCAGATCGACCACTCGTAGGGGCCGGGCGTGTACGAGGGCATCATCCAGGACGTCATCGACGGTCTCAGCCGCCTGCCCGGGATCGGGCCGAAGGGGGCCCAGCGGATCGCCTTCCACCTCCTGAAGGCCGATCCGCAGGAGGTCGCCGACCTCGCTGGCGCCCTGTTGACCCTGCGCGAGCGGATCCAGTTCTGCGAGATCTGCGGGAACGTCTCCGGGGAGCCGACCTGCGTGATCTGTCGTGACCCGCGCCGCGACCCGAGCGTCCTGTGCGTCGTGGAGGAGAGCAAGGATGTGGTGGCGATCGAGCGCACGCGCGAGTTCCGGGGCCGCTACCACGTCCTCGGCGGCGCGATCAGCCCGATGGACGGGGTCGGTCCCGACGACCTGCGGATCCGGGAGCTGATGGAGCGGCTGGCCGACGGCTCCGTGGTCGAGGTGATCCTGGCCACGGATCCCAACCTGGAGGGCGAGGCGACCGCGACGTATCTGGCCCGCCTGATGAGCACGCTGGGGCTGACCGTGTCACGGTTGGCCAGTGGACTGCCGGTCGGCGGCGACCTGGAGTTCGCCGACGAGGTGACCCTGGGACGTGCGTTCGAGGGACGACGACGGATCGGAGGGCACCCATGAGGGTCGACGAGGCACCCATCGAGGGAGCGCTGGCGGTGCTCACCACCCCGGCGACGGAGGTGGCCGACGACCTGGTCGCGCTGGCCGACGGCATGGCCGAGGCGTCGGCGCGGTTCGTCCAGGCGGCCGAGGCGATCGCAGCGGGGATCGGCGAGGAGCACGCCATCGCGATCCTGCTCCTGGAGGTCTCCGACGTGCTGGCCGTGGGCGCCCGGCTGGGCGCCATCGGCGACGTGGTCCCGGAGGGCCGGTTCGAGCCGGACGCGGGCGCGGAGCCGGACGTCGACCGCCTGCGGGACGCCCTCGCCGAGCGGCTGGCCCCGGTCGACAGCTACGTCGAGGTCTTCGACCCCTACGCGAACCCCGAACTCGTCGCCGGGCGCCTGTCCGACGACCTCACGGCCATCGTCTCCGACCTCCTGCACGGCCTGGCGCACCATACGTGCCGGTCGAACCCTGGAGGCACTGTGGTGGTGGCAGACGACTTACCTGAGCACCTGGGGGGACTCCGGGGCGACGGCTCTGCGCGTGCTGCGCTCCCTGGTGTCGCATGTCCGAGCCGGCGCACCGCTCGAGGTGGACCCCGACACGGTCCGCTGACCCGGCGGCGAGCCGCACGCGCACGACCGGGATCGCCGACCGGTCGCCAACCGGCGCCGAGGGGCCGCCGACGGCGGGACTCGCGCCGGTGCCTCGGAGTTCCGACCCCTTAGAATTGTGGCCTGCCATGTCCGCAGACCAGCACGGGAGCAACCGCGAATGTCCCTGATCGTCCAGAAGTACGGGGGTTCCTCCGTCGCTGACGCATCGAGCGTGCGCAGGGTGGCGGCGCGGATCGTGGACGCCAAGCGCGCGGGCAACGAGGTGGTCGTGGTCGTCTCCGCGATGGGCGACTCGACCGACGAGCTGCTCGACCTCGCCAACCAGGTCAGCCCGAACCCCCCCGGTCGTGAGCTCGACATGCTGCTGACCGCGGGGGAGCGCATCTCGATGGCCGTGCTGGCGATGGCCATCCACGACCTCGGCGAGGAGGGCCAGTCCTACACCGGCTCCCAGGCCGGGTTGATCACCGACTCCTCCCACGGCTCGGCTCGGATCATCGACGTGACCCCGGGCCGGATCAGGTCGGCCATCTCCGAGGGAGCCATCCCGATCGTGGCCGGCTTCCAGGGGGTGTCCTATGACAGCAAGGACGTCACGACCCTTGGTCGTGGTGGCTCGGACACCACGGCGGTGGCCCTCGCGGTGGCACTGGGGGCCGACGTGTGCGAGATCTACACCGACGTCGACGGCGTGTTCACCGCCGACCCGCGGGTTGTTCCCGCGGCCCGCAGCGTGCATCGCATCAGCTACGAGGAGATGCTGGAGCTGGCTGCCGCCGGGGCCAAGGTGCTGCACCTGCGTTGCGTGGAGTACGCCCGGCGTGCCAACCTGCCGATCCATGTGCGCTCGTCCTTCTCCGACCGGCAGGGCACGTGGGTCCTGAGCGCGAGCGACCCGCTGCCACCCGCAGCACACCACCCGACCGAAGGGGCGACCGTGGAGCAACCGATCATCGCCGGGGTCGCCCATGACCTCAACGACTGCAAGATCACGGTGGTCGGGGTCCCCGACCGCCCGGGTGAGGCCGCACAGATCTTCAAGGCGGTCGCGGACGCGGGCGTGAACGTGGACATGATCGTGCAGAACGTCTCACTGGCCGACACCGGGCGCACGGATGTCACGTTCACCTGCCCGATCGCGACCCGGCAGGACGCGCTGGACGCCCTGAGCCGCGAGCAGGAGGCGATCGGCTTCGAGCGCCTCGTCTTCGACGACGGGATCGCCAAAGTCTCGCTGATCGGGGCGGGGATGCGCTCACATCCCGGCGTCTCGGCCACGTTCTTCAAGGCGATGGCCGACGCCGGGATCAACATCACCATGATCACCACCTCGGAGATCCGGATCTCGGTGGTCACCTCCCAGGACTCCGCCGGGGATGCGGTCCGGGCGCTGCACACCGCCTTCGGACTGGACGCTGACGAGGACGCCGTCGTCTACGCGGGCACTGGCCGATGAGCGTCACGGTTGCGATCGTGGGGGCCACCGGCCAGGTGGGCGGGGTCATGCGCCGCCTGCTCGACGAGTCCGGGATCGACGTGGGCCGGGTCCGGTACTTCGCCAGTGCGCGCTCGGCGGGCAGGACGCTGCCCTGGCGCGGCACCGAGGTGGTCGTGGAGGACGCCGCGACCGCGGACCCGGCGGGCATCGACATCGCCCTGTTCTCCGCGGGCGGGGCGACCTCGAAGGAGCTGGCGCCGGTGTTCGCCGCCGCCGGCGCCATCGTCATCGACAACTCGTCGGCCTGGCGGATGGATCCCGAGGTCCCATTGGTGGTGTCCGAAGTCAACCAGCACGAGCTGGCCAGCATCCCCAAGGGGATCGTCGCCAATCCGAACTGCACCACCATGGCGGCGATGCCCGTGCTCGCCCCCCTGCACGCCGAGGCCGGTCTTCGCCGGCTGGTCGTCAGCACGTACCAGGCCGTCTCTGGCAGCGGCCTGTCCGGAGTCGAGGAGCTCGCGGGCCAGGTTCGGGCGGCAGTGAACCAGGACATGACCGCACTGACCCATGACGGGTCCGCCGTGCGCCTGCCCGAGCCGGCGAAGTACGTCGCCCCCATCGCCTTCGACGTGATCCCACTTGCGGGCAACCTCGTCGCCGACGGGTCGGGGGAGACCGACGAGGAACAGAAGCTGCGCAACGAGAGCCGCAAGATCCTGGGGATCGCGGATCTCGCAGTGTCGGGGACGTGCGTGCGCGTGCCGGTGTTCACGGGCCACAGCCTGAGCATCAACGCCGAGTTCGATCGGCCGCTGTCCGTCGAGCGGGCCAGGGAGCTGCTGGAAGGGTCTCCCGGTGTCGAGTGGTCCGATGTCCCGACCCCGCTGCGGGCAGCCGGGGCGGACCCGACCTACGTGGGGCGCCTGCGCCAGGATCCGGGGGTCCCCGACGGCCGGGGGCTCGCCCTGTTCCTGTCCAGCGACAATCTGCGCAAGGGCGCGGCTCTCAACGCGGTGCAGATCGCCGAGTTGCTTGCCGATCGGGCCTGAAGCGACCCCGCGCAGCACGCTTGATCGCGTTTTGGGAGGGCGTGGGCGTGCGGCTAGAATCGGCACGCACGCGGGATGTGGCGCAGCTTGGTAGCGCGCTTCGTTCGGGACGAAGAGGTCGTGGGTTCGAATCCCGCCATCCCGACCCACTCAGGACCCCGGGGGTACACCACCCCGGGGTCCTGTCATGTGAGGGGACCGCCGGTCCGGGTCACCGGATCGGCTTGCGCCGCCCGACGCAGGATGACAGCGGGGCCCGATGTCACGCGCAGGCCACGGTCAGCAACGTCGCCTCAGGGCGGCAGGCCAGGCGGATCGGCGTGTAAGGACTGGTTCCCAGACCAGCGGAGACGTGTAGGGCGGCCTCGCTCCAGCTGGACAGACCCTTGGCCTGGCTGCGGGGCAGGTCGCAGTTCGTGACCAGGGCACCCACCCAGGGCAGGCAGATCTGGCCGCCGTGGGTGTGCCCCGCGAGGATCAGGTCGGACCCGTCGGCGGCCATGGCGTCCAGCACCCTGCGGTAGGGCGCGTGCGTGACGCCCAGGCGCAGGTCGGCGGACGGGTCGAAATGACCGGCGACGTCGGCGTACCTGTCACGCCCGACATGCGGGTCGTCGACGCCCCGGGCGTCGATCAGCCAGCCGGCTACCGAGATATGCGCGCTCTCGTTGTCCAGGTCGTGCCACCCGGCCGCGGCCAGGCCCTGGTTGAGGGGCGTGACGTCGATCGACGGCCGCCTCCTATGCAGCTCACTCGGCCCTGTGAGGTACTTGGCCGGGTTGGCGCGGGCGGGTGTGTAGTAGTCGTTCGATCCGCGGACGAAGAGTCCGGGACGGTCCAGGAGCGGGTCAAGGGCCCGCAGTGCCAGCTCTGGCCCACGGGCGTCGCCGTGGAGGTCGCCGGTGACCACCGTCAGCTGCACGTCGAGCCGCCCGAGCGAGCGGATCCAGTCGATTCGATCGGTGTCACGCGGTGCCAGGTGCAGGTCCGACAGGTGCAGGATGCGCAGGGGTGCGGGGGCACCTCCGGCCCGGTTGGACGGCCGCCGCACGCGGACCTGCGCCGCGCGCAAGGTGTACTGCCGTGCCTCCCAGAGGCTGTACGCGGTGGTCGTGGCACCCAGTGCCAGGAGCGAGGCCGCTGCCCCGACGACGGTGCGTGTGGCTGTCGGCATGCGGCCCAGTCTTGCAGCGACGGCCGGGCGAACCGGCATCGCGGAGCGGCCACCGGGCACCCGCGGGCGATGCCATCGACAATGGCGCGATGAGCACCCTGAAGGAGACCCTCCAGTCCGACCTCACGACCGCGATCCGCAGCCGTGACGAGCTGACCTCGGCGACCCTGCGCATGGCGCTCACGGCCCTGACCACCGAGGAGGTCTCGGGTAGGTCCGCGCGCACCCTCACCGACGCCGAGGTGGTGGGCGTTCTCACCAAGGAGGCCAAGAAGCGTCGTGAGGCCGCGGCTGCGTTCGCCGACGCCGCCCGCCCGGAGCTGGCCGACCGCGAGCTCGCCGAGCTCGGCGTCCTGACCCGCTACCTGCCCGACCCCCTGAGCGCCGACGAGGTGGGCGAGATGGTCACCGCCGCGGTGGCCCGGGCGGCCGAGCAGGGCGCCAGCGGCATGGCAGCCATGGGCCGGGTGATGAAGGAGCTGACACCGCGGACGGCGGGGCGCTTCGACGGCGGCCAGCTCGCGGCGATGGTCCGGTCCGCCCTCACCTGAGCCCGCGCGGTCGTCCTGGTCCACCGGTACCCAGGCGCCGCGGAGGTCCGCCTCGGCCCTCGAGCTTCGCGACGACCCCGGGACGACCTACTGACCGAAGTCCTGGAAGTTGCGCTGCCACCACGGGACCTCTTCCTCGTACTGCGCGCGCTGCCAGGGGGTGCCCGCCTGCAAGGCGGGGAGCAGCCCCCACTCGTTCTGTAGATCCATCGGAACCGGGGCACTGCTCGCGAGGGCTCCCAGCATCGCCGACCTCCAGGTGGGCCCGGGAAGCGACGAGCCGAACACCTTGGGGTAGTAGCGGCCGTTGATCGTGATGTTGTGCAGCGGATGGCCGTAGCCGCCACGGGGGTCACCCACCCAGACGGCCGCCCCGAGGTCGGGGGTGGCCCCCGCGAACCAGACCGCGGCGTTGGTGTCGATGGTGCCGGTCTTGCCGATCGCGTCGCGGCCCATGGCCATCGGTCCGCCGGTCCGGCCGGAGATGTTTCCGTCGACGACGTTCGTCAGCACGGCCGCGGCACCGTCGGCCACGTTGCGGCTGATGGCCTGTTGGCACTTGGGGGCCGGGACGGAGAGCTCGTTGCCGTTCCGGTCGACGATCCTGCTGATCACGCGCGGCTGGCAGTAGACGCCATGCGCCGCGATCGTGGCGTAGGCGTTGGCCAGCGTCAGAGGCGAGACGGGGGTCGAGCCGAGCGTGAACGACGCGACCTCGCCGGTGATCCCGCCGGACTGCACCTCGCCGAGATCGGCCCCGCTGCCCGTGACCACGCCCATCCGGCGTGCTGCGTCCACGGTCTGGCAGACGCCGGCGCGCTTCTCCAGCTCGACGAAATAGGTGTTGACCGAGTAGGCCGCACCGCGAAGCATGTCGAAGCTGCCCGAGGAGGTCGAGTTGTTCACGGTCCACGGCGCGTCGCCCCCGCTGTCCTTGCCGGACAGGAGGCCCCCGTTGCAGCCCACGAAGCCGGTGAAGACCTTCTGCGGCGGGGCGTTGATCACCGTGAACGGGCTGATCCCCTGCTCCAGGGCGGCGACGATCGTGAACAGCTTGAAGGTGGATCCCGCCTGCATCCCCTGGGTGCCACCGTCGGCCAGGTCGACCGCGTAGTTGTACGTGGTCTCCCACCACTGCTTCTGGGCGTCGCCCGTGCCCCACACGCGGTTCTGGGCCATCGCCCTGATGTCCCCCGAGCCCGGAGTGATCATGGCGATCGCGGTGGCCTTCTTGCTCGGGTCCTTCGGCGGGATCGCGGCCATGACGGCCTTCTTCGCAGCCTTCTGGGCCTTCATGTCGAGAGTGGTGTAGACCTTGTAGCCGCCCGCGTGCCAGGCGGCCTCGCGCTCCTCACGAGTGGCGCCGAGGACTTGCAGCTGGGTGACCTGGCGGATCGCGTAGTCGCAGAAGTATGGGGCGAACGACGTCGTGCAGCCGTTGTACTGCACCTTCGGGTCCAGGTAGTCCTCGACGTCCTGGGCCTTGGCCTCCCGGGCCTGCTCCGTGGTGATGTAGCCGAGCTCGGCCATGCGGTTGAGCACGACGTCGCGGCGCTCCTGCGAGTCACTGGGGTTGCGGGTCGGATCGAACTTTGAGGGCTTCTGCACGATGCCGGCCAGCGTGGCCGCCTCGACCAGGGTGAGCTCCGAGGCCTTCTTGGAGAAGTACCGCTGTGCGGCCGCCTCCACGCCGTAGGCCCGCGCCCCGTAGTAGCTGATGTTCAGGTAGCGCTCGAGGATCTCGTCCTTCTTCAGGCGCTTCTCGATCGCCATGGCATAGCGGATCTCCCGCAGCTTGCGGGCGATGGTGTCCTCCTGCGCGGCGGCCCGCTCCGCATCGGTGTCGGCAGAGGTCAGCAGGACGTTCTTGACGTACTGCATCGTGAGCGTGGATCCGCCCTGGGCCACGCCACCGGACGTCACGTTGGTGACGGCAGCCCGCAGGAAGCCGCGCGGGTCGAAGCCGTTGTGATCGTAGAAGCGCGAGTCCTCGATCGCGATCACCGCCTGCGCCATGACCGGCGCGACCTTGGCGAGGGCGACCTCCTTGCGGTTCTCCTCGAACACCGTGGCGATCTTGGTGCCGTCCGCGGCGTAGACCCGGGTGCGCACAGGCAGGGCCGGCTCGCGGATGTCGGCGGGCAGCTCGTCGAACGACGTGATGGAGTCCCGGGCCAGGATCCCGACCGGACCGAGCACGGGAAGCGCCATCCCGGCCACGATGAACCCACCGATCACGGCGACCACCAACAGGCCGAGTAGGCTCACCACGGACCAGGCCAGAGGCATGCGTCGTCTGCGAGCACGTGATGACATGCCGGCAATTTTACGTCAACTCAGGCGTTACCCCGCCCTCGGCGCTGCGCGCGTCGCTCCACGAGCAGCGCTCCCACCCTCCGAAGGCCCTCCAGATCGTGCACATCCTGGGCCAGGGCTGTGACAGTTGTCACAGGGACGCGCGGGTTCGCGGCGACGAATCTGTCGGCCAGGCGGTGCTGGCGCTCGGACTGCCGCATGCGATCGGCGTGCAGCTCGAGCAGGGATGCGGCCAGTGCCTCGGGGGAGCCCTCGTCCGGGTCCCCGGCGCGCAGCCGCTCCGCCCCGGCGGCGGCCAGGTCCGGGCTGAGACCGGCCAGGCGGACCTCTGTGACGCGGTTGAGCACGAGGCCTGCCAGGGGCATCCCCTCGGACTCGAGGCGCTCGACGAAGTAGGAGGCCTCACGCAGGGCATCCGGCTCGGGGGCGGCGATCACGAGGAAGGCGGTGCCGGGCGCGGCGAGCAGGGCGTAGGTCTGGTCGGCCCGCTCCCGGAAGCCGCCGAAGAGTGCGTCGAAGGAGGCGACGAAGGTCTGCAGGTCGGTCAGGACCTGGCTCCCGACGATCCGCTGCAGGACGTTGCTGAAGACGCCCAGGCTCGCCGAGACCAGGCGCATGTACGCCCGCCCGCCGGCCCGGGCCGGCGCCGCCAGGATGCGGATGAGCCGCCCGTCGAGGAACGCCCCGAGCCGCATGGGCGCGTCCAGGAAGTCCAGGGCGGATCGCGAGGGCGGGGTGTCCACGACGATGAGGTCCCACCGGCCCTCGGCCTGGGACTCCCGGTGCAGCTGTCCCAGCTTCTCCATCGCCATGTACTCCTGGGTCCCGGCGAAGGAGCTCGACAGTGCCTGGTAGAACGGGTTGGCCAGGATCGTCTCCGCGCGTCGGGGCTCGCTGTGCGCGATGACCACCTCGTCGAAGGTGCGCTTCATGTCCAGCATCATGGCGTCCAGCGACCCACCGGCCGACGTGTCGATCCCGTGGATGGGGGCCGGGTTGTTGTCGAGCTCGGACAGTCCCAGGGACTGGGCCAGGCGCCGGGCGGGATCGATCGTGAGCACGACAGCGCGCCGACCCGCCTCCGCGGCACGTACGCCCAGCGCAGCCGCGGTCGTGGTCTTGCCGACCCCGCCCGAGCCGCAGCAGACCACGATGTGCGTCGTCCGGTCGGCGATCAGGGCATCGACGTCCAGCGTCGGGGCGGACTCCCACAGGGGCGCACTCATGGGCGTGGCTCGATTCCCAGGCCCCCTGCGCGCAGGCGCGCAGCCAGGTCGTAGAGGACGCCGAGGTCGATCCCGGTGGGGATGTGGGGCAGGGACAGGGTGGGCCGGGACAGGGCTGCCAGTCGCGAGCGCTCCTGCTCGGCGACGGCCACGCGCTCGGCGTGGTCGCTGGCCTCCTCGGCGAGGGCATCCACGACGTCGTCCACCGTGTGCTCGTCGCGCGAGGTGATCACGTCGGCGGCGCGCACGGCGGCGGCCATCGCGGGTAGGTCCAGCGACCCGTCGACCGCGCGGGAGCGCTGGGCGGCCGTGAGCACCGGAGGGCGGTCCGAGTTGATGATGAGGGCGCCGACTGGAAGGTCCTCGGCCCGCAGCTGGGAGAGGCCGTCGATGGTCTCCTGGACGGGCATCTCCTCGAGGAGTGTCACCAGGTGCACCGCGGTGTGCGGCGAGCGGATGACGCCCATGACCGAGTTGGCCTGCGCGTGGATCGGCCCCATCCGCGCGATGCCCGCCACCTCGGTGTTGACGTTGAGGAAGCGGGTGATCCGCCCGGTGGGTGGGGCATCCATCACGACGGCGTCGAAGACCGACCGTCCACCCTTGGTCCTGCGCTTCACCGCCTCGACCGCCTTGCCGGTCAGCAGGACGTCGCGGACCCCCGGGGCGATCGTCGTGGCGAAGTCGATCGCCCCGATCCGTGCCAGCGCGGAGCCGGCCCGGCGCAGGTTGTAGAACATCTCCAGGTACTCCAGCAGGGCGGCCTCCGGGTCGACGGCCAGCGCTCTCACCTCGCCACCGTCGGGAGCCCGGGCCACCCGCCGCTCCTCGTAGGGAAGGGGCGGCGAGTCGAACAGCTGGGCGATCCCTTGGCGCCCCTCGACCTCCATCAGCAGGGTCCGTCGGCCCTCGGCCGCCAGTGCCAGCGCCAGGGCCGCGGCCACCGTGGTCTTGCCGGCCCCGCCCTTGCCGGACACGATGTGCAGTCGCACGTCGGGGAACAGCCTGGGCAGTGCCGGTCACACGCGGAACACTATTGCGGGCCAGAACCCGCCGCCCGGTGCCCCCCGTGGGTGAGGTACTCGACCTGGGCCGCCAGGGACAGCCGGGCAGCCCAGCGCAAGGCAGGTGGAACCTCGGGGTAGGCGGCCGAGAGCAGGTCCTCGGGGTCGGTCGTGCCGGCCGCCATCGCGCTGGCGACGAGGGCGAGGCGGTCCCGGCGGTGCTCGAGGTAGTCGCCGAGCAGCGTCGCGGGGTCGGGGCAGGCGGGCCCGTGGCCGGGCAGCACCCAGCCGGCGCCGGTGACCGCGGCCACGTTGGACGAGGCGGTGCAGCGAGTCCAGGTAGTCGCCCAGATGTCCGTCCGGGTGGGCTATGACGGCACTGCCACGTCCCAGGACGGTGTCCCCGGTCAGCAGCGCCCCGTCTGCGGGGAGCAGGAACGTCAGGCTGTCGGCGGTGTGCCCCGGGGTCCCGACCACGGACAGCACCAGGCCCCCGACTTCCAGCACGTCGCCGTCCGCCAGTCCCTCGCCGCCGAGCCGATGGCTCGGGTCCAGGGCCCGCACGGGTGCACCGGTCAGGTCGTGCAGGCGTCGGGCGCCGGCACTGTGGTCGGCATGTCCATGGGTCAGCAGGATCATCGAGATCCGCGCCCCGGCCTCGTGGGCGGCCGCGATGACGCCGTCGAGGTGTCCCGGGTCGTCGGGCCCCGGGTCCACCAGCGCCGCCAGCCTCGAGCCCGGTTCCAGCAGCAGCCACGAGTTGGTGCCGTCCAGGGTCATCCAGCTCGGGTTCGGAGCCAGCAGCGCCGTCGCGCGGGTCGTGACCCGGCCCGAGGACCACCCGTCCGAGGATCCCAGCGCGCGCATCAGCGGATCCCCCGCTCCTCGGATCCGGCCGGCTCGTCGGCGACGGCCAGCACCTCGCCGGTGTAGGCGTGGACCAGCTCCCAGCGGAGCAGCCCCTCGGTCATCCGGGCCCGGGGCATCAGCGGAACGACCTCCTGGGTGCGGGCCCAGCCCATCGCATCGACGACCGACGGGTGCACGGCGAGGTCCGCCAATACCGCGACGGTGGGCGGCAGCATCGCCAGGCGGCCCAGGCGGTGCTCGGCCAAGGCGTCCGACGGGGCGTGCCAGTGGGCCGAGGCCGTCTCCGTGGCGTGTGCGTCGACGTCCTGCCCGTCGGGCAGGGCAGCCACCAGGAACCGGGTGTCGAACCGGCGCGTCTCGACCTCAGGAGTGACCCAGTGCGCCAGCGGGACCAGCAGGTCGGCCTGGATGTGCAGCCGGCGACGCTGGAGCATCGCGGGGAAGCCCGCGGCCGTCTCACTGGCCAGACGGTCGACGGCCCAGTTCTCGTCGTGTGCGGCGGGCCGGCCCGCGCGATCCACGGCCAGGAGCACGCCTGCCTCCTCGAAGGTCTCGCGAACCCCGGCCACGATCAGCGCGGCGGCCAGCGCCTCGCCGGCCCACGCTCCAGCCGGGAGGGCTCCCCGGATCGGGGGCATCCCGTCCTGCGGCATGTCGACCCGGCCACCCGGGAACACGTGCATGCCTGGGGCGAACGCCATCGAGTCCGGCCGGCGCATGAGCAGCACCTCGAGCCCCGCCGGACCGTCGCGCAGGAGGACGACGGTCGCCGCGTCACGGGTCGGCGGCGGGTCCCAGGGACCCCCGGCGGCCAGCATGCGCGCCCGCGCGAGGAGCTCCGCAGGCATCTGGAGGACCATTCAGGCGATCTCCACCACGAGCGCGAGGACCATCAGGAGATCTCCACGACGACCTCGACCTCGACGGGGGCATCGAGGGGAAGCACCGCAACGCCGACCGCCGACCGGGCGTGCACGCCCGCCGTTCCGAAGGCCGCCCCGAGCAGCTCGGAGGCGCCGTTGACGACCGCCGGCTGGCCGGCGAACCCTGGGTCGCTGGCCACGAACCCGACCACCTTCACCACCCGCGTCACCCGGTCCAGGTCACCGATCAGCGAGCGGATGGCCGCGATCGCGTTGAGGGCGCACTGGGCGGCCATCCCGACCGCCTGCTCGGGACTCACCTCCGCGCCCACCTTGCCCGTCCCCATCAGGACCCCGGAGGCGATCGGGAGCTGCCCCGAGGTGTAGACGAGGTTGCCGGTCTGCACCGCCGGGACGTACACGGCGACGGGGGGGACCACGTCGGGGACGATGTGCCCCAGCCCGGCCAGGCGCTCCTCGACGACAGCCATCTCAGCTCACGGGGCGCTTGAAGTAGGCGACGAGCTGTTCGGGGTTCGGCCCGGGGATCACGGTGACGAGCTCCCACCCGTCGGTTCCCCAGTTGTTCAGGATCTGTTGGGTCGCGTGGATCAGCAGTGGTGCGGTGGCGTACTCCCACCGGGTGCGTTCGGCCATGGGGTCAATGTAGCCGCCGCGCAGCCCTTGCGTCCGCGCCCGTTTCCCGGGGTCCGAGCCGTGCCGCCTCGAGCTCTCAGCGGGCCCGCTGCTCCAGCCTCGGCACGTCGAGCAGGGTGACCTGCCGCTGCTCGATGCGGATCCAGCCGCGCTGGGAGAAGTCGGCCAGAGCCTTGTTCACCGTCTCGCGCGAGGCGCCGACCAGCTGGGCCAGCTCCTCCTGGGTCAGGCCGTGGGTGACCAGCAGGCCGCCGGGGGTGTCCTCGCCGAACTTGGATCCGAGCTCCAGCAGCGCCTTGGCGACGCGGCCCGGGACGTCGGAGAACACGAGGTCGGCCAGCGCCTCGTTCGTCCGGCGCAGCCGGCGCGCCAAGGATGCCAGCAGCGCGACCGCCAGGTCGGGGCGACCCACGAGCCACGGGAGCAGGGCGTCGTGGCCCAGCCAGAGGACCTTCGCCTTCGTCACCGCGGCAGCAGTGGCGGTGCGGGGTCCCGGATCGAACAGTGACAGCTCGCCGAGCATCTCCCCCGCGCCGAGCACGGCGATGAGGGACTCACGGCCGTCGGCGGCGGCGTGGCCGAGCTTGATCTTGCCCGACTCGATCAGGAAGAGCTTGTCGCCCGGCTCACCCTCGGTGAACAGGACGTCGCCCCTGCTCAGGCGCAGCTCCACCATCGAAGCGCGCATCGCGGCCGCCGCGTCGTCATCCAGGGCACTGAAGAGGGGGGCGCTGCGAAGCCGATCCTGCACGGGTGACTCCTCCCAGGCGGATGCGTTCGGGGCCCGCAGGCGCCAACAGTAATGTGACCCGCAGCTCGATGTCGGGCAAGCGCGGCCGGCGGCGCGTCGGAGGGCGCTGCCGCCGGGCGACCCCGGTTCGGTCCGCCGAGATCGGGCCTAGGCTATCGGCATGCCGACGACCGCAGCTCCGCCGACGCGCACTGCGCGCGTGCGACGTGCGCGGCGGATCGGCCGCGTCCTGGCCGAGACCTACCCGGACGCGCACTGCGAGCTGGACTTCGAGACTCCGTTGCAGCTGCTCATCGCCACGATCCTCTCCGCGCAGTGCACCGACGCCCGGGTCAACCTCGTCACGCCGTTCGTCTTCGCGAGGTACCCGACCGCCGCCGACCTCGCCGCCGCCGACCGCGCCGAGCTCGAGGCGATGATCGAGTCCACGGGCTTCTTCCGCGCCAAGGCCGCCTCATTGCAGGGCATGGCCGCGCGGCTCGTGGCGGAGTACGCCGGCGAGGTCCCCGGTCGCCTCAAGGATCTCGTGACGCTTCCGGGGTCGGTCGCAAGACCGCCAACGTCGTGCTCGGCAACGCCTTCGGCGTGCCCGGGATCACCGTGGACACCCATTTCGGCCGGCTGTCCCGCAGGTTCGGCTGGACCGCCGAGGAGGATCCGGTCAAGGTCGAGGCCGAGGTGGGCTCCCTGTTCCCACGCTCGGAATGGACCGACCTGTCCCACCGGCTCATCTGGCACGGGCGCCGGGTGTGCCACGCCCGGACCCCGGCCTGCGGCGCCTGTCCCGTGGCGGCCCTGTGCGTCAGCTTCGGGGTGGGTCAGGTCGACCCCATCAAGGCCGCCCGACTCGTCAGGTCGGGGTCGGGCACATGAGCGCAGCCGGCTTTGGCGCTTCTGTTCCTCCCGACGCACAGCACCCGGATCTGCCCGGGTGGTTCGCCGGCCTTCTCTCGGCCATCGACGACTTCCGGGCCAGTGACGTGTCCGCGCTCACGCCGCCACCGGACGCTGCGATCCGGCGGTCGGCTGTTCTGATCCTGTTCGGCGAAGGGCCCTCAGGTCCCGACGTCCTGCTGATCGAGCGGGCGGTGGACATCCGCTCGCACGCCGGGCAGCCGGCCTTCCCCGGCGGTGGGCTCGAACCGGGTGACGACGGCCCGGTGGCAGCTGCCCTGCGCGAGGCCAGGGAGGAGACCGGCCTGGAGCCGTCGGGAGTGAAGGTCGTGCGCGTGCTTCCCGACCTCTGGCTGCCGCCGAGCGGCCACACGGTCACTCCCGTGGTCGGGTTCTGGAGCGTCCCCTCCCCGGTGTGGGCGGCGGATGCCCGCGAGGTCGCCCGGGCGGCGCGGGTCCCCCTCGCGGACCTCGTGGACCCGGGGAACCGGGTCACCGTCGTGCATCCGTCGGGGTACCGCGGCCCGGGGTTCCAGGTCGCCGACATGCTGGTCTGGGGCTTCACGGCCGGTCTGCTCGACCGGCTGCTGGACCTCGGGGCCTGGTCCCGGCCGTGGCCGCGCGAGCGCGAGGTGGGGATCCCGTGGTGAGCGGCAACTGGGTGGACGTCGCGCTGATCGTCGGGCTTGCTCGTCGTCGCGTTCGCGGGGTGGCGCTCCGGAGTGATCACCACCGCGGCCTCCTTCGCCGGCTTCATCGGTGGCGCCCTGTGCGGCGCCTGGGTCGTCCCGCACCTGGTGGTCGACTCGCAGTGGCCGGCGTTCGTGCAGGCGGCGGCCACCCTCGGGGGCATGTTCGTCCTAGGTGTCCTAGGTCAGACCATCCTGGGGATGGCCGGTCGGGCGGTGCGCGATGCAGTCGACTTCCGGCCTGTCCGGCTGCTGGACAGCGCCTCGGGGATGGTCGTGAGCGCCCTTGCCTTCCTGTTCTGCTCCTGGATGGTCATGTCCGTCGTGGCGTCCAGCTCGTTGGGCACCACGTCGGAGCAGGTCCGGGCCTCGCGCACCTACCCGTGGCTGGACCAGGTCATGGCCGGCCCCGGCGGGACGCTGCTGGCGGACGCTCGCGGCCTGCTGGCTACGATCGAGGTCCCCAGCCTGCCGTTCAACCCGGCGACCCTGCCCCCGGTGGACGATCCCGGCGATGTGGACGTCTCCCCGGCGGCGGCGCGTGCTGCCCGGGACTCGGTCGTCCAGGTGGCGACGACATCGTCGCGATGCGACTCCGCGGCACTGGGATCGGGTGTGGTGGTCAGCCCGGGCCGGGTGGCCACCAACGCGCACGTGGTGGCCGGCGCCGGCCGGATCACTGTCCGCGAGGCCACGGACGGGGGTGTCCGGGAGGCGCGACTGGTCTATTTCGACCCCGCGACCGACGTGGCGGTCCTGGCGGTCCCGGCACTGGCGGCCCCCGCCCTGCCGTGGACCGAGGACGCGGCCCGGGGGACCGATGCCGTGATCGCCGGGTACCCCGGTGGCGGCGCCCTGACCCTTCGCGAGGCGCGCGTCCGTGGGCAGATCCTGGTCGGCGACGACGTCGGCCGGGGGACACGTGAGGTGCACGTCTTCCGCGGCATGGTGCGTCCGGGCAACTCCGGGGGCGCCCTGCTGGGCCTCGACGGCCATGTGCTCGGGCTCATCTTCGCCAATGCCCAGGATGACGAGCGCACGGGTTTCGCGCTCACGGCCGAGGAGGTCCGGACGGCCATCGAGGCGAGCCGGACCGCCACCGACGAGGTGTCGTCGGGCGGCTGCCGCACGTCCTAGCCCGGACCCGACGGAGCCCTGGGACAGGGCGACCGCGGGGTTACCGGGCGAGCCGTGGCTGGGTCAGGCGGCCCGGACCTGTCATAGGGCGGTCAGCCAGTCCAGGAGCACACCCCTGAACTGGTGTGGACTCTCCTCGTGGGGGAAGTGCCCGACTCCGGGGAGCTCGACGTACCGGTACGGTCCGGTGACGTACTCGCTGGAGCCCTGCGCGCTGGTCGGGAGCACCGCCGGGTCCGCAGCCCCCTGGACCTGCAGGACGGGGGCGGCGATGGGCGCCTTCATCCGCTTGGCGAACCGGATGCCGTCGGGCCGGGGCACCGCGCGAAGAGCCCATCGGTGGTACTCCAGCGCGCAGTGCGCGGTGTTGAGCAGGAGCATCGCGGCGCGGTAGGTGGCCACCGTGTGGTCGTCGGGCCAGCCGGAAGTGGCCGACCACTCGACGAGGAGGTCGCCGACCCCGGAGGCGCCGTTCTCCAGGAGGTCGCGCTCGGGTGAGGCCGGGACCTGGTAGCCGAAGGCGTAGGCGGAGGCCCGGCGCTGGGCGCTGTCGCCGAGCAGCGAGGCCCGCAGCCGGCGGGGGTGGGGCATCGACACGGGGACGATCGCGCGGATCGCCTCGGGGTGGGTGACCGCGGCCGTCCAGGCCAGGAAGCCGCCCCAGCCGTGGCCCACCACCACCGCGTCGCGGGAGCCGAGCGAGCGGATGACGCCGCTGACGTCCGCCGAGAGGGTGAACGGGTCGTACCCCCGTGGGGGATGGTCGGAGCCGGCATACCCACGCAGATCCATGGCGGCGGCGTGGAACCCGGCGCCGGCCAGGGTCGGCAGGATGTGGCGCCACGTCCACCAGAACGTCGGGAACCCGTGCAGCAGCAGGACCAGGGGTCCCTCACCCATCTCGGCGATGTGGAAGCGGGACCCGTTGGCGGCGACATCGCGGTGCGTCCAGGGCCCTCCGACCCGCACGACCGCCTCGGGGTCGAGCAGCGTCACGGGGCAGGGAGCGTGGCGGGTGCTTCCACCGCGGGGAAGGGCGACTCGGCCGGCTTGGGCGGACCGGAAGCGATGCCCGACAGCTGCGCCTTGGTCTGCTCCACCTGGCTGATCGCGCGCTTCGGCGGTCCGATGCCCTTCGTCTGCGACCTGCCCACCAGCCCGAGGATCACGGCCACCAGCACGAGGATCCCGGCGACGATGAGGAAGCCGGCCCACACGGGGAGTCCGGCCTCGACCAGTCCGTAGGCGCCCGCGACGAGCGAGAACACGAAGGCGAGGAAGGCCAGCACACCCGCGACGACGAACATCGCGGACGCGGCGGCGGCGTGCTTGGCGCTCTCGGCAACCTCCGCCTTCGCCAGCTCGACCTGTGCGCGGACGAGGTTCTGGGCCTCAGTGATGGCGGAGTTCACCAGTGTGCTGACGCTGGCGTCCTTCTTGCTGTCCATCAGCGGTCCTTTCGCCGGAGTCGCCGCAAGGCTATCGCGCGACGCGCCCGGCCTGCGTGGTCGGCGCGGCGCCGTGGAGCGTGGCGGGCGCGAGCCGGCCCGCCGGAGGGGAGCCTATCCCTGTTGGTAGACGTCCGGGATCCCGTCCGAGTCGGAATCCGCCTCCTCCGCGGCCAGGAGCTCGTCGAGGGCGCTGCGGCGTCGCCACAGGACCAGCGCGGAGAGCAGGGCGGCCCCCATGGTCGCGGCCAGGATGCCGATCTTGGCGTCCGTGAGCAGCTGCAGGTCGTCCTCGAACGCCAACTCGGCGATCAGCAGGCTGACCGTGAAGCCGATGCCGGCCAGGACGCCCACAGCGACCACGTCGGCCCACTTCAGCGCCGGGTTCAGCGAGGCGCGGGTGAACCGGGCCATCAGCCAGGCGCCGCCGACCACTCCGATGGGCTTGCCGACCAACAGGCCGATCATGACCCCGAGGGCCACCGGCGAGGTCAGGGTGTCGCTGAGGGGATCCACGGGCGTCGGCGAGGTCCCCACATCACGGACCGTGACCCCAGCGCTGGCGAAGGCGAACACCGGTACGGCTAGCCCGGCCACGAACGGGCGCAGCTTCCACTCGGCACGATCACCGGGGGACTGCAGCTCGCCCGGGGCGTGGGACACCCGGGTGGCCAGTCCCATGGCCACACCCGCGACCGTGGCGTGGATCCCCGACTCATGGGTCGTGTACCAGATGACCAGCGCCAGTGGGACGTAGATCGCCCAGGCGGCCCCGCGACTGTCGATCCGGCGGTGCTGCAGGAACCACCAGAGCGCGACCAGCGCGACCGACGCGGCGAGGTAGGCGAGGTGGAACTCGTCGGAGTAGAAGATCGCGATGACCGTGATGGCGCCGAGGTCGTCCACCACGGCCAGCGTCAGCAGGAAGGCCCGCAGAGCCAGCGGCAGTCCCCGGCCCATGATCGCCAGGACCGCGAGGGCGAAGGCGATGTCGGTGGCCATCGGGATCCCCCACCCGGTGCGCTCCACGGGCAGCCCGCCGGTCATCACGAGGTAGATCAGGGCGGGGACGATCATGCCGCCGGCGGCCGCGACGACGGGGACGGCCGCCTGCGATGGCCTGCTCAGCGTCCCCACCTGGACCTCGTGCTTGAGCTCGAGGCCCGCGAGGAAGAAGAAGAACGCGAGCAGGAAGTCGGCGGCCCACACGCTCAGGGGCAGGTGTAGGTGGAGCGCCTCCGGCCCGAACTCGTATCCGATGAGCGCCTGGTATGAGTCGACCCAGCGGGTGTTGGCCCAGACGAGCGCCACGCACGCGGCGGTCAGCATCAGGATGCCGCCCACAGTCTCGAGCCGCAGGACGCGCAGCAGCCACGTGCGCTCGCTGAGCGTCGGTCGATCGAACTGCTGCTCGCCCATGGTCGCCACAGCATGGCAGAGAAGGTGCGCCCGGGCGGGCCGGTCGTGAGGCTGCGCCCGGACGAAGGCGGGAGGCGGCCGGCTCGGCCCGATCGCGCCGCCCGGTGCCTCGTCCCGCGTGTCTCGCCTGCCCGATAGCCTTGCGTCCCCGACCGCCCGAGGAGGCCGCGCGTGAGCAAAGAGGCGCTGGAGAACCTGATGCACGAGGGTCGCACCTTCCCCCCGAGCCCGGCCTTCGCCGCGGCCGCCAACGCCACTGAGGCGCTCGGCGAGGAGGCTGCGGCCGACCGGATAGCGTTCTGGGAGGAGCAGGCGCGCCGACTGGACTGGGCGCAGCCCTGGCACACCGCGCTGGACTGGTCGGGTGCCCCGTTCGCGAAGTGGTTCGCCGGCGGGCGGCTCAACGTGGCCGAGAACTGCCTCGACAGGCATGTGGCGGCCGGCCTCGGCGATCGGGTGGCGATCCACTTCGAGGGCGAGCCGGGGGACTCCCGGTCGTTGACCTATGCAGAGCTCGCCCAGGAGGTCTCGAGGGCGGCCAACGCCCTGACCGAGCTGGGGGTCTCCGCAGGCGACCGCGTGGCCATCTACCTGCCGATGATCCCCGAGGCGGCCATCGCGATGCTGGCCTGCGCCCGGATCGGGGCGGTGCACTCCGTCGTGTTCGGCGGGTTCTCGGCCGAGGCACTGCGGTCGCGGATCGACGACGCGCAGGCCGTCCTGGTCATCACCGCCGACGGCGGGTACCGGCGCGGGGCTGCCTCGCCGCTGAAGCCCGCGGTCGATCGGGCCGTGGAGCAGACGCCGAGCGTGCGCAACGTCCTGGTCGTGCGACGCACCGGCGGGGAGGTCGAGTGGGTCGAGGGCCGCGACCTGTGGTGGCACGACGTGGTCGGCGGGCAGTCACCGGTCCACGAGGCGCAGCACTTCGACGCCGAGCATCCCCTGTTCATCCTCTATACGTCGGGCACCACGGGAAAGCCCAAGGGGATCCTGCACACGACCGGCGGCTTCCTGACCCAGGTCGCATTCACCCACCACTACGTGTTCGACCTCAAGGCCGAGACCGACGTGTACTGGTGCACCGCGGACGTGGGGTGGGTCACCGGCCACTCGTACATCGTCTACGGACCGCTGGCCAACGGCGCGACCCAGGTCATGTACGAGGGCACCCCGGACACGCCACACCGTGGTCGCTGGTGGGAGATCGTGGCCAAGCTCGGGGTGACGATCCTCTACACGGCCCCCACCGCGATCCGGACGTTCATGAAGTGGGGCGAGGACATCCCCGCGGGGTTCGACCTCTCCTCGCTGCGCCTGATCGGGTCGGTCGGTGAGCCGATCAACCCGGAGGCGTGGATGTGGTACAGGCGGGTGATCGGAGGTGAGCGCACGCCCGTGGTGGACACCTGGTGGCAGACCGAGACCGGCGCCATCATGATCAGTCCGCTGCCGGGCATCACGACCTGCAAGCCGGGGTCGGCGATGGGCCCGCTGCCGGGGATCGGAGCGGCGGTCGTCGACGACGAGGGGAATCCGGTCGCCCCCGGCCGGGGCGGCTACCTGGTGCTGACCGAGCCGTGGCCGTCGATGATGCGCGGCATCTGGGGCGACGATCAGCGCTACGTGGACACGTACTGGTCCCGCTGGCCGCAGTACTACTTCGCCGGTGATGGCGCCAAGCTCGACGACGACGGCGCCATCTGGCTGCTGGGGCGCGTCGACGACGTCATGAACGTCGCAGGTCACCGGATCTCCACGACCGAGGTCGAGTCCGCGCTCGTGTCCCACCCGAAGGTCGCCGAGGCCGCGGTGGTTGGTGCGACCGACGAAACCACCGGTCAGGGCATCGTCGCGTTCGTGATCCTGCGCGCCGGGGCCGAGCTCGGGGACGACATCGGCGCGGAGCTCCGGGCGCATGTCGCCCAGGAGATCGGCCCGATCGCCAAGCCCCGCCAGATCCTGGTCGTCGCGGAGCTGCCCAAGACCCGCTCCGGCAAGATCATGCGCCGGCTGCTGCGGGACGTGGCCGAGAACCGGGCTCTCGGGGACGTCACCACGCTCGCGGACCCGACGGTGATGGGACTCATCGGCCAGGGACTCGCCGCTGCCGGGTCCGAGTAGGCGTGGAACTGCCGAGCTGGGAACCGCCCCGAGGAGGTGACGAGCCGAACCGGGCACAGCCCCGAGGAGGTGTCGATCCGCTCCTCGGCCTGCTGGACCTGCCCGGCGTGGGCGAGGCGCTGGAGGCGGCGCGAGCGGCCGTGGATGCCCTGCTCTGGGATCGGGCGGTGGGCAGGGCGCAGTCGGAGGTGGCCGCGGAGTCGGCGCTGCGGGGGGCATGGGCGAACGCGTGGTTCGACGGGGCCGAGGCTGGCCTGCCGGAGCTGCGCAGCGGCGCGGCACTCGACGCCTCGCCGGTAGGCCGACTGCTCGCCGGGGTCGTGGCCATGCACGCCGACCTGCCGGGCCTGATCCGGATCGTGGGGACCGCGCCGGCGCAGGCTCTGGCGCGCATGCACGCGATCGTGGCAGGGGTTTGGTCGCGGAGCCCGACCTGGGCCGGCCGCGGTCAAGCGGGCTGGTCGATGACCCGCTGCGCCTCGGCGGGGTGCTCGGCCCCGACGAGGTGGCAAGCCGCCTCGGCGACCTGAGCCAGGTGCTGGTGGCCTCGACCGCACCGGGGATCCTCGTGGCCGCGGTCGCACACGCGGAGGTCGCCACCCTGCGCCCGTTCGGCTGGGGGTCCGGCCTCGTCGCCCGGGCGCTGCCGCGCCTGGTCCTGGCCCAGCGTGGCGTCGACCCCGGGATGCTGGGTGCCCCGGAGGTGGGGTTGCGCGCCGGGGGGCGCCCGGCCTATGTCCGGGGGCTGCGCGGCTACGGTCAGGGCACGCCCGAGGGGGTCGCCGGATTCCTCCGCCTGGTCTGCGCAGCGGTCGAGGTCGGCGCAGGGCAGCCGTCGCGCTGGCTGGCGGAGACCGCCTGACCCAGGCGAATTGCGCGCTCTCTGGTGATATGCGGCCGCGCCCTTCCCCGACGGCCCCGGCCGAGGGTCCAGCGGAGTGGTCCGCCTTGCATTACGGCGGGTCAGGCACGATGATTTTCGGGTCCGGTCGTATTCGACCGAACCGTCGGCTCCTCCCCCCCGAGCTGGCGTCCAGGCGGCCCCCGCACCCCCCGGCGGGGGCCGCCGCCTGCTCTCCGAGCCTGTCCCTCCAGTGCCAGGCCCCGGCTGCGGCACCCGGTTGTCCACAGCTTCGCCGGCGGCCCTTGGCGGTCGCCCAGCGGCGCGGCAGAGTTGGCGCCCGGGGGTGCGACATGGGGGTTCGGATCGGGTTGGTCGGGCATCGCGCCGACCTTGCGGTGGAGGTCGGAACCCTTGCCGCGGAGCTGGGTGCCGAGGTCGTCTCACTGCGCCTCGCCGACCTGTCCACACACGCCGCACCTCCGGCTGGCGTCGACCTTGTGGTGGTCGACGTCGTGGCCATGGACGCATGGGTGGGCATCGGCTCGGCCGGCGGCCCTGGCGTCGGCCTCGCGGATGCCGGCCGGGAGTGGGGCGGTGCGCTTCCGCTTGCGGATCCGCCGACGGGTCCGCAGGCTCGGTCGGCGACGGCGCCACAGCTGAGCTCTCCGGCGCCCACCTGATCGTCGTGTGTCGGGCCGGTGAGGTCGATGCGGCCCGGGCCGCGGCCGAGCAATGGGGCTGTGAGCACATCGTGGAGCTGCCCCTCGGCGGTCCCTGGCTACGCGGTCAGCTGGCTCCGTCGACGACGTCGGGAGTGCTGGCCGTCGTCGGAGCCGTGGGCGGAGTGGGGGCCACGACCCTCGCGATCGCCTGCGCCTTCGGCGCCGGCGCCGACTGCCTGCTGGTGGATGCCGACCCCGAGTCCACCGGATTGGACCTGCCTCTGGGAATCGCCGAAGGCGTGGGCGTGCGGTGGCCGGAGATCCCGGACACCGGGGCACCCCTGGACCCTGTCTCCCTGCGAGCCGCCCTGCCCACCGTGGGCGGCGTCCCGGTCGTGACCGGCGGCGTGCCCGCCTCGATGGGACCCGGATGGTCGGGTGGCACACCCGCCGCCGGCGACACAGGCTTGCGGGCAGGGCGCCTAGACGCGGTGCTGGGGGTGGCGCGGGCGGAGTTCGACCGCACAGTGGTCGATGCCGGGCGTGGTCGTCTGCCGCGCGGCCTCCTCGGTCCCGAGCGACGCAGTGGTCCTCGTCCTGCCTGCGACCCTCGCGGGCGTCGTGGCGGGTCGCCGTGCCCTGGCCGGACTTGGGACCGGGCGGGTCGTCGTCGCGCTGCGGCCGACCGGGTGGATCCCGGCGCACGAGGTCGGCGAGCAGCTCGGCGTCCCGGTGGCCATCGAGGTCCCACGGCTGCGGCGCGCCCCGGAGCTGACCGACTGCGGGGACCTGCTGTCCGGAAGGACGGGACGCTGCCTGCGCTCGCTCGGCGAGCAGGTCTGGGAGCAGCTGCGATGAACCGTCTGGACCCCGCGCTCCTCGAGTCGGTGCGCTCACGGCTCGCCGCGGACCGGCGTGGTCCGGACCAGGTCAGCATCAGCACCGCCGTGCGTGCCTCGGGGGTCGTCCTCGACAGCCCCGGGGTCGACCAGCTCACCCGGATGCTCCAGGACGAGCTGGGCGGCCTCGGCCCGCTGGACGTCCTGACCCGCGACCCGGCGGTCACCGACGTGCTGGTGAACGCGCCCGACGAGGTCTGGCTCGACCGGGGCGGAGGGCTGGCCCGCGCGCCCGTCGCGTTCGCCGACGAGGCATCGGTGCGGCAGCTCGCGGTCCGCCTGGCCGCCCGGGCCGGGCGCCGCCTGGACGACGCCGCGCCATTTGTGGATGCCCGGCTGCCAGGCGGTCAGCGCCTGCACGCGGTCATCCCACCACTGTCCGTGCGGGGCACCACCATCTCGCTACGCATCCCGAGCCGTCGCAGGTTCGAGCTCGCCGACCTCGTCGCGTCCGGAACCGTCGACGAGGACGGCGCGGGCTGGCTCGCGGCGCTGGTCCAGTCGCGGACCGCCTTCCTCGTCAGCGGGGGCACGGGCAGCGGAAAGACCTCGGTCCTGGGCGCGCTGCTGGGGCTCGTCCCCGATCGCGAGCGGATCGTGATCGTGGAGGACACCTGTGAGCTGCGGCCCCGCCACCCGCACGTCGTGAGCCTCGAGGCCAGACCGGACAACCTCGAAGACCAGGGTGGTATCCCGATGCGCACGCTCGTCCGGCAGGCCCTGCGGATGCGTCCCGACAGGCTGGTCGTGGGCGAGGTCCGCGGCGCGGAGGTGGTGGATCTACTGGCCGCGATGAACACCGGACACGAGGGCGGGTGCGGAACGGTGCACGCCAACAGCGCAGCCGCCGTTCCGGATCGACTCGTGGCCCTCGCCCTAGCGGCAGGCATGACCCTGGCTGGTGTCCACGCGCAGATCGGCGCCGGGCTGGAGGTCGTCGTACACGTCGCCAGGGAGGCGACCGGCGCGCGCGTGGTCTGCGAGCTCGGCGTGGTGATCCAGGGTCCCGACGGGATGCGCGTGGTGCCGGCCCTGGTGCGTGTCGGTCGGGCCCTGCGCCCCGCGCCCGGCTTCGACGACCTCGTGCAGCGGCTCGGCGGACCGCCGTGAGCCGCGAGGCCCTCGTCCTGGTGGCGGCAGCAGCTGCCGCGGGCGCAGCGCTGCTGATCGGGCCTGGACGGGCTGCTCCGATGGCGCCTTCGGGCTCGGTGCTGGCGGATCGGCTGCGGGGGATCGTGCGCAGGGTGCGGCCCGGGCCCGCTCCGCCGGTCGCCGCCCTCCTCTCGGCATTGGCAGCGGAGCTGGCCGCCGGGCAACCGACGTCGATGGCATTGGAGGCCGCCGCTTCGGGCCTGCTGCCGGCGCCCTGCCCGAGCGCGGTGGCAGCCTGTCGCACGGGCGGTGACGTGCCGGCAGCCCTTCGCTGGATGCGTGCGCCCCCGGCGCCAAGGCGCTGCGGGGACTGGCTTCCTGCTGGGAGGTGTCGGAGCGGTCGGGCGCGGGCCTGTCGGTGGCGGTGGCGCGTCTGGCCGCGAGCATGCGCGCGTCGGCTGAGGCCGAGGCCCAGCTCCGCGGCGAGATCGCGGCGGTGCAGGCCTCGGCGCGCCTGCTGGCCGGCCTGCCGCTGTTCGGACTCCTGATCGGTCAGTGGATCGGGGCGGAGCCCGTGTCCTGGCTGACGGGCAGCTGGGTGGGGAGGATCGTCCTGGCGGTCGGGCTGGCGCTCCAGCTCCTGGGTCTGGCGTGGTTGCGTTCGATGGTGTCCTCCGCCCGGGCTGCATTGTGAGCGCAGCCCTGGCCGGCGCCGCCCTCCTCGCCTGCCTGTCCGTGGTCCTCGCGCTGCACCCCGGGGTCGCCCATGGCGGGCTGGGCCGACGGGCGTCCCCGCTCGACCTGCCCCCGGCCGATGAGGGGCATCCGCCCGAGTCGGAGGCCCGAGCGCGGGCCGGACCGGCACCCCTGAAGCTCCGTCTGGCCTCCCTTGTGGCCGGGGCCGCGGTGTGGCTGCTCCTGGGCGGGCCGGTCGGGGCGGCCCTGGGGGTGGGGGTCGCCCTCGTACTGCCGGTGCTGATCGGTCGGATGGAGCCTGCCGGGGTCCGCCGCGAGCGGTTGGAGCTGATCCGGTCGGCACCACTCGTCGCCGACCTGCTGTGCGCCGCGCTCCTGGCCGGAGTGCCGCTGGAGTCGGCGATCCCGGTCGTGGCCAGGGCGATCGGCGGAGCCGCTGGAGCCGCCCTGTTCGGGGTCTGTCGACGCTCGGAGCTCGGGGAGCCCATGCCGCTGGCGTGGAGCCGTCTGACGGACGCCCCCGGCCTGGGTGGGATCGCCCGGGCCGTGGCGCGCTCCAGCCGGACCGGTGCGCCGCTGGCGGCCCTGCTCGGACAGGTGGCCGAGGAGCTGCGTGCCGACGCATCCGCGGCTGCCCTGGTACGGGTCAGGACCACCGCGGTCCGCGCGGTTCTGCCCTCTCGGGCTCTGCTTGCTGCCCGCCTTCGCACTGCTGGGGATCGCTCCCATCGTCGGTGGTCTCCTGCCCGCACTGTGAGCCGCCGAGCGGGAGTCGGCGGTTGTCCACAGAACGAGGTGAGTGGGGTTCCCGGATCGCCGAACCCGCGACAGGGTTGGCCCAGCCACCCAGGGCGGGGGGCACGGGTAACCGGAGGAAACGGGGGATTGCAATGAACGAGCTGGTGGTTCGGGTGAGGGACGAGGAGAAGGGGATGGCCAGTGCCGAATACGCGGTGGCCACGGTGGCCGCGTGCAGCTTTGGCGCTCTGCTGGTCAAGCTGCTGAGCAGTGACTCGGTCTTCGACCTGCTGTGGAAGGTCCTCTCCCGGGCATTCTCCTTCCTGTTCTGATGGACCTCGGGCGAGTCGGATGGCGGCATCGGGCAGCCACCCGGTCCGAGTCTGGGATGGTCAGTGCGGAACTCGCGCTGGCCATCCCGGCCCTTGTCTCCGTGGTGATGACGCTGGCCTGGCTCCTCGGCCTCGGGGGGACGCAGGCGTTGGTCGCCCAGGCCGCCCGTGAGGGGGCCCGGGCGGCCGCCCGGGGTGAGTCCATGGCCGTCGTCAGGGCGGCCGCGCAGGGGCTCGTCCCAGGCGCGACAGTGACGGTTCGGCGTTCCGGGGACTCGGTGTCGGTGACCGCGTCGGTGACGCGCACGCCACCGATCCGCATGCTGAGCATCCTGCGCCGCGAGGTGCGTGCGTCCGCGACGAGCTGGCGGGAGGACTCGTGACCCGTCGGCGCGTGGGACCGCGACCGCCGCGGGGTGCGGACGATGCGGGCTCGGCCAGCGTCCTGGTCGCCGTCTGGGCCCTCGCGCTCACCGTCGTGGCGTCGGCGGCGATGGTCCTGACGACCGTCCTGGCGACCCGGGCCACCCTGGCCTCGGCGGTCGACCTCGCCGCCCTGGCCGGGGCGTCGGCGACCCTGATGGAGCCGGGGGAGGCCTGTCCGCGGGCAGTGGCGACCGCCGCGGCGAACGGGGCGACCGTCACGCAGTGCCGGGTGGCGGGTACCGAGGTCTGGGTGGTTGCCCGGGCCCGGGCCCCCGCAGCTGTCGAGTGGTTGGCGCCGGGCCGTGCGACGTTCCTCAGTGCGCAGGCGCACGCGGCCCTTGCGGCTGAGCCCCCGTGATCCGACGGGCTGCTACCTGTCAGGGAGCCCCTGCTCGAAGAGCAGCGCCTCGGCAAGGCGCAGGGCGGCCGCCTTGTCGAGCGGCTCGTTGCCGTTGCCGCACTTGGGCGACTGCACGCAGGCCGGGCAGCCCGTCGGACAGGGGCAGTCGCCGATGGCAGTTCGGGTGGCGGCCAGCCACTCGACGGCCCGGTCGTAGCCCCGTTCGGCGAAGCCAGCCCCACCGGGATGGCCGTCGTGGACGACGATCACGGCCTGCCCGGTCTGCGGATGCCGCGCGGTGGACACCCCACCGAGGTCCCAGCGGTCGCACGTGGCGAGCAGCGGCAGGATCCCGATCGAGGCATGCTCGAGGGCGTGGACGGCCCCGGGCACGTCCGCCTCGTCGATCCGCGCCGCCCGCAGCACCTCGTCGGGGATCGACCACCACATGGCGGTTGTCTGGAGCGTTCGCGGCGGCAGGTCAAGGATGTGCTCGGCCAGCACCTCGCCGGATGGCCAGCGACGCACGAGATAGGCCGTCACCTGTCGGGTGACCACCACGTCACCGCAGGCGACGTCGACCTGACCCCAGCGAGTGCGCGACCGCACGGTCCCGAACGCCACGTCCGCCGTGCTGAGAGCATGCGTGCTGAGGTCGGTGACCGTGGGCACGGCGCTTGCGACACGAGCGTCGAGATCCAGGCCGACGACCTCGAAGGTGGCGCCCTGGTGGACGTACAGGGCCCCCTCGTGGACCGCCGATGGCGCCGAGTCGGGCTCCACGGTCCCCAGCAGGCGCCCCGTTCCGTGCTCGACGACCCGGACCGGGCCGCCCGCGGCACCGCGCAGGTCCACCAGGTCCGTCGCGCGGGAGGAGTCGGTCCAGTACCACGCCTCTCGACGCTGGCGCAGGAGCCCACGCTGGGCGAGGACGGTGCACAGCTCGTGCGCTCCGGGGCCGAACGAGGCGGCGAGCTCTGGAGCCAGCAGCGGTGACTCCGCCGCCGCTGCGCACAGGTGTCCGGCGAGGACGTAGGGATTGCGCGGGTCGAGCACGCTGGCCTCGACCGGCCGACCGGTCAGCGTCTCCGGGTGGCCGACGATGTACTGGTCGAGAGGGTCCTCCCGGGCGATCAGCACGGCCAGTGCCGCGCCTCCGCGCCGACCGGCCCTCCCCACCTGCTGCCAGAACGACGAGCGGGTCCCGGGCCAGCCGACCAGGAGCACGGCGTCCAGTCCGCTGATGTCGATCCCGAGCTCCAGCGCGTTCGTGGCTGCCAGCCCGAGCAGGCGCCCGGAGCGCAGGTCCGCCTCGAGCGCACGGCGCTCCTCGGGAAGGTACCCGCCGCGGTAGCCGCGCACCCGCTCCCCGTCGGCGGCACTCGCCCGGACCGCACCGGCGAGGACCTCCACCGCCCGCCGGGACCGTGCGAACGCAAGGGTCGAGGTGCCCCGGTCCACGAGCTGACCCATGAGGTCCGCGGCCTCGGCGAGGGTCCCGCGGAACGCCGCGCCGGGCAGGTCCGGATCGGGTGACGGCTCCGACGCGGGCTCCCCGGGCGGCGCTTCCACGACCGTCGCCCCGGATGGCGCTCCCGCGGCCGAAGCCGGACGAACCGGGTTCCATAGGACGATGTCGAGCGCGCCGCGCGCGCTGGCGTCCGAGTCGACGACGGCCACCTCCACGCCGAGCAGCCGGGCGGCGGTGGTGCCCGGGTCGGCCACGGTCGCCGAGGCCGCGATGAACGTCGGCGTCGCACCGTAGATCGCAGCGACCCGCTGCAGCCGGCGCAGCACGAGCGCCACGTGCGAGCCGAACAACCCCCGGTAGATGTGCGCCTCGTCGACGATCACGTACCGAAGGCTGCGCAGCAGGCCCCGCCACGCCTGGTGCCTGGGCAGGATCGAGTGGTGGAGCATGTCGGGGTTGGTCACGACCCAGCGCGCGTGAGAACGGGCCCACGCCCGGGCCTCGTCGGGAGTGTCGCCGTCCACGGCGGCCGCGCGCAGCTCGGGCAGGCCCAGTGCCATGAGTCCGGACAGCTGGTCGTGGGCGAGGGCCTTCGTCGGACTCAGGTACAGCACCGACGGTCCCCGCCGACCGACGACCGACGACCCGGTGAGGGCGGCCGTCAGGGCGGGCATCCCGAAGGCCGCCGACTTGCCCGAAGCCGTTCCGGTCGCAACGAGGACGTGCCTGCCCGCCCAGGCCAGGTCGGCGGTTCGGACCTGATGGGTCCACGGCTGCCGGATCCCGATCCGCTCGTACGCCCGGCGCACCTCAGGGTCCAGCCAGAGCGGCCATGAGGCGGTGTCCCCCACCCGCGCCGGCAGGGCGATCCGCCCCGCCGAGCGCGGGTCCGCGGCGAGCCGATCGGCCCACTCAGGCGCCAGCACGCCCCCATCCTCCCCCCAGTGGAGGGTTGCTCCTCCCACCCGTCCCCGACCCGGGCGGGTGGAGCCCCGATCCCATCCGGGCCGCCCGCGGGTACCCGTGTCCGCAGCGTCTGTGCCAGAGTTGGGGCGCACCGGAGGCGAGGAGCAGGCATGGACCTGAAGCTGGAGACCCGACGCGAGGGCGAGATCTGCCTCGTGAGCGTACGAGGTGAGGTCGACGTCTTCACCGCTCCGGACCTGGACGGCGAGCTCGAGGCCCAGATCTCGGCGGGTGGCTCGCGCCTTGTCGTCGACCTCAGCGAGGTCGCCTTCCTCGATTCGACCGGGCTCGGGGTGCTGATCAAGGCGCTCAAGCAGGCGCGGGACGCAGGAGGATGGCTGCACCTGGTCGTCACGAGCGACCGCATCCGCAAGATCTTCGAGATCACGGGGCTCGACGCCTCGATCCCCATCTTCGACACGGCGCAGGCCGCGGTCGCCGGCTGACGTGCTCGGCGCTCCACGGGGTGTACAACGGACATCTATAGGACGGGGCTTGCGGCTCCGGCCGGTCAGGAGGGCCCGATGGCCACGGCGACGCTGACGATCCCACCGCAGGCCGAGCAGGTGCGCACCGCACGGCTCGTGACCACCGCGGCGGCACGCCGGTGCGGGGTCTCCGAGGACCGGATCGACGAGATCCGCCTGGCCGTCGGTGAGGTGATCGCCCGCTCGGTCCTGCGCCAGCAGCGCGCCGGGCTGCCCGATCCGGTGGTGGTCGACATCACCGACGACGGCGAGCTGTTCACCGTCCTGGTCCATGAGGCCACCGACCCGGAGTTCCGCGACGAGGACGGCGGCCTGGCTCTGTCCGTGGCCCACGCGCTGGCCTTCGAGTGCGACGTGCGCGCCGCCGGCTCCGGGTGCGAGATCCGGATGGCCTGGCCGGTCGCCGACGACCTCCTCGACATCGAGTAGGCGCGCAGGGCACCCCCACTCCATAGGGGCCTCGCACCGCGCCGCTCCGACGCAAGGGCGACGTCATCGACCGCCCAGGGTCGCGAGCCCGATCCACCCGGCGCAGGACGCGGGCGAGGCAAGGCGTGCGGGCCTGCCACTGGAGAGGCCAAGTGCCCGAATAGCACCGATTCGGCCCCGGAACGGATTCCCCGGTCGGGCGGCTGAAACCCTCATCGGAGGGCGTTTATGGCGCATGCGCTGATCTGCCTTACACTTCCGCACACCTGAAGCAGCCCGGGGTCGGTCAGACCTGTCCCGGGCGTGCAACACCCCGTGAGGTCCCGACCGGACGTCAGCGACCCACCCATGCAAGGAGCGGCCGATGCCAAGCGAGTTCACTGCTGTCACCCTGGACACGTCAGACATGCTGACGGTGGGGGTGGTCGCCGCCATCGGCTTGGCCGCCCTTGGCCGTGGCCTGGGTCCTGTCCCGCGAGGTGCTCGCCGCACCCGCGGGGACAGCCAAGATGCAGGAGATCGCCGGGGCCATCCAGGAGGGTGCCTCGGCGTACCTCAGCCGGCAGTTCCGGACGCTTAGCGTCTTCGCAGTCCTCGTCTTCGGCCTGCTCTTCCTGCTGCCCGCGGACACGAACTCCGAGCGCATCGGCCGCTCACTGTTCTTCCTCGTGGGAGCGGTCTTCTCGGCCACCACCGGCTACTTCGGGATGTGGCTGGCCGTCCGCGGCAACGTACGCGTGGCCGCAGCTGCGCGCGACTCCGGCGAGCAGCAGGCCATGCGGATCGCTTTCCGCACGGGCGGGGTGGCCGGGATGTTCACCGTCGGCCTCGGCCTGTTCGGTGCGGCCATCGTCGTCCTGGTCTACAAGGGCGAGGCGCCCAAGGTCCTGGAGGGATTCGGCTTCGGGGCAGCGCTGCTCGCGATGTTCATGCGCGTCGGCGGCGGCATCTTCACCAAGGCCGCCGATGTCGGGGCCGACCTCGTGGGCAAGGTCGAGGCCCAGATCCCCGAGGACGACCCGCGCAACGCGGCGACCATCGCCGACAACGTCGGCGACAACGTCGGGGACTGCGCGGGCATGGCCGCCGACCTCTTCGAGTCCTATGCCGTGACCCTGGTCGCGGCCCTGATCCTGGGAACGACCGCCTTCGGGTCCCTGGGACTGACCTTCCCGCTGATCGTGCCGGCGATCGGCGTCCTCACCGCAGTGGTCGGCATCTTCGCCGTCGCACCGCGGGCCGGCGACCGCTCCGGCATGGCGGCCATCAACCGTGGCTTCTTCATCTCGGCGGCACTCTCGGCCGTGCTCGTGATCATCGCCGCCTTCGTGTTCCTCCCCGACCGTCTGACCAGGATCACCGGGATTCGCCTGGAGTCGCTCGGCCTGGACGTCGTGCAGGCAGACGCCTTCAACCCGCGGTTCCTCGCGATCGGGGCCGTCCTGATCGGAATCGTGCTCGCAGCCGCGATCCAGCAGCTCACCGGGTACTTCACCGAGACCGGGCGCCGGCCCGTGGACGACGTCGCCAAGTCCGCCCTGACCGGCCCGGCCACGGTCATCCTCACGGGCGTGTCCATCGGCTTCGAGTCGGCGGTGTACTCCGCCCTGCTGATCGGTGCCGCCGTGTTCGGCGCGTTCTCGCTGGGTGGCGGGTCGGTCGTGCTCAGCCTGTTCGCGATCGCGCTGGCGGGCACCGGTCTGCTGACGACCGTCGGCGTCATCGTGTCCATGGACACCTTCGGTCCCGTCTCGGACAACGCCCAGGGCATCGCCGAGATGTCCGGGGACGTGCACGGCGAGGGTGCGGTGATCCTGACCAAGCTCGACGCGGTGGGCAACACCACCAAGGCGATCACCAAGGGCATCGCGATCGCCACGGCCGTGCTGGCCGCGACCGCGCTGTTCGGGGCGTTCCGGGAGTCGGTCGCCGGCGCCGCGATCACTGCCGGTCAGACGACCGCCGAGGCGATGTCCAACCTGTCCCAGCTCGGTCAGTACCTCGGCGTGCTCGACGTGGCCAACCCGCGCAACCTCGTCGGGCTGCTCATCGGCGCAGCGGTCGTGTTCCTGTTCTCAGGGCTGCTGATCAACGCCGTCTCACGCGCTGCCGGTGCCGTGATCTACGAGGTCCGTCGCCAGTTCCGCGACCACCCGGGGATCATGGAGGGCACCGAGAAGCCCGAGTACGGCAAGGTCGTGGACATCGTCACGCGCGACTCCCTGCGGGAGCTGAGCACTCCCGGGCTGCTGGCCGTGCTCACGCCGATCGCAGTCGGCTTCGGGCTGGGCGTCGGTGCTCTGGGCACGTTCCTCGCCGGGACCATCGCGACGGGCACCCTCATGGCGGTGTTCCTGGCGAACTCGGGCGGGGCCTGGGACAACGCCAAGAAGTTCGTCGAGGACGGCAACATGGGCGGCAAGAACTCCGACGCCCACGCCGCGACGGTGATCGGCGACACCGTCGGCGATCCGTTCAAGGACACCGCGGGACCGGCCATCAACCCGCTGCTGAAGGTGATGAACCTCGTGGCGCTCCTGATCGCACCGGCCGTGGTGGCCATGACCCTGGACGGGCAGACCACGGCGCGTCTCGTGATCGCACTGAGCGCGCTGGGGATCATCGTCGCATCGCTGGTCGCCTCCAACCGGTACCGCGGGGGCGGCGAGGACCTGATCGACAGGATGGCCGACCGGATCGAGGCGGAGTACGACCAGTCCGTGGCACCGCAGACGGGGCTGACTGGGGCCATGGACCTGGACAGGAACTGGCCCAGGAGCTGGATCGGAAGCAGGACCAGTCGGCGGTGCAGAGGCCCGATCAGGCAGAGGGGCAGCCGGAGAGCCAGGCCGGGCCCACCGAGGCGAACCGGGCCGATGGTGAACAGGCTTTCGACGTCCGTGCGCCCATGGCGGGCAAGGCATGGGTGTCTTCGGGCAAGGCAGGAGAGACCCAGAACGGCAGGTAGGCGCCGGCGAGGCGTTGGTAGTCGATCCCGTCGGTTTCGGCGTGCGGATCGACCACCAACGCGGGTTCGGGCGGCGAGGATGAGCTCATGACCCGTGGGGACTCCGGCTCGCTGGCCTCGTCGGCCCGCCATCGGGTCCAGACCCGGTGGCGGCTGATCCGGATGCGGCCGCGCCGGGCCCGATTCGTCAGGGACCTCGTGGCCTCATCCCCGGTTCCGGCCGCGGCAGTTGGCCGACCGGCACCCGAGCCCGACTCCGGTCGTGGGGCTAGGGTCCTGGCGATCGCCCACGTCTACTACCCCGAGCTGTGGCCCGAGCTCGCAGCCGGCATCGAGCGCATCCCCGGGGAAGTGGACGTCGTCGTCACCCTGGTAGACGGCCGCGCCGAGCGTCTCGGCGGGGCCATCAGGCAGCGGTTCCCGGGCGCCGACGTCCGCGTCTTCCCGAACCGAGGGAGGGACACGTGGCCGCTCCTTCAGGTGCTCGACCGCCTGGCGGGCCACGACGCCGTCCTGAAGGTGCACACGAAGCGCTCCCCGCACATGCGCAACGGCGACACCTGGCGACGCGACCTGCTCGACGGGCTCGTGGGTTCGCCGGGACGCGTCCGGGAGATTCTCGCGCTGTTCGCCGCAGATCCCCGGATCGCCATGGTCGCGCCAGCACGCAACGTGCTCGGGCGGGAGTTCCTGGGGACCAACCGTCCGCAGGTGGAGGCGCTCGCCCGCCGCGGGGGCCGCCACTTCGACGCCGAGGGCCTCTGGTTCGCGGCCGGCTCGATGTTCTGGTGCCGCCCTGATGTGCTGGCCCCCCTGGCGGACCTCGGGCTCACGGCGGACGACTTCGGACCGGAGACGGGAGCCGTCGACGGCACCCTCGCCCATGCCGTCGAGCGCTACCTGGGCGTCCTGGTGGCGTCCCAGGGGCTGGCTGTCATCGAGTCGCCGGACGTCGCGCGCCTGCTCGCGGCGCGCGCCTAGCCTTCCTACGCAGAGGCGGTCAGGAGGTGGCGGAGGTTTGCGTGAAACGGCTCCGGTAGGCATAGTGCGGTCTTGCATGACAGGAGCTGGGACCGGCGGCTGCGAGGATGGCTCATCGCGGCTGGTCGGCCCGCTGCCCCGGACTGAGTCGGGCCGCGGGTACGGTGCCCGGCGCGACGACCGCGTCGGCCGGTTCCGGACGGCGTGCAGGCGGGGGAGCAACCCCCGGCATCCCAGGACCAGATGAGGACACGTGCCCGCTCGAACCACCGCAAACCCCCGCCGCCTGGTGATCGTGGAGTCGCCGGCCAAGGCAAAGACGATCCAGGGCTACCTCGGGGCGGGCTATGACGTCCAGGCATCGGTCGGCCACATCCGTGACCTGCCCAACAGCGCCGGCGAGGTGCCGACGAAGATCAAGGGCAAGCCCTGGGCGCGCTTGGCCATCGACGTGGAGGACGACTTCAGGCCCTACTACGTGGTGAGCCCGGCCCGCCGCGCCAAGGTCGCCGAGCTGAAGAGCGCCCTGGCTGCCGCCGACGAGCTGTGGCTCGCGACGGACGAGGACCGCGAGGGGGAGGCGATCGCCTGGCACCTGCGCGAGGTGCTCAACCCGAAGGTGCCGGTCCGCCGGATGGTCTTCCACGAGATCACGCGCGACGCGATCCACGAGGCCGCCGGGAACACTCGCGACCTCGACCAGGACCTCGTCGACGCCCAGGAGGCGCGCCGTCTGGTCGATCGGCTGTTCGGCTTCGAGGTCTCACCGGTGCTGTGGCGGAAGGTGATGTCCGGGCTGTCCGCGGGTCGCGTGCAGTCGGTGGCCACCCGGCTCGTCGTCGACCGTGAGCGGGCGCGGATCGCCTTCCGATCGGCGGGGTACTGGGACGCAGCCGGCACCTTCTCGGCCACGGGCGGGGAGTTCGGCGCCAAGCTTGTCGCGATCGAGGGCGCACGGGTGGCCGGCGGCGGTGACTTCGGCGACGACGGGCAGCTCAAGCCCGCGGCCGCCAAGGCTGGGATGCGCCTGCTGGACGAGTCCGGGGCGACCGCGCTCGTGGCTGCGCTGGAGGGCGCGTCCTGGTCGGTCCGGTCGGTCACGGAGAAGCCGACGAGCCGGAAGCCGTCGGCCCCCTTCATGACCTCGACATTGCAGCAGGAGGCCTCGCGCAAGCTGCGCTGGGGGGCCCAGCGGACCATGCGCGCCGCCCAGGGCCTCTACGAGAACGGCCACATCACCTACATGCGGACCGACTCGACGACCCTGTCGGCCGGAGCGCTCAGGCGGCCAGGCAGGCGGCGACCGAGATCTACGGGGCAGCCTTCGTCGCCGATGCCCCGCGAAAGTACGACCGGAAGGTCAAGAACGCCCAGGAGGCGCACGAGGCGATTCGCCCGGCCGGGGACACGTTCCAGCGGCCGGCCGAGCTCGCCGGTCGGGTCAGCGCCGACGAGTTCGCGCTCTACGACTTGATCTGGAAGCGCACGATCGCCTCCCAGATGGCCGACGCGCGCTTGGCGACCACAACGGTCCGGCTCGGGGCGAGCGCCGCCGACGGCCGGGACGTGGAGTTCTCCGCCTCCGGGACGGTCACCCTGTTCGCGGGCTTCCTGGCGGCCTACGAGGAGGGCACCGACGAGGTCCGCGACAGCGAGTCGGCTGGTGAGCCCGGCGGACGGGCCTCCGACCGACGGCTCCCGGCGGTACGGCAGGGGGACGCCCTCGGGTGCTCAGAGCTGCACGCGGAGGGCCATTCCACGACTCCGCCCGCCCGCTACACCGAGGCCTCGCTGGTCAAGGACCTGGAGGAGCGCGGCATCGGCCGACCGTCGACCTACGCCTCGATCATCGCGACGATCGTCGATCGCGGGTATGTGCGCAAGAAGGGGACGGCGCTGATCCCGACGTTCCTCGCCTTCAACGTCAACCGGGTCATGGAGCAGCAGTTCGACCGGCTGGTCGACTACAACTTCACGGCTCGGATGGAGGAGATCCTCGACCAGGTCGCGGGCGCCTCGCTGGAGCGCCTACAGGTGCTGCGGGGCTTCTACTACGGCGATCCGACGCGCGACTTCCCCGGGCTGCACGATCTCGTGTCCGACCTCGGGGAGATCGACGCTCGCGCGTCGGCGTCCTTCCCGATCGGGCAGCACGGGTTCTCGGAGGCCCCGGTCACCGGCGCGCCGGGCGAGATCGTGCTGCGGGTGGGCCGGTACGGCCCCTACGTCGAGCGCGGAGATGAGAAGGGCAACGTCGGCGAGGAAGTGGCTCCCGACGAGCTGGACCTGGCGATGGCCGAGGCGCTGCTCGCCGCTCCTTCCGGGGACCGGGTGCTGGGCGTTCATCCCGAGTCCGGCCTGGAGGTCGTCGCGAAGTCCGGGCGGTACGGGCCGTACGTCACAGAGGTGCTGCCCGAGGGCGCTCCCAGTCCGCCAAGCCCCGGACGGCCTCGTTGCTCGGCGGGATGTCGCTGGACACGATCACGCTCGACGAGGCGCTGCGGATCATGACACTGCCCCGGGTGGTGGGGGCGGATGCCGACGGCAACGAGATCACTGCCGCGAACGGCCGCTACGGGCCGTACATCGCCCGGACGGTCGAGGGTAAGGCGGACTACCGCTCGCTGGCCTCGGAGGAGCAGCTGTTCACCGTGACGCTCGACGAGGCCTGGCGCTCTACGCGGCACCGAAGCAGCGGCGGGGCCAGCAGCGGGCGGCCGCCTCTCCATTGCGAGAGCTCGGTCCGGACCCGGCCAGCGGTGGCGCCATCACCCTGCGCGAGGGCCAGTTCGGCCCGTACGTGACCGACGGCGAGACAAACGCGTCGCTGCGGCGGGGCGACGACCCTGCCACGATCTCGGTGGAGCGGGCCGCCGAGCTGCTGGCCGAACGGCGGGCGGCCGGGCCGCCGGTCAAGCGTGCTGCGAAGAAGGCCCCCGCCAAGAAGGTCCCCGCGAAGAAGGCGGCGGCCAGGAAGGCGCCCGACAAGAAGGCGCCCACAATGTGGGTCGGCACCACCGAGGTGGGTCGTCAGCCGGCGGTGCGAACCCGGCGCCAGCAAGAGCAGGAGCTGTGGGATGCCAGGCGGCTCAGGCTTGACCGCGTGCACGTCCGGGCAGGACGGCTTGTCGGAAGCCGTCGGTATTGTTCGGTGCATGCCCGGAGTCTTCGTCGTGTTCGAGGGCGGGGAGGGCGCGGGAAAGTCACCCAATGCCGCCTTCTGGCCGATGCCCTACGGGGGCGCGGGTATGACGTCGTGGTCACGCGAGAGCCCGGCGGACTACCCAGATCGGGGAGGCGATCCGGGAGGTCCTGCTGGGGGAGGGCAGCAGCGGCATGGCTGCCCGGACCGAGGCCCTGCTCTTCGCCGCCGCCCGCGCCGAGCACGCCGCCGCCCTGATCCGACCCGCCGTCGCGGACGGTGCGGTCGTCATCAGCGACCGTTTCATGGAGTCCTCGGTGGCCTACCAGGGGGCTGCCCGGGGTCTCGGCGAGGACCGGATCGCCAGTCTGAGTCTCTGGGGGACCGAGGGGCTCATCCCCGACCTGACGGTCCTGCTCGACGTCGATC
>CAWBYT010000015.1:0-72347 GCA_963793175.1 uncultured Actinomycetes bacterium
GCTTGGTGTGGACGTGGTCGTGGACATCGACGCGATCCTCGATGTGGCGCGCGACGCCGCGCACGCAGTGGACCGACCGGCGGCCCCGGTGACCACCTACCTGCTGGGAGCGGCCGTGGCGGCCGGGGCGGACCCCGCGGAGGCGTCGGGGCGGGTGGAGGCGCTGGCCCGGGACTGGGCCACGCGCCCGAGATGATCGACGCCGGGCCGAACCCGTGACCCTCGTCGAGCCGCGGTGGGATGCCGCTCGGCAGGCCCTCGCCGACGCGGTTCGCCCCCTGCTCCCGGTGGCGCTTCCGGTGGCCGACTGCGACGGACTCGTCCTCGCCGCGGACCTGCTGGCACGGTGTGCGCTGCCGTCCTTCGACTCCTCGGCCATGGATGGGTGGGCCGTGAGCGGCCCGGGGCCGTGGACGGTCGTCGGCGAGTCGCTGGCCGGTCGTCCGGTGCCCGGACCGCTGGTCGCCGGACAGGCGGTGGTCATCGCGACCGGCGGGGTCGTGCCGGAGGGGGCCGGGGCCGTGGTGCGCAGCGAGGACGGCCTGGTCCACGATCGCACCGGCCCGCCGGTGCTGGTCGCCCCACCTCCGGTCGCCGGGACGCACGTGCGTCCCGAGGGTGAGGAGTGCGCCGCGGGCGAGGTCCTCGCCCCGGCCGGTACCCAGCTCACCCCCGCCCTGCTCGGACTGGCTGCGGCCTCGGGCAACGACACCCTGCTGGTGATCCCGCGCCCGCGAGTCGCCCTCGTGCTGTTCGGCGACGAGCTGGCCACCGCCGGCATCCCCGAACCCGGTCAGGTGCGCGACTCACTGGGGCCTCAGGTCCCCGCCTGGCTCGCGCGCATGGGCGTCGTCGTCGCACTCGTCGAGCGCGGTGCCGACACCCTCGCGGCGCATGTCGAGGCCATTCGGCGAGCGGCTGCGGCCGCCGACGTCGTGCTCACCACGGGCGGCACCGCCGCAGGCCCGGTCGACCATCTGCACACCGCCATCGCCATGTGCGGCGGGGAGGTCCGCGTCGACAGCGTGGCCGTGCGCCCCGGCCACCCGATGCTGGCCGGCACGGTCGAGGGGCACCGCACCGGACCCGACTCCGCCCTCGGCGATGGCTCGGCGTGGATCGTCGGGCTGCCGGGCAACCCACAGAGTGCGATCGTCACGCTCATGACCTTGGGCGCACCGATCCTGGAAGGGCTGGCCGGGCGCCCCCCGCTGCCGGGGCTGCCGGTCGTCAGGTGCGCCGAGTGCGGTCCCGGCGCCCGCCACCGAGGACCGGCTGGTGCTCGGCCGCCTGGTCGACGGGGCGTTCCATCCCGGGACGCACCTGGGTTCCGGGATGCTGCGCGGGCTGGCCGCCGCCACCGGGTTCGCGGTCCTGCCGCCGGGAGGCGTGGCAGCCGGGGAGCCGGTGCGCTGGCTGGCCCTGCCGACGTGACCCACCGGGGCGGCGCTGAGTCCGCGGGCGTTCCGGGACGCCGGGCCGACGGGGAGGCCCTTCAGGGGTGTCCCGGCCTGGCCGCCCGCCCCGCGTTGGTAGTCAATCCGGTCGATCAGAACGTCGATGTCGACTACCAATGCGCATTTCCGGAAACCGCGCGGGGGCGAGCCTCCCTAGACTGGCGCCGTGTCCGCAACCGCCAGCGAGTCCCTGCACATCGACGCCGACCCCGGGGCGGTCTACGACCTGATCGCAGACGTCACCGCGGTGGGCCGGTTCTCCCCCGAGGCCACCGGGGCGCTGGGGGCCTCCGAGCGACTCGGTGTGGGGGACACCTTCTGGGGCACCAACCGGCGCGGGCCGTGGATCTGGGCCACGCACTGCCGGGTGACCCGTGCGGAGCGGGGGAACGCCTTCGCGTTCGACGTCGACTTCGGCCCGTTCCCCATCTCGACGTGGTCGTACGAGCTGGCTGCGGCCGACGGCGGCTGCACGGTCACCGAGACGTGGGTGGACCGCCGGGAGGGCAGGCGTGGCCAACTCATTCGTGGGGCAGGGTCGCTGCTGATCCCGGGGCCGCGGGACGAGCACAACCTGCGCAACATCCGTCAGACGCTGGAGGCGTTGAAGCGGGCCGCCGAGACCGGCAACCCGGCCTGACCCGCTGGCTCGCCGTCCCCTCGCAAGGGTGCAGGAATCTCGGGGCTCATCGCCGGGTTGCGTCCTATGCTCCTGCGGTGGACCTCCCCACCGGTTGGCTGACGGACCTCGCGGTCCTTCGGCTCGGCGGCGCACGGATCTCCGATCGCGGCGACCACCTCGTGATCGCGTCCCCGGACAATCCCGGCTACCACTGGGGCAACTTCATCCTCGTGACCGATCAAGCGAAGGGCAATGACGCTGGGGCCTGGGTCGAGCTCTTCGCGGCCACCTTCCCCGGGGCGGGCCACATGGGGATCGGCCTGCCTGCCGAGCCGGACCCCGCGCCGTGGGCCGCGGTCGGGCTCGAGGTGACCGGCGACGAGGTCATGACGGCGTCCGCATTGCCCGAGCTGCGGCCACTGCCTGCTGGGTACGTCGCCGATCGGCTCATGGAACCCGTGCAGTGGCGTGCAGCCGCGGAGGCGGACATCGCGGAGAACGCGCGCACCGGGGAGCATCCCGACGGCGAGTACCGGGAGTTCGCCAACGCTCGATGGCGCACGCGGTCGAGCCTCTCGGCCCGCGGTGCAGCAGCGTTCTTCGGCGCGTTCGAGGGTGGGCTGTGCGTGTCGCAGCTGGGAATCGTCCTGTGCGGCAGGGATGCCGACGGTCAGCAGCTCGCGCGCTACCAAAGCGTCCAGACGGCATACGAGCACCGCGGGCGGGGCCTGGCCGGCCATCTCCTGGGAGTGGCCGCCCGCTGGGCGCTCCAGCACGGCGCCGGTCGCCTGGTCATCGTGACCGAGTCGGTGAACCCGGCGGGGCGACTGTATCGAAGCGTCGGATTCGCGCCGGACGACCGGGTCTGGCAGGCTGCGCGATCGCGCTGAGACGGTCGTGGGCCGCCTCCGGCTATGGCTGAGCACCACGCTGCCGGGACTGCGCGGACGACAGCGGGAGCCTCAGTCTGCCCGCGACGTGCCGGATCGGGGCTTGTCTGCCTCAGCCGGGTGGTGCCAGCCGGCGCTGGCGGCGCTCCAGGGTCCGCGCGCGGTGCGGGTTGCGCTCGTCGGGGACCGCGCGGTTGGCCTTGAGATAGGCGTCTGGGGTCACGAGGAGCAGCTCGTCGTCGAGCATCCGGACGGTGTCGACGGTGGCTCGGCCCTCGACCAGGGTCAGGATCCGCTGGTCGGGGGCGCTGGGAAGAATCCCAGCGAGGGCGGCGGGCGAGTCCAGGTGCAGCTCGCGGAGCAGCTCCAGCATCCAGACCAGCCGTCGCGGCGTGCTGGCGACCGCGGGGTATCGGCTGGCGAGGAACTCGGCCAGGGCGCCCTCATCCATCGGGGCTGCGGGAGCGGGGGATGGGGCACCCACGAGGACCGCGGAACCCAGCTGTGTGTCGACCTGCCAGGCGCGCAGGTCCTCCAGCTCTCGCTCTGCAAGCTCGAGCAGGCTTGCGGCGAGCACGAACTGCCGACTGCGGGCGGGGGGCAGCTCGGCTCCGCCCTTGTAGCGGAGCTCGTGCTCCAGCGAGGCCCACAGGTCCGCTGCACGGGTGCGGACCTGGATCTCGGCGGGCTGGATCGTGAGCAGCTCGGGCAGCTCCCCGTCAGGTCGGGAGCGCACGTCGAAGTGCCTTCCGCGGTAGCCGGGGGTCTCCTCCCGGGACCGCTCGTCGCGCGCGTCGACGTCCTTGTCGACGAGCAGGAGCCGGTGCAGCTCGGCGGCGACGATGGTGATCTCGCTCTCGAGCCGGACGACGACGCGGGCGCCGATCAGGTCGGGCAGGTCCATGTAGGAGGCGTCCCGACCCGGCTGCACGCGGTCGCGGGCCCGGAGCTTCTGCTCGACCGAGCGCACCTCCTTGGCCCGTCCGGACACGAGCGCCTCGATCTCGTCGACGTCCTCGAGCCGGCTGCGCACCAGGGTGACCAGCGCATTCGTCGCCGCCAGGTACTCGCGGCGCCGGCGCCTGTAGGTCTGCGCCTCCCGGTGCGCCCAGCTGCGCGGGCGCGGCGCGGCGCCCGGATCGGAGCCCAGCCGCGGATCGGATTCCAGCGCAGTCAGCCGACCGTGACGCGGACGACCTTGTCGTCCTCGACCGCCGCGTTGATCCGGTCCGGGCGGTAGTCCATCGTGACCGGCCGTTCCTCGCCGTCCACGGACACCACGCGGAACGCGAAACCAGCCTCCGTGGTGGCGGCCTCGGCGTCGTCGACCGACATGCCGACGAGCGTCCCGGCGAAGGCGTTGATGTCCTGGCCGGCTTCGATCGTGCCCTCGACATCGGTGGACGAGCCGGCCTGGTCCGCGGGGACGAACCCGAGGACCGGGGCGTCGGCGGACTTCAGGGTCAGCTTCTCGGGAGTCAGCTCGAAGGAGCTGACGGTGCCCAACGCCTCGAAGTAGGCGGTCTCGGCGGTCATGAGCGCCGGCTCGCCGGCCATCCTGGTCGACCCGATCTCGCCGAACTCGATGGAGGTGCCTTCCGTGGTGTAGTCGGTGAAGTACGTGTTGACCGGGGCCTGACCGGACATCTGCTCGGCGGCGAAGTCAGCAGTGATCCCCAGCTCGGCGACGTCCGCGGAGATGACGCTGGACTCCGTGAGCACCCACGACGTCGCCTCCAGCGGATGCCCCTGCTCCACCTTGACGGCCTCGTTCGAGGCCTCCTCGCCGGAGGGGACCCCCGTGGTGGTGTAGTCGGCACACCCGGCCAGCCATGCGACGGTGAGCAGTGCAGCCAGGCTGACGGTCGTCCTCTTGAGCCTCATCGTGTCTCCTCGGTGCTGTGCCCGTCCCGTGCGCAGGGGTGGCGCTGGGCTGATTGTGTCAGGTTCCCAGCCAGGCCTTCAGAAGTGCGGCCACGATCGCGTCGGGATCCTTGCCGTCGGCCTTCGCCGCGGCGCGGAAGTCCTTCCGCAGCGACTTGGGCACCTTGACGCCGAGGTCGACCGGCTTCCCGCCCGACTTGCGCGCAGGGCTGGTTCGCGCCCGCTTGGTCGCGGCGCGCAGGCTGTCGCTGGTGGTGCCGCGCAGGGGTCCGGACAGGCGGTGCTGTCCCTTGCCGGTCGAGCCCGCAGCCGGCGAGCCGCGCCGTCGAGCCGCCAGAGGGGTCACTGCCGCCGGCGTCGACATCGACCTCCGCCGGCGCGGCGGCCGGCACCGCCGCATCGCCGAGCGCCGGGCGCAGGGAGAGCAGCGAGTGCCCCGGTGCGGCGGGGTGGATGTGGGCGTCGGCTGCCCTCTTCAGCGCCGGACGCGGTGCCGGGGTGTTCATGACAGGCCCTCCTCGATGTTGGCGGCCAGCTCGTTGAACAGCGCGACCAGGTCCTTGGCGCCGTGCGTGTGCAGCGCGGTGATGGGGCTAGCGGCTCCCTGAGCGGCGCCCATCGCCGTGCGGTCCGGGATCGGCGGCTCCAGCGTGAGCTGCGGGTAGGTCCGGCGGAGCTCGTCGAGGCGGTAGGCGTGCTCGGCGGTGTGGCGGACCCGGTTGACCACGATGCCCGCCGGGCGCAGGCCCAGGTTGGTGGCGGCCCGCGCGACGTCGACCGCCTCGAGGGCCTGCTCGGCTCCCTGCAGGGCGAAGTAGGAGGGCTCGGTGACGATGAGGGCGGCCGGTGCGGCGGCCAGGGCGTTGCGAGTCAGCTCGCCCAGCGACGGCGGGCAGTCGATGAGGATCGTGTGGTAGCGGTCGAGCGCGCCGACGAGGGTGGTCCGCAGGCGCGCGGCGGAGTCGGGGCCCTCCGCGTACGCACGGTGCTCCAAGGCGCGCTCCCCGGCGATCAGGTCGATCCCGGGACCCCAGCCGCTGGCCACGATCGCCTCGGCGGCGATCCCCTGGACGGCCGTCGGCGAGGACGTCGTTCGTGGTGAACTCGAAGGACTGCGGGTCCAGTGCGGCGGTTGCGTTCGCCTGCGGGTCGAGGTCGATCACGAGGGTCCGGTGCCCCGCCGCCCAGGCACTCGCCGCCAGGCCGAGGCAGACCGAGGTCTTGCCGACGCCGCCCTTCAGGGAGATCGCTGCGAGCATGGCCACGCCGCCAGTGTGCCATGCAGGAGCCCCCTGGATGAGTGGTGGCGAACGCGGGAGATCCGCGTCCTTCGCGGGGGTGCTCGGCGCACGTCGCGGCCGGCGTCGAGGGCGGTGCCCGCTCCCCCGCGGATGGTGCGTGTGGTGAGGGACAATGACCGGGTGAGTGACCTCATCGACACGACCGAGATGTACCTGCGGACGATCTACGAGCTGTCGGAGGAGGGCATCCGGCCGATGCGGGCCCGCATCACGGAGCGGCTCGGCCAGAGCGGGCCGACCGTGTCGCAGACCGTTGCACGCATGCAGCGCGACGGACTGGTGCACGTGGACGAGGCCGACCACCACCTGGTCCTCACCGACCACGGCGCGGAGCTGGCGATGCGGGTCATGCGCAAGCATCGGCTGGCCGAGTGCCTGCTCGTCGAGGTGATCGGACTGCCCTGGGAGGCGGTGCACACGGAGGCCTGCCGCTGGGAGCACGTGATGAGCGAGTCCGTGGAGCGCCGGCTGGTGGAGATCCTCGACCACCCGTCGACCTCGCCGTTCGGGAACCCGATCCCCGGCCTGGCCGAGCTGTCGGGGGAGGCCGCGGGCGCCTACGGGGCTGCGCTGCCCGGCGAGCCGCTGTCGGCGGCCGCCGGGGCCGACCGGCGGACCGTGTCGATCGTGCGCTTCGCCGAGACCCTGCAGTCCGACGAGGAGACGATGGCCGCGCTGCGCGCGATGCGGGCCATGCCCGGGGAGAAGGTGGTCGTCTCGCGGTCGGCCGACGGTGTGCGTGCTCCAGGGTGCGGACGGGTCCCTCGAGCTGTCCGCGGCGCAGGCCCGGCAGGTGATGGTCGACGGCCCGTGACGCCGGCGCCCCGGCCGGATCCGTGGCCGGAATGCGTTGAATCGTGAAGGATGTCCCCCTGGACGAGAGATTAGTCACACGATCTGGGTTTGTGCGACTGACGCGGCCTTGGCTACCTTGAAGTAGTTCCGCCGGCCGGCGGGACGGAGCAGACGGCGCCGAATCCCGTTCACGTCATGCTCCTCGCGCCTGGCCAAGGCCAGCTACGCAACCCGAGAACGGGAGCGGGGGACCCACGATTCGTGGTCCCACGTCGACAGGCGTGAGTCCTTGGGGTGAAGCCGCAACACGCGGCCGGGTGCTCCCAGCCCGAACCCGACAGCTCACCTCGCAGGCGCCATGAGGAGACCCTGATCATGGCTGTACTGACGCGCGCCCGGGGCATGGCCCTGGCCGGCGTGACCGCCCTGGCTGTCACGCTCCCGATCTCCCCGGTGCTGCAGGCGCCAGCCGCGTCGGCGGCTGCCGCCCCGCGCGCATCGGTCCAGACGCCGGCAGCGGCGGCGGTCCCGGCGGCGGATCGCAAGAAGAAGTCCTCGCGCTCCGCCCGCTCGTTCGCCGTCCGCGCCGCGTCGGTGATGCGGACCGGCAACTCGCTCAAGGGCGTGCCTTATCGCTACGGCGGTTCGACCCCGCGCGGGATTCGACTGCTCGGGGTTCACCTCGTACGTGTTCCGCAAGGCCGGCGTCAGGCTGCCGCACTCGGCCTCGGGTCAGGCACGGAAGGCGCGTCGCATCTCGCGCGCCAACGCCCGTCCCGGTGACCTGGTCTTCTTCCGCAATGGCAGCGGCGTCTACCACGTCGGCATCTACGCCGGCCACAACCGCACACTGCACTCCCCGCGGCCCGGCCGGAGCGTCACGACCGCGCGCATCTGGTCCAAGAACGTCTCGTTCGGCCGCGTGCTCTAGCGCTGATCCGGGGCCCCGCTCCCGTCGCGGCTCCCCTGCCAGGTGCCGCGGCTAGCTCTCTCCCGGCGTCCAGGGCGAGCAGCTCCTCCATCTCGGCGGTGTAGGCCGCGACGAGGTTGGCGATGTCCGGGATGACCTGGACGTCGGTCTTGAACCCGACGCGGATCTGGCCGTTGTAGCTGAAGATGCACACGCCGAGGGCCTGGTTCGCCGCTCCCGGCACCCAGCCCAGGAGGCCGACGACCTCCTGCCCGGCGAAGTACAGGGGATGCTGGGGACCCGGCACGTTGGTGGTGACCCCGATCGCCTTGTCGGCGAAGTACTCCTGGGTCACTCGTGAGACGCGGGCCGTGACGGTTCCGACCACGCCGATCGCACTGGCGATCCCGAACGTGAGCAGCACCTCCGGTCCGGCCTTCACGACCTCCATGCGCGCGTGCGCGGTGTCGAGCCGCTCGCTGGGAGTGGCGGCCTCGACCGGGAGATCGATGGCCACCAGGGCGAACCGGTTGCCCAGGTCGGGCGGCAGTGGCTCGTCGATCGGGCCGCAGGTTCACCGGGATCATGGTCATGACGTCCTTGAGGGGCTCCCCACGCCCCTCGAGGTAGCGCCGGATCCCACCGCCGATGCCGGCGAGCATGAGGTCGTTGACGGTCGCGCCCCGGGACTTCGCGGCGCGCTTCACCTCGGCGAGGTCGTGGGCCGGGTGCCCAGTCGGCGCGCTTCGCGACCCCCGTCTTGCCGAAGACCGCGACGTCGGCGGGCTGCCCGACCAGGAGCTTGTCGAGGGTGTCGGCCACGCCCAGGCCCTGGTCGGCGATCTTGGCGACCATGCTTCCCGGGCGGTCCAGGTCGAGCATCTCCATGAGCCTGCCCGCGCCGGTGGTCGCCTTCACGCCGGCGGCCACGGGCAGGGTCGCCGCCTGGGTCGCGACCTGGACGGCGCGCTCGCGCTTTCGGCGGGGCATCCCGCCCGGTCGGTCCCTCCTCGGGTGCGGCCGCCGGCGTCGGCGGGGTGCACCCGGTCCTGCGCGACGGCGGGGAGGTCGGCGGCATCCTCGCCGGGGTCGTCGTCACTCATCTCGATCAGGATCCGCGCAAGGGCGGTCCCGTCGGCGATCGAGTGGTGGTAGCGCGTCATCACCGCGCCGAACTCGTTGCCCTCGAGGATGTAGGTGCGCCACATCGGGCGGTCACGCTCGAGCGGCTCGCTGAAGCGGGCCTCGAGGAAGGCCTGGAGCTCCGCGCGTCCGCCCTCGCCGCCGAGCTCGTGGACCGTCACGTGCCGGTGGATGTCGAAGTCGGGATCGTCGACCCACACGTCCCGCGCCCCGGGTGCCGACGACATGCGCGGCTTGCTAGTGGAACACCGGGTACCGGTCGACCATTCGCTCCTGCAGCACCGCGATCACGGCCTCGGGATCCAGCCGGTGGTGGAACCACATCACGGTCTCGATGACCATGAGGTTCTCAGGGGAGTCCATGCTCAGCCAGAGGGAGTCGTTGGGGGAGAGCTGGATCTCGGCAGGTGCCTCGGGTGTCGTTGTCATGGGGTCATGCTGCCGTGTCGTGGCAGGTGAAGGCGTGGTGAGCGGCTGCGGACCCAGGACCGTGCAGGGGGCGCGGTCGACCGAAGCGCGCCGACGGGAATTCCGGTACACTTGGTTGAAGCAACAACTGATTGGAGTTCCGCGATGGCACTGCATCCCTATGCGGCGCATGTCCGCACGGCGCAGGGTGCTGGCCCACATCTGGCCTGGCAGTCCGGCGACGGCCCGCTGCCCGCGCTGTACATCAGCCATGGCGCACCCCCGCTCTTCGAGGACGCCGACTGGATGGCCAGGCTGTTCGCCTGGGCCCGCTCCCTGCCGCGCCCGAGGGCGATCCTGATCGCCTCGGCGCACTGGGAGTCCGCGCCGCTGTCGCTCTCGGCGGCCGCGGCGGGCACGCCCCTGGTCTACGACTTCGGCGGCTTCGACCCGGTCTACTACCGCATGCGGTACCCGACCCCCGATGCGAGCGACCTCGCGGCCCGGGTCGCGGCCGTGCTCCCCGACCGCAGCGGGCTCGTCCAGCATCCGAGCCGCGGTCTGGACCATGGCGCCTGGGTCCCGCTCATGGCCATGTACCCGGAGGCCGACATCCCGGTGCTGCAGCTGAGCATCCCGACGAACGTGTCCGGCGACCTGGTGCAGCTCGGCCAGCGGCTCCGCCCGCTTCGCGAGCAGGGCGTGCTCGTCATCGGCTCGGGCTTCATGACCCACGGGCTGCGGTTCATCGACTGGCTTCGACCCGACTCCGTGCCCGGCTGGTCGCGGGACTTCGACGCCTGGGTCATGGATGCCCTCGCGCGCGGTGACCTCGACGAGCTGGCGGCGTTCCGCAACCGGGCGCCGGGGATGCCCTACGCGCACCCGACGGTCGAGCACTTCATCCCCATGTTCATCACGCTGGGAGCGGCCACCGACCTGTCCGTGGCACCGCAGACGGCCATCGACGGATGGATGTACGGGCTGTCGCGGAGGTCGTTGCAGGTGGCCTGAGCCGCGCGCTCGCCGACCAGGCGTGCGGCCGACTCCCGGCCCGGTGGGCTGGGCGAGCGTGGTGACGTTCCACCGGCGTGCGCGGCCGACCGGTGTGGTGCGACCGCGGTCAGGCCTCGCCGAGCAGGGCCTCGGCCGTGGCGACATCCAGGCGGCCGGCTGCGAGGTCGGCCAGGATCTCCGCGGGCCCGGGTGCGGGTGGCCCGGACGCGGCGGCCGCGGCGCGGGAGCCTGCTGGGCAGCCTCCCCGCCGGCCCCGCGATGTGCTCGGAGCCTCACCCAGCCCGAGCCGGTCGAGGACCTCGATCAGCCGCGCCCGGGCCGTCGGGTAGGAGACCTCGAGATGGGCCTGGACGTCGCGCACGTTGCCCCGGCCGCGCAGGAAGACCTCCAGGATCTCGAGGTCGGCCGCCGACAGCCGGCAGTACCGACAGGTGTCGAAGTGCCCGGACAGCTCAGTCCCGCAGGCCGGGCATCCGAGCCTGAGGGTGATGAGCGACTCCGAGCACACGGGACACGTGGTCGGCGGCCGGTGCGTGCGCATGGTCGGCTCAGAACACGGTGACGACGAGGGATCCCAGTCGGGTCGCGGCCGTCAGGCTCCCGGACCCGAGGCCGGCGCTGACCGGCGGGTGACCCTCGGGGGTGGCCTTGATGGTGGTGCCGTCGGCGAGGCGGATGGTGGCCAGGCCGAGGGTGGCCTCCGCCTTGATCGCGACGTCGGACCCCGGCAGGAGGGACAGCCGCGCCGATCCCAGGTCGGTGGAGACCGAGCAGTCGCCCGTGAACTGCCACTCGACGTCGGCGCTGCCGCTGGCCACGGACAGGGTCAGCGGTCCGGCGCCGTCGTGCAGCTTGGCGGAGCCGGCCTCCACGCCCACGGCGGTCGAGGCGTGCACGCCGCTGAGCTCGAGCGAGCCGGCGACGTTGAGCACCTCCAGCGGGAGGTCCGGGTTGACCCGGACCCGCAGCGTCGAGCCGGCCCGGTTCATGTTGGCCAGCCAGGTCGCGAAGGTCGACTTCGGAGCCTCGACCTCGTACTCGCCGACCCGCAGGTCGGAGTTCACGGTGAGGCGGTCGCCCACGTGCGACACGCGGTGGGGGCCCTCGGCGATCGCGGTGTCCACGCTCGGGTCGCCGACGATCACCAGGCGCACGGCGCTGCCGCGGACGGTGATGTGCCGGACGGGCTCGGGGGCCGCTGTCTCGGCAGGCGGTTGGGCGGCAGTCGCTCGTCGGCCACGCGGGCGGGACGGGCGGCCCGCAGCTGGCCAGCGGCGTCCTCGGGGGTGATCTCGCCGGCGGCCACGCGGTTCAGCAGGTCTCTCAGTTCATCGCTCATGGCGAAGATAGTAGAACCGAGGCTTTCAGGTATGGCAAGTCTCGATTGTCAGTTCTCATGTGCTCAGATCCTTCCCTCACGTGTCCACGGGGGCCGGCAGCTCGGCCGTGCCCGACGCTGGCCGCACCCCGTCGGCGCCGGTCGCTCAGAGCGGGGGACCTGGCGCAGGGGGCCGTCCGCCGGCCGGCTGACAGGACGCGACAGCGGTAACCTGCCCGTAACCTGACGTCATGAGTTCGCCACAGGGCCATGCGCATGATTCGCCCATGCAGCCTTGGGACGAGATGTTCGACGCCCGGGGTGACGTCCGCCCGGCCAGGGAAGGGCTCGCCGGGGCGCTCGACTCCCTGGGCTCCGACGAGCTGCTGGCCCGGGCCAGGCTGCGCGACGCGCACCTGAGCGCCCAGGGCATCACGTTCACGCTTGTCGGGCCGCGAGCGGCCGCTGCCCATGGACCTGGTCCCGCGCATCGTCGACGCTGCCGAGTGGCGGGTCATCGAGGCCGGCGTCGCCCAGCGGATCCGGGCCCTGGAGATGTTCCTCGCCGACATCTACGGCGCCGGCGAGATCCTGCGCGACCAGGTGATCCCGCGCCGCCTGATCACCAGCTCGGCGCACTTCCACCGCGATGCGCACGGCGTGAAGCCCGCCAACGGGGTGCGGATCCACGTCGCCGGCGTCGACCTGGTCCGCGACGACGAGGGCACGTTCCGGGTCCTGGAGGACAACCTGCGCAGCCCGTCCGGGGTCTCCTACGTCCTGGAGAACCGCCGCACGCTGTCGCACGTCGTGCCCGAGATCTTCACCGGCTACCGGCTGCGCAGCGTGGAGGAGTACCCGGCGCGGCTCCTCGGCGCCCTGCTCGCGGCCTCGCCGCTGGGCGTCGCCGAGCCCACCGTCGTGGTCCTGACCCCCGGGGTCCACAACTCGGCGCACTTCGAGCACGCGTTCCTGGCCCGGCGCATGGGCGTGGAGCTCGTCGAGGGTCGCGACCTCTTCTGTCGCGACGGGGTGGTCCGGATGCGCACGACCCGCGGCAGCGAGCCGGTGCACGTCATCTACCGACGCATCGACGACGACTTCCTGGACCCCGTGCACTTCCGCCCCGACTCGGTCCTCGGCGTGCCTGGGATCCTCAACGCAGCTCGCGCCGGGGCGGTCACCATCGCCAACGGCGTCGGCAACGGGGTCGCCGACGACAAGGCCGTCTACCCCTACGTCCCCACGATCGTGCGCTACTACCTCGGCGAGGAGCCGCTGCTGCCCAATGTGCACACCTACGACCTGCGCGACCCCGAGCAGCGCGCCCACGTGCTTCCCCGGCTGGACCGGATGGTGGTCAAGCCGGTGGACGGCTCGGGCGGCTACGGGATCGTGGTGGGCACGCAGGCCAGCGACGCCGAGCTCGCGACCGCGGCGGCCAACATCGAGGCGGACCCGCGCGGGTGGATCGCGCAGCCGATCGTCTCCCTGTCGACCAGCCCGACGGTGGTCGAGGGTGGGCGGCTCGCACCGCGGCACCTGGACCTGCGGCCCTTCGCGGTCAACGACGGCGAGAAGGTCTGGGTGCTCCCCGGCGGGCTCACCCGGGTGGCCCTCGTCGAGGGGAGCCTGGTGGTGAACTCCAGCCAGGGGGGTGGGTCGAAGGACACCTGGGTGCTCGATCCCGGCCAGGAGGAGCCGCTGCCGCCACTGGAGCCCGAGCTGGTGGTCGAGTCCGGGGAGCCGACGTTCTCGGCCGCGCAGCAGCGGTCCGCGATCGAGGCCAGGGCGCGGGTCGACCAGCCCACGGTGCACTCGGAGCGCATGCGGCAGCAGGAGATGCAGCAGCAGCAACAGCAGCAACCATCGGGTCAGGCGGGTGCCGACCGGCGTGGGCACCTCGCCGCCGGGGCCGACCGCCGGTGCCGCGGGGCCGGGGGTCGTCGGATGCTGAGCCGGATCGCGGAGGCGATGTTCTGGATCGGGCGCTACGTCGAGCGCGCCGAGGTGACCACCAGGCTGCTGGTCGAGCACCACCAGCTGCTCGTCGAGGACACCCGCCGCGACCCGGCGGTCGGGGTCGAGGCGATGCTCGAGCCGCTGTCCCTGATGCCCGAGCCCGATCACCTGCAGCTCACGCCCGCCGAGCTCGTGCGGATCGTGGTCGGGCGACTCGCGAGGAGCCCAAGACGATCCTCGGCAGCGTCGCGGCCGCCCGCGAGAACGCCAGGACCATCCGGGAGGCGCTGCCGGGCGACATGTTCGAGCGCCTGAACGCGACCCACCTGCGACTGCAGACCGGCGTCTCGACCGTGATCCCCGGCATCCCGTTGCGGCGCCTGCTCGACGAGCTCTCGGTGGTCGCCGGGATCATCGACTGGCAGATGTCGCGCGACGAGGGCCTGGTGTTCCTGCGGCTCGGCGGGGCCCTGGAGCGCCTCGACATGACCTCGCGCCTGCTGGCGATCGACCACGAGCACCTCTGGCCGCAGGTGGGCGCGGCCACCACCCTGCGGGCAGCGGGCGGGTTCAACCCCTTCCTGCGCACCCAGCGGGCGCTGACCGGCGAGCAGGTGCGCGCGTTCCTGCTGCTGGATCCGACCTTCCCGCGCTCCACCCTCCAGGCGGCCATCCGGGCGGAGCGGTCCGTGCGCCAGATGGCCACCTATGTGACTCCGCAGCAGACCTCGACCCTGCTGCGCACCGTGGGCATCCTGCGCGCGGAGCTCGAGTTCGCCTCCGTGAACCCGACCCCGGCCGACCTCGTGCTCCTCAGCGAGCGCGCCAGCGAGGCGGCCTACGTGGCCAGCGACGCCGTCGCCGGGGCGTTCTTCCGTCAGGCCGGAACGATCGTGTGGAGCCACTGATGACCCAGCGACTGTCCGTCACCCACACCACCAGCCTGGCGTACGCCGGCGAGGTGCAGGCCTCCTTCAACGAGGCCCGCATGACCCCGCTGAGCACGTCCGGGCAGCTGATGCTGCGCCACGACCTGGGCGTCGTCCCAGCCGCGCGGCTGCAGCGGTACACCGACTACTGGGGCACGGCCGTCGAGGCGTTCGACGTGCACTTCCCGCACAACGCCCTGACCGTCGTGAGCCACTCGGTCGTGGACACGGTCGAGAAGTGGCGCCAGGCCCCCGGCGTCACGCTGGTCGGAGATGGCCTCCGACGAGGTGGTCGACCGGTGGTGCGAGTTCCTGGAGCTCGGGGCCTTCGTCGACGACGCCTCCGCGGACCCGGCCCGGGCGCCGCTGGTCGACACGATGCGCGCCGCCCCCTCCCCGAAGCAGGCCATCGGCCTGGCGATCGAGATGGTCCGCGACCACATCGCCTACACGCCGGGAGCCACGCATGTGCACACCTCGGCCAAGGAGGCGTGGGTCGAGGGGCGCGGGGTCTGCCAGGACTTCAGCCACGCCACCCTCGCCCTGCTGCGCGCGGTGGGCATCCCGGCCCGGTACGTCAGCGGCTACGTGCACAGCGAGGACGCCGAGATCGGCAAGCCGGTGACCGGCGAGAGCCACGCCTGGGTCGAGGCCTGGAACGGCGGCTGGGAGGCCTACGACCCGACGAACGGCCGGTCGGTCGCAGCGGCACACGTGCTCGTCGCCCGCGGCCGGGACTACCGCGACGTCTCGCCGCTGACGGGCATCTACGCCGGGCCCCTGAGCCGGGACCCGCAGGTCGTCGTCGAGATGACCCGTTTGGTGCGCTGAGCGGCATCTGTGGGGTCGCCGTCGGAAACGCCCCGCGCGTAGGCTTCCGGACCATGAGCCTCAAGTCGATCTCGCGCTTCGTGCTCGACAGGGCCGGGTGGCGGATCGACGGCGACCCCCCGCCGGACCCGGTGATCATGATGATTGCGGTCCCGCATACGTCCAACTGGGACTTCCCGCTCATGCTGCTGCTGACTTGGGCGACCGATGTCGAGCCGCACTTCCTCATGAAGAAGGAGCTGTTCCGCGGGCCGGCCGGCCCCCTGTTCCGCTGGCTCGGCGGCGTCTCGGTGGATCGCTCCTCGCCCCGTGGCGTGGTCGATGAGCTGGTGGAGAAGGCCGGATCCTCCAGGCAGCTGAGCCTCGTGATGGCGCCCGAGGGCACGCGCTCGCGCAAGAGAGTACTGGAAGTCCGGCTTCTACCGGATCGCCCAGCAGGCCGACCTCGGAGTCTGCCTGGGCTACTGCGACGCGAAGAACAAGCGGATGGGCTTCGGCCCGGTCGTGCACCTGACCGGCGACCACAAGGCCGACATGGACGTCATCAGGGAGTTCTACAAGGACGTCCAGGGCGTGAACCCGGAGAAGGCCGACCCCGCCGCTCCTGCGCGAGGAGGAGCCTGCCGCCGGCCACCTGATCGCCCACCCCAGCAGAGTCCCCCGGTCTTCGCGGAATGTCCGCGAACCTCGGGAGAATCTGACAGCTTGAGGAGAGTCCGGCCGGCGCGTCAGTCGGTGCGGGACTCGATGCGCTCTGCCTTGGGCTCCGGCAGGGGCAGGGTCGGCTGGTCGCTGAGGAAGCCGCCACCCCTGCGCACGTGCATGCCGGGGCTGGGCAGGAAGCGGGTCGAGAGCTCGCGGGCCTTCTCGGTCATCCCGGCGGCCAGGTACAGCGCGACGGCGTGGGCGAGATCCCGCTCGGCGGCCGCGACCCGCGGGCCGTTGCGCGAGCCGATCCGCGACATCCCGCGCATCTCGTAGAGCTCGGCGCGCTCGGCGACCAGCTCCGCCTCTGCCGCCAGCCGCAGGCCGTCCTCGGCCGCCCGCGCGGCCATCGTCCGTCGCCCGGTCGCCAGGAGTGCCTTCGCGCGCAGCGCGGAGGCCTGGACCGCCGCGGCCAGCTCCAGCCGTTCGGCGTCCTGGGCGTCGAGGACGCCCAGTGCGTCGGCGGGCCGGTCGAGCTCGATGAGGTTGCGGGCGAGGTGGTTGCTGATGTCGCCCAGCAGCCAGGTGATGTCGGCCTCCGCCGCCCGCGCGACCAGCCGCGTGTTCAGCTCGGCGGCGTCGGCCAGCTTGCCGGTGCGGGCCAGAAGCACCGCCCGGTTGGCGTCGCTGAGGATCACCTGGGCGTCGTGCCCGAGCGCGTCGAAGACCGCGCGCACCCGCCGGTACAGCTCGTCGGCCTCCTCGAACTGGCCCAGGGACGTCAACGCGTTGGCAGCTTCGAGGTCGCAGCGCGCGCGGCCCTCGAGCTCGTCGAGCTCGTCGAAGAGCTCGGCGGCGATGCTGAGGTTCGACAGGGCCTCCTCGAACTGCCCGACGAGGCGCAGCGTCCAACCGAGCCGGTAGTGGGCGTAGGCGATCCGGGGCACGTCGCGCTGGGCTTCGCGGACGTTCAGGGCCGCGCGCAGGCGTTCCAATGCCTCGTCGACGCGACCGAGGTCGATCAGGGCGGCCGCGGCGCGGTCGTCGGCCCATGGGACGGCTCCGGGCTCGTCGCCGGTGCGGAACAGGCCGCGGGCGTGGTCGAAGGTCTCCAGGGCCTCGGCATGCCGGTTGAGGCGGGCGAGAGCCTCGCCCAGCGACATCCACATCCGACCCGCCTCGTTCGGCGCCTCCTCGCTCTCGAACAGTCGGGCGGCACTCGACCAGTGCTCCAGCGAGGTGACGTCGTCTCCCAGGTCGCTGAACGCCGCTGCCACCATGCCGTGGCACTCGGCGATCTCGGCCGGCTCGCCGTTGGCGCGCAGGAGGTCGGCGGCCTCCATCGCGACCTCGATCAGCTCCTGCGTGCGACCCAGGCGGCGCAGCCCGGCGGCCTGGCCGAACAGACTGCGCGCGGTGAGCAGCTCGTCGCCGACCTCGCGCGCGAGCAGGGCGGCGGACTCGGCCAGCGCCACCGACTGCTCGTACTCCTGATCGGAGAATGCGCGTCCGCCCAGCTCATGGAGGATCCTCGCACGATCGACGCCGGAGGCCTCGTCGAGCATCTCCCAGAGCTCAGCCTCGGTGGCGTCGTCGGGTGTCAGGTCGTCGTCGTCCATTGGGCCAAGCATCCCCCACCTGCGCGGTCCATGCGCCGTCACGGGTCCCCAGGCCCGGCGGTCAGGGTCCGGCACGTCCCGGCGCGCCACTCCGACGACCTGGCTGCGCCGCCCGATGCCCGGGCCGCGCCGGGTGCCCGCGTCGCCGCGGCCAATGCACGTAACGGCGGACGGACCCGGAACCCCGGCGCGGCACATCCTCGCGGGGGTTCCGGTCGTTCCCGGCCAGGACTGGGGTCCGGCGGCTGCTGCGGGACAACCTCGCGGCCCTTTGCGTCGTATAGGCGCCCCGTCGTGCCCGTCTTTCGACGGAAGCGGGCGCGAGGCTGTCGGCGGAGCCAGCACGGTCCGCGCTATTCGACGGAAACGGGCGCGTGGTTCCGGGTGGCGGCCGCCTCGGTGGTTCAATGACGCTCCCATGAGCGTGACACCGAGCGGGCGACCGGAAGCCGACATCCCTGGCCGTTCACACGTCGCCGAGGCCGACCGCGCGGAGAACGCCAGCCCTGCCGAGCCCGCCTTCGCGCTGACCAGCGGGCACTACGCCACGGTCGTCGCGGTGTTCGTCGGGCTGCTGCTCATCTCCAACATCGGGGCCACGAAGCTGATCGCCGCCGGTCCGCTCATCACCGACGGCGGGGCCTTCCTCTTCCCACTGGTCTACGTGGTTGGCGACGTGCTGTCGGAGGTCTACGGCTGGCGCGCCACGCGGCGCGCCATCTGGATCGCGTTCGGTATGTCGGCCCTCGCGGCCGGGACGTTCTGGCTCGTCCAGTCCGCACCACCCGCGGCGGACTGGCACAACCAGGAGGCCTTCGAGGCAGTGCTGGGCTTCGTCCCGCGGATCGTGCTCGCCAGCCTCTGCGGCTTCCTCGTCGGCCAGCTGCTCAATGCCTGGGTGCTCGTCCGGATCAAGGCCAGGACCCTGGAGACGCGGCTGTGGGCGCGGCTGCTCGGGTCCACAGCCGTTGGTCAGTTCGCCGACACGCTGGTGTTCTGCACCATCGCGTTCTTCGGCGTCATCACAGGTTGGACGTTCGTGAACTACGTGGTGACCGGGTACCTGTACAAGGTGTCCGTTGAGGTCCTGGTCATGCCCGTCACCTACCGGGTGATCGCCGCGGTGAAGCGCCGTGAGCCGACCTATGGACTGCCCATCGCACCGGAGCGTGCTGCGACCCGTCGGGAGTAGTACCGACCGAGGAACTCCACCCGGAACGCGTCGAAGTCCCCGTCCGCCAGGGCCGCCCGCATCCGGTCGACGAGATCCACGAGGAAGTGCACGTTGTGGATCGTGGCGAGCGTGTGCACGGTCATCTCGCGCGCCTTGGAGAGGTGGTGCAGGTAGGCCCGCGTGTAGTGCGCGCACGTGTAGCAGGAGCACTCTGGGTCCAGCGGCTCGAAGGCCCGCCGGTTGGCGGCGGTCACGACGTTGTAGCGCCCGTCGTTGGACAGGATCGCGCCGTTGCGAGCCACCCGCGAGGGCATGACGCAGTCGAAGGTGTCGGCCCCCGAGGCCACGCCCGCGAACAGGTCGTCCGGCTCGCCGATGCCCAGGAGGTGCCTCGGCCGGTCCTCGGGCAGCTCCTCGCAGACCCACCGGACGATCGCCTCGAGCTGGGACTTCTCCAGTGCCCCGCCGATCCCGAAGCCGTCCAGGCCCAGGCCGGCGAGGTCGGCCGACGCTGACCGGCGCAGGTCCTCGAACTGGGCGCCCTGGACGACTCCGAACAGGGCCTGGTAGGGCGCGTGCGCTCGCTGCTCCGTCAGCAGGTCGTGGGCGGCCACGCACCGCCTGGCCCAGGCCGCGGTCCGCGCCACGGAGCGCTCCTGGTAGGCGCGGGTGTTCATGAGGGTCGTGCACTCGTCGAAGGCGAACATGACGTCCGCGCCCAGCTGGTGCTGGACTGCCATGCTCGACTCCGGCGTGATCCGGTGCCGGGCGCCGTCGATGTGCGAGACGAAGTCGACGCCCTCGTCGTCCACGTGCGCGAGCCGGTCGCGGCCCGGGGCGATCACGTCGTCGGCGGTCACCGCTGTCGGCGGTCATGGCCAGGACCTTCTTGAAGCCGACGCCGAGGCTCATCACCTGGAAGCCGCCCGAGTCGGTGAACGTCGGACCCGTCCAGTTCATGAACGCACCGAGACCGCCGGCGGAGTCGATGATGTCCGCGCCGGGCTGGAGCTGCAGGTGGTAGGCGTTGGCCAGCACTGCCTGGGCCCCCAGTGCGCCGGTCGCCTCGGGCAGGACCGCCTTGACCGTCGCCTTGGTCGCGACCGGGATGAACGCGGGGGTGTCGATCCGTCCGTGCGGGGTGCTGATCACGCCTGTTCGTGCCAGCCCGTGCCGGGCGCCCACACGGAACGTGAATGGGGCGGCTGGCACGGGGGTCATTCAACACTGGGCCCCGGCCCGGGTCGTAGAGTGAGGCAACCACCAAGGAGGCCCACATGAGTTACGAGTACGCCCAGCAGCCGCAGGTCCCGGCCGAGGTCAACCAGAAGAAGATCCTGTGCGGGATCATGGGCATCATCTTCGGCGGGCTTGGGGTTCACCGGTTCATCCTCGGCGACACGTCCGGTGGCCTGATCCGAATCCTGATCACGCGTTCTCACCTGCGGGATCGGCTCGATCATCGGGCTCATCGAGGGCATCATCTACCTCACCAAGACCGACGCCGAGTTCTACCAGACCTACATGGTCGAGCGGAAGGCCTGGTTCTGACGCAGGTCAGAGGCGGTTTTCGTCCCTGAGGTCACTCCGCAGCCGCAACGAGTCCGCAAGACGTTCAAGGACCGCAGTCAGCAGGCGCCAGCCGCACCCCTCGTCCGGTCCTCGGCCGTGGGCCACATGTGGCTGTAGGTGTTGAGCGTCGTGGTGGCCTTGGCGTGCCCGAGGGCACGCTGGACCGTGGACGACATCGCACCCCGCCGCGATCAGTCCGGAGGCGTAGAAGTGCCGTAGGTCGTGGAGGCTGACCGCCCACCCGCGCGGCTTGAACTGGGCGATCCCGGCGCCCCTGGCTGTCACCCGCCAGTGCCACGCCATCGAGGAGGGGGACATCGGCCCCTCCCCGCCCATCGCCAGCAGGAACCGCGTGGGGTCGTCACCCGCCCGATGCTGCGCCACATGCTCGGCGAGCATGGACACAAGGCCAGGCGGGATGGCCACGTCGCGGAAGCTGCCGTGCTTGGGAGGGCGAACTTCCACGGCCGAAGCCTTCTCGCCCTGCTGAACCTGCCGGCGCACATGGAGGACGCCCCGCAGGAAGTCCACGTCCCCGACCTGGACCCCGGCGATCTCCCCTGAGCGCAGGCCCGCGAAGGCCGCCAGCCCGATGCACGGGGCGAACCCTTCCGGGGCATGCTCAAGCAGCGCCCGGACCTGCTCTGTCGTCGGCAGGGTCCATGTGGAGTCCCGGCGGGGGACTGCTGGCAGCCGCACGCCGACGGATGGGTCGGTCGCGATGCCCCGGTCGGCCACGGCCGCCCTCAGCACCGCGCGCACCGAGGAGTACCGGGACCGGACTATCGGCGGGGGCCAGCGTCGCGCTCAGGGTCTGGACCCACGTCTCCACATGGGACCGGCGGACCTGGCCGATGGGCACGTCGGCGAAGGTGCAGCAGTCCATCGCCTGGGGGCTGGGCGGTGTTCCCGGTCCCGCTCGCGCATGACGCCGAGCCCTGCGAGCCCTGCCTGCCGGTCTTCCTGAAGCGCGAGACGGTGTGCAAGGGGAAGCACGACCAAGGCGTGGGCGCGCGCGAAGGTACGGGGACGCGACCACCGACGCGGCTGCGTGGCGAAAGATGGCCGAGGTCGTCATGTGGCGGCACGACGTCGACGGCGTCAACGTCGCGGGCTCGCCGTGGCGGTGCGTCGTGCCGCTGGTCGGGGTCGACCTCGACGGGCCGGCAGCCGTGGCCGCATTCGACGTGGAACACCAGGGCGGCAGCCGAGCCTTTCTCGGCGTGGAGTCCGCGGGGAAGGGTGGCGGTCGGCATGTCTACGTCGCTGGGCAGGAGCAGCCAGCCGGCGGCACGGAACCCATGGGGCGGCGAATACCGGGCCGATCGTGGGCACCTGATGCTGCCGCCGTCGCTGGTCGACGGTCGCCGGGACTACTACCGGCCCGCTGGGGATAGCTTCCTGTCCGGGATCGAGTTGCCGTTGCTCAGCGTCAGCAGCAGCGGCATGGTCAGCCGGATCGGCGGTGCCGGTGCCTCGGCACTGAGCGACAAGCGCACCGAGCTGCTGATCGACGGATGAGCATCTGGCGAGCGAATCAACGGAAAGTGCGCGACTTTCGGGAGTACGTCGACGGTGCTGGGTCAGGCTCCGAACGGCGAGCGGCACCCGGCGATGAGGACGGCGGTCGGCTCGGCAGTGGCTCGCGCACGGCTGGAAGCAGTTCCCGCTCCGGGGTGCGCTCGACGTGATCATCGACGCGTTCCCAGACCCCGAGAGCTGATTGAGACATTCGACGCAGAGGTGATGGCGGTGACTTCGTGGGCGCTGGCGCAGGAGTTGGCATCGATGACCATCGCAGACGATATGCGGAAGTCTGCGTCGAGCAGAAAGTTTGAACTCGGCACCGACAGCAGGATGAGGCCATGGGCTGCATCGAGCGGGTGACCAAGGAGAAGATCCCGCTGCCGGGAGACATGGCGAGGCGGCTGGTGGCGGCTCTAACGCACAGCACGCACAGGATCCCGGATTCGAAGCACGCACTGGACGGTGGTCGACGAGCTGGTGACGAAGGCCCAGGGCAATGGGCGGCTCGCGGCGATCACCGAGGAGGACGAGGCGAAGGCGTTACCACCGAGGGCCGACCCGCCGCCGATGCCGAGCGACAAGCCTGGTGCGCAGTTCAACTGGCCGATCGATGGCGAGCGGGAATTGCTGGAGCATATCGGCAAGCGGGACGACATCTTCCGTCGCGAACGGGTCCCTCGTGTGGGTCAGAAAAGGTGACGACGACCGGGACATGCTGCGGGCCTTCGATAAGCCCGCGTCGTTCGCGCTGGGGGCGAACCGCACGTACTACATCTACGTGATCGACCAGACCGACGCCGGGCCGAAGACGCCGCGAGATCCTGCTGCCGATCGAGATCGCCAGCGCATCATCGCTGCCGAGATCTGGGACGGCGTCTGCACGGTGCACAGTGTCAGCCGAATCCCGGTCGTGCGTCGGGACGGCACACTGAGGACCGAGAACGGCTACGACCTGGGCACCCGGGTGTGGTTCGACATCGACGCGGATCTCGTCGGGCTCGTCATCCCAGCGGCACCGACCCGGGCTGAGGATCAGAGGCGGCGGCGGCCGTCCTGCTCGGGCTGCTGTCCGGGTTCCCGTTCGTCGAGCAGGCCGACCGCGCCAACGCGCTCGCGCTGCAACTCACGCCGCAGATGCAGGCGCTCATCGACTCGGTGATTCCGCTGCACGGCATCCAACCCCCCGGGAGACACAGGGCGCTGGCAAGAGGGTCCTCGGCATCGAGTTGCCCGGGCTGATGGCCGGCGGGCAGACGACGATCACCTACAACACCGACGAGGCCGAGGAGTGCGCAAGTTGCTCACCACGACACTGCTGCGGTCCTCGGCGAAGGTGCTCGGGCTCGACAACGTCGACCCGCGCGACCTGTTCGAATCGGCGGTGCTGGCCAAGGCCGCGACGTCCGGCTCGGCACGAGGACCGGATGCTCGGCAGCAACACGATGGCGAGGATGTCGTTCGATCGCATCGCCGTGGTGACCGGCAACGACCTGCGGGTCGGCCCGGACCTGGTCGACCGCACGGTGCCGATCCGCCTCGATCCGAGGATGCCGAATCCGAAGAGTCGGCAGTTCGCCGTGCGGCTTGACGACGCGCAGGTGCTTGCCCGACTACGATACCGAACTCATCACAGCAGCGCTCACCGTCGTGCGCGGGTGGGTGCTTGCCGGGATGCCGCGAGGCCGCCACAGTCCCACCGATGCGCCAGTTCAGCCGGTGGGCGTCGATGCTCGGCGGGCTGCTGGAGTGGCTCGGCGTTGATGGGTTCCTCGGCAACCTCGACGCCTTCGTCGAGTCGGACCCGAAGGCCGAGGCGGCGGGGTTCCTGGTCGGCTCGGCTCGGCGAGGAAATGCCTGCCGGAGGTTTCACCACCGACGACGTCGATCGAGGCGGTCGCCGCGCATCCGAAGTGGGACGACGACCTGCCGTCAGGCATCGCCGAGGTGATCGTGCGGGACGTGTTCAGCGGCAAGCGACCTGCAGCCGTGGTCGCGGGCGAGAGGTCAAGGCGAAGGTGCAGTACCGGCTCCGTGACGAGGCGAACAAGTGGAACGGGGGGCTGCGAGTCGTGCGCGAGGGGAAGGTGCACGGCGAGGCGGCGAGGTGGCGGGTCGAGCGCCCGAAAGTATCCTCACCATCCTCACCGAGCCCCGATATTGGTGAGCATGGTGAGGAATGGCCGATGTGTCTACCTCCGTCAGGGGGAAATACGAGTGCCGGGCTAGTGTGCCGCGCCGTTGAAACGCGTTATAAGTAGTAGGATGGCGGTATGCCTCGAACTGGTCGCCCAAAAGCCTTGCTGGAGTTGTCTTCTGAGGAACGAGAGCAGCTCGACGGTGGGCCCGCCGGCGGAAGTCGTCGCAGGCGTTGGCGTTGCGGTCAAGGATCGTGCTCGGCTGCGCGGAGGGTCTGCCAACAAGGGGTCGCGGCCCGGGGGGCGTCGCCCAGCGACGGTCGGGAAATGGCGTGCGAGGTTTCGTTGAATCGCGGTTGGACGGGCTCGGGGATGACCCCCGCCCGGGCCGGGTGCCGTCGGTGACCGCCGATCAGGTGGAAAAGATGCGTGGTCGACACGTTGGAATCCACCCCGGAGAACGCGACCCATTGGTCCCGCGCATCGATGGCCAAGAAGTCGGGTCTTTCGCCGTCGACGATCGGCCGGATCTGGCGGGCGTTCGAGCTCAAACCGCACCGGACCGACGGGTTCAAACTGTCCAACGACCCGATGTTCGTGGAGAAGGTCTACGACGTCGTCGGGCTGTACCTGAACCCGCCGGAAGCCGCGGTCGTGCTCTGCGTGGACGAGAAATCCCAGGTCCAGGCCCTGGCAAGGTCGCAGCCGGCGTTCCCGATGATGCCCGGCATGCCGGAGAAACGCACCCACGACTACGTCCGGCACGGCACCACCAGCCTGTTCGCCGCCTTCAACACCGCCGACGGCACCGTCATCTCCAGCCTGCACCGACGGCACCGCACCATCGAGTTCCGCAAGTTCCTGATCAAGATCGACACCGAGGTCCCCGACGACCTCGACATTCATCTCGTGTGCGACAACTACGGCACCCACAAGACCCCCGGCCATCCGAATGGCTCGCCGCCCACCCCCGGTTCCATATGCATTTCACTCCTACATATTCCAGCTGGATCAACCAGGTCGAACGGTGGTTCGCCTACATCACCGATCAACTCATCCGCCGCGGCGACCACCGCTCCGTCCAAGCCCTCGAGGCCGACATCCGCGCCTGGGTCAAGGCCTGGAACGACGACCCGAAGCCATTCATCTGGACCAAGACCGCCGAACAGATCCTCACCTCAATCGGACGACTTATGCAACGAGTCACCGGCGCGGGACACTAGGAACCATCACCATCCTCTCCGTTCTCACCATCGCCTGAGCCCGTACCGGCGGCTGCTGCACGTCGCGCGGACGGGGGGCTGGATCTCGACGACCCTGGTTACGACCCCCGCCTCGCGGCGCGAGACCGAGGAGACAGGCATGACCGCGACCACCACGATCGCCGAAGCCTCGGCTACCCCGCCCACCCGTTCCCTCGAAGACCTGGCGCGCACAAGGCACCTGCTGGTGGTGCGGCGCCGCCCCCGCACCCCACTGTCGGCAGATGCGCCACACCGAGTGCGATGCCTGCTGACAATCGACCCGCCACGCTGATGACCTCCTACGCGACCTGGTGGACGCCAGCACCTACCGCGCCGTACCGTGGGCATCTACGGCGGGGGCGCTCGGACCGGGCTACGGCTGGCGGTGCTGGCCGCCGGCCTCGGATTCGAGGTCCACCCGAATCAGCGCCGCAGCTACCCTCCGGCGCTGTGCGGCGACCACGGGGTGCTGCTGCGCCGCTGGGATCTCGGACCACCGACGCGGTCTCGGCCGGCCTGGCCGTCCATCGATGTCGCTGACGACTACCCGGTCCTGACCTCGACGCGCCTATGGGGGAGGGCCGCTGGCGCAGCTCACCCGGCGGCCGACCGTACCGCCACCGCGCTCGACGCAAATGCCCGCAGCCGGGTGCTCGGCCGCGCCAAGGGGACCCTCCCGGTTCTGCCGCGACGGCTACGCGCTCGAATGCGCGCCGGGCATCTGCGCAGGATCAGGGCTGCTGCTGCCGCCCGAGGCGAACGACGTCGAGGTGGATGGCCACGAGCGCCCGCAGCGTGATCGAGACGTGGACGCCCAATCGTGGCGACTGGTTCGTCACCCTCGACTGCCGCTCAGCGGTGCCAACCACACGCATGGGGTGCGGCGGGTCGGTGGTGCCGGATCAAACGGTGGAGCGCTGCGGTGGGGGCGGGCGCGGCGACTACTGGCTGGTTATTGGCGCCAGGACTCTCACTGTGATCCGGTCCTCCGATGGGCTGCTCCTGCTCGCCATCCCAAGGGGAGCCGCGACTCGCGTCCTGTCGGCGCGATCGTGCCGGGCTCGGAGCGGGTGAGATCGCCCGCCCATTGGGCCGAAAGCATCTATCCAGCGCAAGGAAAGGAGTCAGTGTCGGAGCAAGAGGGCCTGCTGCGGGCCGCTGGCTGGCGGCGAGCAAGGAGGAACGACGAACGGCGCGCACGTGGCTTTCGCGGCGTGCGCGCCGCCCTGGGGCTGACTCCTACTTCTTGATCTTCACGACTCCCGAGCGCGAGTCCTGCGCCTCGGTCGGGCCGTAGCACTTAACCCGGTACGTGCCCTTCGGCACGTTGGTGGTCCTCGTCTCCTGCGCGCCCTGCGTCTTCGCGGACTTCAGGTACCGGAACCACTCGCCGCCCCGCTTGACGTCGATGCGGACCCTGTAGAACCCGTTCCCGGGGAGGTCCGGACCCATGTCGACCTTGATCTTGCTCTTCTTCGACACGGCGGTTGCCTTGCAGGTGGTGGGGACAACGGCGGGCGGCTTCGACGAGCGCGGCGGCGTCACGGGGGGCGCAGTCACCGTGGGCGTTGCGGTTACCGTCAGTGTGACCGTTCCGGAGACAACCGCGTTCACCGGGGAGGTCAGCGAGAACGTGCACGTGCCACCGGCACCGGCCGTGGTCGTGACCTTGATCGGCGGGAGGACCTTGGAGAACGATGTACCAAGGCTTGTGCCCGCCGTTTCCGCGGGGGGGAACGAGACGGGCGTGTTAGGCGCCGTGCAGAGCCCGGCCGGGGACGACGCGACGCTCACCGCGGCAGAGGAGGTCACGCCACCATCCCCGCTGACGAAGCCAAGACTGTTGCCGAATCCCGGCTGGTTCGGGCCACTCAGCTTGGCGGCGATCGGCAGGTCGATAGTTCCGCCCGCCGGGATACTGGCGACTGCGCCGGACAACGACAGCCCCGGCGCCTCAAAGTCGCTGGTTGCGGTGTTGAACTCGAACGAGTCCACGTACGTAATTGGGTAGGCCAGGCCATCCGTAGCACCGGTGAGGATCCGCACCCCGGCTACCCCGTCGATGGACGAGCTGTCGAGGACGTCAGCTGGGCCAGGCAACGCCGCAGTCACCTGCGACCAGGTCGAGCCGTTGGGGAAGAGGTCGCACCCCCCCGAACGGTCAAAAATGTCCCAGAAGGGGCTGACAGTCAGGTCGAATGTGGTCCACGTCGGAGAGAGGGGGATCATGAAGTTGAGATTGCACGCTTCCCGGGTCGGCAGGGCGCGGGTGCGGAGCACAACTCGCGGTCCGTTGGCGCCCCCATCCGTCCTGACCCGCACCTTAAGCGCGGTGATCCCCGAGAATGGAGTGCCTTCGTAGTTGTCGGTGTTCAACCCTGCCAGGACGGCATCCGCCGCACCCGTTTGGGGCTTCAAAACGGCACTCCCGCTTCCGGCGCCTGACATTGTCGCATCAACCCAGCCCGAAGAGTTCTGCCGTTGAGCAGGTGCGGCGGTTAGGCTGCTCCCCTCGGCGACCAGTCTCCACCCTGCCAACTCCGGGCCAGGTCGCACGTTCGTTGTTGCAGCAAGCGCCGACCCAGCGACCGCGGCCACTAACGATCCCGCGGCCAGCGCCGCCCCGACTCCTGTTCGCTTCCCGCGACGTGCGCTTCTTTCCCTCCCTCGACCTGCGTTCATCTCGTTCATCGTGCTCCCCTTCCGAGTGCTGAAAGTGACAGCCGCATCTATTGGCGCACAGCCAGTCGCGAGGGTAGCGGCCGCGTTACCCTCGTGGCGCGGTGAGCGACGGTGCGACTGGCCCGGTGAGACGGCATGATGTGCGCCATGTCGCCCGTCATGAGATTGGCCGACCGGGGACCGTGCCCGCCGGTTAGATGACTCCGGGAGCGCCATCGAACGGCGAAGTGCCCTCCCAATAGACTCATTATGGATAGCCTTCACGGTGACAGGAGAATGCACCGCGCGGAATGCGCGGACATGGATGAGGCTGGTCAATTGTGGAGAGTGGAATTTGGTGCGCATACCTGTCGGCACCGGTGGATATCACTGTCCGTGGCGACATCTGAGTGGGGCTGTATCCCCACGCGTGGCCTCACGCCCCGAAGGCGGCCTGCGCACGCGCGTCGCTGGAGGTCACTTGGGGTCGATCGGGGCAACACCCCCGACTTGATTACGTTGCGTGAGCGCAACAAGGGGCCGATCTGGTGACTCTCCGTGCGATTCCGGGCTAACGAGTATACCTTCCCAATGAGCACAGAAAGGGCTGAAATGGCTGCGATAACAGGCAGAAAGCGCGGTGCGGCGCCCGCGATGGCACCGGCCGCCATCCCCATCAGCAGCGGATCGCGAGCACGACGGAGCCCCAATCACCTCGGGCCGGGCGGGCCGGCGGTTCTGGCAGTCGATGGCCGATCGTCCGTGGATCGCGGAGAGCGATATCGAGTTCCTGCGGCCGCGGAGCCCTCGGTCGAGCCCGGTGACACCCCTCGGCCGAGGCCTGAGTACGCCTGATCGCAGTCCGCAGCCAGTCCGCAAACTAGTCCGCGACCGTCATCGCCAACCAACGCATTCTGAGGACGAAACGGCCGCCTGAACCGAGCACGCCCCATGAGGCACGGAGTCCTACCAGACCTACATGGTCGAGCGGAAGGCCTGGTTCTGACGCGTCCGCCTGGCGCGTCCGACTGAGGGTCGAGAAGCCGTGGCCCTGAGTGGAGGCTCGGCCTGCCGCCGACCGCTCGCCCGCAGCTAGGCCGCGTCCGGTCGGGTGCAGGTTGGCCGGATGTTCACGCAGCCGTCCCGTCGGGTACGCGAGGCCGACAGGCGCACGTCACGGCCCGGGGCCAGTGTGCAGGTATGCCGATCCCCTGGCCCACCCGCACCACTGCCCCCGACATGCCCCTCACGGGCGCCGACCTCCGCGGGTTCCGGCTGGTCCGTGCCGACCTCGCCGGTGCCGACCTGAGCGCCACGCGCTTCGACGCTGCGAACCTGCGCCAGGCGACGCTCGCGGGGTCGCGGGCCGTCCGGGCATCCTTCCGCGGTGCCCGCATGGTGCGCGCGGACCTGAGCGGGGCGTTCCTGCGCGGTGCCGACCTCAGCTCGGCGGACCTCTCGGGCGCGTCCCTTCGCGAGGCGGACCTCACCGGAGCGCTGCTGGTGGGGGCCAACATGTTCGGCGCCGATCTTCGGGGTGCCGACCTCACCGGGGCAGACCTGCGCCGCGTGACCCTGGAGGCCGCGACCCTGCGCGGGGCGGTCCTGTGCGGAGCCGACCTGACCAGGGCGCGGATGCAGACCGCCGACATCTGGGCGGTGGACGCCGACGAGGACACGCTCTGGCCGGACGGCATCCGCTCGCCACGTCCTTCGGACTCGGTTCGCATGTCCCTGTGGCGACGCCAGAGCCACTGAGACGGACGCCGGAGCCCCCGGCCGAAGCCCCGCCCGGTCTCGTGGGTACGGCAACGGGATGGCACCATGGCGCCCATGGCCATCGCAACCCTGAACCCCACCACCGGCGAGACCCTGCGCTCGTTCGACGCGCACACCAGGGCCGAGGTGTCGGCCGCCATCGAAACCGCGCAAGCGACCTTCCAGAAGTGGCGGAACGACCTCCTTCGAGGAGCGTGCCGCGCTCATGAGGCGGGCGGCGGACCTGCTCGACGAGGACAACGAGTCGATCGCCCGGATCATGACCCTCGAGATGGGCAAGACGCTGAAGTCCGCTCGGGCCGAGGCCGCGAAGTGCGCCAAGGGGATGCGCTGGTACGCCGACAACGCCGAGCGACTGCTGGCCGACGAGCCGGTCGAAGGGTCAGCGGTCGGTGCCTCGCAGGCGTACTCCCGCTACGCCCCGCTCGGCGTCGTGCTGGCGGTCATGCCGTGGAACTTCCCGCTGTGGCAGGTGGTCCGGTTCGCGGCGCCCGCGCTGATGGCGGGCAACGTCGGACTGCTCAAGCACGCATCCAACGTGCCCCAGTGCGCGGTCTACCTCGAGGACCTGTTCCGTCGGGCCGGCTTCCCCGAGGGCTGCTTCACCACGCTGCTCATCGGCTCGGGCGAGGTCGAGTCCGTGCTGCGCGACCCGCGCGTGCGTGCCGCGACCCTCACCGGCTCGGAGCCGGCCGGCCAGTCGGTAGCGGCGATCTGCGGCGAGGAGATCAAGAAGACGGTCCTGGAGCTGGGCGGGTCCGACCCGTTCATCGTGATGCCGTCCGCGGACGTGGAGCGGGCCGCGGAGGTCGCGGTCACCGCGCGCTGCCAGAACAACGGCCAGTCGTGCATCGCGGCCAAGCGGTTCATCGTCCATACCGACGTCTACGAGCAGTTCGCGCAGGCCTTCGTCGCCCGCATGGCCGCGCTCGTCGTCGGCGATCCCATGGACGACGCGACGGACGTCGGCCCGCTGGCGACCGCCTCAGGGCGCTCCGATGTCGTGACGCTGGTCGAGGACGCGCGCTCCAAGGGGGCCTCCGTGCTCTGCGGTGGCAGGGCCCTCGACGGCCCCGGCTGGTTCTACGAGCCGACGGTCGTGGCCGACATGACCCCGGACATGGAGATGTACGCCGAGGAGGTCTTCGGCCCGGTCGCCGGGCTGTACCGCGTGGAGTCGATCGACGAGGCGATCGAGCTTGGCAACGGGACCAGCTTCGGACTCGGTGCGAATGCCTGGACGACCGACTCGGACGAGCAGGCCAGGTTCATCCGCGACCTCGACCCCGGCAGCGTCACGATCAACGGAATGACCATCTCCTACCCCGACCTGCCCTTCGGCGGCACCAAGCGGTCGGGCTACGGCCGGGAGCTCAGCGGGCACGGGATCCGCGAGTTCACCAACATCAAGGCGGTCTGGATCGGCTGAGCCCACCGGGAGGCTCAGAGGCCCGGTGCGATCCTTCGAGGATGGGCGAGGAACTCGCGGATGGCCTCCCGCCCGGTGCGCCGGATCTCGGGACCGTGCGTGAACGCCGCCGTCGAGTACTCCAGGTCGGCCAGCGTCGCAGCGGTCCGCTTGGTCATCGCCACGTCGGTGCAGAATGCGAGCACCGACCACGTCCGGCGTGAGCGGACGTTCCAGATCGCGTCCCCCGTGATGAGCGTCCCGGACTCCTCGTGGAGCAGGGAGCAGTGCCCGGGACTGTGACCAGGGGTGTGGTGCACGCGCAGTCCGCTGCCCTCGATCAGCTCACCGTCGGACAGCGTGCGCTCGACCGGGGCGGGTTCCACCCCGGGCATCCGCGTGAGGAGCCGGCCCAGCCGCAGCGACCTGTCGCGCGGGGGAGCGGTGCCGGCTCGGACGTAGGGCGCGTCGACCTCGTGGACCGTGACCCCTCGCCCGCTGCGCCGGGCGAGCTCGGCAGCGCCGCCGGCGTGGTCGCCGTGCGCGTGGGTCAGGATGATGGCGGTCACGTCGCTGGGCCCCGAGCCGATCTCGGCAAGGGCCGCGAGGATGCGCGGGGGCGCGGACTTGAGGCCGGTGTCCACCAGCGCGACCGAGCCGTCCTCGGCGCGGATCACGAAGGAGTTGAGCAGGTCCCAGCGCAGCGTCGGGACACGCCAGACTCCCGGGGCCAGGGCGACGGCTGCGGTCATGGGCGTCAGCGTAGGGGGTCTCGGGCCGAGCCACCGGGTCGTGGTCGCGACGGCTCGCCCGGGGGCGGCGCGGGGTCCGGGTCTCGTCCGGGGACGGCACGGAGTGCGATGTGGGCAGCGTCGCGCCGACCCTCAAGAGGCCGCGCAGCTGGGTGCGACCGCGTCGACCCCGACCCCGACCGGTCGAGGCGCGCAGAGTCGGTGCGGGCAGCGCCGCCGCGACCCTCAGATGTCGCGCAGAAGGGTTCGGGCCGCGTCGACCCCGGACCGGACCGAGTCCAGGGAGTTCGTCAGGTCCCCGACGATGCGGGCGGCCTCCTCCGTGTCGCGACCGGCCGGGCCCAGTGCCACCAGCTCGCCACTTCGCGCGGCCAGCCCCTCGAGCCCGGCGGCCGAGGCCTGCATCTCGGCCAGGGCGGAGTCGCGCCGGCGCAGCAGTCGGTCCACCGAGTCCGCGTGACCGTCCAGGGCGGCCAGTGCCCTCTCCTGCTCCCGACGCACGTCGGGGTCGGTGGTGCGCTGCACCTGCTCCTGCAGCACCGAGATCTCCTGCGCGAGCGCGCTCGGGACGAGCGGCGTCGATGCTGGAGTCGAGCAGGGTGATCCGCCCTGCCATCTCGGCGACGGCCTCGACCACGGCGCGGCTGTCGCGACAGGACGCGGCGGACCTCGCCGGCGATCCATGGGTCCGACGGGCGGCCGACGAGGTCCTCCAGCCGCGCCACCGCAGCGTGTGCGCGCGCCAGCAGGCGGCCCTGGACGCTCCCCCGCGGTGGCGTCGGCAGCCGGTCCCGGGGCTGCTCCAGGGCACGGGGCTCCTGGCCGCGGCCCCGGATCGCACCGACGGCCACTGTCGTGCCGAGCACGACGCCGCCGATGAGGAGCCCCAGGAGCACTCCGGCCAGCCCCAGCTGACCTCCGAGCACCGCCCACGCGAGCCCGCCGCACACGGCCGCGACAAGCCACGCCCATGGGTCACGGAGCTCGTCGCGTGCTGACATGGGCCTAGTCTGCCGGTGCGGGGTCAGAAGTTCGACAGCACGCTGGCAAGGACCTTCTCGATACTCGCCGGATCGGTGGCCTCGTAGTACTGGCCACGCGATGCCTCCGCGATCGCCCTCAGCGTCTCCGGGTCGGCGCCCTCGCCGTACCCGATGGGGAACACCCGCACGGTGGTGTCCAGGCTCTCGCCCTGCAGCTGCTCCAACAGGCTGTCGAGGTCGTCGTCGGGCGGGTACTCGTTGACCCCGTCGGAGAGCAGGACGATCGCGTTGATCCGTTTGGTGTCCAGTTCGGCCAGCATCTGCTCCTGAGCGGCGCGCAACGAGGCGTAGAGCGCGGTGCCGCCGTCCGGGAGCGAGGCTGGCCACGTCGGACTGCATGGCCGGGACCGAGGTGCTGGCCGGGCCGACGGGCTGCATCTCCAACCAGGGCTCGAGGTTCGGGCCGCGCTCCGTGGAGAAGACCCAGAGGCCGACCTCGTCGTCCGGCGGCGAACCCCTCGAAGGCCGAGATCGCGGCATCCTGGGCCAGCTCCAGCTTCGTCTGGCCCGACGCCGGGACCTGCTCGCCCATCGACCCCGACACGTCCATCACGAACAGCACGTGCGCCCGCTTGCGAAGCTGCGTCCCAGGACTTCTGCACGTCGGCGAGGACGGCTGGCGAGGGCGGCGCGAGGATCTTGGCCGGCCCGGCGGGCAGCAGGCCGTTGGCCTGGGTGATGGCCGTCGCCCGGCTCGCCCTCGAAGGTCCGGAAGCCTGCATCCGGTGAAGGCCTCCTGCTGCTGCGGCTGCGTGCAGCCAGGCGAGGAAGTCGGCGGCGGCCTGCGCGCTTGGTGTCGTCCACCCACTCGGCGTCCAGGCGTTATCCACGGGTTGTCCGACAGCAGGGTCCCGTCGGAGGGGTACACCGCGGCCAGGGGGATGGTCGGCGGCGGCTGCTGGCCCAGGGTCGCCGGGTCGCCGGTGGGGTTGCCGAGGTTGTAGTCCAGCACCGACTTCTCCTCGACCGTGACCGCCGAGACGTAGGTCAGCCCCTGGCCCTGCCGCGGCCTCCCGGCTCATGTTGTCCAGGAAGGTCAGCGTCGTGTCGCCGTAGTGGACGACCGAGGATTCCGAGCTCCTCGCACGAACGCCCGGGTCTCGGGGTCGGCGACCTGCTTGGACGGTGAGGTCGCTGGACACGCCCGGTGGCGGCGAAGAAGGCCGCGATGGTGGCGTTCAGGCCGGAGGTCGAGAAGTACGGGTTGGTCTTGCCCAGCTTGAAGCGGCCCCACTCGGGGTGGCCCTTGCTGTCCCACCCCTTGGGCGCCTCGACGATCGCCGCGAGGTCCTTCCAGCCGATCTGCGCGTCCGGCCAGCCGAGGGCCTGCGCCATCGGCAGGGGCATGGCGATCACCAGCGGCGTCTGCACCAGGGAGGGCCGCTCCTTGGGCATGGGGCTGGGTCGGTCGAGGTCGGTGGCCCCCTGGTCGACCAGCCCGGCCCACGAGCTCGACGCGGGGCGTCCACACGTCCGGGCCTGGGCCCGTCGACCTCCTCGTCCCACCCGCGGGCGAGGGCGGTGGTCGCCGCGCCGCTGGCCTTGGTGGACACCGCCATCCACACGCACGCGCCACCGACCTGCGGGCCGGACCCGTTGTACTGCTCGGCCAGCCTGCCGAGCAGGGCGGCCTTCTCGCTGGACGCCACGACCGACACGGTGGTGCAGTCCGCGGGGGCAGGGGTGGTCGTCGTCGACCCGCTCGCGGTGGCCGGCCTCCTCGTCACCGTCGCCACCGACCCACTGCCGGACCGCGAGGATCAGCACCAAGCCGAGCAGCCCCGCGATGACCAGCGGGATCGCCGAACCGCGTCGAGCGGCCATTCGGGCCTCCTTGCAGACCGACCCCCGTGATCGGTCCCGGGATCATTGCACAGCAAGGGGCTGACATCGCCGGACCCCTGGGCCTTGCGTGGCTCACGCGTCCGGGCGCGCCCACCGAGGTCCTCGGCGGGCCGTGGGCGCTTGACCTCCGGGCCGGTAGAGGATTGCGGCCATGCGGAAGCGCATGCCGGAGAACATCACCAGGGCCGAGGCCGCGAACCGAGCCGCCCTCATCGACGTCCAGGGCTACGACATCGCCCTGGACCTGCGCGACGCCGCCACCCGAGCCACGTTCGAGTCCACGACGACGATCACGTTTCGACTGCGACCAGATCGGCTCCTCGACGTGGATCGATCTGATCGCCGACGAGGTTCGCTCCGCCCGGCTCAACGGCACCGCCCTGGATCTGGACGACTACGACGGCGCTCGGCTGCTCCTGCCCGACCTGCGCGACACCAACGAGCTCGTCGTCGGCGCGCTGTGCCGGTATGTGAACACCGGTGAGGGCCTGCACCGTTCGGTGGACCCCACCGATGGCGCCGTCTACCTGTGCACGCAGTTCGCGCCGGCGGAGGCGAGGAGGGCGTTCGCGTGCTTCGACCAACCCGACCTCAAGGCACGGTTCGCCTGGGACGTCCTGACCCCGACGGGTTGGCAGGTCGTGTCCACCAGCCCCTCGCCCGAGCCTGAGCAGACGGAGGCCGGGGCGCTGCGATGGTCGTTCGCCCCGACGCCACCCCTGTCGACCTACCTCGCGGCCCTGTGTGCCGGACCCTTCCACGTCGTGCGATCGCACCACTCGGGCGCCCGGGGAAGCTATCCGCTGGCGATCCTGACGCGGGCCTCGATGGCCGAGCACGTCGACGCCGAGGAGATCTTCGAGATCACACGAGCGGGCATGGCGCACTACGAGCGCGCGTTCTCGGTGCCCTACCCGTTCGCCAAGTACGACCAGGTCTTCGTGCCGGAGCTCAGCTTCCAGGCGATGGAGAACCCGGGCGTGGTGACGCTCAGCGAGGACTCGTTCATCTTCCGCTCGCGGGTCACGGAGTCGGCTCGTGAGCTGCGGGCCGTGGTGATCCTGCACGAGATGGCGCACATGTGGTTCGGCGACCTCGTGACGATGAAGTGGTGGGACGACCTGTGGCTCAACGAGTCGTTCGCCGAGTGGGCCGGCTTCCGGGTCGCGAGCGCGGCCACGCGCTTCACCGGGGCCTGGACCTCCTTCGCGCTGGCTCAGAAGGCCTGGGCCTACGCCCAGGACGAGCTGCCCTCGACGCACCCGGTGGTGGCCGCCATCCCGGACCTCGAGGCGGTCGCCCAGAACTTCGACGGGATCACCTATGCCAAGGGCGCCGCCGTGCTCAAGGCGCTCGTGGGCTACGTCGGCGAAGCGGACTTCCTCAGGGGCCTGAACCGATACTTCGAGAAGCATGCGTGGGGCAGCTCGACCCTGGCGGACCTGGTCGCGGAGCTGGAGGCGGCGAGCGGCCGCGACCTCGCGGACTGGACCCGGGTCTGGCTCGAGGAGGCCGGGGTCACCACGCTGCGCGCGCTCGTGGAGCTCGACGCGGACGGCTGCTACTCGCGCGTGGTCTGGAGCAGCTCGCCGCCAGCCGCCCTGAGCATGTCGCCCAGGTCCTGCGACCTCATCGCGTGGCGCTCGGCGTCTACCGGTGGACCCACCCGGAGGGCGGCTCGGGCGACGGCGCCACGCGGAGGCTGGTGCGGGACCTGCGAGTCGAGGTGGAGCTCCCCGGCGCCGCCTCGGACGTCCCCGAGCTGGTCGGCGTCCCCGCAGCAGACCTCCTGCTCGTGAACGACGACGACCTGACCTACGCCAAGGTGCGCCTCGATGCGCGCAGCCTTGCCACCGCCCTGAGCGGCGTGGGTGCGCTCATGCCCGCCCTGCCCCGGGCCCTCGTGTGGGGTGCGCTCTGGGAGCACGTGCGCGATGGCGAGCTGCCCGCCCAGCGGTTCATCGACGCGTCCCTGGCCGGCCTCGCCGACGAGGACCAGTCGGTCATCATCGACACGGTCCGCGGGCTGCTGCGTCCAGGCCCGCACGCGGATGGTCGCCCCCGAGCTGAGGGCGGAGGTGTCGCGACGGGTCTGCGCGGCGACGGCCTCCATCCTGGCGGCAGCCGAGCCCGGCTCGGACCAGCAGCTGGCTCACGCCCGGACCCACATCGAGTCGGCTGTGGACCCGCAGCGGCTGGCGAGGATCGCCGAGATCCTCGCTGGGCGCGCCGAGATCGCCGGGCTTCGACTGGAGGGCGACCTGCGATGGGCGGCGGTGATCCGGCTCGCCGGGCAGGGGACGGCCGGGGAGGAGCTGGTCGCCAGCGAGCTGGCCGCCGACCCGACGCAGCAGGGGGCAGCAGTTCGCGGCCCGCGCGAGGGCGGCGATGCCGACGCGCGGAGGCCAAGCGGACGGCCTGGGATGCTGCGGTGGAGGGCGGCAGGCTGTCCAACGAGCTGCTCGCCGCGACGCTGGCCGGCTTCGCCGATCCCGACTCGCCGACCCACCTGCTCGGACCCCTACCGGCCGCTGTACGCCGCGCAGATCGCCGGACTGTTCGTCAGCCGCGCGACCGGTGAGGCGGTCGCGCTCGCCAGGGGGCTGTTCCCCCCGATCGATCCAGCGACGGTGGACGTCGCGGACACCCTCCTCGCGACACCCGACCTGCCGGCCGGGCTCCGGCGGGTCCTCCTGGAGCGCCGCGACGACGTGCTCCGGGCGCTCGCGTGCCAGGAGGTCTCGCGGGCCGCCGGATGAGCCGCGGCGCGATGCGCGATCAGCTCGACAGGCGGGCTGACCAGAGGTCCTCGGCGGGCCACCGGCGCGCCCAGGCGAGGTCGGCGATGTCGTAGAAGGCGACGGCCGGCGGGGCGTCGCCGTCGCCGCTCGGTGCGTGCAGCTCGAGCAGGCCCTCGACGACGAACCCGCTGCCGGTGAGCACCCGGATCCACTCGCCGTGCGAGGGATGGTGCTCCACGCCGCCCCCGGGCCAGCGCACCACGCGCAGCTCCGCGGGGCCGCGCAGGAGGCGCTCGCCCGCGGGCCCGCCCTCGGCCGGGACGCACATCGCCGACAGGGGGGAGTTGGTCAGGAAGACCAGGCGTCCCCCGGGCCGCAGGATCCGGGCCGCCTCGCCGATCCAGGCCGCGGGCTCGCACCACGCCGGCGCCCCGTGCTCGCTGATGACCAGGTCGGCGCAGTCGTCGGCGAGCGGGACGCTCTCGGCATCGCCCTGGACCAGCGCGAACGGGCAGCCCGTGCTCGGTCTGCGGCCGTCCGCGCGGTGGCCAGCTGGCCGGCCGACTGGTCGATCGCCACGACGCGCGCTCCGCGCCTGGCCAGCCAGGCCGACACGTGCGCAGTGCCGCATCCGAGCTCCACGACATCCAGGCCGCGAACCTCGCCGAGGACCCCGACCTGGGCCTCGGGCGTCGCGAACAGGCCCCACACGATCTCGTCGCGCCGCCACAGCGCCAGCCCGTCGGCACCGGAGAACTGGGCGTTGACGTCGTCCCAGAGCGCCCGGTTGTGCAGCAGATCCTCCGTGGGGGTCATCCGCACGAGGCCCGCGTCGTCCTCGTCACGGCCCGGAGGACAGGCGACCACCCGAGGACATGGGGCCATCCTGCCAAGGCCCGCCAGCCAGCGCACCGGTCCGCCTGCGGCCTACCCTCGGGCCATGGAGTCCACGCAGGTGCTTCGCGGGCTCAGGTCGCCCCGCGGCATCCCGCTGGCCGCCGTCGTGGCGCACTTCGGACTCGACGTCGTGACCGACGCCGGGGTCGACCTGGCGGCCCGGATGGTCAGCACCTCGGAGCTGAACCGCCCCGGCCTGCAGTGGGCCGGCTACTCGGAGCAGTTCCCCGGTGCCCAGATCCAGATCGTCGGGCGGGCCGAGGTCGGCTACCTGCTCTCGCTGCCGGAGGAGCAGCGCTGGGAGCGACTGTCGGAGTTCGCTCGCCTGGGCGTCCCGGCGGCGATCCTGACCCACGGCCTGCCGGTCACCTTCGGTGCCGTGCAGCTGGCCGTGGAGTTCGGGATCCCGCTGCTGCGGACGTCCCAGGCGACGACCGAGTTCGCCGCCCAGCTCACCTGGTTCCTGGCCCTCGAGCTGGCCCCGCGGGAGGTCCTGCACGCCGGCCTGCTCGACGTGGCGGGGGAGGGGGTGCTCATCCTCGGGCGCAGCGGCATCGGCAAGTCCGAGACCGCCCTCGAGCTGGTCCGTCGCGGGCATCGCCTGGTGGCCGACGACACGGTCGAGGTCCGCCGCCCCTCCGATCGCGACCTCGTCGGCCGAGCCCCCGGACGGGTGCGGCACTTCATGGAGGTCAAGGGCATCGGGATCGTCAACCTGCGGCTGATGTTCGGGGTCGGATCGGTCAAGGCCACCAGCGAGATCAGCATGGTGGTGTCCTTGGAGCCGCTGGATCCCGAGCGCGACTACGCACTCGAGCCCGACCGGATGGAGATCCTGGGGGTGGAGCTGCCCCTGGTGACCATCCCGGTCCGTCCGGGACGCAACGCCGCCATCCTGATCGAGACCGCCGCGATGGGCCAGCGCGCCCGCCGACTCCTGCGACCGAGCCTCGACGACCCGAGCGGACCCTCCTCGGAGGTCTTCGGGAGACTGGCATGAGCGGCCGGATCGACGTCGACGGGACGCACAACTTCCGCGACGTCGGGGGCTACCCCGCGATCGGGGGCCGGACGAGGCCGGGGCAGCTGTTCCGCTCCGACGCGCTCAGCGGCGTCACGGCGGCCGGTGCCGGGGACCTCGCTGGCATGCGGATCGGCGTCGTGGTCGACCTGCGCTCCCCGCTGGAGCGGTCGCAGGACCACTCGCGGTCCGTGCTTCCCGGCGCGATGAACATCTGGCTGCCCGTGCACGGCGGGTCGCGCACCTCGATCGTGGATGACAACGGCCTCGTGAGCCTTGAGTCCCTGTACAACCAGGTGCTCGCCGACTCGGCCTGGACGCTGGCCGCTGCGGTCTCGGTCATCGCCGACACCGGTCCGCTGCCCACCCTCGTGCACTGCACCGCCGGCAAGGACCGCACAGGACTCGTCGTGGCCCTCGCCCTGGAGGCGGCCGGGGTCGAGCGGACCGCGGTCGTCGCCGACTACACGCAGAGCGCCCTCAACCTCGACGGCGCATGGATGAACGGGGCCATGACCGCCATGGTCTCCGGCGGCGTGCCGATCTCGCCGCGCCTGCTCGAGGTGCTCGGGGGATCCCCGGACCATGCCATGACCGATGTCCTGTCGGGCCTGGATCGGCAGTACGGATCGGTCGTGGGCTACCTGATGGCCCACGGGTTCCTGGAGGAGTCGGTGGAGATGCTCAGAGCGAAGCTGGTGGCCTGATGGCGGGGGTCGTGGCAGGAGATGGCGGGGGTCGCGGACCTGGGGACCGGCCGTCGGACACTCGGTGTCGCTGAGCTCGATCGCCGGGCGCCTGGGCCTCATGCGGGTGGCGGGCGGCCACCTGGACCTGACAGGCATCGAGGTGACGACGGCCGAGGTCAACCGACCGGGACTTCAGCTCACGGGGTACCTCGACCACTTCCCGTCGGAGCGGTTCCAGATCATCGGCTGGGCCGAGACGGCCTACCTGTCGGGCCTCGAGCCGCGGATGCGGGCCAGGCGCCTGGACGAGTACTTCGCGATGGGCTTCCCGGCGCTGGTGGTCGCCCGGGGGCTGCACGTGATGAACGACATGGTCGCGGCGGCCGACCGCCACGACGTCCCGGTCTTCGTCTCCGAGATGGAGACCAGCCGGTTCGCCAGCGCCCTGACCTGGCTGCTCATCCACGAGCTGGCCCCCCGGGTCGTGATCGACGCCGGCCTGGTCGACGTCCACGGCGAGGGCGTCCTGATCCTGGGGGACAAGGGCCTGGGCAAGTCGGAGACGCTCCTGGAGCTGGTGCGTCGGGGGCACCGGCTCATCGCCGACGACCAGGTGGAGGTCCGCCGGATCTCCGACGACCATCTGCGCGGGCGGGCCGTGGCGAACGTGGGCTTCGTCATCGACATCCCGGGGCTGGGATCGGTGGACGTCGAGGAGCTCTTCGGCATCGGCTCGATCCGCAGCGACGGGCGCGTGACCGTGGCCGTCGTCCTCGAGTCCCGCGACCTGGACAAGGAGTACGAGCGCGTCGGCATCGAGGAGCAGGTCCAGGAGGTGTTCGGGGTGAAGCTCACGCGGGTGCTCATCCCGGTGCAGCCGGGGCGCAACCTCGCGGTGATCATCGAGGCGGTCGCCCTCACCCATCGCCAGCGTCAGCTCGGATACGTCGCCGCGGCGGAGCTGACCGCACGCGGTCAGGAGTGACTCCGGCGGGCATCCGCCTCGCCCGGACACGAGAGCGGGCCGCCTCGGGACGCTCCGCGATAGGGGCTTGCGGGCGCCGAGCCCCACTACCCTTGGGCCCATGGCGGACCAGGAGCCCGAGCAAGGTGGGTTCTACCAGCCGTGGCTCGACCCCACCCGCGAGTTCGTCCCGGGTGAGCCGCCGACGTCGCACACGGGTGTGGCCGGCACGGTCGAGCGCCGGGTCCTGGGCACGAGTCGGATCGTCGACCGGATGCAGGCCAGCCATGGGCTGATCGCCTTCGGCTACGCGACGTTCAAGAAGTACGCCGACGACGAGGGCAGTCGGCTGGCGGCGCTGCTGGCCTACTACTCGTTCCTCAGCCTCTTCCCGCTGGTGATCGCAGGCTTCGCGCTGCTGAACACGGTGCTGGTCGGGAACCCGCAGTTCGTGGACCAGCTGGTCTCCGAGATCGTCCCCGCCGAGTACCAGTCGCAGGTCATCAGCGCCTACGAGTCCCTGCCGACCGGCGGGCCCGCGCTGGCGGTCGCCCTCATCGGCCTCGTCCTGGCCGGCACGGCCGGGGTCTTCTCCATGTACGCCATGCTCAACCAGGTGTTCTGCGTGCCCTACCGCTTCCGGTACGGGTTCGGGCCGCGCTACGCGTGGGTCCTGCTGATGGTGGTCCTGCTGGGCGTCGGGGTGCTCGTCGTGTCGGTCGGCTCGACCTTCGTCGCGAACGTCTCGGGATACGCCTTCGTGCAGCGAGCGGGGGCCTACGTGCTGATCTGGCTGGTGGCCGCGGGGCTTCTCTACGCCTCTGCGACCCTGCTCACCAGGCGCCCCCTGACGTTCAGCGAGGTGAGCCTCGGGGCGGCCCTCGGCGGGATGACCACCACCGCCCTGATCGCCCTGGGCAGCGCGCTGGTCGGGCGCTTCGTGAGCAGCTCATCGGCGGTGTACGGCGTGTTCGGGACGGTGGTCGGCATCTTCTCCGTGCTGTTCCTGGTGTCCAACGCCATCGTGTTCTCGTTCGAGATCTCGGTCGTGCGGGCCTGGAAGCTGTGGCCCCGCGGCGTGGACATCAACCTGCTCTTCCCCGCCGACGAGCGGGCCTACGCCCTGCTCACGCTCATGGACGAGCGGATGCCGTCGCAGCGCAACGGCGTCGCCTTCGACGCCACCGGGCACGACGACCCTCGGCGGCCGGACCTGACGACGCTGATGCGCCGGCCCGCGGGCGTCCCCGTGCACCCGTATGCCTCGGAACCCGAGCCCGTCGAGCCCCCGCCTACCGACGGTTCCGACCATGCCGAGCCGTCGCCCACCCGCGGTTCCGACCACGTCGCGCCGCCCGACGTGGAGGGATCGAGCGGAGTCGCTGGGCCTCCACCGGTCGAGCCCGGTCGGACCGACTGACCGACCCGGCGAAGCGATGTCGGCTCTGGACGTGTCCGGCTGGATCGGGGCGACGCTCGTCGGCTGATGCTGCGTCACGGTCTCCAGCCGCGCTCGAACGAGCCCGGCCGCAGCGCGCGGAAGGAACCCGTTACGGACCCTCCATGGGGTCCGGTGGGTCGACCGCGCGTGCAGGCTACCGAGCGGACGCTCCTGGGAGCGTCTATCAGTACCCTGCACGCGCGTTCGGGTCGGCTGCCTTACCCGGCCCGTCGCTGAAAGGCCCTTCTGCGGGTGCGCCAGGCAGTGGCCGGGTCAGGCGGAGGCCCTGGGTCAGCCGAAGTGCGCCGGGGCCGCAACCTCCGCGTCGTCCTCGGCGGCGGCCGACGGGCCGATCCGGATCAGCACCATCACCACGACGGCTGCGGCCAGCAGCAGGATGCCGCCGACCATGAAGGCCCGGGTGTAGCCCTCGGTGAGTGCATCGGGCAGAGCCGCGTCACCCAGGACGGCGTTGGCCGCCAGGTACCCCGACGTCGCCGTGACGGCGACGGTGTTCATCAGGGCGGTTCCCAGGGAGCCCGCCGACCTGCTGCGTGGTGTTCATCACGGCCGAGGCAACGCCGGCGTCGTGGTTGCCGACGGCGTGCAGGGCGACGGCCGCCGTCGGGATGAACACGAACGCCATGCCCACGCTCATGATGACCATGGGCGGGAGGATGGCGGTCAGGTAGTCCGACGTCGGTGTGAGCCTGGTCAGCATGAACATGCCCGCGGCGCCCGCGACGAGCCCGGGTGCCATCAGTGGCCGAGGCCCGAGCTTCGGCATGAGGTTGGCGGCGATCCCGGCGCCGGCGATGATGCCCACGCTGAACGGCAGGAACGCGAAGCCCGCCTGGACCGGCGTGTACTCCTTGATCACCTGCAGGTACAGGCCGAGGAACAGGAACATCGCGAACAGTCCCGCGCCCGTGATGAGCGACGAGAGGTAGGCGCCGCCGCGGTTGCGCTCGCGGACGATCCGCAGCGGGAGCAGCGGGTTGGAGGTCCGGGCCTCGATCAGCAGGAACGACCCGAGCAGGACCACGGCCGCGACGAACCAGACAACCGTGCTGGGGTCGGTCCAGTGCGGCCGAGTCCTGGTAGCCGTTCGGGGCCGCCTGGGTGAAGCCGTACACCAGGGCCACCAGGCCCAGGGTCGCGGTGACGGCACCGGGGATGTCGTAGCTGGTGTTGCCACCTGCTCGGGACTCCTTGACCAGGACGCGGGCGAACAGCATCGTCGCGATCGCGATCGGGGTGTTGACCGTCAGGCACCAACGCCACGACAGGTACTCGGTCAGTACGCCGCCGAGCAGCAGCCCGACCGCCGCGCCTGCGCCGGAGATCGCGCCGATGACGCCGAACGCCTTCGCGCGCTCCTTGGGATCGTGGAAGCTCACGCTGATCAGGGCGAGGGCGGCAGGGGCGAGCATGGCGGCGAACCCGCCCTGCAGGGCGCGGGCGGCGATGAGGAACCCGGCGGTCGGGGCCAGGCCTCCGATGAGGGAGGCGACGGCGAACCCGCCGAGGCCGACCACGAACGTGCGCTTGCGTCCCCAGTAGTCGGCGATGCGCCCTCCGAGCAGGAGGAAGCCGCCGAACGTGAGGGTGTAGGCCGTGACGATCCACTGGACGTCGGCCGGCGCGATCGACAGGTCCGCAGCAGCACTCGGGATGGCCAGGTTCACGATGGACCCGTCGAGCACGATCATGAGCTGCGCGATGGCGATGACCGCGAGGGCCTTGAACCGGTTCGGGTCCGCTACGGGGAGGCTGAGGTCGAGGGAGGCGGGCGGCCCGGCCGGTGGCGCCGGCGGGTCCGTGGCAGTGTGCGGGGGATCGATGAGGGACACAGAAGCTCCTGGGGCCTGGAGGGAGACGCCCCCGGCGCAGGCGCGCGCCGGGAGGGCCGTCGTTCGATCACGCAACCAACGCGGGTCGGGGTCTGTTCCCGCCTCGGCGCCCGCCAGTCGTGAGACCTTCGTCACGCAGCAGCGGCGAGCGCACCGGCGGAGCCGGCCCGAGCGGTCGGTCAGGAGCTCGCCTGGCGCAGTCCGCTGGCGCGGCGCACCTGCCTGTCGACGGCGGCTCGCACGGCTGCCTGCGTGCCGATGATCCGGATGGTGGACCGCGCCCGGGTGACAGCCGTGTAGAGCAGCTCGCGGGTCAGCAGCGGGGAGTCGGCGGGAGGCAGCACGACGGTCGCCCGGTGGAACTGGCTGCCCTGGCCGCGGTGGATCGTCATGGCGTGCAGGGTGGCGACCGTGTCAGCCGGGTCGGGGGGATGAGGACCGGGTCGCCCCCGCGTGCGAACGCGGCCACCCGGCCGCCGTCGGGCGTGGCGATGAGGACCCCGGTGTCGCCGTTGTAGAGGCCGACCGCGTAGTCGTTGCTCGTCACGATCAGCGGCCTGCCGACGTACCACGGGCTTCCGGGCTCCGGCCGGTCGATCAGGTGCTCGGTCCAGCCCGCGATGAGCTCGTTCCAGGCGCCCACCCCGAACGGCCCCTCGCGGTGTGCGCAGAGCACCCGGTGCCCCTCGAGATGCACGAGTGCCGTGCGGGCGTCGCCCGCTCGCGCCGCGCCGACCATTAGCTCCGCCTGGGCGACGACGTCCGCGCGCACCGCGCTCATGGCGCGGGCGGGTGGCTGCTGGGCGTCGGGACCCAGGTCGAGTAGCTCGACGTCGGGGAGTCCCGAGGTCAGGATCGCCAGCACGTCGTCCGGATCGCCGCGTCGGATCGCCTCTGCCAACGAGCCGATCCCGAGGCCGAACCGGTGGTTGCGGTCGAGGACGACGATGCCGGACGCGGCGGCCGAGATGGCGGGCCCGTCGGCTGCGTCCAGGGGGCTCGCCCCCGCGATCGCCCCTACCAGCTCGGAGCGCCCCGGGGAGCCGGGATCCGGGGCCGGGGCGTGCACGAGGTCGCCGAGCACCGCACCGGCGTCGATCGAGGCGAGCTGGTCGGGGTCCCCGACGAGGACCAGCCGGGCGTCGGGGCGCACCGCGTCCAGCAGCCGGGCCATCAGCGGCAGCGAGACCATCGACGTCTCGTCGACGATGACGACGTCGTGGGGCAGCGGGTTCGATCTGTCGTGCCGGAATCGGCCCTGCGCGTCGGGGCGCCAGCCGAGCAGGCGGTGCAGGGTAGAGGCGACCGGCTGCCCGATCCGGTCGCGGTCCGCGGGGTCCATCGTGAGGGCTGCGCCGAGAATCGCCTCCTGCAGCCGGGCCGCCGCCTTGCCCGTGGGGGCGGCCAGGGCGACCGTCAGGTGATCGCCCTCGAGCGCTCGGAGCAGCGCGACCAGCCGCGCCACCGTCGTGGTCTTGCCGGTGCCCGGACCGCCGGCGATGATCGTCGCCGCGCGCACCGCCGCGGTGGCCGCGGCCAGGCGCTGCCTGTCGGGCCCCGTGTCCGGGAACAACCGCGCAAGGCCGTCGGCCAGCTCGGTCGGGTCGACCGCCACCAGCCGCGCGCGGCGGGCGAGATCGGCGCGGATCAGCTGCTCGTCGAGCCAGTAGCGCGTCAGGTAGAGCAGCTCGCCGACCAGCCGCAGGGGCCGGTCGATCGGCCCCTCGACCCCGACGGCGACGAGCGGGTGGTCGTCCAGCGACGCAAGCCACTCGTCGGGCTCGGGCCACGGCAGGGCGACCGGACCAAGGTCGACCGGGCCGTCGGCAGCCGCACCCACGGCGGCAGGGACAGCGGCGGAGTCCTCGTCGTCGACCTCCGGCGCCCAACCGGCGGGATCGGCCGACACGTCGACGCACACGGAACCTGCCCGCAGCGCACGGACGCAGAGGGCCGCGCCGAGCGCCACCTGCGCGTCGGCCGCGCTGGCCGTTGGGAGCGGCCGACCGCCGATCCGCATCAGCGCGGCGGCGACCTGGACGTCGGGAACGGCCAGGATGCCCGCGGCGTGGAAGACGTCGAGCGGGCCGAGCTCCAGGCGGGTCGGGCCCAGCTGGGATGCGGTCCTCATTCCCGCCACCTCCCGTCCAGCAGGTCGGACAGCGCGACGACCAATGCAGGTGCCGGGCGCCAGCTGAACACCCCGCACGCAACGCCGTCCTGGGTGGGCGTGTCCGGGCCGGCCATCCCGCGCAGGAACAGGTACAGCACCCCGCCGAGGTGCCGCTCGGGGTCGTAGCCGGGCAGCCGCCAGCGCAGGTACCGGTGCAGGGCGGCGCTGTAGAGCAGCGCCTGCAAGGGGTAGTGCGCGGAGATCATCGCCGCGGGCAGGACGTCGGGGCGATACCCCCACGCCAGCTGCTCGACGCCCGGTGCGCCGGGGTCGCGCAGCAGGTTCGTCTTGTAGTCGACGACCAGGAAGCGGTGGCCGTCAGGTCCGGGCACCCGCAGCACCGCGTCGATGCTCCCGCTGAGGTAGCCGCGCAGCGTCGAGGTGCCAAGGCCGGGAACGGCGAGGTGGTCGGGATATCCGGACAGCGGGTCGCCGGCGGCGACGTGCTGACGCACCAGGGCCGCGAGCTCGGCGAGCGTCGCGGCGCTCGACCCGCCCATCGGGAGCTCGAAGTCCAGCTCGGCCAGCCGGTCGGCCGGCGGGATGTCGGCCAGGCGGAGGCCGCCGGCGAGCGGGCCGAGCGGTGTGCGCAGTGTGGGCTCGATGGCGGCGGCGAGGGTGGGGCCCTCCACCCCGCGCATCGGATGGACCGACAGCGCGTCGGCCGTCCGCGATCGGACCTCGACGAGGAGATCGGCAGAGGCGGTGTCGATGGTCTCGAGGATCCCATGGACCAGCGTGCCGAACGCCGCCCCGGCGGGCAGGTCGGCGAACGCCGAGCGGAGCTCGCGCACGTCGGCCCCTGCGGAACCGGCCGGGACCGGCTGGGCGGCTTGCTCGGCTGACGGACCCTCGGGCTCGTCGTCGCGGAAGCCCGCAGGCGCCCGCTCGGGACCATGGGCGGCCGCGGTCAGGCCGGTGTAGGACGTCCGCCGCCACGTCGTGTCGACCGTCCGGCTGAACGGGGCCGCAACCAGCGCCGGCCGATCACCCGACGGGGGAGCCCACCGCGACCGGGGCGGTGACTGGTCCACCTGCTCGACGACGACCCACGGCGACCGGGCCACCGCCCCCACCGGCGGCCCGGCCACCGCGTACGAGGCTGCCGCGACCGGCTCCCCGGCACCCCGGGCGCAGAGCACGCGGTGCAGCGGGCGCGGTCCGGGTGCTCGCCTTGCTCGACGCCCAGTGCACCACGAGGTAGCTGCTGGCCCTCGTGAGGGAGACGTAGAGCAGGCGCAGGCTCTCCCCGTCCTCCTCGCGCCGCTGGGCGGCTTCGAGGTCGGCGCGACCGGCTGGCCCGAGCGCCCCGGACGTCGAGGACGCGCCGCCCGCTCGCGTCGTGGCAGCTCAGGATCTCGGGAGTGCGGTCGAAGCGGTCCCACCCGTAGGGGACGTAGACGATCGGGAACTCCAGCCCCTTGCTGGCGTGCACGGTGTGGACCTGCACGGCCTCGGCATCGGTCTCGAGCCGACGGGTCAGGTCGGTCGTGCCCTCGCGGGTGCGCTCGCCGGCCCGGCGCATGCCGGTCGGTCAGCCATTCGGCCAGCCCGACGAGTCCGGCCCGCGTGCTGCGCTGCTCGCGGTGCAGCACCGAGGCCACGTGTCGCAGGTCGGTGAGGTGCCGCTCGCCCGCCGGGCGGGTCAGCACGCGAGCGGCCAGGTCGGTCTCCTGGGACATCGCGGCCATGAGGGCGGCCACGCCGGACCCGTCGAGCACCTGTGCCCAGGAGTGCAGCCGCAGGCCGACCGTGCTGTCCACGTGCTCGCCTGCGGTGGCTAGCTCTTCGGCGGTGTGGCCGAGGAAGTCGGTCAGCGCCGCGGCCCGGATCGTCGCGGCGCGCGGCTGCTCCATCGCCCTGAGCAGCGTCAGCCACTGCTCGGCGGCCGGGGTGGCGAACACGCTGCTGGCCGAGGCGACCACACGGGCACGCCTGCCTCCACGAGCGCGTCGCGGACCGCGGCCGCCTGGTGGTGGGTGCTGACCAGCACGGCGATGTCGCCGGGTGCGACCGGTCGCCGTGCCGGGTCGTCGGTGGTGGGGCGCGCGCCGCCCGTCAGGCGCGCGGGGCCGGTGAGGAGGGTCACGATGTCGGCGGCGACGTCGGCGGCCACCGCCGCTGCGCGGCTCCCCGACGACTCGCAGCTCGCCGTCCTCCGGGTGCCAGGTGCGCAGCCGGACCCGCGCCTCGGTGGGCAGCCCGACGAGCCGGGGGCGGGCGTTCGCGGCCGTCACGGGGGTCACGACGATCCGGTTGTCGCCGAGCTCGAGGCCGCCCATCAGGTCGGCCAGGCCGCGAACGACGGCCTCGTCGCTGCGATGGTTGGTCGGCAGCGTCGCGTGCTGGTCGGCGTGTCCGGCGGCCTCCAGGTAGCTGAAGACGTCGGCGCCTCGGAACGCGTAGATCGCCTGCTTCGGGTCACCGATCAGGATCAGCGTCCGGTGGCCGTGGAACGCTCGGCGCAGGATGGTCCACTGCGCCGGGTCGGTGTCCTGGAACTCGTCGACGAGCACGACCTGGTAGCGCTCGCGCAGCCGCTGGCAGGCGCGGTCCCCGGTCACCGGATCGGTCAGCGCGGCCTCGAGGCGCAGCACGAGGTCGTCGAACGTCACGAGCCGCCGGCGCGCGCCGCCGCTCGCCGACCTCGCGGGCCACCGCTCGGGCGAAGCCCACTCGGGTCTCCTCGGGCGAGCCGGGGGCGACCGGCCCGGCCACCAGCTCGGACTGCGGCTCGCCGACGACGGTGGCCGCGATTGCCCGTGCGTCGGCCAGGCGTCAGGCGGTCGGTGTGCGCCCGGGCGTACTTCCGGACGTACAGGTCGTCGACGACCTCGTCGACGAGGTCCGAGATGTCCTCGACGAACGTCTCGCCGGGGTCCTTGTCCGCATTGACCCCGAGCCCGGCCAGCGCGTTGAGGCAGAACTGGTGGGTGGTGGCGATCGTCGCGGAGTCGAAGTCGGCGGTCGCCCGGGTGAGCCGCTCGAGGGCGGCGTCGCGCTCGGTCCCGGCCAGTCCGGCGAGGCTGCGGACCACCGGGTCGGACGACGAGCGGGCGACCTGCGGGTCGCGCAGGGCATCGCGCGTCCGGGTCAGCGCCTCGCGGACGCGTTCCCGCAGCTCGCGCGTGGCGCTGCGACCGAAGGTGACCATGAGCAGCTGGTCCACGGTGGCCCGCCCCTCGGCCACGTACCGGGTGGCCAGGGCGGCGATCGTGAACGTCTTGCCCGTGCCCGCGCTGGCCTCGAGCAGGGTCGTGCCGGAGGGAAGCGCGGCGAGAAGGTCGAAAGGCAGCGGGGCGCCGCGCTCGGCCGGCGACAGGGCGGTCATCAGGACCCCGCCCGGGCGGCCAGGATCGGCTCCCAGATGCGCCTGGCCAGGGCGCCGAACCGGGTCGGCTCGTCCGGGTACCACTGCTCGTCCGCGCGTGGCCTTTCGGCGAGCAGGCTCGCCAGCGGGGCGGAGGCGCCCCACAGCGCCACGACCTCGGGGAGGTCGCGCTCGGCACCGAACTTCGCCTGCCAGGGCCCGAACTGGGCGGCGCGCTCGCTCACGCTCACACTCGCCCCCCGCGCCCGGCGCTGGGCGTAAGCCAGGCTGGTCTCGGCCAGCACGGGCAGCGCCGACACCGTCCCCGATCGGTGGAGCGCGGCCAGCTCGGCCAGGAGGCGCCGGGACTCCGCCGGCCCCGGGGCGTCCAGGGCGACGACGCCGTCCCTGGCCACCAGCCGGGCGGACCACCCGGCAGCCGGAACGGCAGCGGCTGGAGGGTCGCACGCGGCGGCGGCGAGCAGCTCGGGCCAGAGCCTCAGCTCCTGGACGGCCTTCGACCTCGAGTACGTGGCCCGGACGATGACCCGCCCGTACACGTCCGGAACGGTCCCGACCAGCCGCGACCCCGCCGTCGAGGTCCAGCCCCACCCCGAGCTGGCGGGCGGGACCGGCCCGCAGGGCCAGCACCCGCGCCGACAGGGAGGTCACGTCCCTGCCGATGGCGCGCAGCGGTGCCACGCCGAGCGCGCCCGGCGGCAGGTGGCCGCGCAGCAGCTCGGCCGCGGCGACGGCTGCCTCGGGCTCCCCGCGCAGGATCAGCCGCAGCGCCCGCTCACCGATGCTCCAGGCAGCCAGGCCGTTCAGCTCGATCGGGATCTCCTCCGGCGGCCTGTCCTCCGCGCCGCGCAGCGGGATCCCGATCCGGGTCCGGAGGAACGTGCGCGGGAGGGGAGACCAGGAAGCTGCCCAGGTCCCGCAGCGAGAGCTCGGGGACGGGCAGCTGCGGCAGGTCTCCGACGATGAACGCGGGCACGGACGAGCGCGGGAGGCTGGCGGCCCGGGCGCCCGCCAGCCCCGGCTGGTCGTGGCTGAAGGGCCCGGGCGTGCCGAGAGCCCCGGGCGTGAAGTTGCGTGCGTCGAATGGCTGCAGCGGGTGCTCCACGCGGGCGCGGGTGCGCACGGGTGCGCCGGTCGCGGTGACCGCCATCGCGTCGAGGGTGTCCAGGAGCTCGCCGAGCGGGACGCAGGGGGGCCGCGGCTCGTTGGTGCGGTCGTCGGCCCCGGTGTAGGTGATCACGAGGTGATCGGTGGCGGCCATGATCGCGTCGAGCAGGAGCTGGCGGTCCTCGCTGCGCGGGTCCCGCTCGCCGATCAGCGGGTCGCGGGCCAGGACGTCGTCACCGTCGCGGGCCGAGACGCGCGGGAACGCCCCGTCGTCCATGCCGACCAAGCAGATCACGCGGTGCGGCACCGAGCGCATGGGCACGAGGCCGCACACGGTCAGGCCGCCGGAGCGGAAGTTCGACCGGGTCGGGCGTCCGGCGAGGATCCCGTCGAGCATCCAGCGGACCTCTGCCAGCCCGAGGTCGACCGTGTCCGCGTACCCGGCGGCATGGCCGGTCAGTGCCGTGATCGCGCCCAGCGCGTTCGGGATCTGCCAGGCATCGGGGCCGGCCGCGGCCATCAGGTCGGTCACCACGGATCTCAGGATCTGCGCCCAGCCACTCACCGGGTGCTTGGCGATCATCGCGGCGCGCAGGCCACGCAGCCTCGTGACCAGCTCGGCCAGCCGGCCCACGAGGGCCACGTCGCCACCCTGCACGTCGTCGACCGGAAGGACTCCGCCGACCCGGGGAAGGCCCTCCTCGGACATCGACACGCCGAGCAGCAGACGGTCCACGCCCCAGGCCCAGGTGCCGGCCGCCAGCGGAAGCGCGTACTCCGCCCGGTTGTCGTCGTCGAGCCCCCAGCGGATGCCCGCCTGGGTCGTGAGGACTTCGAGCCGGGCCAGGCCCTCGTCGTCGAACCCGAACTTGGCGCGGACCGGCGCGTGGGCTGCCAGGTCCAGGACCTCGGACAGGGGCATCCGCCCCGGGACCATGGCCAGCACGGCGGCCATGGCGCCCAGGACCTCGTTGGACTGCTCCGGGGTCCGGTCGGCGATGCGCAGCCGGAGGCGTCCGATGCTCGAAGCCGGTCCGGTGCGCGCCGCGGTTCCCAGGCGGGAGGCGGGCAGGGCGGCGCCGTCGGGCAGCTCGCTGAAGGCCGCGGACAGCAGCGGGGCGAAGGCGTCGAGGTCCGGGCACATGATCAGGATGTCCCTGGGCTCCAGCGTCGGATCGGCCTGCAGGAGGCCGAGGACCACCTCGCGGACCACGTCGGCCTGGCGCGGCTGGCCGTGACAGGAGTGCACCTGGATCGACCTGTCGTCGGCCGGCATCCGGAACGCGCCGTGGGCCGCGCGCTGGGCCCAGGGGTCGAGGTTCGCCTGGATCTGGCGCTGCAGGTGGCCCAGGAGCGTGGCCTCCGGGGGGCTCGCGGGGGAGTGCGTGTCCGACGATCCCGCCGGTCCGGCGGTCGCGGCCAGGCGCAGCCGCAGCTCGCGGGAGTCCCGGCCGAGGGACTGGAGCAGGGGGTGTCGCACCGCGGTGGCCGACCGGTCCGCCCGGCGGCGGGGGATGGTCACCGGCTCGTCGGCGAGCGCCTGCCAGAGGGTCGGGGAGGCGTCCGACAGCCAGAGGTGCACCTCACGGCCGGTGCCGAGGGCGGCCAGGATCCGGAGGTGGTCGGCCGGCAGCCGGCTCGGCCCGAACACCGAGATCCGCCCCGGCAGGTCCACGATGTCGCGGTCGGCAGCGACCGCGGCGCACGCGGCCTCGAGCCGCTCGGCCGGGGAGGGGGTGCCGATCTCGGCGCGCAACCGGCGCCAGAGCTCGGGCTGCCAGGCCAGGTCGGCGGGCAGCGGCCGGCCCGCGCCGTCGTCGTCGCGGCCGGCATGCCAGTCGAGCAGGAGGGTCGGGCGCTGGCTGGCGTAGGTGGCGAAGAGCTCGGCCAGCCGTGCGGCGACCGCGAACCGTCGCGCCGCCCGGTCCCACGCCGTCGCGTCCGCGCCGTCCGCTCCCACCGACCCGTCGGGCCGGTCGCCCGACGCGTCGCGCGGCGCGTCCCCCCGGTTCAGGCCGAGGTGGCGGGCCAGCGCCCCGCACCAGGCCTCGTCGGCCGACCGGTCGATCACGGCGAGCAGGGGCCACACCGCGCGGTGCGCCAGCCATGGATCCGTGTCGGGGGTGACGCCCGTGGCCCGGGCGATCACGCGGTTGACGATGCTTGCCGGGGACGGGAACGCCACGTTGGCGCAGACGCCGTCGGACCTGCCGTCCTGACTGCCCAGCACGCGGCCCAGGCCCTGGCTGAGGAAGCGCTCGATGCCCGGCGTCGGGACGGCGACGACCTCGGCGGCGAACGGGTCGTCGGGAGCCTCCCGCAGCACCTCTGCGAGGTCGACCAGGAGCGCGTCGGTGCGCTCACTGCGGTGGATGTGCACCCCGACCCGCGCTCCACCGCCGGCCCCGCCGCCGGCGCCCACCACGTCGCCCACCCCGACGCCGGCCCCGCCTCCTGCGCCCGCCCCCAGAGACACGGCTCAGCCCCTCGCGACGGACTGCGCGACGAGCAGGTCCGCGACCTCGTCCCCGCCGGCCGCGCGGATCTGGTCGATGTCACCACAGACGACGAGCTGGTCGCGGGCGCGCGACATCCCGACGTACAGGATGTCCGGCGCGGTGGTCGGGTCGCGGAACCCGTCGACGGCCAGGACGACGGCTGGTCGTTCGAGGCCCTTGAACGCGGCGACGGTGGAGAAGAACAGGTCGCTGCCGTCCCAGAAGGACTCCCAGTAGCCGTCGCGGCCCCCGAGTGCGACCCGGTTGGCCTGCTCGGGGTGGCGGTGGTGGGTGGTCAGCAGGGCCACGTCCTGGTGCTCCCATCCCTGTTCGAGCAGCTCCACGGCTGCGTCGTCGGCGGTCTCCATGGCCTCGTCCGCGCGGCACCGGATGAACCGGACCGGCGGGCCCTCACCGCCCAGCAGCTCGGGGCTGTCGGCGGCGAGGGGGGCGAACACCGCCCCGATCTGGCGGCTGTTGCGCAGGTTGGCATCGAGGGTGAGCGGCACCAGGCCGAGGTCCCGCCGTGCGTCGCGGTTGAAGATGCGCTGCTGCTCGTCGGCGAAGACCGCGATCCGCGCCCGCTGCGGGTCACGGAGGGCGGCGAGCAGCGACGGCCACCAGGCGTCCGGGCAGTCCTGCCCCTCGTCGACGATCAGTGCGTCGAACCGCCGGTCATCGGGCAGCGCGCCGGCCGCCTCGGCCATGAGCGCGGGCATCGTGACCTCCCAGTACGTCTGGTCCTGGCCGTCGCGGACCTCGACGCCCCACTCGACGCCGAGGGCGTGGTAGGTCCGGACCGCCACGTTGCGCCGCACCGCCTTGGGAAGCTGCGCCACGCGGCGCGCGATCCACGTCGACAGCCCCCGGGAATAGCACACGAGCGCCACCCGCATGCCGTCGGCGGCCCAGCGCCGGGCCTGCTCGACGGCCAGCCAGGTCTTCCCCGTCCCGGGACCGCCGACCACCTCGATGCGCGGGATCCGGCGGGCGAGGTCCAGGACCTCGTACTGCCTCTCGGTCAGCCGGTCGACGTGGTCGCCGCGGACCGCCAGCATCCCCGCCAGCTCGGCCTGCCGGTCCCCGCGCCCGCCCAGGATCTCGGCGGCGTCGTCGACCATGTCGATCCCGGGCAGGGTCGCAGGCTCGTGCAGCAGCTTGCCGGTGAGCAGGTCGAACGCCCGGCCGGCCGCATCGTTGAGCTCGTTGCGGTCGACGATCCATCGCCGCGGGAGGCCGGGGGACGGGTCCTCGGGGCCCAGGACGCTGTCGGGGAGCATCACCAGGTGGATCATCCGCGGGTTGCCGTGGGTCCAGCGCGGATGGCCCTTGAGGTACCGGCGCAGGAGGTACTTGCCCGATGTCGCCTGGTCCTCCAGGTCGATCTCCGTGCGGCCCTGCGCCGTCTGCTGCCACCAGCTTCCCTCCGCGCGCCACACATGGCCGCCCTTGACCTCGATCACCGCGAGCCCGGCTCCGGGCATCCCGGCGACGATGTCCACCTCCCAGTCGCCGTCGAGGCCGGTGAACCGCACGTTCGCCAGCAGCACGTCGACCTCGCGAAGCCTGCTGGCAAGCGCGTGGAAGGCCACCTTCTCGGCGCGCGACCGGAATCGCGGGCGCTCCGGCAGGCAGCGGGCGGGCATCGGGACCTCCTCCGGCTGGTCCCGGCTCCGGTCACGTCGTGGAGGGGTCCAAGCGCCTGCAGGCTACCGTCGGCAGGTGTCGTCGGCGACGCCGGCCGTGGGAGGCAGAATCCTCCCCATGTATCGACAGGACCAGCCAGGTCCCGGACCCCACGAGGGTCCTGACCAGGGTGCCGAGCCGCTGCCCGACCAGGTGTTCGGCTCGATGGCAGCCCATCCCGTGCCCGACCGCGCGCCCGACGGGAGGGTCGTCGATCCCGTATCCGATCCCGACACCCGGGCCTACGACACCCTCCTGGCGGAGGCGCGAACGGTCTACCCGGGGGTCGCCGTCGGTCACCCCGGCCGGTCGCGGTCCTACTGGCCCACGATCGCCGTCCTGCGGGCACTGCGGCTGCGCTGGGCCGTGGACCTCGAGGGCGCTGACCATGTGGCGCCGGGCCCGGCGATCCTGATCGGCAACCACGTCCACTTCCTGGACCCCGTGTGCCTCGTCATGACGCGCTGGTGGCGCGTGTCGGCGTTCACGAAGTTCGACTGGTTCGACCATCCCATCGGTCCCTTCTTCCGCCTGATGGGCCAGATCCCGCTGCGCCGCGGCGACCCGGCCTCGACGGAGTGGGCCATGCAGATGTCCCGACACGCCCTCCGCGAGGGCGGGCGCATCGGGATCTACCCGGAGGGCACCCGAACCCCGGACCCCGCCCAGCTGCACAAGCTGCACAAGCGGATCCTGGTCCCGCTCCTGGAGGCCAACCCGGACGTGCCCGTGCACGTGGTCGCGACGAGGTACATCCACCACCGGCCTCCGCGCCGGATCCGCGTCAAGGTCCGGGTCTCGGACGCGCTTGCGCTGGACACCCGCACGCTGAGCCCCGACGAGCTGATCGACCGGATCCGCGACGCCCTGCTCGACCTCGGCGGCCAGACGTACGTCGACAGGTACGCCCAGGAGGTCAAGGCCGAGCGGCAAGGCACCGGCCGTCGCTGAACCGGGCCCGCCCCGAACGGGGGCCTTCCTCCCCGCAAGGCCGGATGCTCGTCGCAGGGCAAGGGGTGCTACCGAGCACAGTCGTCCGGGCATCGGCGCATGGCCCGGGCGCAGAGTCCCGGCCCCGTCGGCATGCGTGACCTTCGTCGGACAGGATCACCCCATGGTTGCCTTCCTCGACGATCCGCCTCGCTGGCTGGTCGCGCGCACGCGGTTCCTGATCGCCCGGATCGGACAGCTCGAGCTGCTCGACCGCGCCTACACCCTGGCTGCGCAGTCGTTCGTCGCGTTCCTCCCATTGATCCTCGCGCTGGCCGCCGCGATCTCCCGGCCCGGGTCGAACGTGGTCGCGGAGGAGTTCATCGAGCGCTTCGGGCTCGCCGGAGCCTCCGCCGTCGCGGTGCAGGATCTGATCGTCGTGCGCAGCGAGGGCATCTACTGGCTCGGTCTGCTGCTGACCCTGTACGCGGTGTTCACGCTGTCCAAGCGCGCATCCCGGGCCTACAACGCGCTCTGGGAGACCGACCAGCTGCCGATCCGGGAGCAGTGGCGCTCCATCGTCTGGATCGTCGTGCAGCTTGCCCTGGTCGTCGCGGTGACGCAGCTGCGCGGGTTCGCCCGCGACGCGGGACCGGTCCTGGCCGTCGCGGCCATCGTGGTGATCCTCATCCTCTGGGCGTCGGCCGAGTACGTGACCCAGTCGCTGCTGACGCGTGGACAGGTCGCCCGACACCGGATGGTCCTGGCCGTGGTGTTCGCGACGATCGGCCGCCTGGGGATGGTCGTGTGGTCGAGCCTCTTCCTGGCCGCCTCGATGGCCCGGCAGGCCGAGGCCTTCGGTCCGATCGGGGTCGTGTTCGCGCTCTTCAGCGGGCTGCTCGTCTACTGGGTCGTGCTGCTCGGGGCGACGCTGCTGGCAGCGGTGATCACCGACCCGGACGTGGGACGGGGACCCGAGACCGCGATGCCCGACCTCGACGTCGCCCAGGGCGACTTCTGAGGGTGGTTCACCTCGCGCGCGCCGATCGCGCCGGCTCGGCCCTCTCGGGCCAGGCCTTGTCGGCTCGGTCACTCCACGTCGTCACTCCACGTCGCGGAACCGGAAGCTCGCCCAGCTGGCCAGCGATAGGACGATCACCAGGCCGGCCAGGGTCGCCAAGGCACGAGTGTCCGAGATGAAGATGTAGCCGGGCCCGAGGGCTGCCTCCGTCTCGCCGTCCGAAGGGCCTGCGCCGGGCATGCCGCCCACGGACTGCTCGGCAGCGCGGCGGTCCACCAGCTTCGGGATCCCGCCCTGCAGCCACGCGCCGATGTTGGTCTGGATGAGCCACTGGGAGCCCCATGCCCACAGTCCCTGGACCACGGACTCCACGACGGCCACGAACCCGATCGTCGCCCCGACGGCCCATCCGGTGCTGCGCGTGAGCATCGCCATCGCGAACGACCCGGCTGCCGCAAGGGCGGCCAGCGGGATCCAGCGGACGGCCAGCTGCGCGGCGTCCGCCGGGTCGACAGGCTGGTAGGCGGAGTCGCCCACGGCGGCCGCCATCGCGGGCTCCAGATAGTGGGACTCGCCGATCAGTATCCCCAGTCCCAGGGCGAGGCCGACCACCAGCACCTCGACGAGCACCCCGACCGCGATGACCACGACCAGTCGGACCAGCAGCACGCGCGTCCGCCGCGGCTCCCAGCTGAGCAGCAGCCCGATGGTCCGCGCCCCCCAGTCGGCACCCCCCGTGGTCGCGGCCAGCATCAGGCAGACGAGCATTCCCACACCGCCTCCGAAGGCGAGGAGCCCCTCCAGGTCGGACTGCGAGAACGGGGCATGGGGCAGGTACCAGATGGCGTTGCCGAGGTCGCCGGCGGAAGCCGGCTGCCCGCAGACGAAGACGCGCTGGTCCTCCGGGATACTGGGGTCGGCCATGCACCGGTCGTGGTACTGCTGCTGATCGGCCACGTACCTGACGCTGGCCGCAGCCATGTCGTCGGCAGTCACGTGGGCGGTGTTGAACCACATCAGCGTGGCCACGCCCACGACAGCGACGACCGCCACGACGGTCAGCCAGGGAAGCGAGCGCCGGGAGCGGGCTCGCTCGAGCTCGGCGCGGAACAGGGACACCAGGCGGGGTGGTGCGCCAGCCCCGGCCAGAGTGCCGGTCGTCGCGGTCACGAGGCCAGCTCTCCTCGGCCGGAAGCACCCTCGGGAGCGGGCCTAGGGCCGTCGACCTCTTGACCGCTGAGGTCCAGGCCGCCGGGGTCCAGGCCGCCGGGCCCCTCCCCGGTGAGGTCGAGGAAGGCACGTTCCAGGTCCGGCCTGACGGGGGTGATCTCGCTGGCCCAGAGGTCCCGGGCACCCAGCAGCGCGTTCACGTGCGAGCCGGAGGGCGAGTCGACGACCAGCTGGTCGGGGGCGTGCAGGGTGGCCGCGACGCCGGAGGCGGCGAGCACCTGCGCCGCACGCTCCGCCTCCGCGATGCGCACCGACAGCAGTGACCTCGCGCCGGACATGGCCAGTACCTCGCCCACCGCCCCCGAGGCCACCAGCCGCCCCCGGCGCAGGATCGTGACCGCGTCGCAGACCGCCTCGACCTCGGCCAGGAGGTGGCTGGACAGGAACACGGTCGTGCGGCCGTCGGCACCCAGATTCCGCACGAGCTCGCGCACTTCGACCATGCCGGCGGGATCCAGCCCGTTGGTCGGCTCGTCGAGGATCAGCAGCTCCGGGGCCTTGAGCATCGCTGCGGCGATGGCCAGCCGCTGGCGCATCCCCAGCGAGTAGGCCTTCACCCGGTCGTCGGCGCGCTCGGTGAGCCCCACCAGCTCGAGCATCTCGTCGACGCGGGCCCCGGGCAGGTCGGCGAGCGTGGCCAGGATCTGCAGGTTGCGCCGGCCGGAGAAGGTCGGAAACATCTGCGGGGACTCGACCAGTGCGCCCAGCCGACCCACCACCGAGGGCAGCCCCCGCGGCATCTGCGCACCGAGCACCCGGATGGTCCCGGAGTCGGGGGCGACCAGACCCATGACGATGCGGATCGTGGTCGTCTTGCCCGATCCGTTGGGGCCGAGGAAGCCGTGCACGCCTCCACGCGGGACGGCCATCGTGAGGTCGTCGACGGCGACCGTCGGGCCGCCTCCCCTCAGGCGCCGGTAGGACTTACGGACCCCTTCGAGCTCGATGACCATGCCGGGACCCTAACCGGACCGTGCGGAACCTTCGGTGCGGCAGGCTCGACCGCTGCGCTCCATGAGCCCGGCAGGACCTCGCACCGGCGGCAGGGCCCCGCCAATCGGCACCGTCCGCTCCCGTCGCATCCACCCGGACGCGCCGGTCCTGGGGTGATTGACACGGCGACCGCTCGGGCGAAGACTGGCGCGGGCCGGGGCCACCCGGGATCTCGGGGATGTCGGGGAGGGCGCGGCTGTGGCAGGTGGACGGGTCGGATTCCGCCCCCCGCTGACCTCGGTGCTCCCGCTGACCGCCTTCTTGGCCGTCCTCGCGCGTGGTCCTGCCCTCCGGAGGCGGGTGGCTGCTTCTCGTGCTGAGCACCATGGCATTCGCCGTCATCCGCATGCGGCAGCTGCTGGTGCTCCACGACGATCACCTCGAGGTCACCGTCTTCCGGACCCGCAGCGTCCCGTGGTCCGAGATCCGCGGGTTCGAGGCCGGGACCGCGATGCGTGGGGGAACCCTGATCGAGACCACCGACGGCCCCGTCCATGCCATCGCCCCATGCTCGTGGTGGGGCGGGCCCGCCGACCCCGCGGACCTCGAGTCGCTGCGCCGGGAGCTGGCCGCCCGCAGGCGCCGGCGATAGTGGTCCTGCCGCCCGCGCGCGGGCCTCGGATCTCCCGGGATGCCGCCGCGCCCGGACGTGCCCCGGCGGGTACTGTCTGGACCGTGGGAGGACCAGCCACCCAGGGACGGTCCCGGGTGGACGAGTGGAGAGGGTCACGCTGTGACTGAAGGTCAGATCGAGTCAGTGGATGAGGCCCCCCTGGGTCCCGTCGACTACGTCGTCATCGAGTTCGCGGACGCCAAGTTCTCCGGCGAGGCGATGCCGATCCTGCTGGACCTGGTGGCCAAGGGGACCATCCGGATCCTGGACGCCGTAGTGATCAAGGCGAACGAGGACGGGAGCTTCGTGAGCCTGTCCGTGCAGGACCTGGATGCCTCCGGAGGGGCCTGGGAGCTGATCGCGGGCTGGGGCTCCGAGATGCTCACGCAGGACGACATGGACGAGGTCGGCGCGATCCTCAAGCCGGGCGCCGCGGCCGCGATCATCGTCTACGAGAACACCTGGGCAGGGCCGTTCGCGGCCGCGATGATGAGGGCCGGTGGCGAGGTCGTGGCGTTCGAGCGGGTCGGCGTGGCCGACGTCATCGCGGCCCTCGAGGCCGAGGACTGAGCCCGCAGTTCCGTCAGCGAACCAATACCAAGTTGAGCAACTGATCCACCCCGAACGAGAGGAAATGACATGCCCGGACTGATCCGCGGGGTCGCCCGCACAGCCGCAGTCGTGGGCACCGCGAACGCGGTGTCCCACCGACAGCACCAGAGGTACGCCGCGAAGGACCAGCAGGCGGCTCAGGCGGCTGCCTACCAGCAGCAGCAGTAGCGCGCCGCCGCCCCCGCAGTACGCCCCGCCGCCCCCGCAGTACGCGCCCCCGGCCCCGGTGGCCGAGGAGGACCCGGTGGTCGCCAAGATCAACCAGCTGGCAGCCCTGCACGCGCAGGGGATCCTCAGCGACGAGGAGTTCGCCTCGGCCAAGGCCAAGGCGCTGGGCATCTAGCCCGGCTGTCCACCTCACCGCACACCACCGACGGGCGAAGGAATCGACGCATGCCTGGTCTACTGTCAGAGGCCATTCAGGGGCCCGCCGGTCTGGGCGTCGCAGAGCGGGCCGGGATCCTGGCGGGCTCGACGGCCGTCGGTCGGTCCTTCAGCCGCGGGCTGATGCCGCGCACGACCGGGGACCAGGCCGTCATCACCGGTGGCGCCGCAGCTCTGAACTACGGGCTGACGGCCACTTCCCAGTCGTTCATCGAGAGCCTTGCGACGGCCATCGTCAAGCGCGTCGGGGATCCCGGGCAGCAGCGCCTGGCCCAGCGCGGCGTCATCCTGGCCGCCGATGTCGCGGCCATCGGCATCGGCGTGGCCGTGCAGCGTGCGCTCTCCCATCGCAAGGACGAGCCGATCGCCCGCGCCTGGGGTCGCTCGGCGAGCTGGCGGATGGCGGTCGGCGGCCTTGCCGGTGCCATCGTCGTCACCGGTGACACGCTCCTCGAGACCCTCGGGGGCGAGCAGCGCCGGTGGACGCGCAATGTCCCGGTCGCGCTGCCGCTGGGTGCCGGACTCGCGGCGTGGCAGTACCACCGCCTTCGCTCCCACATGGTCCAGGGCGGTGTGACCCACGACGCCGAGGGCGTGGCGCTCGACGACAGCCCTGCTGTGGCGGTGGGCAGGTCCGTCGCGATCGGGGCCGCCGTGTCGGTGGGACTTCTGGCTCGCGGCCACCGGCGAGCGGCTGTTCGCCCAGGGGGGTCGCCTCGCTGGTGACCGCTGCCAGCCCGCGGGCGGAGCTCATCGGCCGGCCGGTGGGCCATGCCCTGGCGCTGGGGCTCCTGGGCCTCGCGGGGTACAAGGGGATGCAGACCGTCTTCCACAAGGCCGAGACCTCGGGCGACGCGGTCGAGGCCGCGTACGCGAAGGCCCCGACGTCCGAGTACGTGAGCGCCGGTCCGAGGAGCTCGGTGCCCCTGGAGACGATCGGCCGTGAGGGCCGGCGGTTCGTCAACATGGCGCTGACGACCGAGGAGATCGAGGCGGTCATGGGCGGCACCGCGAAGCCGCCGATCCGGGTCTTCGTCGGTCTCGAGACACGGGCGACCACGAGCGAGCGCGCCGACATGGCGATGCGCGAGCTCGAGACCCTCGGCGGCTTCGAGCGGGCGCACATCGTCTTCATGTCCCCGACGGGCACCGGCTACCTGAACTACGTCACCGCGGAGGCCCTGGAGTTCCTCACGCGTGGGGACGTCGCCATGGTGGCGATGCAGTACTCGCTGCGGCCCTCGCCGCTCTCGCTGTTCCGCGTCGGCATCGGCATCAGCCAGAACAACGCGTTCCTGCACGCGCTGAAGTGGCGGCTGGCCGCCATCCCGGAGGACAGGCGGCCGAAGCTGCACGTCTTCGGCGAGAGCCTCGGCGCCCAGACCGCCGAGGACGTCTTCGCCGAGGAGGGCACCGAGGGGCTGCACCGTGCGGGCATCGACCGGGGCCTGTTCCTCGGCACCCCCGCGGCCACGAAGTTCCGGCAGCGGTGGCTGTCCGACCCGGCGGCGATGGACCCGGACGGTGAGGTCGTCGAGGTGGCCAACCACGCCGAGTTCATGGCACTGCCCCCGGAGGCGCGCGATCGCGCGAAGTACTTCCTGCTGACGCACCACAACGACGCGATGCCGAAGTTCTGGTTCCCGCTGGCGGTCCAGGCGCCGTCCTGGATGGGCCCTGCGGACACCCGCGAGCCAGGGGTCCCCAAGGAGACGGCCTGGCGCCCGTACGTCACGTTCCTCATCACGTTCATGGACGTGAAGAACGCGATGCACGTGGTTCCCGGCCAGTTCGTGGCCAACGGCCACGACTACCGAGGGAGCCTGGTCAGGTTCACGTCGGTCGCCTACGACCTTCCGGCCGACGAGGACACCATCGCCGAGCTGAACCGGGTCCTGGCCAAGCGGGAACTCACCTGGGCCGAGCGCCGAGTGATCGATCAGGAGTACGCCGACGCGCAGGCTGCCGTGGACGGGCAACTGGCCAAGTGGGGCGCCGCCTAGCCTCCACCCGGAGCCCGGGACTCGGGAGGCTGGGGGGCGCCCCCAGGGTCGATCAGTGCGTGGCGATCAGTGGTCCTCGTACTTGAACGAGAGGCTCAGCTTCACCCTGAACCGCACCTCATCGCCGGTCAGGTCGAGATCCTGCTGCATCACTTCGGCCACGCGCAGATCGCGGAGGTGCTCCTTCGCCTTGTTCACCGCGGTGGTCGCAGCGTCCTCCCACGAGGTCGTGCTCGTTCCGACGATCTCAATGACCTTGTACACGCTCACTGGTGCCTCCTAGTCGAATATGGCGTGCCCATCGTTCCACCGGCGGGCGCCCCGTCGCCACTCCTCCGGGACCCGCCGGGCCGCCTTCGTCCAGGCGTCGACTGCCGAGCGGTCCGGCGAAAGCCCGGCTCGGCGGCAGCCGGTAGCTGCGCGGGCAGCGAGGGAACTCACGCGCGGCTGGTGGAAGGTCGTCGAGCACACCTTCGTCGTGGGAGTCCGGCATCCTGCTGTCTATGACCGACGGCGCCGGGAGCTCGGCCATCGAGGATCTGATTCGAGGTCAGCTCGTGGCCTGGGTCAAGGAGCGCAAGGCGTCCGGCAACGAGGTCTTCGAATACCAGGAGCTCGAACGGGTGCCACTGCCGCTTCGGACCGTTCGTGTGCTGGACAGGCAGCGGGGGATCTGGCGACCTGCCGGATTTCGCTCTGCACTGTCCATCAAGACGACGTTCACCGAGGCGGGCCAAGTAGCGCCGTATGAGGACGGGGTCGGGCCCGATGGACTGCTTCGCTACAAGTACGAAGGAGACGATCCGGCTCTGTGGACCAACGTCGCGCTCAGGGCCGCGATGGAGGAGCAGGCTCCGTTGGTGTGGTTCCTCGGCATCGGCAAGGGGAGATTCGTCGCCTCTGCGCCCGTGTGGCTCATCGGGGAGGAGCCTGCGTCCAGGCAGTTCGTGATGGCGGTCGAGCCTGGCCAGTTGGGGATGTACCAATCGGGCGGCCATCCGGACGAGTTGCAGCGGCGCTACACGGAGCGGGTGTCCAAGCAGCGTCTCCACCAGCCGATCTTCCGGGGCAGGGTCTTGACCGCCTACCAGCAGCGGTGTGCGATCTGCCGGCTCAACCACATGGACCTGCTCGATGCGGCGCATATCGTTGCCGATGCTGAGGACCTCGGCGCTCCAGTCGTGGCCAACGGCCTCGCCCTCTGCAAGATCCACCACGCCGCCTTCGACAGGAACATCTTGGGCATTCGACCCGATCTCGTCGTCGAGGTGCGCCGGGAGATCCTCGAGGAGGTCGACGGGCCCATGCTGCGGCACGGGATCCAGGAGCTGCACGGGCAGCGGCTGGCGGTGCTGCCCCGACGCCCCGCCGAGCTCCCTGACCGGCAACGGCTGGAGCTTCGCTGGGAGAGGTTCCGGCAATCCGCCTAGTGGTGTCCAGGGATCCAGGAGCCATCGAGGGTTGGGAGGCATAGCCCGGGTGCCGTCAGGGGATCGACGACCGCGACTGCCCGGCCGGTCCGTCGGCGCCTCCCAAGCGCCACAACGAAGACGTATCCCTGACCAACCGCAGTGGGACGCGCCGCAGGGCACCCGCGACTGCTATAGCCAACGCCGCACCCGGGTCCGATAGGCGTCGTACTCGGCGCCGAACTTCGTGCTGAGGTAGCGCTCCTCTGGAAGGATCGCTCCCCACCACAGCGCCACGACGCCGACAGGCACCAACGCCAGCGCCCAGAACGACGGCCGCAGCAGCGCCAACGCCACGTCCAGAACGATCAGACCGAGATAGAGCGGGTTGCGACTGACCCTGAACGGGCCCCGATCGAGGATCGTGCGCGTCGAACCTCCCGGGAGCAGGGCCGTTCGATGCCTGGCCATCAGCCACAACGCCCACGAGTTCCAAAAGGCGAAAACAGCGATGAGCACGATCGCAATAGCCCGTGAGGTCGTGACGGACAGGGTGACCGGATCGCCCACAAGGCTGGTGACGCCGTACCCCGCCAGCAACGGCACCCCTAGGGCCACAGGCGGCCAGATTCGATATTCGGGCGCATCGGCCACCCCACATGCTAAGCCGCACTGACCCTTCTCCAGGTCTCTGCGCAACGTTCTCTGGCGAGTGGGTCAGAGCAGCGTCAGCGTGGCACGAAGGCCTCCTGTTGGTGAAGAGGTTCCTTGGACAGCTCCACTTCACAACCGGAGGCCTTCGTCATCCAGTCAAGTCAGCCCGTGTCGAGAAGACCGCCCCTGGACATCACACCTAGTGACGCGCCGGCTTGCACAGCCACCGATCGGACCCGTGTGCGACGGCGCATGGTCTGCGCGCGAGACCCGAGGACAGACGACTGCTGCGCTGCCGCCACCACGTCGAGTGGGTTCGGCCACGGCGATCAGCGAGCCCTTGCCGAGGAACTCGATGCCCGTCGCCGCTCCGATCTCCGGGTTGTCGGCGAAGGCGTGGCCCAGCGCCTGAAGCTGCGGCCGGGGGAAGCCCGGCTCGGCTTGGACCGCCGCGGTGTTGCGCTGTGTGGCACGCGGGGCCGCGACCGCCTCGGCCAGGTCCATCCCGAGATCGAGACGGTTGACGAGGATCTGCAGCACGGTCGTGATGATCGTCGAGCCGCCGGGCGAGCCCAGCGCGAGCAGCGGCTCGCCGTCGGACAGGACGATCGTGGGGGACATCGAACTGCGCGGCCGCTTCCCGGGACCCGGCAGGTTGGGGTCATTGCCACCCTGGGTGTCGGTGAAGTTGAAGTCGGTCAGCTCGTTGTTCAGCAGGAAGCCGCGGTCCGGCACGACGATCCCGTTTCCGCCGGTCGACTCGATGGTGAGCGTGTACGCGACCACGTTGCCCCACCGGTCCGCGGTGGTCAGGTGCGTCGTGGACAGGCCCTCCGGGTCTGTGACGGCAGCGGCCGCCCCGACGCCGCACTCGGCGTAGCTGCCATCCGGCGCGCCTGGCGCGACCGGCTTGGTCGGTGCCGCCCTCGGGTCGATCAGGCAGGCCCGCTCGGCCGGCGAACCCGTCCGACAGGAGCTCGTCCAGCGGCACGTCGACAACATCGCTGTCGCCGACCCACCGGTTGCGGTCGGCGAAGGCCAGCGCACTCGCCTCGAGGAAGTAGTGCATCGACTGGGTCTCGGAGAGCTCGCCCGAGCTCGACGGTCTCCAGGATGTTCAGCGCCTCGCCGACGGTCGAGCCTCCCGACGACGGCGGGGCCATCCCGTACACGTCGAGCCCGCGGTACGACACGTGCGTCGGCTCGCGCAGCGGCGCCTCGTAGGAGCGCGAGGTCGCTGAGCTCGATCAGGCCAGGACGGACCGGGCGAGTCGCTCCCGGCGTGACCGGTGGGTGCTGGACGGTGTCGACGATGTCCCTGGCCAGGCGGCCGGTGTAGAGGGCGTCGACCCCCCTCCGGGCGAGCAGGTCGTAGGTGGCGGCGAGGTCCCGGTTCCGGAAGATCGAGCCGACGGCGGGCGGCGTCCCCTCCCGGAGGAACAGCTCAGCCGGACGAGGTGAAGTCGGCGAACCGGCTCGCGTTCGCCGCCGTCTGGTCGGCGAACGTCTGGTCCACGACGAAGCCACGCCGCGCCACCTGGGTCGCCCCCCGCAGCGCCTGCCTCAAGCTGAGGGTGCCCCACTCGTCGAGTGCCCTCTCCCACGTCGCCGGGGTGCCCGGCACGCCGACTGACAGGCCCGACGTGACGGCGTCCGCAAACGGGATCGGCACGCCGTTCTCGGTGAACGAGTCGCTGCGCATCGCCTCCGGCGCCGTCTCGCGCCCGTCGATCGTGTGGACCTCACCGGACCGCGCGTCGTAGTAGACGAAGAAGCCGCCCCCACCGATGCCGGCCGAGAATGGCTCGGTGACACCGAGCGTGGCCGCCGCCGCCACCGCCGCGTCGACGGCGTTCCCGCCGTTGCGCAGCACCTCAAGACCCACCCGAGTCGCGTCGGCGTCGACGGTGGACACAGCCCCGCCACTGCCCACTGCGACGGGGACCTTCGCCACCGAGTCAGAAGTAGCGATGGCCGGTGTGGAGGAAGCGACCAGGGCGGCGGCGAGGACAGCGGCAACCCCGACGACCTTCAGTCGGGGACGGCCAGAGGCGTGCATGAGATCTCCTATCAGACAGCGGCGGGATGCCCGTTTCTACCACCACGGGGCCCTGCCCCCGATGCGTCGACACGCTGAATCCAGCACGTATTGGGGAAACCACGATTCCTCAGCCGCACAAGCGGGAGCTGATCGAGGACCTCAAGCAGAACAGGGCCGGCGATGCGGTCCGTGTCTGCTCGCGTACCTGGACTTCATCGCAGCGGAACGGGCCTACGCCGGCGTCAACCCGGCTGACCCACGGTCATGCCGTCTTCGATGGCCGCATGAAGGGCCTCGGCGTTGATGACCGAGAGCCGCCTGAACTTGATGCAATAGCCCGTGACGCTGGCCTTCCCGATCGAGGCGCCGTAGGTGCGCGTCAGGTAGGCCTTGTCCTCGAGGCCGAGCACATAGACCGAGATGCCGGTCGTGTTGGCGCTCAGGCCGATGCGATAGAACTCCCGCGACGACCCGTCCGCGTAGGTGATGGTGCGGACGCCGTAGCCGATGTTGGGGTTGGCCACGACCTTGCCGTGCTCGTTCGTGCCGTCGCTGAACCACAGCCTGCAGTCGGGGAACTCCGTGAGCAGGTGCGCGTGCAGCTGTCGGAGGTCCGTCTGCTTGGGCTCCGGTTGACTCGCGAGGTATGCCTCGACCCGCTCGAGGTATCCATCTCGTGCCCGATGCTAGTCGGCCTGAGGCATTTCGGAGTCGGCCTGACCGGGGAGGCCACGAAGGTCGGCGTGCGGGTCGAGCCGCTGGCGGGGGAGGCCTCACAGGACCCTGCGCAGGATTCGGGCTCCGCCTTCCACGGACTTCCCAGGACCTCCTGACATTGACCTTGCACAGGCGTGGCCTGCCGCTGACCTGGTTCGCGTCTGATGGGAGCCACCAAGACCACGCAGGAGGCCCCAGAGCGCCGGGACGGGCATCGTGATCGGCTCCGACGGCTTGGTGCTGACCAACCACCACGTCGTGGAAGGGGCCACGGAGATCACCGGAACTGTGGTCGGCGCCGAGGGGCGGGTGACCGCGCTGGGTCAGACCATCACGGCCACCGACCAGAACGGCGGTAACGCGGAGACGCTGAACGCCTTGATCGGCACGAACGCCAGATCCAAGCCGGCCAGTCCGGCGGACCGCTGGTCGACGCCTCCGGCGACGTCGTAGGCGTCGACGTGGCCGCAGCCTCGGGCTACACGTGGTCGGGCACAAGTGGGTACGCCATCCCCATCGACGACGCGAAGGCCGTCGTGGAGCGGATCCTCTCCGGACAGGAGACCGGCAGCGTCCAGATCGGCGCAACGCCGTTCCTGGGCGTCGAGCTCGCCGCGGACCCGACGGCCTCCTTTGGAGCCTACCCCGGCAAGGGCTTCAGCGGCGGCTACAGCGACCCGCCGGGCAGCAAACCCCAGGACACACGACCGCACAGGACAGCTCGAACATCTCGGGCGTCGAGATCGCCGGCGTCGTCTCGGGCAGCGCTGCAGAGCAGGCTGGCCTGAGCGCTGGTGGCACGATCACCGCTCTGAATGGCAAGGCGGTGTCTACGCCGACCAGCTGAGCTCGGTGATCGCGGCCTCCGGCGTCGGTGCACGGATTCCTGTGCCGATACCTCAGAGGTAGGCACCTGACTGCAGCATGGCCAAAACGAATTAAACGCCAGGGCCCGCGCCGTAGATGCCGAGCGCCGTCGCGGCGTCGTGACTGAACTCGTCAGGCGCCCCGTACCAGGTCCAGCGTCGCCAGGTCGGACTTCCACTGCGAGACCAGTTGTGACTCCTGGTATGGCTGCCGGTCCAGCCAGTCGGCGATGTCGGTGCCGGGGAACCGTTCCCTGATGGCGTCCGCGGTCGCCCGCGCCCGCCGGGTCAGTCCCAGCTCGACCTGGGCGGCGGCGAGCACGAGCATCGCCTCGAGGTTGGCCGGCTGGGACTCCAGTACCGCCTCCGCCGTCGCCGCCGCCTGCTCCGGACGCGTCCCGATCAGCAGCGAGGACGCCTTGACCGTGGGGTACCAGGGCTTGACGACGGGTGTCAGCCGCATCGCCGTGTCCATCAGGCCGACTGCCTCCTCCCAGAACCCGAAGTAGCGCTTGATGCTGCCCTGAATCCCGAAAGTCACGTCGCAGGTAGGCCTGGTGATCTCCAGCCCGGCCACCGCCTCGGACGCTTCCTGGATCCGGCCGGCCGACAGCAGGATCGCTGCTCGAACCATCTGCGCCATGCCGGTCGGGTCTCCGAGCCGACTGGCCCGCTCGGCCTGCGTGGCCGCCAATGCCAGCGTCTTGTCGGGGTCCGGAGCCCAGCCGCTCGTCGCGCCCATCCAGTTGGCGAATGCGCTGAGCACCCATCCTGTGGCCAACTCCGGGTGGGAGGCAGCGACCTCCTCGAACAGCGCGCACGCATGGGTCCAGCCCTGCTGGGTGTATGAGCGCAGGTGGTACCAGCCTTGGTAGACCTTCTGGATCGACTCCGGGTCCCCGAGCTCGGCGTACACCCCGGCTGGCTCACCGACGACCAGCTCCACCTCCACCGCGCGGCCCATCCGGTCGGCGAGCGCTTCCGACAGCTCGAGGAGTTCGGATAGGGCTCCGCTCTCCTTCTGGGCCTTCACGACGTGCATGGTGGTTATGTCGGACAAGGTCGCGTACACACGCACCCGCTCGCCGGCCTGATGCACGCCGCACTCCAGCATGTAGCGCGTGTGCAACCCGGCCGTCGGAGCCGACGCATCCACCACTCTCAGCTCTGGGATGGCCGATAGCCGATGCAGCAGGTCCTCTCGGACGACAGATGCCGCCGCTGCCAGATCCGGGGCGACCGACTCGGCGTGCAGCGGGAGCACGGCCACCGATGGAAGTTCCAGGCCGGCGTCAGTCGCTTGGGGGGTCCGACCCAGCGTCGGCAGGCCCACGAACTCGTAGACCTCCACGGGTTCCGGGATGTTCTTCAGGCGTCGCGACCCCAATGGGCGGAACCGCAACTCCGGCTCGTCGAGCGCGCGGAAGACCGAGCCCGAGACCGCCAACCCACCTGCCGGGGCAAGCGCCTGGATGCGCGCGGCCACATTGACCACGTCGCCCTCGTAGTGGGTGTCCACGACGAGGGCCTCACCGGCCGCGATCCCCATCCGGAAACGCAACCAGCGGCCAGCGGTCAGCTCAGCGTTGGCCTGCTCCATCGCCTCGGCGATCTCGATCGCCGCGCGAACGGCAGCCATCGGCTGGTCGAAGACCGCTAGGAAGTTGTCTTCCACGAAGTCCACTGGTCGGCCGCCGCGCCGGCGCACCGCTGTATCGACCGCAGCCCGCGCCAACGCCATGGCCTGCGACGTGGCGTCCCGATCGTCGGCCATCAATCGGGAGTAGCCGACGACGTCGGCGTTCAGGGCGCTGAGCTCAATGGTCTCCCGGCCGGGCACGGTCCGAGCCTACCTGGCAGCGAAGCGCTCGGCGGCGGCGACGCGGGGGCTGCTCACCGGGGCCGTTTGCGTTGTGATGCCGACGCTTCAGCGACTCCACGCCGAGGAGGCGATCGAGTCCACCGGCTCGATGTCGGCCGATCGACGATCAAGGATCCACTGTGCCATTGACTCGCCGACCGTGTGCGAGGACGCTCGGAAGGTAGGAGTCGTGCGGCGTCGGGTGATGCGCGGGGGCAGCCCGGATGGGCCAGGTCGGTTCCCGGAGAGGAGCGACGCATGGCCTATACGATCCGGCGACCGCTCACCGCCTTGCTGGTCGTCTCACTCCCGCTGCTAGCACCCTCCGCCGCGTAGGCGTCGGCCGGACCACCCCGGCCGAAGCCGGCGCCGAGCCACGATCCCAACCAGACGCCGACGCCGGCGTCACTGCGACGACCCCTTGAACCCGCCCCCCAGTAGATGACGCCCCCACTGGCCACTGACCGATCCCGGGCTGGCCGACCGCTCAAGTCACAGAAGAGGACGACGATGAACCTGGCACGCATCGGTGCCGCCTGCGCCGCCCTCCTACTAATCCCCGCCATTGCGTCCTGCACCTCGGACCCCGATTCCCCACCCCCCCGAGTCCGGCCGCATCTGGGCCCGTCTACGAGCGGGACTTTGACGCCGACCCCCCGCCCACCGGCGGATGCGGAGCTGGCCGACACCCACTGGAGCTTCAAGGGGCCCCGTGGGGCGATGGAGGTATGTTCCTACGGTTCGGCATCACCCTAGACTTCGCCGCGGACTCCGCCGGGGGCAACGGCGGGGTGAACACCTACACCGCCGGTTACACCTCCGCACCCGACGGAGCCCTCAGGTTCAGCAACATCGCCATCACCGCCATGGCCGGTGACGATGCGGCGATGGAGGCCGAAGACGCCTATCTCGCCGCCCTCAAGACCGTCACCGGGTACACCATCAGCGCCGGCGAGCTCAGCCTGTTCGCCGGGCCCGACCCAATCCTGGGCTTCCTCAGCGCCAATCGACCCAGGGAGCTGGGACTCCACCTCGGGGCGCTGACAACACCCAGGGCTGCCCTGCCGGGCGCATCGCAGGGGTGCCAGGTTGCGTAACGGTCATGTTGTCGGATCAGGCGCCATCGACAGTTGCGCCAGGTCGTGGTGGTGCTCAGCCAGGTATCGGTCTGCGAAAGCGTCGATTGCTCCTGCCCTGGCTCAGGCAGTAAGGAACGGCTCGGGTTCCGATGTGGGCGGCGGGGGGCGTCCGCCCGCCCTGGAGACGTTGCGTTCCATCAGCTCAACTGGACCCGATCGCCCGCACATACACGGAAGTCGGCATACGATCGGGTGTGAGCCAGTACCAGCCCGGGGTATGCAACATCGGTCCCGCCGAGATCGCACGACGCCGGACGTCGGGTCATCTCGCGGCGTTGGCGTCCGTCGCGCTCCTCTCGGCTCTGGTCGCCGCGCATGCTCCCCGGCGCTGGCGCCTCCTGGTGGTCCTGCCAGCGGCCGCGTCGGCCTCGGGGTACATCCAGGCCCAATCGAAGTTCTGCGCCGGGTTCGGGTCGCGGGGGCAGTTCAACTTCGGGCTCTTGGGTCAGGAGCAGGAAGTGGAGGATCCCGAGGCCCGCGCGTTGGACGTGGCCAGATCACGACGTATGGGGCTTCAAAGCTTGGGGATCGGCGTCGCCGTGGGAGGCGCGGCCCTGGTCCTGCCCGTGTAGCTCGGCGGTCGTCTCCGATCCCGACAGCAG
>CAWBYT010000016.1:0-254954 GCA_963793175.1 uncultured Actinomycetes bacterium
GCCCACCAGGGCGCGCAGCACGTGGTAGGCCGACGCCTGCGCCTCCTGGATCCGCGGGATGTGCTGCGACCGGGTGACGACCACGTGGTCGGCGAGCCCGTCCGCGGCGATCCGGCCTCCGTCGTAGCCGACCATCGCGATCGTCGCAGCTCCGGCGGCGCGCCTCCGCCAGCGCCTCGATCAGGTTCTCGGACCCGCCGCTGGTCGAGAAGCGATCAGCGCGTCGCCCGTCCGCCCGTAGGCGATCACCTGGCGCTGGAAGATCTCCTCGACGCCGACGTCGTTGGCGACCGCGGTCAGGATCGGGGCGTCCTCGGTCAGGTCGAGCGCCGGGCGCGCGGGCCGCCCGGCCAGTCGCGGAAGTCGGCGACGAGGTCCATCGCGTCGGTGGCCGAGCCGCCGTTGCCGAACGCGAGAGCCTGCCCCCGGCGTCGAAGGGCGCGCAGCGCCGCGGCGGCCGCGCGCAGCGCCCCGCGTTCCGATCGGCGTCGACGCGCGCAGCTCGCCGACCTCCGCCGACTTGATCCGGACTGACTCCCGACGTCGCGAGAACGGAATCGAGATCGTGCCTCCTGCTCGCCGAGGAACGGATAGAGGAGCTCGAGGCGCCGCTGTCATGGTGCGGCGCGCGCTGCGGCCCGCGAGCAGGCCGCGGTGGTCGAAGAAGACGTGGACCAGCTCCCAGAGCACGTGGTAGAGCGGTCTCGACCAGCTCCTGGCGGATCGGGGGCTCGCGGGCGCCGGGGTCGACTCCGGCGCCGGCTCTCCGCGCCCCGGGAGGAAACCGATCGTCATGCGCCGCGGCGGCGGCGGCGCGGCGAGCGCCGCGCGCGACCTGCTCGCCGCCGGCTCCCCGGCCCGAAGCCGATGACGATGTCCTCGGCCTCGATCAGGCCGGCGAGCTGCGCGGCGAGCGGCCCGCCCTCGGCGGTCAGGGCGATCGCGGGCAGCGCCCGCTTGCCGACGATCACCGGGTGGACGAACTCGACCGAGACGTGGCGGGCGTCGGAGCGCGCCGCGGGCGTCGGGCCGAGCGCGAGCAGCCGCCCGTCGCGGGCGAAGCGCTCGGCCATCCGGTGACAGCAGCGGGCGATCCGCGGCGCCTGCGCCTCGAAGAAGCTCCCGGTTCGCGTGCGGCCGCGCCGGGCCGCCAGCGCCGCGGAGTCCGTCCCGGCGCCGCGTCGCGGTCGCCGGAGCTCATACCGCCACGCTCAGGCTTCGACCGCGCGGCATCGCGGCTGCGCTCGGCGACACCGAACAGCCACTCGTTGAAGCGCTCGGTGCCCTCCCCGTCCGGGCGCTGAGCGGATCACCTCCGCTTCGGGGTTGATCCGGTCGACGTTGGCGATCAGCCGCTCGATGTCGAAGTCGAGGTGCGGCAGCAGATCGGTCTTGTTGATCACGACCAGCTCGCAGGTGCGGAACATCAGCGGGTACTTGAGCGGCTTGTCCTCGCCCTCGGTGACCGAGCAGATCATCGCCTTCGCGTCCTCACCGATCCGGAACTCGGCCGGGCAGACGAGGTTGCCGACGTTCTCGACGACGAGCAGGTCGAGCGCGTGAGCGATCGAGGCCGGCGAGGCCGAGCGGACCATGTTGGCGTCGAGGTGGCACTCGCCGCCGAAGCCGCCGCCGGTGTTGATCTGGACGACCGGGACGTGCAGGGCCGAGAGCCGGTCGGCGTCGAAGGAGCCCTGGACGTCGCCCTCGAGCACGCCGACGCGGATGTCGCCGCGCGCCTCGAGCGCTCGCTCCAGCAGCGTCGTCTTGCCGGCGCCGGGGGCGCTCATCAGGTTGACGACCGCGACCCCGGCGTGATCGAAGTCGGCGCGGTTCGCGTTCGCGATCGTCGTGTTCGCGTCGAGCGCGTCCTCGGCGACCTTGACCTTGGTCCGGTGCATTCCAGCTCCTCCGGCCGGCGCTGGCGCTGCCGCGGTCCCGCTCGCTTCCCGGCGCCGCGGTCGGCCAGGGGCGGTCATCCTCTACGTCGATCGAGTCGACACGAGCTCGTTTCCCGGCAATACCTCGGCGCCGGCGGCGGCGCAGGCGGGCAGCGGAACTGCGGCAGCAGCACTCCCGCGATCGCCCCGTGCAGCGGCTCCGGCGCCGGGTCCCACTCGTTGCCGCACGCGCCACAGCTCATCAGCGCCGCGATCAGGTCGAGCTCGAGGGCGGCGCCGTCGCAGATCGTCTCGCGGCCGACGATCCCGAAGTAGAAGTCGAGCGACGCGGGAACGACCTGCCGCAGCGCGCCGAGCTGCAGGTGCACGGCGTTGACGCGGCGCCCGCGCGCATGCCTGATCGCCGTGTCGACGATCGCCGATGAGACCGAGAGCTCATGCATCTCGGCGCCCGCGGCCGTAGGCCTCGTCCGTGAGTAGCTCGGCGACCGTCTCGCAGCACGACCTCGACGGCGCGCTCGACGGCCTCTTCGACCTCGGCGAGAGCTCCAGCCCCATCTCCTCGACGCTGCCCGGCTCGCAGGCGATCGATCGACGACCTTGCCGGGCCAGCCGCCGACCGCCTTGACGAAGCGCAGCACCGTCTGCGGGTCCATTCCGTGCGGGCTGAGCACCTCGCCGTCGGCGATCGGCTCGAGGTCGTCGGGGTCGGCGTCCATCACGTAGAGCGTTCCCGGCTCGCCGCCCTGGCGGCTGACGTCGATGAGGACGAGCGCGTCATAGCCGCGCATCGCCTCGTAGGCGAGGTCGAGGCCGCCGGTGCCGAAGTCGAAGACCGCGGTCCCCTCCGGGCAGCTCGCGCCCTCGAGCCGCTCGGCGACCTTGCCGCCGAAGGCGTCGTCCTTCATCCAGGCGTTGCCGATCCCGGCGACGAGGATCCGCTTGCCGGCGCGGCGGCGCATCGCGTCGGCTCCGAGACCGGGGCTGGACGCTCGTCGCTCATGCGGCTCCAGCTCGTCGGCGAAGAAGAACAGATAGCGCCCGGCTCTCGCGCAGGACCTCGGCCATCGGGTCGTCATCGACGGTGACCCCGAGGTAGGCGCGGCCGTCGTAGTCGAGGTAGATGCGCTGGATCGTCGCCGTGCGCCCGTCGAGCATCTTGTCGTAGGGATCGCCGTCCGTGCCCGGCCGCAGGATCACGTTGCCGCCGCGCTCGAACGCCCGCCCGTCGACGACGACGTCCTCTCGCCGGCGATGTCGGCGGGGCCGGAGGCGGCGGCGGCGGGGCGCCGTCGGCTCGCCGCGCTCGCTGCTCGCGGCGTCGGGCTCGGTCCACTGCGGGAACTCGAGCCCGGCGAGCCCGGACGCGGCGGAGCCGGACGGCCGGGTCCATCGGCTCGGGCCGTGCATCACCCCGTGCAGGTCGAGGATGTCGTCCGGCGTCGTCGCGGCGGCCCGCTCGATCATCTCGCCGACGGCCGGATCGCCGGCGGAGATCGCCTCGCGCTCGGCGTCGCTGAGCGCCTGGACGTGGAGCAGCAGCGCCTCCTCGATCTCGGTGTTGTCGAACAGGTTCGCCTTGCTCTGCGGGGCGATCTGCGGGATGGTCGGGGAGCAGGATCGCCGCGCCGAGGACGGCGTCGTCGTCGGGCGGCGGCGAGGACCGGCCAGGTGTTGACGTTCTCGCAGGCCTGCACGGCTGCGCCGACCTCGCCCTCGTGCTCGAGCGGCGAGGCGAAGCGGCCGGCGCGGATCCCGAGCAGGCGTGGCTGGAGAGCAGCGAGCGCTGCAGGGCCGCCGCGCTCGCATCGTCGCCGCCTCGGCCGCCGGCAGCGGCGTCGTGTTCTCGACGCGCACCGGATCCGCGCCGAGCTAGCTCCGCCGACGCGCTCGGCGGCACCGGACGACCCGCCGGCGTCGCCGGTCACCGGCCGCTCGGCCTCGATCACGAAGCTCTCCTCGACCGAGGCCCTCGACGCGCCTCGGCCCAGCGGGCGAGCTCGCCGGCGCGAGCTCCTCGCGGCGCTCGGCCGCCTGGTGGCGGTCCCCGGCCGCCTGCAGGAAGAGGGCCGCGACCTCGAGCTCGGCCTCGTCGGTCCGGCCGGCGAGCACGACACTCGATCTGGACGTGGTCGAAGGCGGCCGGCTGCCGCGCCGCGTAGGCGGGCGGGTAGACGATCCCGAACGGCGTCGGCGTCGCGTTCTTGGTCGCGCCCGGCGTGTACGGATAGAGCGCGTAGCCCTCGTAGAGCAGCGAGTCGGCGAGCCGCTCGGCGGCTCATGCATCGTCCTGCTCCCTCCTCCCCGCCGGAGCTCGAGCATGTCCGCGACGCTCGCGTCGAAGGTCGGCGAGCCGGTCGCCGGCCTTGCGCGCTGCGAGCCGCTCGACGGTCCCCGTCGACAGCCGGACCCAGCTCGCCCGCGGGATAGTGGCGCGTCGATCATCCCGCGCCAGGTCTCGACCGGCAGCTCGTAGCGGACCGAGCGGTCCCAGGGCAGCATGGTCATCTGCAGCCGCCCGTCCTCGCCCTCGTAGAAGACCGTGCCGTTGAAGTGGAGCTGCAGCGGGGCCTCGCCATCCGCGAGCGCCGCCGAAGTACTTGGTCGCCGCGATCTCGTGGTCGTAGCTGCAGGGGACCTCGATCTCGAACTCGCGCGTGCCGGTGAAGCTCGGGACGAGCACGTCGACCTGCGCCCAGCGGAAGTCGCCGGTCGTCGCCGCCCAGCGCTCGGGCTCGCCGAAGAGCTCGACCAGCCGCTCGCGGTCGGCCTCGGTCGTAGGAGCGCTTGCCGGGCTCGACCGTGAACAGCGACCGTGAGCGCGATCGTGTAGACCGGCGATGCCCGAGCGATCGCTGACCGCGCGCTGAACGGAGCGTCGGCGCCGCTGCCCGCTCGAGCGGCGCGCGCCGGCGAGGATCTCGAAGCGAGGTCGGGGCGATCAGCCGGCCTCCGGCGCGTCTCCCGCGGCACCGGTCGCCGGTGCCGGAGGCGTCGGCGTGCCGTTCTCGCGCTCAGCCATCGGCCGGCGCTCATGCCGGGTCACGCTCTTGACCCGCAGCTCGTCGAAGAATGCTCGATCGCGCGCTCGGGCCCGGCGCCGCCGGAGATCCCCTCCCAGCTCGCCTTGATCAGGCCGACGAGCCGGTAGCACTCGTCGATCGGCGCGATCGCGTACTGGTGCGGCTCGGCGATCCGGTTGACGATCAGCGCCTCGGCGTCGGGCTCGAGCCGCTCAGCGCCGGGTTGAGCTCGCGGACCCGGTCCCAGGCGTCGGAGTCGATCTCGGACTCGGTCGCCCCGGCCGGGCTCGGGTAGAAGGCGACGACGCGCTCCGGCTCGCCCGGTGCGCATGAAGAACGCGAGCCCGATCGGGATGCCGAAGCGGGCCCAGGCCTCGTCGGGCAGCTCGAAGTCCTCGAGCCACTCCGTCCGGACGCCGGCGGGGCGGAACTCGGCCTCGCCGGAGCGCACCGACCAGCAGGTCTCGCAGGCGCAGAGGATCCGGCGCTCGTCGAGGTGCAGCAGGTGGCGGTGGTCGGGCGGCAGGCCGGCGCCGCAGAGCTCGCAGCGCTCCTCGGCGTCGGCCGCGGACGCCGGGGCCGCGCCGATCTTCGGCGGCGGCCGCGCGGCCGGCGTCGCGGCCGGTCCGCGAGCCGCGCAGCCCGCCGACGAGCTCGGCGCGCCGGCGCGCGTCGATCCGGTCGTCGAGGACGCGCCGGCCGTTGCTCGCTTCCGTTGCCGCCGGTCCGCTGCTCACGCCGCGCAGCGCCACCCGCGACCGCGCCGTCCTCCCGAGCAGCGGCACGGGATCGAGCTGCAGCTTGTCGTCGTCGAGCGAGCGGCCCGCCCGCGGCAGGTAGTAGCGGCGCCCGCAGCTCGGGCAGGCGAGGACGCCCTCGATCAGCGCGGCGCCGCCGAGCGGCGTCGCGCAGGCGGCGCAGGCGTCGCGGTAGGCGAGCAGGGTGCCGTCGACGTTGGCGACGACGAGCGGCGTCCCCGCCGCCGCGGCCTGCGGTCAGCTCGCCGTCGCTCGAGCTGCGGACGCCGTCGAGCGCGAACCACGAGGGCAGGCCGTCGCCGGCCGGGGCCGGAGCGCCGCCGTGCCGGACCGGCGCGGAGGCGTCGCCGTCGACGCGACCTGCACGACCGGCAGCTCGATCCCCGTCGGCTCGGCGTCGATCCCGGCGCGCCGGTGCCGCCCTCGACCTCGAGCCCCTCGAGGTCGGGCGCGTGCCTCGTCGAGCGCCTGCTTGATCGCCAGCTCGAGCGTCGCCGATGAGGCCGGGCAGCCGTCGCAGCTGCCCTCGAGCCGGATCCGCGCGACGCCGTCGTCGAGCCCGAGCAGCTCGACGTCGCCGCCGTGGGACTCCATGTAGGGGCGGACGCTCGTCGAGCGCCTCCTGGACCCGCTCCTCGAGCGCGACCGGGTAGAGGTCGTGGATCAGCATCAGGCTGGCGACGACGCCGTCGGCGGCGAGCCGCTCGCGCAGCTCGCCGTCGCCTCGCCCTCCTCGTCGAGGCCGTCGAAGATCCGCTCCAGGCCCTCGCCGTAGAGGTCGAGCACGGCGCCGACCAGCTCCTCGGCGCTGCGCGCGCGCGAGCGGGTCGTCGATCCGCTCGAGCCTCGCCGTCAGCTCCTGGACGCGCGCGACCAGCGCCTCGCGGCGGAGCCTGCCGCGCTCTCTGGCCTCGCGCGTCGCTGCCCACTCAGCACATCCCCGTCGGGGTGTGCATGAACCTTGCGCACCTTGCCGGCGCCGTTGTACATGTGCACGCCGCACGGCAGGCACGGATCGAAGCTCCGCACCGCCCGCATGATGTCGACGCCCTTGAAGTTCTCCGGGCCGTTCTCCTCGAAGATCGGCGTGTTCTGCACCGCATCCTCGTAGGGGCCGGGAGTTCCGTAGGTGTCGCGCACGCTGGCGTTCCACGGCGTCGGCGGGTAGGGCTGGTAGTTGGCGATCTTGCCGCCCTCGATCACCATGTGGTGGGAGAGCACGCCGCGGGCCGCCTCGTGGAAGCCGACGCTGACCGCGTCCTCGGGACCTTGAAGTCGTTCCACGACTTCGTCCGGCCGGCGCGGACCTCGGTGAAGGCCCGCTCCAGGCAGTGCAGGCCGATCAGCGCCGAGTAGGCCTGGTGGTAGGTCCGGGCGCGGTCGCGCTCGATCGCGTTCGACTTCTCCGGGATCTTCCACTCGAGCTCCATCTCCGGCGAGCCCGCCGTCTTCGGCAGGACCATCTGGATCGAGTGGCCGGTCGCCTTCGCGTAGCCGAAGTCGACCTTGCCGGCCTTCGCCGTGCACCCACTGGCGTGCGAACGGGCCGCCGCCGGTGTCGGTGGCGACGTAGCGTGTCGTTGCGCTCGTCGTACATCCGCGGCGAGACGACCCAGCTGTACTTGTCGTCGAAGTCGCGCTTCTGCGGCTTCGGCAGCGTCACCTTGTTCCACGGGTGGCGCTTGTCGACCGGGTTGCCGAGCGGGTCCTGGGTCACGAACGGCGTCTCGGTCTCGGCCCAGTCGTCGAAGTACGAGGAGCCGAGCAGGATCCGGATCGCCAGGTTGATGTCGACGAGGTCGGTCGTGATCAGCTCGCCGCCGAAGACGAGCCCGGGGGTGACGTAGCGGTGGTTGCCCCACTCGTTCATGCTCTCGTACTTGTAGTCGACGTAGTCGGGATCGTCGAAGGAGCCCCAGCAGATCAGGTCCGTCTCGCGGTAGCCGACCATGTCGTACCCCGGCAACTCCTGCAGGAAGAAGTCGTAGAGGTCGTCGTGCATCGGCACCGTGCGCTTGCAGTACTCGAAGTACCGCATCAGCCGCACGTAGTAGTCGGTCAGCGTCTGGTGGGTGATGTGAGCGCTGCAGCCGCCCGGCATGATCGTCGACGGGTGGGTGTGGCGGCCGCCGAACAGGCAGTACATCTCGCGCGTGTAGCGGGCCACCTGCAGCGTCTCCAGGTAGAAGTCGCCGGTGAACGGGTTCAGCGCCCGCATGATGTCGGCGATCGTCTTGTAGCCGTGGATGTCGGAGTGCGGCGCCGCCGTGCTCTCCGCCGTTCGCAGCAGGGACGGGTTCGTCTCCTTGACCATCTGCTCGCAGAAGTCCACGTTGCACATGCAGTCGTTGAAGATCGCGTGGTCGAACATGTAGTCCGCGGTCTCGGCCAGGTTGAAGGCGAGGTCGCCGAGCGGCGGCGGCTTGACCCCGTAGGCCATGTTCTGGTTCAGGCACGAGCACGGTGCAGTGGTTGTCACCGCAGATGCCGCAGATCCGGCTGGTGATGAAGTGCGTGTCGCGCGGATCGATCCCCTTCATGAAGATGTCGAAGCCGCGGAAGACCATCGAGGTCGCTGTAGCACTTGTTGACCTTCTGGTTGGAGAAGTCGATCTCGGTGTGGATCCCGAGGCTGCCGACGATCCGGGTGATCGGATCCCACGACATCTCCTTGACCATGACCTTCTGATCTGCGGGGGGTGTCTCTACGGTTGCCATCTGCTTGCCTCTCCTCTCTCGAACTCTCGAATCTCGACGGACGCCGGTCAGGCCCGGCGTAGCCGACGAGTCGCGACCTGTAGCCCGACGTCAGCGTGTTCCCCGGCTTGCGCCACTCGGGCTCGACGTCGTACTTCTTCGCGATGTTGCGGTGGCGGAAGTACCTCAGGATCGGGCCGAAGGCTGAACCGCTCGATGGTCGCGGCCACGCCGCCGGCGAAGTCCTCGTCCATGAACGGCATGTACTTGTCGGGGAAGCCGGGCATCGTGCAGGCCATGCAGATGCCGCCCACGTTCGGGCAGCCGCCGTAGCCGTCGACCCAGCCGCGGACCGGCACGTTGCACTTGACGACCGGGCCCTTGCAGCCGAGCTTGACCAGGCAGCGCGGGTCGTCGCCGTACTCGGTCGCGAACTCGCCCTGCTCGGTGAAGCCGGCCCGGTTGCAGCCCTCGCGCACCGTGCGGCCGAACAGCCAGCGCGGGCCGCAGCGCCTCGTCGAGGTCGGGCACCGGCGCCAGCCCGGCGAGGTGGAGCGCCAGGTAGAGCAGCACCTCGGTCATGTTGTCGGGCTGCGCCGGGCAGCCCGGGATGTTGATCACCGGCAGGCCGGCGCTCGACTTCCAGTTCCAGCCGAGGTGGTCGGCGACGCCCATCGCGCCGGTCGGGTTGTTCTTCATCGCCGGGATGCCGCCGTAGGTGGCGCAGGTGCCGACCGCGACGACCGCCGCGGCCTTCGGCGCGAGCCGGTCGAGCCACTCGCTGGTCGTGATCGGCTGGCCGGTCTCGGGGTCGTCGCCGATCGCCGCCCAGTGGCCCTCGCCGGAGAGGTTCTCGTTCGGGATCGAGCCCTCGACCACGAGCACGAACGGGTCGAGCTCGCCGCGCTCGGCCTGCCACCAGGCCTCGATGAACTCGGCGCCGTTCTCGAAGGCGAGCACCGGGTTGTGGACGATCACCTTCGGCATCCCGGGGATCGACTGGGTGATGATGTCCTCGAGGCTCGGGTTGACCGCCGAGGTCATCGCGACCGAGTCGCCGTCGCAGGAGAGGCCGCTGGTCATCCAGATGACGTGCGCCTCGACCGCCTCGGTCTCCTTCTGCGCTCCGTAGGTGTCGATCGCGGCCATCTCCGACTCTCCTCTCCGGGGCTCGCCCCGGTGTTGTCCGTCTCAGCAGATCCTCGGTAGTGGGTCGCCCGCCAGCAGGTCCATCACGCGCTTGCCGCCGAAGGCGGTCTCGACGAGGACCATCCCGGGCGGCTCCGTCTTCACCTCGCCGATCTCGGCGGCGCCCTCGCAGCCCGGCGCAGCGCGCAGCGCCGCGAGCGCGGCGTCGGCGGCCTCGGGCGCGACGAAGGCGACGAGGCGGCCCTCGTTGGCGACGTACATCGGGTCGATGCCGAGGATCTCGGCGGCGCCCAGCGACGTCGGCGCGGACCGGCACGTCGGCCTCGCGGGCGACGATCGCCACGCCCGAGGCGCGGGCGAGCTCGTTGAGCACGGTGGCGACGCCGCCGCGGGTCGCGTCGCGCATGCAGCGCAGGCCGTCGCCGGCGGCGTCGAGCAGCGCGTCGGCGGCCGGCCAGAGCGGCTGGGTGTCGGACTCGATCTCGGCGTCGAGCTCGAACTCGTCGCGGGCGAGCATGATCGCCGTGCCGTGCTCGCCGATCGGGCCGGAGACGAGCACCCTGTCGCCGGGCCGCAGCGTCGCCGGCGAGAGCGCCGCCCGCGCGATCGACCTGGCCGACGCCGGTGGTGCGTGATGTACATGCCGTCGCAGTGGCCGCGCTCGACGACCTTGGTGTCGCCGGCGACGACCTCGACGCCGGCCGCCTCGGCGGCGGCGGCGATCGCCTCGACCTCGGCCCGCAGGACGTCGGCTCGCAGGCCCTCCTCGAGGATCAGCGCGAGCGTGATCGCCTGCGGCCGCGCGCCGGCCATCGCCAGGTCGTTGACGGTCCCGTTGACGGCGAGCTCGCCGATCGAGCCGCCGGGGAAGCGGAGCGGCTTGACCACGAAGGAGTCGGTCGTCATCGCCAGGCCCGTGCCGTCGATCGTGACCGAGCCGGCATCGGCGAGCGCCGCCAGCCCGCCGCCTCGCTCGCCGGCGCGCGAAGGCGGGGACGAACAGGCCCTCGATCATCGTCTGGGTCGCCTTGCCGCCGGCGCCGTGGGCCATCGTCACCTGCTCGGCCTTGAACCGCGGGCGCTTGGCCCGGGTCGTCTCGATGATGTCGAGGATCTTCCGCTCGCGGTCGGAGACGGGCGCGGACACGTCCTGCGGGGCCATCAGACGACCTCCCGCTCGCGGGCGAAGCGGCCGTACTGGTAGTAGGCGGCGCAGGCGCCCTCCGGCGAGACCATGCAGGTGCCGATCGCGTGCTCGGGCGTGCAGGCGGTGCCGAAGACCTTGCACTCCCAGGGCTTGATCACGCCCTTCAGCACCTCGCCGCACTGGCACGCCTTCGGGTCGGCGACCCGCACGCCGGGCGTCGTCGTAGCTTGAGCTCGGCGTCGAAGTCGGCGTAGGCGTCGGAGAGCCGCAGGCCGCTCTGCGAGATGAAGCCGAGGCCCGCGCCACTCGAAGTGCGGCCGCAGCTCGAAGACCTCCGCCATCACCTTCAGCGCGGCGGGTTGCCCTCGTAGGGGACGACCCGGGCGTACTGGTTCTCGACCTCCGCCCGGCCCTCGCTGAGCTGGGCGAGGATCATCTGGATCCCCTGCAGGATGTCGAGCGGCTCGAAGCCGGAGGTGACGAGCGGCTTGCCGTAGTCGGCGGGGATGAACTCGAAGGGCCGGGCGCCGACGATCGTCGAGACGTGGCCGGGGCCGATGAAGCCGTCGAGCCGCAGGTCGGGCGACTCGAGCAGGGCCCGCAGCGGCGGCACGATCGTGACGTGGTTGCAGACGCAGAGGAAGTTCTCGACGCCCTCGTGCTTCGCCCGCTTCAGCGTCAGCGCCGTCGAGGGGGCCGTCGTCTCGAAGCCGATCGCGAAGAAGACGACGTCCCGGTCGGGGTTGGCCTTCGCGATCCGCAGCGCGTCGAGCGGCGAGTAGACCATCCGGATGTCGGCGCCCTCCGCCTTGGCGTCGAGGAAGGTCTGCTCGGAGCCCGGCACCCGCATCATGTCGCCGAAGCAGGTGAAGATCACGTCCTCGTCGCGGGCGATCGCGAGGCCGTCGTCGACCCGGCCCATCGGGATCACGCAGACCGGGCAGCCGGGGCCGTGGACGAGCTCGACGTTCTCGGGCAGCAGGTCGTCGACGCCGTACTTGTAGATCGAGTGGGTGTGGCCCGCCGCAGACCTCCATCAGCTTGTAGTGGCGGCCGGGCTCGACCATCGAGAGGATCTCGCCGGAGAGCGCCCGGCCGAGCTCGGGATCGCGGAACTCGTCGACGAACCTCATCGCCGGCACCCCCCGCTGCGCCGAGGTGCGGCGATCGCCGTGCCGGCGTGGACCAGCAGCCGGTCGCCGGTCGGCGACCGGCCCGACCAGCGCGATCTCGACGGTCTCGCGCCGGTCCTCGCGCGTCGCGGCAGAGCGCCAGCCCGCGCTCCTCGTCGACCAGCACGACGTCGAGCTCGACGGCGACGTCGCCGCAGGTGATGCAGCCCGCCTCCGGTGAGCAACTCGCTTTCGGAGACGGCCGGGTCTCACTTGCGAGCGCTCCCGGTCATTCGATGACGCTCGCCTTCAGCTCCTCGAGCTCGGCCTCGTAGTCGGCGCCCATGCCCTCGAGCATCCGCCGGGTGGCGATCGCCTCCTCCTCGTCGACCTTGGAGATCGCGAAGCCGACGTGGATCAGCACCCAGTCGCCGACGTCGGCGCCATCGCCATCCGCGTCGAGGAGACCGATGTTGACGTTCCTGCGTACCCCGGCGACATCGACCTTCGCGAGCCGGTTCGGCTCGTCGACGACTTCCAGTATCTGCCCTGGGATCGCAAGGCACATGGCGTCTTCTCTCCTCGGACCCTGTGGTGCGAACCTAACACCCGCTATCCGATTGACGCAACACCCGACAGAGAGGTGCCGGGGCCGATCTAGTAGGTGACGCGACCAGGTAGAGGCCACGGGCGGCAGCGGTGTCCCCCGCGGCCTCCCTCGGTGCCCCCGCGAGCAGGCCTCGAAGTCCTCCAGCGTGCGCCTGCCGGCCCCGACCTCGAGCATCGTGCCGACCACGACCCGGACCATGCTGCGCATGAAGGCGTCGGCCTCGATCTCGAAGGCGAGGATTCGATCCGACTCGTCGCTCCAGCCGGCCGTCGAGCACCCGGCGCTCGAAGTGCGCGGTGCTCGGTGTCGGTCGGGGTGAAGGCGGTGAAGTCGTGCACGCCGACGAGCGCCGCCGCGCACGCGTCGAGCGAGCTCGCGGTCGAGGCGGTGCGGCCAGTGCAGCGCCCGGCCGCGCTCGAACGGGCTCGGCGGCGAGCCGGTCTCGAGCCGGTAGCGGTAGCGGCGGGAGCGGGCGTCGCGGCGGGCGTCGAAGCCGTCGGCGACGCGGCTCGGCGCCGATGCGATCGCGACGTCGGGCCCGGTCAGCGCGTTGAGCGCCCGCTGCAGCGACTCGGGACGGCGGCCGCTCGGTCGCGAAGCTGGCGACCTGCCCGAGCGCGTGGACGCCGGCGTCGGTGCGCCCGGCGACGGTCAGCCTGATCGGCTCGCCGAGCAGCTGCTCGAGCGCCGCCTCGAGCTCGCCCTGGACGGTCCGCAGCGCCCGGCTGGACGGCCCAGCCGCTGAAGCCGGTCGCCGTCGTAGGCGATGTCGAGCCGGTAGGTCGTCAAGGCGACGACCGCCGCTAGACCAGCTCGAGGAAGACCATCTCGGTGGAGTCGCTGCGGCGCGGGCCGAGCTTGACGATCCGGGTGTAGCCGCCGGGGCGCTCGGTGTAGCGCGGCGCGATCTCCTCGACCAGCTTGTGGACGATGAACTTGTCCTGGCCGAGCTTCGAGAGCAGCAGGCGGCGCGCGTGCAGGTCGCCCCGCTTCGCCAGCGTGATCAGCTTCTCGACCTCGGGCTTGACGGCCTTGGCCTTCGCCTGGCTGGTCTGGATCCGCTCATGCTCGATCAGCTGCTTGCGACAGGTTCTGCAGCAGCGCCTTGCGGTGAGCCGTGTCGCGGCTCAGCTTGTGTCGTGTCCGCCTGTGGCGCATCGGCTGCGGACCGCTACCCGTCCTACTCGTCGCGGAGGTCGAGCCCGAGGCCGTGCATGGCCTCGATGACTTCTTCGATCGAGCGCTCGCCGAAGTTCGGGATCGCCTTCAGCTCGGACTCCGACTTCGCCTGCAGGTCGCCGATCGTCTGCACGCCGGCCCGCTTCAGGCAGTTGTAGGCGCGGACGCCGATCTCGAGCTCCTCGATCAGGCGGTCGTCGCCCGTCGCCGGTGCCGCCACCGGCGATCGCGGCGCCGCCGTCGGCGGCGGCGTGCGCCGTTGGTCTGGGTCAGCTCCTCGAGCGCGGTCGGCGTCGGTGAAGATCGCCAGGCTGGCGATCATCAGCTCGGCGGCCTCGCGCAGCGCGGCGCCGGGCTCGAGCGAGCCGTCGGTCTCGACCTGCGAGCGACAGCTTGTCGAAGTCGGTGCGCTGACCGACGCGAGCCGAGTCGACCCGGTAGGAGGCGCGCCGGATCGGCGAGAAGATCGAGTCGATCGGAATCACGCCGATCGGCTGGTCCTCGGTCTTGTTGTCCTCGGCCGGCGAGTAGCCGCGGCCGCGGCCGATCGTCAGGTACATCTCGAGCTTCGTCTTCTTCTCGAGCGTCGCGATCGGCGCCTCGGGGTTGAGGATCTCGACGCCGGCCGGCAGGTCGATGTCACCGGCGGTGATCTCACCGGGGCCGTTGGCGACCAGCGGCACCTCGACCTCGTCGGCGTCGGTGTGCATGCGCACGACGATGTCCTTGAGGTTGAGGATGATGTCGGTGACGTCCTCCTTGACCCCGGGGACGTTCGAGAACTCGTGGGCGACGCCCTCGATCCGGACGCTGGTGATCGCGGCGCCCTTCAGCGAGGAGAGCAGCACGCGACGCAGGCTGTTGCCGTACGTGTAGCCGAAGCCCTTGTCGAGGGGCTCGATCGTGAACGTGCCTCGGTTGTCGTCGATCTCCTCGAGGAGATCGTCGGGTCCTGAAATTCGGGCAGGGTGGTCATGGACGCTTCCTTCCGTCGCGGGTTTTCGGAGCCCGCCTTGCTTCGAGTTACTTCGAGTACAGCTCGACGATGAGCTGCTCGGAAACCGGCGAGTCGATCTCGTCCCGCTCGGGGAGACGCAGCACCTTGGCGGTGAGCGAGTCGTGATCGGCCTGCAGCCAGGGGGGCACGGTTGAAATCAGTTCGGTGGCGACGCGGACCGTCGTCTCGGCGTCCGATCCGGACTTGATCGAGATGATGTCGTCGGGCTTGACCTGGTAGCTGGGGATGTCGACGCGGCGGCCGTTGATCTGCCAGTGGCCGTGGCGGACCAGCTGGCGGGCCTGGCGGCGCGAGGCGGCGAAGCCGAGCCGGACGAGGACGTTGTCGAAGCGGCGCTCGAGCAGGCGCAGCAGGTTCTCGCCGGTGACGCCGTCCTGGCGCGAGGCCTTGTCGTAGTAGGCGCGGAACTGCTTCTCGAGCACCTGGTAGTAGCGGCGGGCCTTCTGCTTCTCGCGCAGCTGCTGGCGGTACTCGGAGGCGCGCAGGCGGCCGCGGCCGTGGTCGCCCGGCGGGTAGGAGCGGCGCTCGACGCCGCACTTGTCGGTCAGGCAGCGCTCGCCCTTCAGGAAGAGCTTCTGGCCCTCGCGGCGGCACTGCTTGCACTGGGGTCCGGTATCGCGAGCCATGCTAGACGCGCCTCCGCTTCTTCGGGCGGCAGCCGTTGTGGGCCTGCGGGGTCACGTCCTTGACCGTCGTCACCTGCAGGCCGGCGGCCTGCAGCGCGCGGATCGCGGTCTCGCGGCCGGAGCCGGCGCCCTTGGCGTGGACCTCGACCCGCTCGAGGCCGTGCTCCATGCCCTTGCGGGCGGCGTTGTCGGCGGTCACCTGGGCGGCGAACGGCGTCGACTTGCGCGAGCCCTTGAAGCCGGCGCTGCCGGCGGACTCCCAGGCGATCACGTTGCCCGCCGGGTCGGTCAGGGTGACGATCGTGTTGTTGAAGCTGGTCTTGATGTGGGCCTGGCCGAACGGCACGTTCTTGCTTGACGCGGCGCTTCGAACGGCCCTTGCTCGCTTGGGCTGCGGCATCTAGGAAATCCTCCGATCACTTGGGCGTCGGGGCCTTCTTCTTGCCCGGCGACGCTCATCTTCTTGGGGCCCTTGCGGCTGCGGGCGTTGGTCTTCGTGCGCTGGCCGTTGACCGGCAGGCCGCGACGGTGGCGCAGGCCGCGGTAGGAGCCGATCTCCATCAGGCGCTTGACGTTCTGGGAGCGCTCGCGCCGCAGGTCGCCCTCGACCTGGTACTCCTCGACGGCGTCGCGAAGCTTGATCACCTCGTCCTCGGTCAGGTCGCCGACCCGCGTGTTCGGGTCGACCCGGTCTTCGGCGAGGATCTTCTGCGCGGTCGAGTCGCCGATCCCGTGGACGTAGGTCAGGCCGATCTCGGTGCGCTTGTTGAGCGGCAGGTTGACGCCTGCGATTCGCGCCATTCCCTAGCCCTGCCTCTGCTTGTGGCGCGGGTTCGAGCAGATCACGAGCACGCGGCCGCGCCGCCTGATGATCTGGCATCGCTCGCACATCGGTTTTACGGAGGCTCGGACCTTCATCGCTCCAGGTTTCTATCGGACTTGAGGTGGCCTTGCCGCTCCCATGAATCGGAGGGCAGGCAGACAGGGACGGCCCGATCGGGCCGAACGCGGCATGTTAGCAACAGCGCCGTTTTCGCCTAATGGCCCGGCCGATCGCTCAGCGCGGGATCGAGCAGGCGAACTTCTCGGCCTTCTTGGCGGCCTTCGCCTTGGCGCGCTTGTTCTTGCAGCTTGATCTTGAGCTTGACGATCTTGCCCGTCGGGGCGTCGTTCTTCTTCGCCTTCTTGATCCGCTCGCCCGTCCGCTTGATGCTCGAGCGTGATCCGGTCGACCGTAGCGCCTGGCGTCCTGGCAGCGGCTGCTCGAAGATCTCGAACGAGTCGGTCGTCGAGCCGACCGGGCGTGATCCGGATGCCGGAACGGGACGTCGGGGAGCGGCTCGGCGCTCGGCGACTGCGCGGCCGATCGGGATGAAGTACTTGCCCGGCAGCAGGGTGACCTTGACCGTCGCCTTCTCCTTCGGCTTCAGGGTCCGCGCGGTGTCGGCGACCGGGAGCGGGAGCTTGCCCTTGCGGGCCCGCAGGAGGGAGGAGACGATCGTCCGGCCGCGGTCCGGCGGCGTCCGCCGCGCTTCTGCGTCGAGTTGAACGTGGTGACGGACACGCTGGTGGTGTCGGGCAGGTAGAAGAACTGGAAGTCGACGTCGGTCGCGTCCTCGAGGCTCGCCTTGAGACGTCTGGCCCGCGGTGAGCGGGCCCGGTCGCGGTGGCGAAGTCGTCGTTCGGCTCGGCGGCGCTCGGAGGGCGCGGCCAGGAACGGCCAGGAGTGCGAGGCGACGACGCACGCGCTGATCGCGCAGCGATTCCGCTTCATGCTTCGCCCCTGCAGAGGCCTGCCGCATCGTAGCAGCCGAATGAAGTCGAGCCCGTCCTTCGACCACCCACGCTGGAACATGGACACCGGCTTCACCAGCCAGGACGCGCAGAGCGACTTCAACCGCGTCGCGGCGGCGGGCGGCGCTGGCGCGGCTCGCCCGCGGCTGCGCGGCCAGGCCGGCGACGTCAGCACGCTGCTGCCGCTTCGAGGAGGTGGTCGACGCGCTCGGCCGGACCGGCGAGCGGCGGATCGGGCTGCAGACGATCCGCGCTCGACACGATCGTCGGCTCGGTCGACCGCGCCGACGGAGTTCGACCGCGACTTCCGGCCGCGCAGCGCCCGGGTCCGGGCGCGCTGGCAGCGGATCAACGAGGCCCAGCGCAGCGGCAAGGGGATGCCGCCGATCAAGGTCTTCCGGGTCGGCGGCCTGCACTTCGTCGAGGACGGCCACCACCGCGTCTCGGTCGCCCGCCACCTCGGCCTCGACGTGATCGAGGCCTACGTCACCGAGGTCATCACGCGGGTCTCCGCCGAGCGACGGGCTGCGGCTCGCCGAGCTGCCGGCGAAGAGCCACGAGCGGCTGTTCCTCGAGCGCGTGCCGCTCGACGCCGCGAGCAGCGCGCGGCGGATCGGCTTCGCCGACCCCGAGCGCGGCTACGCCGAGCTGGCCGAGGCGGTCGAGGCCTGGGGCTTCCGGCTGATCCAGGGCCTCGGCGAGCCGCGCGACCGCCGCGAGATCGCCGAGGCCTGGTTCCGGGACGAGTTCGTGCCGGTGGTCGAGGACCTGCGCGAGGCGGACCTGATCGGCGAGCGGCACCGAGGCCGACGCCTACTGCGGGTCACCTGCGACCGCTACATGCTGCTCCGCACCCACGACTGGGACGAGCGCAGGTCGATCGAGCGCCTCCGCGAGGCGCGCGCTGCAGCTCGAGTCGGCGGATCCGCTCGCCGGTGTCGAGGTCGAAGAAGTGGAGCGCGTCGGCGTCCATCCAGAGCTTCAGCTTCTCGCCCCGCTTCGCCTCGCTCTCGGCGTCGAGGCGGGCGACGATCTGGCTGCCGAGCTCGCCCGACGCCGCCGTCGGCGCCGGTGTCGGCGGCGAGCTCGTCGAGCTGCTCGGAGCGCAGCTGCGCGTCGCGTCTCGATGTCGAAGTAGACGTAGAGCTCCGAGCCCATCGACTCGAGGATGTCGACCTCGACCTCGAAGCGTCGGTCCCTCGCTGCTCGCCGACCAGCGAGGCGTCCTCGAAGTGCTCGGGCCGGATCCCGGCCATCAGGTTCGCGCCGCTGTGGGACTCGAGCGCCTGGCGCGTCTCCTCGGGCAGCTCGACCTCGGCGAACGGCAGCTTCGCCGTGCCGCCCGAGATCTCGACCGGCATGAAGTTCATCGACGGCGAGCCGATGAAGCCGGCGACGAACAGGTTGACGGGCTGTCGTAGAGCTCCTGCGGCGAGCCGACCTGCTGCAGCTCGCCCTTGCGCATCACGGCGACCCGGTCGCCGAGCGTCATCGCCTCGGTCTGGTCGTGGGTGACGTAGACGGTCGTCGTCTCGAGCCGGTTCTGGATCCGCGAGACCTCGGCGCGCATCTGCACGCGCAGCTTCGCGTCGAGGTTGGAGAGCGGCTCGTCCATCAGGAACGCCTTCGGCTCGCGCACGATCGCCCGGCCCATCGCGACGCGCTGGCGCTGCCCGCCGGAGAGGTTCGACGGCTTGCGCTCGAGGTGCTCGGTCAGGTCGAGGATCTCGGCGGCGTCGTCGACCATCTCGTCGATCTTCGCCTGGTCCATCTTCGCCATCTTCAGCGGGAAGGCCATGTTCTCGCGGACCGTCATGTGCGGGTAGAGCGCGTAGTTCTGGAAGACCATCGCGATGTCGCGGTCCTTCGGGCGCCTTGCCGTTGACGACGTCGTCGCCGATCTTCAGCTCGCCGTCGGAGATGTCCTCGAGCCCGGCGATCATCCGCAGCGCGGTCGACTTGCCGCAGCCGGACGGGCCGACGAGGATCAGGAACTCGCCGTCGGCGATGTCGAGGTCGAGTTGCTTGACGGCCTCGGTCCCGTCGGGGAAGCGCTTGGTCACCTTGTCGAGCGTGATTTCTGACATCTGGTTGAGCTCCTCTCTTAGCCCTTGACGGCGCCGGAGGTGAGGCCGGCGACGATCCGTCGCTGGAAGATCAGTACGAAGATGATGATCGGGATGGTCACGATGCACCGCCGCCGCGGCGATGTTCCCGGACGGCTCCGTGAACTGGGAGTCGCCGGTGAAGAAGGCGAGCGCCGCCGGGACGGTGCGCGAGGCGTCCGAGCTGGTCAGCGAGATCGCGAACAGGAAGTCGTTCCAGGCGAAGATGAAGACGAGGATCGCCGCGGTGAACATGCCCGGGCGCGGCCAGCGGGGACGATCACCTTGCGGAACGCCTGAAACGGGGTCGCCCCGTCGACCTGGGCCGCCTGTTCGAGATCCCAGGGGATCTCCCTGAAGAAGGCGACGAGCGTGTAGATCGCCAGCGGCAGCGAGAAGCTCAGGTAGGGGATGATCAGGCCGGGCCAGGTGTCGTAGAGGCCGAGCGTCCGCCACATGTCGAAGAGCGGGCCGACCGTCGAGATCGGCGGGAACATCGCGATCGCCGAGCGCGCCGCCGAGGACGAGCGGTCTTGCCGGGGAAGTCGAGCCGGGCGATCGCGTAGGCCGCGAACGAGGCGAGCACGATCGCGATCACGGTCGCGATCAGCGCGATGCCGATCGAGTTGATCAGCGGCTTCAGGAACGGGCCGTCGAGGCCGTCCTCGAACAGCGCCTTGTAGTTGTCGAGCGTCGCGTCGCTCGGGATCAGCGGTCGCCGAGCGTCGTCGAACTGAGTACGGTCGCCGGCGTCTTCAGCGACAGCGAGAAGATCCAGAGCACCGGCAAGAGCGCGTAGAAGATGCGACGAAGATCCCGAAGAGCCAGAGGATCCGGTCCTGGGTCGATGTGCTGCTCGCTCATCAGCGCGTCCTCCTCCTTGCCGGGCACGCCGGCCCCGAAGCCCTTGACGAAGAGCACCGCGTATCGGGGGTCCGGGGTGGTCGGCTTCGACATCGCCGGCGCCGAGGAGGGCTACCCGCCCACCAGGCACCTCGACGCGTTCGAGTACCTGCGCCGGGAGAACGCGCACTTCACCATCCACGCCGGCGAGGCCTTCGGGCTGCCGAGCATCTGGGAGGCCATCCAGTGGTGCGGCGCCGAGCGCTTAGGCCATGGGGTGCACATCATGGACGACATCTCCCGCGCCGCCGACGGGTCGGTCCACCTGGGGGCCCTTGCTGCCTACGTCCGTGACCGCCGGGTGCCCCTCGAGCTCTGCCCGAGCTCCAACGTCCAGACCGGGGCCGCGCGCTCGATCGCCGAGCACCCGATCGGCCTGCTGCGGACTCTGGGCTTCCGGGTGACCGTCAACACCGACAACCGGCTGATGTCGGGAACCTCGATGAGCAACGAGATGCACCTGCTGTCCGAGGCCTTCGGCTACGGACTGGCCGATCTCCAATGGCTGACGATCAACGCGATGAAGTCCTCGTTCCTCGCCTTCGACCAGCGGCTACGGATCATCAACGAGGTGATCAAGCCGGGGTACTCGGCGATGGCGCTCGGGGACATGATCCTGGGCTAGCACCTGCGTGGTCGCCCCAGGTGCGAGCGCGGCCGGCAGTGGCCAGCCGAAGTCAGGGTGATAGCGCTGCTCAGCGCGGGTAGAGGTCAAGAGGCGTCGTGCAGCACGACACGGGGCCGGCCGACGAATGAGCCAGAGGAGTGGGACATGACTGACCTGAACGGCAAGCGAGTGGCGTTCCTCGCGACGGACGGATTCGAGGACTCCGAGCTGACATCGCCATGGGAGGCGCTCACCAAGGCGGGTGCCAAGGCGACGTTGATCTCGCCGACCAGCGGGTCGATCACAGGCGAGCACGGCCACGAGGCCTCGGTGGACCTGTCGACGGAGAATGCACGCAGCGAGGACTTCGATGCGCTGGTGCTGCCCGGCGGCGTGGTCAACGCCGACGATCTGCGCATCGACGAAGCGGCGGTGGCGTTCGTTCGCGAGACGTTCGAGCAGCACAAGCCCGTAGGCGTGATCTGTCACGGAGGGTGGATCCTGACCGACGCCGAGGTTGTGCGCGGTCGGACGATGACCTCGTATCGGAGCCTGCGCACCGATCTGCGCAACGCGGGCGCGCGCTGGCTGGACGAGGAGGTCGTCGTGGACAACGGGCTCGTGAGCAGCCGGACCCCGGACGACCTGGACGCTGTTCAACGCCAAGCTGCTCGAGGAGATCGGCGAGGGCAGGCACGAAGCCCAGGCGTCCTGACGATCTCCCCCGGGACCGGCCCGGCAACGTCGGTATGACGTCGATGCTCAGCTGCCCCCGAGCAACGGACAGGTCAGAAATCGGTCATCGTTTCCTCTGGCACTCGACCTGGGAGAGTGCTAACTTGGAGTGGTAGCCCCTCTGGGCCTCGGCCCGGGGAACCCGATGGGCCGGAAGGTCCGGCTCATCATCCTTCGAGGAGGTGACGGGCATGGCTACTCGGTACGACCCGTTCCAGGAGATGGACCGGATGCTTTCCTCTCTGCTCGGCGCGGAGCGCGCATCGGCGACGATGCCGATGGACCTGTACAGGTCCGGTGACCACTACGTCCTGCACATCGACCTGCCGGGGGTGGATCCCGGCACGATCGACGTCAACGTCGAGGATCGGACCCTGACCGTGCGTGCCGAGCGCACGCCCCACACCGACGGCGACGCGCAGTGGCTCGCCCGCGAGCGTCCCACGGGCACCTACGCCCGGCAGCTCACGGTCGGCCGGGGTCTGGCGCTCGACGCGATCGCGGCTACCTATACCGACGGTGTCCTCACCCTGACCATCCCGGTGGCGGAGGAGGCCAAGCCACGGCGGATCGAGGTCCAGCACTCCAACACCGCGGGAGCCATCTCGTCCTCGTGACGAATCCGACGGCGCGCCCTCTGCCAAGAAGGGCGCGCCGTCTTCGCGGGGACCTTCAGTAGCTGTCGCCCGGCGGTCCGGCGTCTTCGGCTTCCGTGGCGCCGGCAGGCGCGCTCAGCCCCGTCAGCCCGTCCAGTACGGCTCGCGTGCCGGACAGGCCGAGCCGCGTCGCCCCGGCATCGACCAGCTCCAACGCCGCGGCAGCGGTTCGGATGCCGCCGCTCGCCTTGACGCCCATCGCGGCGCCGACGGCGGCGGCCATCAGGGAGACCGCATGGACCGAGGCCCCTCCCGAGGGGTGGAAGCCGGTCGAGGTCTTGACGAAGTCCGCGCCTGCGTCGCGGCAGATCAGGCATGCGCGCACGATCTCGTCGTCGCTGAGCGCCGCTGTCTCCAGGATGACCTTGAGGACCACCCCCTGGTTGCTGCGCGCACCGCGGCGACCTCACGCTCGGTCACCTGCCAGAGACCTGCCTTGATCGCACCGATGTCGACGACCATGTCGACCTCGAGCGCCCCGTCGGCAACCGCGCGGTGGGCCTCGGCGGCCTTGATGTCCTCGTGGTGCTTGCCGCTGGGGAAGCCGACGACCGTGCACGTCGCGATCCCCGATGGGAGCAGAGCCGGCGCCAGCGGGAGGAAGGACGGCGAGATGCACACCGAGAAGACCCCGAGGTCGCCGGCCTCGGCACACAGGGCAGCCACATCCTCGGCTGTGGCCTCGGGCTTGAGCAGGGTGTGGTCGACCATGCGCGCGAGCTCGGTCCGGGAGATGGTCATGAGGGCATTCTGGTTGCGGGGCCGTGCCATGGCCCGCCGGAACGACCGAGGCCTCCCGAGCGATGTGGGGGCGGTCGCGGATAGCGTCATCGCCATGACCGATCCAGCCCCCGCGGGTTCCGACTCAGCAGTCCCAGGCTCGGGAGGTCCGGCTCCGGCGGGTCCAGCGGCCACAGCTCAAGCGGCCACAGGTCCAGCCGTGCCGGAGTGGGTCGACCCCAAGTCGGCAGCCGTTCGCGCCGCCGCGCGTCTCGCGGAGCTCACCGGCACCGCTTCCCACGATCTCGCGCTCGTCCTGGGCTCCGGGTGGCTCCCAGCCGTCGACCGGCTCGGCGAGACTCTGGCCGAGTTCCCGTCCACGGCGCTGCCCGGGTTCGCGCCGCCTGCCGTCGCCGGACACGCCGGAATGGTCCGCAGCATCCGCACCGCCAGGGGCGGGCGCGCGCTGGTCTTCCTCGGGCGCACGCACCTCTACGAAGGTCGGGGCGTGGACGCGGTGGTCCACGCAGTGCGCACGGCCGCCGCAGCAGGGTGCCACACGATCGTGCTTACCAACGGCTGTGGCGGGCTGAACCCGGCTTGGACCCCGGGCACCCCGGTGCTCATCAACGACCACATCAATCTGACTGGCGCCTCGCCCCTGCATGGGGCGGCGTTCATCGACCTGACGGACCTGTACTCGGCGCGGCTGCGCGCCCTGTGCAGGAAGGTCGACCCGACGCTCGCCGAGGGGGTGTACCTACAGTTCCGCGGCCCGCAGTACGAGACCCCTGCCGAGGTCCGGATGGCCGGCGTCCTCGGCGCTGACCTCGTCGGCATGTCCACCACCTTGGAGGCGATCGCCGCGCGCGAGGCCGGCATGGAGATCCTGGGGCTCTCCCTGGTGACCAACTTCGCTGCCGGGATGACTGGATCAGCACTGGACCACGCGGAGGTCCTTGCGGCGGGGGCGATGGCTGCCGAGCGCATGGGCGGCCTCCTTGCCGATGTGTTGGCCCGGCTGTGAGCTACCTGTCTGCCGAGCTCGCGGGGGCGGTCCGGGCATGGATCGCCGAGGACCCCGACGAGGCGACCGCCGCCGAGCTCCGCGCGTCCCTCTCGGCCGCCGAGGCCGGGGATCCCGCTGCCGCCGCGGAGATCGCCGATGCCTTCTCGGCGACGCTGCAGTTCGGCACGGCGGGCCTGCGCGGGAGGCTCGGGCCAGGACCCAACCGGATGAACCGCGTCGTCGTCTCGCGCACGGCCGCGGGCCTCGCCCGGTACCTGGTGGAGCATGGTCTGGGCAGCACCCCGGTCGTCATCGGCTTCGACGCCCGCCACAACTCCGAGCGCTTCGCCCGGGACACCGCCGAGATCCTCACCGGGGCGGGCCTCCGGGCCTTGATCTGTCCGCGGCCGCTCCCCACGCCGGTCGTGGCCGCGGCGGTGCTGACCTATGGCGCCTCGGCCGGAGTGGTCGTCACCGCGTCGCACAACCCGCCGCAGGACAACGGCTACAAGGTGTACCTCGGCGACGGCGCGCAGATCATCCCTCCTGCGGATGCCGGGATCGCTGCCTGCATCTCCGCCGTGGGCGCCCTCGACGGGATCCCCCGCAGCGCCGCCTTCACGACCCTGGACGAGGCGGTCGTCGACGGCTACCTGGCCCGGGTGTGCGGACTCGCCCTGCCCGGTGGCCCCCGAGACGTCGTCGTTGCCTACACGGCGATGCACGGCGTGGGAAGCCCGCTGATGAGGGCGGCGCTCATCGGAGCCGGCTTCCCCCCGCCCTTGGCGGTCGTGGCTCAGGACGAGCCGGACCCGGACTTCCCCACGGTCTCGTTCCCCAACCCCGAGGAGCCCGGCGCGATGGACCTGGCGCTGGAGCTCGCCGGAGGCGAGCGGGTCGACCTCGTCCTCGCCAACGACCCGGACGCGGATCGCTGCGCGGTCGGGATCCCCGACCCTGTAGGCGGTTTCCGGATGCTGACAGGCGACGAGGTGGGGGCCCTGCTGGGATGGTGGATCTTGGAGCGCGGCAAGCGCTCGGGCGTCCCTGTCGCGGGTACCTACGCCAACTCGATCGTCAGCTCGCAGCTGCTCGGGGCGATCGCCCGCTCCGCCGGCCTGGGATTCCGCGAGACCCTCACGGGGTTCAAGTGGATCTCCCGCGCGGCCGCCGATCTCGCCTTCGGCTACGAGGAGGCCCTCGGCTACTGCGTCGACCCACGCGGCGTGCGCGACAAGGACGGCATCTCGGCCGGGCTGCTGGTCACCGAGATGGTCGCGGCGCTCAAGGCCGAGGGCCGGGACGTGCAGGCGGTGCTCGACGACCTCGCGATCGCGCACGGCGTCCACGCGACGGCCCAGGTGTCGCTGCGGTTCTCCGACCTCCCGGCGATTCCGGCCGTCATGGCGGCGCTGCGGCGCACGCTGCCGGCCGGGTTCGGCGGGCTGGAGATCCTGGCAGCAGTCGACCTGGAGGTCGGATCCGCGGATCTGCCGCGGACCGACGGCCTGAAGTACTTGCTGGGCGGGGCGGCGTCCATCGACGGCGCGCGCGTCATCATCCGTCCCAGCGGCACCGAGCCGAAGGTCAAGGCCTACCTCGAGGTGCGCGCGCCGGTCGGCGCGGAGGGAGTCGCGGTCGCGCGCGCGGCGGCCGAAGCCTGCCTGACAGGGATCGCCGAGGACGTGCGTGACCTGCTGTCCGCCTGACTCGCGCCGGGGTAGCCTGCGCTGCGGGAGGTGCCATGGACGAGTCCGGGCGGCAGGGGCCCAACGTCGGGCCCAACATCGGACGCGGCGTGCTCCAGGCGATCTTCGCGGTGTTCCTCGGGCTCATGATCACGGCGGTCGTGGGCGTCGGGGTCTACACCTTCCACCCGAACCCGGCCGAGGACGCGCAGGAGCAGATCAACGACCTCTACGAGCAGCGGGCGCAGATCGAGGGCTGTGGCCCGGGGTCAGTAGGACCGTGCGAAGGTCCGGACCAGATGTCCGCTGCCGAGCGGGCGCAGATCGCGGCGATCGACGCCCAGATCGAGGAGCTGGGCGACGACTCCCAGGCGCAGCGCGAGTCCTGGGGCCAGTCCACGAGCGTGATCCTGATCGTCATCGCGACGGCACTGATGGCCGTGTCGCTCCTCCTCGGGGAGTCCGTGACCGTGCTGAGCAACGGGATCCTGCTCGGCGGGCTGTTCACGATGCTCTACGGCGTGGGATGGGGCCTCGCTGCTGGCAACTCGGTCACCCGGTTCCTCGTGCTCGTCGCCGCGCTCGCGGTGTCCTTGGCCCTGGGATACGTGAAGTTCGTCCGCGGCAGGCACCCTGCTGGGGAGGGCGGCACGCGGCGGTTGCCGCCCCGGGTGCAGGTCTCCCGGCGAGCGCCGCGGCATCGGCGGGGCTGGCCTCGCCTCGCCCCTGAGCTGGCTGAGCTGACGGCCCGGGTCGCCGACCTGGAGCGCCGTCTGGCTGCCGCCGCCGCCGGTCTCGGCGCAGAAGGCCGAGCTAGGTCCGGGCTCTCCCGGAGATCCCGCGGGACAGGCCGGGCGAATGGCTCCCTGACTCCCGCGCTCGACTGGCGCTGACCTCGGCGAGCCCTGGCCTCCGCGCTACTGGCACGGACGGCGCATGATGTCCGCGACGTAGTCGTCCGGGGCTCCGGCTGCTCGCGCCGCCTCGGCCATGATCCCCAGGTAGCGCGCCGAGGGCAGGCCGCCCTCGTACGCGTCGAGGACGTAGAGCCAGGCCATCTCCTCGCCCTCGAGGGTCTGCACGCGGACGTGCAGCTTGCGGTGCAGGTCCAGATCGCAGCCCTCCCAGCGGTCGAGCTGGGCCTCGTCCTCAGGGGCGACGTCGTAGAGCATGACGTACACGCTGTGTCCGACGTCCTCGACGACGGTCGCCAGGGCGCCGTCCCACCCGAGGTCCTCGCCGCCGAAGGTCAGCCGCCAGTCGATGAGCCAGCCGGGTCCGAAGACCGGGGAACGCGGCGCGCGCTCGAGCATCTGCCGGGGATCGAGGTTCGACCCGTACGCCGCGTAGAGGACCACGACGGCCAGAGTACTGGCGCCGTGCCGGGATCGGCGGGTGCGCGGCCCGCAGCTTGTGCCAGCGGGTGCATGGGCGAACCCGACCGGACGCTCGGACCTGGTCACCGAGCGGACACGGGCCGCTGCCCTGACCCGGCAGTCGGCGGGGCTGCCCTTCGCCCGGCAGCGTGGGCACCGCGGGGTTCGCTGTGCTCCCCGGGTGCGTCATGATCCTGCCATGAGTGATGCGACCGGATCGCCGCCGGACTCCGCCGACGGCCAGCACCCGCGTGCCGGCGAGCATCCCGGAGCCGGCCAGCACCTCGAATCCGATCAGCACCCCGAACCGGGCCAGCACCCCGAACCGGGCCAGCACCCCGAACCGGGCCAGCACCCCGAACCGGTCCAGCACCCCGAACCGGGCGAGCAGTCCGAGTCCCTCCAGCCCGCCCCATCCGACCGGCCGCCCCGGGCTTCCGCCGACCCCCTCGACGGCCTGGACCCGGAGGTGGTCGCCTTCCTCCACGGGACCTCCGGGACGGCGCCCGCTGCCGCGATGGCCCCTGCGGCCACGGTCGCCCCTGCCCGGGCGATCGTCGGTGCCACGCCCGGCGCGGGCGTCCAGGCGTCCCCGGCCCCGGAGGTGCCCGCACGGCGACCGCACGTCCGGGCGTCCCGAGGCGCCGCCGGCGCGATGCTGGGAGTGGTCGTGGCCGCGGCGGCGCTCGATCCCTCCAGCCTGGCCGCCCCGGTGGCGTGGACGGGCGCACACCTGGCCAGCGAGCCGTGGACCTGGCTGCAGTACGTCGTGCTCGCCCCGCTGATCGTCGCGCTCGTATGGTGGTGCAGCGACCGGTTGCTGGCGGGCGCCACCCCGTCGGCCCCCCGTCGCTGGGTGCTCAGCCGGGTCTGGCTGATCGTCGTCCTGGCGATGATGGTGGCCAAGCTCGCCTACTCCGTGGTGCTCATGGCGCCGGCACTGCTGGGCGGGGCGGACGACGGCCTGCCCGCGGGCAGCTCGGCGGTGTACCTCGTCTGGGCCACCGGGTTCACCGGGATCAAGGCCGGCATCCTCGGATGGGTCCCCGGGCTCGTGGCCGCCCTCCTCTGGAGCCCGGGCCCGGCGCGGCGGGCCGGAGTTCCCGGCCTGGTGGACGCCCCCTCCGGCGCGGCGCTCCCCGCGGCCGTCGTCGCGCTGGGCCTCGCCGCACTCGGGGGTTGGTCGGCCAGGTACTGGTGGACGGGCTCGCCGGTCGGCTACGCGCACCCGTCCGGGTGGCGCCTGCTGGCCCCCACGGCGGCGTCCGGGCGCGCGGGGGAGATCGTGGCGATCCTTCTCGTCGGCGCGTTCCTCGCCAGGAGCGTCAGGCGCACCCTGCGCCGCATCGAGGTCCCCCGTCCCGCAGCGCCGCGGCTTGTCGCCGGTGCCATCGGGGCGCTGGTGGCGGGTCTGCTCCTTGCGCTGGTCGAATCCCTGGTCCAGGTCCTCTTCGGCACCGACGTGGCCGGGGGCGACGACCTGTGGGTCCTGCCCGCGACCTACCTGCGGCTGGCCGAGGGCCTCTCCTTCGGTCTGCTCCTGGCACCGTTCGCCGCCCTCGGAGTCTGGCTGGTGGCCGGGGACCCCCGCCGGCAGTGGTCGGTGGTCCCGGTGCTGGCGGCCTTCGCGCTGGTGATCGGGGCGGTCGTCCTGGTGGTCCGCCAGCCCGAGGCGCACCCCGGCGTCGCGCCCATGGCCGGCGCCGACCCCGCCCCCGTCGCGCTCCCGGCGCAGCCCGTGCCCGTGGCTGGCGAGCCGGCCCCACCGGGACCGATCACGGTGCGCCGCGACGACGACGGCTCGGCCGTCCTGGCCGACCAGCGGGGCGCCCAGGTGATCCTTCGCGGCATCAACGTCAACCAGCTGGGCGACTACTACGCAGCCGATCCCGACGTGCCGACGGTGCAGCCCCTCACGGAGCAGGACTTCGTCGACATCGCCGCGATGGGCTTCAACTCGGTGCGTCTCGTCCTGTCGTGGTCGCTGCTCGAGCCCTCCAGCGGCCGGATCGATCCGGCGGCCATCGACCAGGCCAAGCAGGCAGTCTCGTGGGCCGCCGACCACGGCATCCATGTCGTGCTCGACCTCCATCAGGACGCATGGGGCAAGGGCGTCGTCGCACCCGAGGGGACGGCGTGCCGTGGTGGCACGTCGCCGATGACCGGCTGGGACGGCGCCCCCGACTGGGCGTCGCACTACGACGAGGCACCGCCCTGCCAGTTCACCGGCCGCGACCTCGCGCCCAACGTGCTGCGCGCCTTCACGTCGTTCTACGCCGACCGCGACGACATCCAGGACGGTCTGGTGGCCGTCTGGGGTCGCCTGGCCAGCGAGTTCGGCGGCGAGCCGGCGGTCGTCGGCTACGACCTGCTCAACGAGCCCTCCTTCGCCGAGCAGGCCCCCCTGACCAGCGGGATGCTGCTCGGTCGCTACTACGCGCGGGCGATCCGGGCGATCCGCAGCGGCGAGGCACGGGCCCCGGGCGGGTACGCCCATCCGGTCTTCCTCGAGCCGAGCATCTGGTGGTCCGGCTTCGGTGTCGACCCGCTTCCCCCACATGGCTTCACCGCCGACCCGCAGGTCGTGTTCTCCCCGCACCTCTACAACGAGTCCATCACGATGGACCAGTCGATCGGGCTGACGACCGTCGGGATCGAACGGGGGTACGCGCTGGCGGCCCGGGCGGCCGCCCGATGGGGGGCGCCGCTGTGGGTGGGGGAGTGGGGCACCTTCGGGGACCCGGCCGACAACCTGGCGCGCAACGTCCGGTTCGGAGCGGTGGAGGACTCCTACCGCGTGGGGTCCGCGGTCTGGGTCTGGAAGCAGGGGTGTGGCGACCCGCACGTCCTCCCGGCGCCCGAGGCCGGCAACATCCGACGGGTGGCCTGCCCGCAGGGCACCGCGCTGCCGACGGTTAACGAGCAGGTCGAGCCGCTCAAGCGGCCCTACCCGCGGACGGCACCGGGGAGGATCCTGGCCGTCAGGTCCGAGGGACGCCGCCTCCAGGTCGACGGAGACACGGCGGGCGCCGGACCTGTGGACGGCACGCCGGACTCCTGCACCCTCGACGTGTGGGTGCCGGGCGCCGAGCAGCCGGTCGTCGTGGACTCCGTCGGGGTCAGCGACCTCAGCACCGTCGAGGTCCCCGCGGGCAGCGCCGCCCAGGACCCCTCCGGGGGGTGGCGCGTGCTCGGGTGCGCCACGGGGGCCTACCGGCTGACGCTGTCCTGATCGGCGATCGGAGGTCCCGACGCGCGTAGGGGCGCCCATGCGCGATGATCGGCGCCATGACTTCGGTGGCGATCGTCGGTGGGGGCCCGGGAGGGTACGAGGCGGCCCTGGTCGCGGCCCAGATGGGCGCCGAGGTGACCCTGGTCGACTCGGACGGGATCGGCGGCTCGGCGGTGCTGACCGACTGCGTGCCGAGCAAGGCCCTGCTCGCCGTCGCCGAGTCCGCGAGCCAGGTGCGCGTCAGCGAGGCTCTGGGGATCACGGGTGCGGCGGGTGCGGTCGGCGTGGATCTGGCGGCCGTGAACGCCAGGATCCGCGACCTCGCCGCCGCCCAGAGCCAGGACACGGCACGCAGGTGCGTTGCCGCCGGGGTGCGGCTGGTGGCCGGCCGCGGTCGCCTCGACGGGCCCGGCGCCGTGGTGGCCGAGTCCGGTGCAGGAGGCTCCGAGCGGATCGAGGCGGAGGCGATCCTGCTGGCCACGGGGGCGCGCCCGCGCGTCATGGACACCGCGAAGCCCGATGGCGAGCGGATCCTCACCTGGGAGCAGGTGTACGCCCTCGATCGGGTCCCGGAGCGGCTCGTCGTCGTCGGCTCCGGCGTCACCGGCGCGGAGTTCGCCTGTGCCTACCAGGCGCTGGGTTCCGAGGTCGTCCTCGTCTCCAGCCGGGAGCGGGTCCTGCCCGGCGAGGACCCCGACGCCGCCCAAGTGCTCGAGGACGTCTTCGAGCGACGCGGCATGACGGTCCTGCGGCGCTCGCGGGCGGAGTCGGCCACCCGCACCGACGACGGTGTCCTGGTGACCCTGACCGACGGACGAGCCATCCCCGCCTCGCACTGCCTCATGGCCGTCGGGTCTGTGCCGAACACCGAGGACCTTGGGCTGCCGGGCGCCGGTGTGCGCACGAACGCGTCGGGCTTCGTCGACGTGGACCGCGTCTCGCGGACCTCGGTGCGCGGCGTCTACGCGGCGGGGGACTGCACGGGCGTCATGCTGCTGGCGTCGGTCGCGGCCATGCAGGGCCGGATCGCGATGTGGCACGCCCTGGGCGGGGCGGTCGCGCCGCTCGACCTGAGGACCGTCAGCTCCAACGTCTTCACCGATCCGGAGATCGCCACCGTGGGCTACACCCAGGCCGACGTCGACGCCGGTCGGGTCAACGCGGAGGTCGTCACGCTGCCCCTGGCGACCAACGCGCGCGCCAAGATCCAGGGGATCGCCGACGGCTTCGTGAAGGTGATCTGCCGCCGGGGCACCCGGATCGTCATCGGCGGGGTGGTCGTGGCACCCCGGGCGTCCGAGCTCATCTTCGGCCTGGCCCTGGCCGTCGAGCAGCGGCTGACCGTCGACCAGATGGCTGCGACGTTCACGGTGTACCCCTCGCTGACCGGGTCCATCGCCGAGGCGGCCCGACGGCTACGAGCCTTCGACTGATCGGGGAGATGGCCATGACACCGGACCATGACCCGCGGGCGGACGCGGTCGGGAAGGCCCACGCGGCCGGGTGCCGGGCTCGGCCTGACCACCTCCCCCAACCTGCGCGACCTGGGTGGGTGGCCGACCGGCGACGGCCGGCGGGTGGTGTTCGGTGCAGTCTTCCGGTCCACCGACCTGAGCAGGCTCGCGGGTGCGGACGTCGAGGCGTTCGACGCCCTGGGCATCCGGGCGGTCTTCGACCTTCGCACCGAGGGGGAGCGCATGATGGCCCCCGACGCGCTGCCCGAGGGAGCAGCCGTCGAGTTCCTCGACGTCCTCGCCGACTCCACCACCGCCCTGCCGGCCGACCTCATGGCCCTGCTGACCGACCCGCCCGCCGCCACGGCCGCACTGACCGCCGACCGGGTGGGCCGGATGTTCGCCGACGCCTACCGTGAGATCGTCATGCTGCCCAGCGCCCGGGCCGCGTACCGGTCCCTCTTCACCGACCTGGCCTCGCCGGGTCGACGGCCCGCGCTCATCCACTGCACCACCGGCAAGGACCGCACCGGCTGGGCGGTGGCTGCCCTCCTGCTGCTCCTCGGCGTGTCGGAGGAGGACGTCATGACCGAGTACCTGCTCACCAACGAGCTGTTCCTGCCGGCCCTGGCTCCGGTCTTCGACCAGTTCCGCGACGCCGGCGGCGACCCCGCCGTGCTGGTTCCGGTCCTCGGTGTCGATCGGGCCTACCTCGATGCAGCCCTCGACCAGGTCACCACGCGGTTCGGGTCGATGGAGGGCTACTTCACCGAGGGCCTCGGGCTGGACGAGGCCACGATCGAGGCATTGCGCGCGGCGCTCACGCGGTAGTCGGGTCGGCCCGCCGAGCAACTGCCCTGTCAGTGCTGGTAGTACTGGGGCACCGACCCGGAGGTGGAGCATGTGTCGCTGGATGGCCTACTCGGGATCCCCGATCTCCGTGGCGGAGCTGCTGCTCAAGCCCAAGCACTCGCTGATCGACCAGAGCCTGCACTCCAGGCTGGGCGCGACCACGACCAACGGCGACGGGTTCGGCCTGGGCTGGTACGGCGTCGGCGATGTCCCGGGCGTGTTCCACAGCACCGAGCCTGCGTGGAACGACCGTAATCTCGCCGACCTGGCCACAGCACCTGGTGTCCCCTCTGGTCTTCGCGCACATCCGAGCCTCGACCGGGGGGGCGATCCAGCAGACCAACTGCCATCCGTTCCGCCACGAGGGCTGGCTGTGGATGCACAACGGTCTGATCCGGAGCTTCCCGAAGGTGCGGCGCGACCTGACCTTCGCGGTGGACCCTTCCCTCTATCCGGAGATCGCGGGGTCGACCGACTCCGAGGTGTTCTTCTACCTGGCCCTGAGCCTCGGCCTGAAGGACGACCCGATCGGCGCAGTCGAGCGCGCCGTGGGGTTCATCGAGGACACGGGTCACAAGCATGGCGTGGAGTACCCGATCCAGATGACGGTGGCCACGACGGACGGGACGAACGTGTGGGCCTTCCGCTACTCGAGCGAGGGCAACTCCCGCTCGCTGTACCACAGCACGGACATCATGATGCTGCGTGAGAGGTACCCGGACATGGCCCTCCTCCAGCGAGGTGTCCGAGGAGACGCGGCTCGTGGTCTCGGAGCCACTGGGCGACCTCGAGGGTGCTTGGCGTGAGGTCCCGGAGTCGATGTGCGGGGTGATCCGCCCGGGTGACGACGAGATTCGCCCCTTCGCGCCACAGCACGCTTAGCCACCCGGGCCGGACGGGGCATCGATCCGGGTGCCGCAGCATCCCTGGGCGGCCACCCACCAGAAGCCAGCGGGCTGGGCTGTCCCTTCCTAGGCGTCCTTGATCTCGCAGAGCGCCGTTCCGGTCGGGACGGTCGCGCCGACCTGGGCATTCAGGCCCGGCGATCACGCCGGCCTTGTGGGCGTTCAGCGGCTGCTCCATCTTCATGGCCTCCAGCACGACGATCAGCTCGCCGGCCTCCACGCGCTGGCCGTCCTCGACCGCGATCTTGACGATCGTGCCCTGCATGGGGGCCACGAGTGCGTCGCCGGTCGCCCCGCCGCCGGCCCGCTTGGTTCCGCCGCGCTTCGGGGCCGCGCGCCGGGCTCCGCCGGACGCGCCGTCGCCGCGGACGGGCGAGCGACGCCCCCTCGGGCAGGCTCACCTCGATGCGCCTGCCGCCGACCTCCACGACCACGGAGGAGCGGACCTCCGGCTCGGCGGGCTCACCGGCGCTGCCCGAGTAGGCCGGGATGTCGTTGACGAACTCGGTCTCGATCCAGCGGGTGTGCACGCTGAACGCCTCGTCGGGATCCGCGGGCGCGAAAGCCGGGTCCGAGACGACCTTGCGGTGGAACGTCAGGGCGGTGGCGATGCCGTCGACCTCGAACTCGGCCAGCGCGCGGCGGGCGCGCTCGATCGCCTGCTGGCGGTCCCGGCCGGTGACGATCAGCTTGCCCAGCAGCGAGTCGAAGCTCCCGCCGATGACGTCGCCCTGCTGGAAGCCGCCGTCCATGCGGATGCCCGGGCCGGTCGGCGGGTGCCACACCGTGAGCGCCCCGGGGGCGGGCAGGAAGTTGCGCCCCGGGTCCTCGCCGTTGATCCGGAACTCGATCGAGTGCCCGCGCAGCGGCGGGTCGTCGTAGCCCAGCTCCTCGCCGTCGGCGATCCGGAACTGCTCGCGGACCAGGTCGATGCCCGACACCTCCTCGCTGACCGGGTGCTCGACCTGCAGGCGGGTGTTCACCTCCAGGAACGAGATCGTCCCGTCGCGCCCGACGAGGAACTCGCAGGTGCCGGCGCCGTAGTAGCCGGCCTCGCGCACGATCGCCTTGCTCGACGCGTACAGGCTCGCCACCTGGGCCTCGGTGAGGAACGGCGCGGGGGCCTCCTCCACCAGCTTCTGGTGGCGGCGCTGCAGCGAGCAGTCGCGGGTGGAGACGACCACCACGTTGCCGTGCTGGTCGGCAAGGACCTGGGTCTCGACGTGCCGGGGGCTGTCGAGGTACTGCTCGACGAAGCACTCGCCGCGACCGAACGCCGCGACCGCCTCACGCACGGCCGAGTCGTAGAGCTCCGGGATCTCCTCCAGGGTGCGCGCGACCTTCAGGCCGCGGCCGCCGCCGCCGAACGCCGCCTTGATGGCGATCGGCAGGCCGACCTCGGTGGCGAACGCGACGACCTCGTCGGCGCCCGTGACCGGCTCTGCCGTGCCGCGCACCTGGGGCGCTCCGGCCCGGGCGGCGATGTGCCGTGCGGACACCTTGTCCCCCAGGTCGCGGATGGCCGCGGGCGGGGGTCCGATCCAGGTGAGCCCGGCAGCGATGACCGCCTGGGCGAACTCCGCGTTCTCGGACAGGAAGCCGTATCCCGGGTGCACGGCGTCCGCGCCGCTGCGGCGGGCGACGTCGAGCAGCTTGTCGATGACCAGGTAGCTCTCGGCCGCTGTGGCGCCGCCCAGCGCGAAGGCCTCGTCGGCGCTCCGGACGTGCAGGGCGTCGCGGTCGGGGTCGGCATACACGGCCACCGAGCCGATCCCGGCATCCCGACAGGCCCGGGCCACCCGGATCGCGATCTCGCCGCGGTTGGCGATGAGCACCTTCTTCATTCCCGCACACCTCACGCGAGCTCCGCAGCCCGGGAACCGGGCCGACACCTACGACATCCTACGGAGCAACCGCGGTCCCGCTGCGGGCACCCTGCGCCCGCCCGGCCGCTCCGCAGTGCCGTCTGACTGTGCCCGCGGGCCCTCCGCGCCCCGCTGACCCTGCGCCGCAAGTGCGGGCCCGGCCACGTCGTCGTACCGCGGGCAGACTCAGGTCGTGCTCCAGAGGTCCGTCCAGCGGACCCCGAGCTCGCCGACCATGGCCCGCAGCGTCGGAAGCGCCAGACCGATGACATTCGTGTGGTCGCCGTCCACGCCGTCGATGAACGGCCCGCCGAGCCCGTCGATCGTGCACGACCCGGCCACCGCGAGCGGCTCCCCGGAGGCGATGTAGGCCTCTAGCTCCACGGCATCGGGCCGGCCGAACCGGATCGTGGTGGCGACGGTCCGCTCGACCATCCGCCCGCCGTCGACGTCGATGACCGAATGGCCGGTGACCAGGACCCCGGAACGACCCGCCATGGCCGCCCACCGCTCGCGGACCGCCTGGCCGGTGCTGGCCTTCCCGAGGATCCGGCCGCCGAACGCGAGCATCGAGTCGGCTCCCACGACGAGCACCCGGTCCACCGACCCGGCCGGCACCGCGGGCACGTCGCCGGCCCGCACCTGGGCGGCGACGTCGCGCGCCTTGGCCGTGGCGAGCATCTGCGTGAGCGCCCGCGCCTCGTCGACCGGCGCATCGTCGACCCGCGCATCCCGGGCCGGCGCATGGTGGCCCAGCCCATCCTCGGCCGGCCCGTCGGCGGCGGCGATCAGGGCCTCCTCGTCGACCCGGCTCGCGTGGATGACCGGGGCGATCCCGGCGTCACGCAGGAGCCGCGCGCGGGCTGGCGAGGCCGAGCCGAGCACGAGGAGCACGCGCGCCGGGCCGACTGCACCGGCGAGCGGCACGTGCGCCCGGGCACCGGCGTTCCCGGGCTCAGCCACGGCTGCGCACCCCGCGCACGGCGCCCCGGAACGCCCCGGACGTCCGTGCCCGGTAGCCCTTCCCGGGTGCGGCCAGGACCCGTCCGCCGGGCGACGGGAGCAGGGTCACCATCCCGCGCGGGCAGGCGAGGTGGAGGGGGAAGCGGCGGCCATGGGTCCAGAGCCCGCCGATGGGCACGAGCAGGCCCTGGAACCCCACATGCAGGGGCAGGGCACCGCGGGCGAGGCCGGTCGTGGCGACCAGCGGGTCGGTCTCGATGACCCCGGCCACCGGCGCGCTCCACTCCAGGCCGTCGATCGTGGGCTCCCCCGTGTAGTGCAGCAGGCCGACGGTGCGGGAGAACCCGCCGACGTCCGCGACGCAGATCGCGGGCGACGAGTCGTCGGCGGGCGCGATCCCGGTCGCCCGCAGGATGCCGGTGAACGTCGCGCCGTCGGCGGTGGGCGTCAGGTCGGCCCAGTCGATGTCCACGACCCAGTCGAGGGCGTGGGTGATGTCGCTGGCTGGTCCGTCGGCGCCGATGCGCACGAGGAGTCGCCCGTCGACGTTCGTCGCGAAGATCAGCTCCGGTCGCGGGCTGACCCAGACCGATCCGTCGGGGTGCCGCTCGAGGGTCGCGTTGCCGATCCGGGCGGCGATGATGCGAGGCTCGAACCCGGTGGTCAGCAGGGGCACGGTCGCGGTGCCGTCGGTGAACTCGACGCGCAGCGGCCCCGACTCGTTGGCGACGAAAGCCAGCGCGTTGGACCGCACCTGGACCACGACCTCGCGGGTGGGCCCGGCCGCGTGCGGGTGCACCGGCGGGGCACCATCCTCGTCGTCGTCGGCCCCACTCACCGGCGGGGGCTCCATCAGCCAGCCCACGGGCTCGAGGAGGCCCGGCAGCTCGCAGGACCACTCCATGAGTCCGGTCGCGGAGTCGGCGAGGACGCCGGTCATGCGCAGCACCCGGGTCGTGGTGGTGACGGTCTCCACGGCCAGGGTCGGCGTCCGGTGGTCGCAGGCCCGGTCGGCCAGCTCGGCTGCCATGGCGATCCACTGCGACCAGACTGCATCGGGGTCGGTGCGGCGCAGCACAGGAGCCGCCGCGGCGCGGACGTCGTCGGCTGCCGGCCGGCCTTCGGGGTCAGCGCTTGGTCCGACCCGGCGACCGATGGCCGCCGTCAGGGCGTCCACGTCGCCCGGGGCGACGAGCTCGCCTGCGGCGGTCGTCCCCGTGACGAGCTCTGCGGGGCCGTACGGGACGTCGTAGGCCACGACGGGCACCCCGGCAGCCAGTGAGCGCACGATCCCGAGGGGCAGGGACTCCCGCCGCCCCGCCCAGACCGTGAGCACGGCGTCGACGAAGGGCGCGTAGTCGTCCGCCGCTGGACCGGCCACACCCACCCTCCCGGACAGGCCCAGGTCGGCGGCGAGTGCGAGCAGCTCGTCGCGAAGGTCCCCCTCGCCGACGACGTCCAGGGCCAGGCCAGGATCCGACAGCAGGGCGGGACGAGCGGCGCGCAGTACGTGGTCGTGGCGGGAGCCCGCCTCCAGCGGGCCGATGGAGAGGATCCGTCTGACCGGGGAAGGCGACGGGGACCCGGGGCGGATGCCGTCGGCTGCGGCTCCGGAGCCCGTGCGAGCGTCATGGGCCGGTGGCCCCGGCGGCCTCGGCACGGCCGGCGGGATGACGAGGGTGGGGGTGTCCGCGCCGAACCTGGCCCGAAGGTCCTCGGCCTGGGCCCGTGTCATCACCACGAGCGCGTCGAAAGCGCCCTGGTGGTCGGCGAACCGCTCGGCGAAACGGGGAGTCATGGTGGCGAGCGCGGGAGCCTGGCCGCGCTTGGGAGTTTGGAGATGGTTGAGGTGGATCCCGGCCACGCGGGCCACCAGAGGGTTGGTCATCGCCGACAGGTAGGGGTACGCGGCCGGTGAGTCGGCGAAGACGACCGCGCCAGGGATCTGCCCCGTGAGCCAGTCGAGCCAGTCCCCGACGCGCGGGTCGATGGACTCCCCCGGCGCGAGCTGGGTCCACCAGGATGCCCGGATCCGCCGGTCGCGCAGCGCGTAGTGATGGATCGCCGTGTCCGCCGGCAGGCTGCCCCTTGCCACCAGCTGACGCACCGTGCGCAACAGATGGGCGTCCTTGTTGATGAACACCGCGTGGGTCGCCCAGCCGGCGTCGGCGAACGCCCGCAGCCGGGCCAGCCAGAGCTGGGTCAGCCGGCCGCCGTCGGCCCGCAGCTCGTTGAAGACGAAAACGGCGGGGTGCCGGCCGTCGACGAAGGGGCGCTCGGAGATCACGGCCGCAGCCTAACGTCGAGGGGCTGCCCTGGATCGAGCCGATCCGCCGTGCGAGCCGGTGGCACTCCTCGGCGGGGGACCGCCGTCGGATCAGTGCGGCAGCGAGGACTCCCACCAGCCCGTGGGCGCCACCGCCGGGCGCATCAGCCTGGCGGGGGGAGCCCACTGGGAGCCGGCCGGTGCCGGTGCGGCGTCGTCCTCACCCCCGGCGGAAGCGGCGAGCACAGCCATCAGCGCGGCGAGCTCCTCGACGCCCGGATCGCCACGGACGATGCGCAGCGTGGGCCGGTCGTCGGCCGGTCCGAGCGTGCCGCCGGGACTCACAGCGCACTCACAGCGGGATGTTCCCGTGCTTCTTCGGGGGCAGGGTCTCGCGCTTGTTGCGCAGGATCCGCAGCGATGCGACGACCTGCGCGCGCGTCTCGTGGGGAAGGATCACGTTGTCGATGTAGCCGCGCTCCCCGGCCAGGTAGGGGTTGGCCAGCTGCAGGTTGTACTCGGCCTCCAGCTCGGCCCGGGTGGCCACGGGATCGGCAGCGGACGCGAGCTCCTTGCGGTACAGGATGCTCACCGCGCCCTGGGCCCCCATCACGGCGATCTGGCCGGTCGGCCAGGCGATGTTGACGTCCCCGCCGAGGTGCTTGGAGCCCATGACCACGTACGCCCCGCCGTAGGCCTTGCGAGTGATGACGGTCACCTTCGGGACGGTCGCCTCGACATAGGCGTAGATCAGCTTCGCGCCGCGACGGATGATGCCGTCCCACTCCTGCGAGGTGCCGGGCAGGAAGCCCGGGACGTCCACGAACGTGATCACGGGGACGTTGAACGCGTCGCAGGTGCGCACGAACCGCGCGGCCTTCTCGGACGCGTCGATGTCCAGGGTTCCGGCGAACTGCATCGGCTGGTTGGCCACCACGCCCACCGAGTGGCCCTCCACGCGGCCGAAGCCGACCACCATGTTGGGGGCGAAGAGCGGCTGGACCTCGAGGAACTCGCCCTCGTCGAGCACCGCCTCGATGGCCCGCAGCATGTCGTAGGGCTGGTTCGGGGAGTCCGGGATCAGCGTGTCGAGCGCCAGATCCGCCTCGGTGGTGCGCGGGGTCCGACTCCTCGCCGAACACCGGCGGGCGCTCGAGGTTGTTGGCCGGCAGGTAGCTCAGCAGCGCCCGGACGTAGGCCAGCGCATCGTGCTCGTCGGTGCCCATGTAGTGCGCGACGCCCGACCTGGTGTTGTGCGTCCGCGCCCCGCCCAGCTCCTCGAACGCGACGTCCTCGCCGGTGACCGTCTTGATCACGTCCGGGCCGGTGATGAACATGTGCGAGGTCTTGTCGACCATGACGGTGAAGTCGGTGATCGCCGGGGAGTACACCGCGCCGCCTGCGCAGGGTCCCATGATCAGCGAGATCTGCGGGATGACCCCCGAGGCGTGGACGTTGCGGCGGAAGATCTCGCCGTAGATCGCCAGCGAGACGACCCCCTCCTGGATGCGCGCCCCACCGGAGTCGTTGATCCCGATGATCGGCCACCCGTTGCGCAGCGCGAGGTCCATCACCTTGATGATCTTCTCGCCGAAGACCTCGCCCAGCGAGCCGCCGAAGACCGTGAAGTCCTGGGCGAAGACGCACACCGGCCGGCCGTCGATCGTGCCGTGCCCGGTGACGACGCCGTCGCCGTACGGGCGGTGGCGCTGACCCCCGAAGTTGTGCGAGCGGTGCTTGGCCAGCTCGTCGAGCTCGACGAAGGAGTCGGCGTCGAGCAGGTGGCGCAGCCGCTCGCGGGCGGTCATCTTGCCCTTGGCGTGCTGCTTCTCGATCCGCCTGGCCTTGCCGGCGAGGATCGCCTCGTGGCGGCGGTGCTCGAGATCGGCGATCTTGCCCGCGGTCGTGGTGAGGTCGGCGTCCGCCGCGGCGATCCCCTGGCGCGGGTGCCGCCCCTGGGTGCTCGCCCTGCAGTGCTCGCCCCTGCGGTGCTCGGACCCATCGTCCCTCCCTGAGTCGTGCCCCCTGCGTATGCCCCGAGAGTGGGCGCTGCGTGAAGTACCTTATCCCTGTGTCTGAGACCACCCCGGTGCCGGTTGCCCCGGCCCCCGCCCCCCTCGTGCCCGGCCCCGGTGGTCTGCCCCGATCGACCGGGGTCGCCTACGTCGACCAGTGGCCGGTCGACCTCGGGACCGCCGCGGTCGTGAAGTCGATCAGGAAGGGCGGGGGGTCCTGGCGCAGCGTGACGGTCTTCTCCCAGATCGCCTCCACGAACACGGTCGGGCGTGGCGCTGGCGTCCGCGGGCTGCCCCTCCGGCGTGGTGCTCGTGACCGACCTGCAGACGGCCGGCCGGGGACGTCTGGACCGCACCTGGGAGGCCCCGTCGGGCACCTCGGCGATGTTCTCGGTGGTGCTGCACCCCACGGGTGAGGACCACGAATGGGGGGTTCTTCCGCTGCTCGCGGGGGTGGCCGTGTGCGAGGCCCTGGAGTTCGTCACCGGGCTTCGGGCCTCATTGAAGTGGCCGAACGACCTGGTGATCCGCGACGAGGACGCCCCCAGCGGCCGTGGCGGGAAGGTGGGCGGCATCCTCGCGGAGCGCGACGCCCAGACCGGGGCGATCGTGCTGGGCGTGGGGATCAACGTCGACCTGGCCGAGGAGGACCTGCCGGTTCCCGGCGCCACGTCCCTGACCCTGGCCGGGGTCGCCCGGCCGAGGCGGGCCAAGCTGATCGGCCGGGCCCTGTCGCGCATCGAGCACTGGTTCACCGCCTGGGACGCCATCGGCACCGACACGGAGTCCCTCGACCGGCTCCTGGCGGCCTACCGCGAGCGCTGCGTGTCGATCGGAGCCGAGCTCACCGTCGAGCGCCCGGGAGCGCCGGACGTGGTCGGCACCGGGACCGGGATCAGCCCTGCCGGCGCCCTCCTCGTGGACTCCGACGGGGGGCAGGTCGCCGTCGTGGTCGGGGACGTGACCCACGCCCCCACGAGCTGACATGTCCGAGCCCGGCTCGAGCGTCCCGGCGGGCGAGCCGGCCCCCGCTGGCGGGCCGCGTGGAGACGCGCGCGAGCTCCCGACGGATCCGCGGGCGCGGCAGATCGACCGGATCGTCGAGCTGGTCCTCGGAGACCCGCCGGCCTTCACTCGCGACGACGCAGCATCGGCTGCCGGCCTGACCGTGGACGAGGCCAAGCCCTACTGGCGGGCGATGGGCTTCGCGGACGTGGGAACGGCTGCGCCGGCGTTCACAGCCACGGACCTCGAGCTGCTGCGCCTGCTCATCGGCTGGGTCGACCGTGGGACCTTGGACCAGGCCACGGCCATCGAGATGGTGCGCAGCCTCGGGCAGGCGGCCTCGCGGCTGGCCGAGTGGCAGATCGACACGATGGGAAGGGTCCTCGTGGAGGCCGAGTCGCCGGTCGACCTCGACGAGGTCGCCGACGGGATTGCCGAGATCCTGCCCGGGCTCGAGTCCCTGCTGGTGCATGCCTGGCGTCGCCACCTGGCCGCCGTCGTCGCCCGCGGGCTGGCCGTGTCCGACGATCCGCCCGGTTCGGCCGCCTCGACGCTCGCAACGGTCGGGTTCGCCGACATCGCCGGCTTCACGCGGCTGGCCCGCGTGATGTCCGACGACGACCTGGCCCAGATGGTCCAGGCCTTCGAGACGGGTGCGGCCGACATCGTCGTCGGGCGCGGTGGACGACTGGTCAAGACGCTCGGCGACGAGGTGATGTTCGTGGCCGAGCGGGCTGACGACGCGATCGCCATCGCCGTGCAGATGCACGACCTGACCGCGCCGGGGGCGGAGGGGTTGAACCTGCGGATCGGGCTGGCGACCGGCCACCTGATCGCCCGGATGGGGGACCTCTACGGGGGCACGGTCAACCGCGCGAGCCGGCTGACCGCCATGGCGCGGCCCGGCGTGACGCTCATGGACACGGCCACGGAGGACGCAGTGACCGACCGGGCGCCTTATGTGCTCCGGCACCTGGCGCCGCGGCCGTTGCGCGGGCTAGGGCTGGTGCGGGCGACGAGCGTGGCGCGTCGCTGAGGACGCACGAGGCACACGTCAGCTGCTGATCGAACGGTCCGGTGTGGCGACGACCGGCTCCTCGGTCGGGAAGACCCACGTGCGATAGACCCAGAAGCGGAACAGGGTGCCGAGTCCCACGGCGATCACGTTGCCGCTGATGTTGTCGGCCAGCTGGCTGTCCAGCCCGAGGAGGTAGTGCGTGAACGCCAGACAGCCCCACGAGATCAGCAGGGCGGCCCCGTTCGTTGCGAAGAACAGGAAGGTCTCCCGGCCGTAGCCCGTCCGAGGGCGGTCGCGGTAGGTCCAGTTCCGGTTCGCGACGAACGCGAAGGCCGTCGCGAACAGCACGCTGATCGTCTTGGCGGTCAGCGGACTGTCGGACAGGACCCCGGCGCGCAGGACGTTGAACAGGCCGACATCGATGATGAAGGCCATTGCGCCGACGGTGCCGAACTTGGCGATCTCGCTGCCCAGGCGGCGTGCCGCACCGACCACCCGGTCCTGTGCGTGTCCGCCCACGTTCGACTCCGTCACCTGGGCCTCGCCCTGAGATGGCCTGTGCAGCTCCCAATACGCGGGAGCACCGTTCCCAACCTCGACATGTGCCATGTGCCCTGCCTACCCCGCACCTGACCCGGCCACACCCACCTCGCCTGTGAAGTGTCTCACCCCCATCGCCTACCGTGGGGCCCCCGCGATCCAGATTCCAGGAGCCTCAATGGATCTAGCACTCTCCGCCGAGCACGAGCAGCTGCGCGAGGTCGTGGCCCGGTTCGCCCGTGACGAGGTCGCCCCCGTGATCGCGGACCACTACCGGCGCGGGGAGCTCCCGCTCGGGCTGGTGCGTCGGATGGGCGAGATGGGCCTGTTCGGCCTGCCGATCCCGGAGGAGTACGGCGGCATGGGCGGGGACTACGTCGCCCTCTGCGTGGCCATCGAGGAGCTGGCCAGGGTGGACTCCTCCATCGCGATCACGCTCGAGGCCGGCGTCTCGCTGGGTGCCATGCCGATCCTGCGGTTCGGGACCGCGGAGCAGAAGGCGACCTGGCTGCCGAGGCTCGCGGCCGGGGAGATGCTCGGCGCCTTCGGCCTCACGGAGGCCGGCAGCGGATCGGATGCCGGCAGCGTGCGCACGACCGCCGTCGTGGACGGGGACCACTGGGTCATCAACGGGTCGAAGTCGTTCATCACCAACTCGGGCACCGCCATCACCGGCCTGGTCACCGTCACCGCCGTGACCGGCTCCGGACCGGACGGCCAGCAGGAGGTCTCGACGATCATCGTCCCGTCGGGAACTCCCGGTTTCCACGTCGCACCCGAGTACGCCAAGGTCGGGTGGAACGCCTCCGACACCCATGAGCTCAGCTTCACCGACGTGCGCGTCCCGCTGGACAACCTGCTGGGTGCCCGCGGGCGAGGCCTCGCGCAGTTCCTGTCGATCCTGGCCGAGGGGCGCGTCGCGATCGCCGCCCTCGGAACCGGGCTGGCCCAGGGCTGTGTCGACGAGTCGCTGGCCTACGCCGCGACGCGCGAGTCGTTCGGCCGGCCGATCGCCACCCGTCAGGCCATCCAGTTCATGGTCGCCGACATGGAGGTCCGGGCCCACCTCTCGCGGCTGGCCTGGCGGTCGGCCGCGGCGCGAATGAGCGCCGGGCTCCCGTTCGCGCGGGAGGCGAGCATCGCCAAGCTCTACTCCTCGGAGGCGGCCATGGACAACGCCCGCGCGGCCACCCAGGTCCACGGCGGCTACGGGTTCATGGTCGAGTCGGCGGTGGGGCGGTTCTACCGGGACGCCAAGATCCTGGAGATCGGCGAGGGCACCTCGGAGGTCCAGCGGATGCTGATCGCCCGCGACCTCGGGATGCCGGCCGACTGACCCGCGCCGGGCGTTCGCACGGGCGTTCCGGCCCCGGCCGTCCGCTGGGGCGTGCCTCGCGCTGTCCGGCGCAATAGGCTCGCACCGTGTATGAGATCACCCGAGGCCCGCATCCGGAGTTCCCCGAGCTGGAGGTCGTCACCCTGATCTCACCGGCCAACGTGACGGCGTCCTTCGTCCCGAAGGCCGGGATGGTCTGCAACTCGATGACCCACGACGGTGCCGAGATGCTGGGCCAGCGCTACGGCCTGGCCGGCTACCTCGAGTCCGGCAAGACGTTCGGAGTCCCGATCCTGGCCCCTTGGGCCAACCGCCTGGGCAGGAACGCCTACGCCCTGGTCCACGAGGGCGGCGGAGTCCGGCGCATCGACGTGAACGCGGACACGCCGAACCTCCGGTTCGACGTCTACGGACAGCCGATCCACGGGCTGCTGCGGGGCAGCAGCGACTGGAACGTGGTGGAGGTCGAGGCCACGGCCGACGAGGCCTGGATCACCGCCCGGCTGGTCTTCGACCAGAAGCGGGTCGACTTCTCCGCGTTCCCGTTCGAGCATCACATCGAGCTGAAGGTGACCCTGAGGGCGACGTCGCTGACCTTCAGCACGGCGATCGTCGCCACCGGACAGGACGAGGTCCCGATCGCTTTCGGGTGGCATCCCTACCTGTCGATCCCCGGGGCGGAGCGCAGCGAGTGGGACGTCTACATCCCGTTCACGCGGCGCTGCCCGCTGGATGAGACCAAGCTGCCGACCGGCACCCGGGAGGACGTCGAGCCGATCATCGGCCACATCGGTGACCGCTACCTCGACGACCTCTATGCCGACGTCGAGAACGGCACCACCGCCTATATCCGGGGCAACGGGCGGCGCATGTCGATCCGCTTCGACATGGGCTACGACTGGGCCATCCTCTACGGCCCGCCGCACCGCGACCACATCTGCATCGAGCCGATGACCGCCGCCAGCGACCCGTTCTCCGGCCAGGACCCGATGGAGGTCGTGCCGCGCGGGGGCACCTTCCGGGCGGCCTTCACGATCTCGGTGGACCGGACCAGCTGAGGCCGCTCAGGCCTGCCGGTTCGCTTCGCCGACCGGCTCGGCATGCTCCGCGCCCTGCTGGGCGGCCGCCTGCTGGGCCGGTCCTGACTCGGGTGGCCCCGCTCGGGTGCTCCCGTCTCGGCGGGTCCCGTGCTGCGCGATGCCGGCTGGGTGGGCCCTGCCTCGGCAGGTTCCTCCGGCACGGCACTCGGCCAGTGCCGCCTCGGCCAGTGCCGCCTCACGCTGGGCGCGCGCCTCCTCGGCCACCTTGCGCGCCGCCTGCTCGGCGGCTTGGCGCTCCTTGCGCTTCTTGGCACGAAGCCGCTTGCGCTCCTGGGCCTCCTGCTCGGGGTCGTAGAGCGCCTCGTAGGCGTCGACCACTTCGTTGGCCTCCCCGTCCATGACGACCTGGCCCTTCTCGAGCCAGATCGCCCGGTTGCACGTCAGGCGCACCGTGCCCAGCGAGTGGGAGACCAGGAACACGGTCCCGGCGTCCTCGCGCAGCTCCATGATCCGCTTCTCGCTGCGGCGCCGGAACTCCGCGTCGCCGGTGGCCAGCGCCTCGTCGATCATGAGGATCTCGTGGCTCATGGAGGCAGCGATGGCGAACCGCAGCCGGGCGGCCATTCCCGACGAGTAGGCGTTCATGGGCATGCTCAGGAACTCGCCGAGGTCCGCGAATTCGGCGATCCAGTCGCGCCGGGCCACCGCCTCCTGGCGGGTCATCCCCATCGCCATGCAGCCCAGGAGGATGTTGTCCTCGCCGGGGAGGTCGCGCATGAGCGCGGCATTGACGCCCAACAGGGTCGGTCGGCCCGACGTGTAGACGTGGCCCTGCTCCGGCGGCAGCAGCCCGGCGATGGCGCGCAGGAGCGTCGACTTCCCCGAGCCGTTGCGGCCGATGAGGGCGATCGCGTCGCCCTCCCGCGCCACCATCGACACCCCACGGATGGCGTGGACCTTCTTGAACACCGTGCCCCCGGACTGCCGCTTGACCAGGCGGCGCATGGCCTGTCCGGCGGAACCGGCGCCGCTCTGGCCGACGACCCGGTAGACAACGTGCAGGTCGTCGCAGACCACCGTGGGCGCGGGGCCACTGGCAGACTGCCCAGCCTCTGGTTGACCGGCCGCTGGTTGCCCGGCCAGTGGTCGCCCAGCCCCTGGTTGCTCAGCCACGGGAGTACGACTCCTCAGCGCGGTAGAACACCGCGAAGCCAACGACGAGCAGGACGAGCGCCCAGCCGGCCGCGAATGCCCAGAGGTAGCTGGGTGTCGAGTAGTCGGCCATCAGGCAGCCGCGCATCATCTCGAGGTACTCGGTCATGGGATTGAGGTACAGGGCCTTCTCGACCCAAGGTTCGAGGTCGGCGGTGAAGACCGGGATGCTGAACATGACACCCGACAGGTAGCGCCAGGTCTGCATGACGAACGGGACGAGCTGCGTCACGTCCCGGCTCGCCGCGGTCCAGCGGGCCACGAGCATGCACAGGCCCACGTTGAAGACCGTCTGCAGGAGCACGGCCGGGACGACCAACAGCCAGAGCCACGTCACCGGCTCGCCGGTCAGGACGACGATGACCGCCAGAACTCCCAGTGAGACGACCTGCTGCTGAACCTCCTGCACGATCACTGACAGCGGCATGACCGCGCGCGGGAAGTGGATCGCGCGAATGATGCTGCGGTTGTTCGCGATCGCCTTCGTCCCCCCGGTGACCGCGCGCTGCGTGTAGGTGAAGGTGAAGACCCCGATGATCAGGAAGGCCGGGAAGTTCTCGACCCCCTTGGACGTCTGCAGCAGCACGCCGAAGATGAAGTAGTAGACGATCGCGTTGAGGATCGGACCCAGCACCTGCCACAGCCGGCCCAGCGAGGTGTCACGGTACTGGGCGCTCTTGCGCCCGGACCCCATGGCGAAGATGAAGTCGCGCCGGGTCCACAGCTCGCGCAAGTAGCTGCGGATCGGCTGCCGGGCGGAGCTGGAGGTCAGGCCCCAATCGTCGACGAGAGCGCGCCGGGCGGGGGCGTCGAGCGCCGGAACGGGCTCCGGCACGGCTGTGGACATCGGTCCTCCCGCCCTTCTTGACCCACGGTCCTCCCTGACCCACGGTCCTCCCGGACCGACGGGCTGCCTGACGGCTGCCTGACGTCGATGCGCCCTGACCCACGACGCGCCCACGATAGTGCCGACCGGCTGCCGATAGTGTTCTGTCCGTGGCACAGGAACGCCAGGCCGGTCCCACGGACAGTCCTGTAGCACGGGCTGGAACCCGGCCCGCCGAAGGGTTCCCGATCGTGGGGATGATCGGCGGGGGCCAGCTCGCCCGCATGACCCAGGAAGCCGCCCTTGCCCTCGGGGTCGGTCTGCGCGTCCTTGCCGCCGGGCCGAGCGACTCGGCCGCGCGGGGCGGTGGCGACATCTGGTGGGGGGCCCACGACGACCCCGACGCGGTCGCGGCCTTCGCGCAGGGATGCGCCGTCGTCACGTTCGACCACGAGCACGTGCCGGCGCCGATCCTCGCGGCCCTGGTCGACTCCGGAATGGCCGTGCGCCCCAATCCGGCGGCACTGGCCCATGCCCAGGACAAGGTCCACATGCGCACCGCCATCAGCGCCGCCGACGTCCCCGGCCCCGCGTGGGGGGTCGTCGGTTCTGCCGGCGAGCTTTCGACCTTCGCCGATGCGCACGGCTGGCCTGTGGTGCTCAAGGTGTCCCGGGGCGGCTACGACGGCCGCGGCGTGTGGGTCGTCGACTCCCCGGACGCCGCCGCCGCGGTGATGAAGGACAACCCCCGCGCGCCGGGCGTCGAGTGGCTGGTCGAGGAGTACGTGCCCTTCACCCGCGAGCTCGCCGCGCAGGTGGTGCGCTCGCCGTCGGGCCAGGCCGCCGCATACCCGGTCGTGCGCACCGTCCAGACCGACGGGATCTGCACCGAGGTCGTGGCGCCGTGCCCGTCGCTGTCCGACGAGCACGCGATGGCCGCGCAGCAGGTGGCACTGCGCGTCGCCGAGGCCCTCGACGTGGTCGGGATGCTCACCGTCGAGCTGTTCGACACCCCCGGCGGAGTGCTGGTCAACGAGCTGGCGATGCGACCGCACAACAGCGGGCACTGGAGCATCGAGGGCGCGGTCACCAGCCAGTTCGAGAACCATCTGCGTGCCGTGCTGGACCTTCCGCTGGGCTCACCTGCGGCCCGGGCGCCGTTCACGGTGATGGTCAACGTGCTGGGAGGTCGGCACCCCGACATGTACCGCGCGTACCGGCACGTCATGGCCCGCGACCCGGGGCTGAAGGTGCACATGTACGGCAAGGACGTCCGCCCGGGCCGCAAGATCGGTCATGTCACCGTGTGCGGTGCCGACCTCGATGCCCTCCTCGCCCGGGCCCACCATGCCGCCGACTATCTGACGGGAGTGATCGATGAGTGAGCGCCGGCTGTCCCCCGCCCAGGTGGGGGTCGTCATGGGGTCCGACTCGGACTGGGTAGTGATGTCGGACGCGGCCCAGGCCCTGCGCGACTTCGGCATCCCGCACGAGGTGGACGTGGTGTCCGCGCACCGGATGCCCGAGGACATGATCGAGTACGGCCGGACGGCCGCCGAGCGCGGGCTGAAGGTCATCATCGCCGGGGCCGGGGGCGCGGCGCACCTGCCGGGGATGCTCGCGTCGGTGACCTCGCTGCCCGTGATCGGGGTGCCGGTGCCCCGGCCTCTGCTCGACGGGATGGACTCCCTGCTGTCGATCGTGCAGATGCCCTCCGGCGTGCCGGTGGCGTGCGTCGGCATCGGCCAGGCGCGCAACGCCGGCCTGCTTGCCGTGCGGATCCTCGGCGTCGGCGAGGCAAGGCTCTGGCCGGACCTGGACGCCTACCGGGCAGGCCTTCGAGCCTCCTCCCACGCGAAGGGCGAGCGCCTCCGAGAAGAGCTGGGCACCTGACCCCCGCCCCCTGAGCGCCGCAGAGTCTCCGCAATCGCGCGGATACTCCCGGAGTTCGCGGAGATTCTGAGAAGTCGGGGAGAATCGCGTCGGCGTCGGCGCGTCAGGCGTTGGGGCGGCCCAGGCCCCGGTAGCTCCAGCCGGCAGCGCGCCAGCGGGCGGGGTCCAGCGCGTTGCGCCCGTCGAGGATCCTGGGCGTGGTGGGAAGGTGGGCCACGTCCTGGGGGTCGAGCTCGGTGTAGTCGCGCCACTCGGTGAGCAGCAGCACGAGGTCGGCGCCGCTGCAGTGCCTGACGGACATCGTTCGCGTACGACATGGTGGGATACGCCGCGCGCGCGTTGGCCATCGCCTGCGGGTCGTGCACGACCACGTCGCCGCCGGCGGTGTAGATCGCCGCGGCGATGTCGAGCGCCGGCGAGTCGCGGACGTCGTCGGAGTCCGGCTTGAAGGCGGCGCCCAGCACCGCGATCCGGCGGCCGACGAAGCGACCGCCGACGAGCTCCCGGGCCAGGGCCACCGTGGACGCACGGCGGCGGGTGTTGATCCCGTCGACGTCGCGCAGGAAGCTCAGCGCATCCGACACCCCCAGCTCCCCGGCGCGAGCCATGAACGCCCGGATGTCCTTGGGCAGGCACCCGCCGCCGAAGCCGATCCCGGCGCGCAGGAACTTCGCGCCGATCCGCTCGTCGTAGCCGATCGCCTCGGCCAGGCGCGTGACGTCCGCACCCGTCGCCTCGCAGACCTCGGCCATCGCGTTGATGAACGAGATCTTCGTCGCCAGGAAGCTGTTGGCCGCCACCTTCACCAGCTCCGCGGTGGCGAAGTCCATCACCAGGAAGGGCGCGCCCAGCTCGATCATCGGCGCGTAGACCCGCCGCATGACCTGCTCGTCCCGCCCGGGGGCTCGCCGGGGCCGGACTGGTCGGCCAGGCCGACGACGATCCGGTCGGGGGTCAGGGTGTCGGCGACGGCGAACCCCTCGCGCAGGAACTCCGGGTTCCAGACGAGGTCGACGTCGTCCCCGGCCGGCGCCAGGGCCCGCAGGCGCGCCCGGAGCGTTCGTGGCGGTTCCCACCGGGACGGTCGACTTGCCCACGACCGTGCAGGGCCGGCGCAGGAGCGGGGCCAGGGAGCCGATTGCGGCGTCGAGCTGGCTGAGGTCGGCGGCGTTGGTGCGAGGGTGCTGCGGCGTGCCGACTCCGATGAAGTGCAGGTCGCCGAAGTCCGCCGCCTCCGCGAAGTCCGTGGTGAACCGGAGCCGGCCGGCGGCGACGTTCGCCTCCAGGAGGCTCGGGAGCCCCGGCTCGAAGAAGGGCACCTCGCCGCGTGCCAGCGCTGCGACCTTCTCGGCGTCCACGTCGACGCCGAGCACGTCGTAGCCGGACTCGGCCATCGCCGCCGCGTGGGTCGCGCCCAGGTATCCGGTGCCGATGACGGTCATCCGCAGGGCCTCGCTCATGCGCGCAGCCTAGTTCCCGCGCGTCGTGTGACGATTCCGGCCATTGGATCGACGGAATCGTCAGCAGCACGTCCGGGGCACCCCGGGGCCTCGCGCGTAGCCTTGGCGCATGGCATTCCATCCCAATCCCGATTTCGATGCTTTCACCCTCCCCGAGGAGCACGCGCTGCTCCGGGAGGCCGTCCGCGCGCTCGCCGAGGACAAGATCGCCCCCCGCGCGGCCGAGATCGACGAGACCGGCGAGTTCCCCTGGGACGTGTACGAGGCGCTGCGGTCCAGCGACCTCCACGCGATCCACATCCCCGAGGAGTTCGGCGGCCAGGGCGGCGACGCGCTGGCCACCTGCATCGTCATCGAGGAGCTGGCCCGGGTCTGCGCCTCCAGCTCGCTGATCCCCGCGGTCAACAAGCTCGGCACGATGCCGCTCATCGTGGGCGCCTCCGACGAGCTCCTGGCGCGCTACCTGCCCCAGGTCGCCAGCGGAGCGGCGATGTTCTCCTACGCGCTCTCGGAGCGGGAGGCGGGCTCCGATGCCGGGTCCATGAAGTGCCGGGCGGTCGAGCGCGACGGTGGCTGGGTCCTCGACGGCCACAAGTCCTGGATCACCAACGCGGGCATCTCGACGTACTACACGGTGATGGCCGTGACCGAGCCGGGCGCCGGCGTGCGCGGGATCTCGGCGTTCGTGGTCCACGCCGACGACCCCGGATTCTCCCTCGGGACCCCCGAGCGCAAGCTGGGCATCCACGGGTCGCCGACCCGCGAGATCCTCTTCGACGACTGCTGGATCCCGGCCGACCGCATCGTGGGGGAGCCCGGCACCGGGTTCCAGACGGCGATGCGCACCCTGGACCACACCCGGGTCACGATCGGAGCCCAGGCGCTGGGCATCGCCCAGGGTGCACTGGACGCCGCCGTGGGCCATGCCCGGCACCCGCCAGCAGTTCGGCAAGTCGATCGGGGCCTTCCAGGGGGTGCAGTTCATGCTGGCCGACATGGCGATGAAGGTCGAGACCGCCCGTGCCCTGACCTACGCCGCCGCCGCCCGCAGCGAGCGCGGGGACGCCGGACCTGACCTTCTTCGGTGCCGCGGCCAAGTGCTACGCCTCGGACATCGCGATGCAGGTGACCACCGACGCCGTGCAGGTGTTCGGCGGGGCAGGCTACGTGCGCGACAACCCTGTCGAGCGCTACATGCGCGACGCGAAGATCACCCAGATCTACGAGGGGACCAACCAGATCCAGCGGATGGTGATGGCCCGCCAGCTCCTGAAGTAGGCCCAGGTGGTGGAGAGCCCGACCGGCTGAGTCCGGCGGCTCAGGGCCTGACTCTTCAGGGTGCCTCGCCTCGGGGGCTGCGCTCCGATACCGTCGCTGACATGCCCGAACCAGCAGCGTCAGCGTGGCCTGATGGCGTCTCCGTCGTCATGCCGGTGCTCAACGAAGAGCGGCACCTGACCCACGCGGTCACCGGCGTCCTGACGCAGGACTGGGCCGGCCCGCTGGAGATCGTCCTGGCCCTAGGTCCGTCCACGGACCGGACCGACGAGGTCGCGCGGCGGCTTGCCGCGATCGACGAGCGCATTGTGCTGGTGCCCAACCCGACCGGTCGAACGCCCGCAGGCCTCAACGCCGCGATCGCCGCCTCGCGCTACGAGGTCGTCGTCAGGGTGGACGGGCACGCGATCCTGCCTGCTGACTACGTCGCGCTGGCGGTCGAGACCCTGCAGCGCACCGGAGCCGACAATGTCGGCGGGATCATGCGCGCAGAGGGGGAGGCGCCGTTCGAGCAGGCCGTCGCCAGGGCTATGACCTCGCCGCTGGGAGTCGGGCACGCAGCCTTCCACGTCGGGGGCGGGGAGGGCCGGGCCGAGACCGTGTACCTCGGATGCTTCCGCAAGTCCGCGCTCACTCGCGTCGGCGGCTACGACGAGACGTTCCTCCGCGCCCAGGACTGGGAGATGAACCACCGCTCTGCGGGCCACCGGCGGCCTGGTCTGGTTCAACCCCGCCCTCCAGGTGACGTACCTGCCTCGTCCGGACGCAGCCGCGCTGGCCCGCCAGTACTTCCAGTACGGGCGCTGGCGCAGGGAGGTCATGCGCCGCCATCCGGAGACCGCGTCGCGGGCGTCGGCGCTGCGCTACTTGGCCCCGCCGACCGCGGTCGTCGGGGTGGTCGTGGGGACACGCGGCGGGCCTGATCGGATCGACCGTCGGCCCCCGGCGCCTGCGGGCCGGGTGGCTCGCCCCGCTCGGCTACCTCGCCCTGATCGCGGCCGGTGCCGCCGTCACGGGCGCAGGGTCTGCCCCCCGCCGCACGCGCGCAGCTCCCACTGGTCCTCGCCACCATGCACGGAGCCTGGGGCGTCGGCTTCCTGACCTCCCCGCCCGGCCTGCGTGAGCTCGAGGCCTGAGGGCGGGTTGCTGATGCCGGATCCGCTGGCTCGCCCGGCCCGGCCCACGATCGCCCAGCTGCGGGCGGTCACCCAGCCGCCGGCCGTGCGGGGCGGCGGAACTCCGAGCACTGGGTCGCCGACGTCTACCTGCGCCGGGTCTCGCCGTACCTGACGCGGCTGCTGCTGCCCACGGGCGTCTCGGCGAACACCGTCACGTGGATCATGATCGTCACAGGTGCCTCGGCCGGACTCGCCCTGCTGGTCCCCGGGCTGCCCGGGGCGGTCCTCGCACTGGTGCTCGGGCAGCTGCAGATGCTCTGGGACTGCTGCGACGGGGAGGTGGCCAGGTGGCGGGCAGGTTCTCGCCGGCCGGGCACGTTCCTGGACAAGATCGGGCACTACGCGGCTGAGTCGGTGATCCCCGTGTGCCTGGGGATCCGGGCGGCCGGCCCGGACTTCACCTGGAGCGCTCCCGGTGGGTATGCCTACGCGGGGGCGATGCTCGCCCTGCTGGTCATGTTCAACAAGGCGCTCAACGACATGGTCCACGTCTCCCGGGCGTTCGCCGGGCTGCCCCGACTGGCGGACGTCGCCGGGCGTCGGGACACCCACGAGCTCCGGGCTGGCCGGGCTCCGCCGCCTGGTCGGCTTCTTGCCGTTCAACCGGATCTTCCACTCCGTCGAGATGACGATCCTGGCGTTCGTCGCGGCTGTCGGCGACGCGATCGTCGGCGGGGCTGGCCGTCACCCGGATCCTCGTGCTGGTCATGCTGGTGCTCGCCGTGTCGACAGTCTGCGGGCATGTCCTGGCGATCCTGTCGTCGACCAAGCTCCGAGCGGCGCAGTGACAGGCACCGGGCGCGCACTGACAGGCACTGGGCGATGACGGGCGCCGCGCGATGACAAGGGACTCGCGGATGTCCGGTGCGCGAGCGGGCCTGCGTCGGGCGATGGGCGCCGAGGCGGTCGCCGCGTTCCGGCGGCTGCCCGTCGGACCCCTCCATGGTCCTCTACGAGTCCTTCGCCGGGAACGGGATCCTGTGCAACCCCGAGGCGGTGTACCGCCGCTTGCGCATCCGACCCCCGCTACGACCACCTCAGGCACGTCTGGGTCCTCGACGATCCGGCAAAGCATCCCTCGGCCACCGAGGAGATGGCCGGCGACGACCGGCGTCAGCATCGTCACGCGCCGATCCGCAGCCTACTTCCGGCACCTGTCGACAGCAGGGTTCCTGGTGAACAACGCCACGTTCCCGGCGGAGTTCGGCAAGCGACCCGGGCAGGTCTACGTCAACACGTGGCACGGCACGCCGATCAAGCGGATGGGGTACGACATCGGCCCGAGCAGGGCCACGGCCACGGCACCGGCAACATCGTGCGGAACCTCCTTCAGGCCGACTATGTCGTCAGCGGCAGTCACTACATGACCGAGCAGATGTATGCCTCGGCATTCAGGCTGCGCGGCATCTACCCCGGCCTTGTCATCGAGGAGGGCTACCCGCGGATCGACCGCCAGCGTGTCGGGAAGCAGCGGGCGGTCGAGGCCCTCGCCGCCGCGGGGATGCACCTCGGACCGGGTCGGGTCGTCCTGTTCGCGCCGACCTGGCGCGGCGCCTCGTTCCACGATCCGGAGGACGACTCGGAAGCGCTGGTCGAGCAGGTTCGGCGGCTGTCGCAGCGGCTGGGTGCTGGCTGGACGGTCCTGGTGAAGGTCCACCAGGCGGTGTACGACCGGGCGCGCCGCCTGCCCGGGCTCGGTGCAGCCCTCGTCGACAACGACATCCCCACCAACGTTGTGCTCGCGGCCGCGGACGTGCTGGTCGCTGACTACTCCAGCATCATCATCGACTATCTGTCCCTCGACCGGCCGATCGTGCTGTTCACCCCGGATCAGCCCGACTACGACGCGCTCCGGGGTCGCTACCAGCCGGCTCCGGGGTGGCCCGGACCGGTCCTCGCCGACCTCGACTCGGTCGCCGATTCTGTCGCCGCGGTCGGCACGGGTGGGCTCGCTGACCCGGAGGTGTCCCACGGCTCCGCCAGGCGCGAGTGGCGTGCCCGGCTATGCCCCCGCGAGGACGGCCGAGCGAGCGAGCGGCTGGTGGAGGTCGTCTTCGCGGGGCAACGGGATGGGCACGACCTCGTCGACCTGGCTGCCGACGGGCGCCCGCGGATACTCGTCTACATCGGGGAGCTCGAGCCCAACGGGATGACCACGTCGGCCACGAACCTCCTGAATGCCCTTGACCACACCCGCTACGACGTCACCGCGCTCTACCAGCAGCGCGCGGAGGGTGAGCAGGCCATGGCACTGGCGTCGATCGACCCGCAGGTCCGGATGCTCCCGCGGCTGGGCGTCACCAACGAGCCCGCGGCGGCACAGGTGGCCAGGCAGGTGGTGCAGCGCCGGGGGGTTGCGCCGCGGCGCGAGGCGCCGTCGCTGTCGCGGTCCTGCGCGCTGAGTGGGAGCGGTGCCTGGGCCAGGCGACGTTCGACTGCGTCGTCGACTTCATCGGCTACTCCCCCTTCTGGGACCTGTTGCTCCTGCAGGCCAGGGCGCGGCGCAGCGCGATCTGGCTGCACAACGACATGGTGGCCGACTCCGCGCGGGAGGTCGGCGGCCGCCAGCCGCTCCGGCGGAACCTGCGGGCCGTGTTCACGACCTATCGGTTCTTCGACAGCCTGGTGTCCGTGTCGCCCGCCCTGCGCGACGTCAATCGCGCTCGGCTGTCCCGCTACGCGCCGGACGACCTGTTCACGTACGCGATGAACGTGGTCGCCGCAGAGTCCGTTCGCAACCGGGCGGGCGAGGGGTCGGGGTGGAGTTGGCCGGCCACCCCCGAGGCGCCGGCCACGCTCGAGCGGACGGCCACTGTCGAGGGTGCGGCGACCTCTGACCGGACGACCACCTTCGTCGCCTCCGGCCGGCTCTCGAGTGCCAAGAACTTCCCGAGGCTGGTGTCGGCCTACGCCCAGGTGCGCCAGGAGTTCCCCGGCACCAGGCTGGTGATCATCGGCGAGGGCCCCGACCGAGCTGCCCTCGAGGCGCACATCGATGCCCTGGGCGTGGCCGACGGCGTTGCGCTCACCGGCTACCAGCCCAATCCGTTCCCCATCATGGCGGCCGGCGACTGCTTCGTGATGAGCAGTGACCACGAGGGACAGCCCATGGTCATCCTCGAGGCCCTCGTCCTGGGGCTGCCCGTGGTCACGACGCGCTTCGCCAGCGTCGACTCGGCCCTGCCCGCCGGGGAGGGTCTGGTGGTTGAACGCAGCGTCGAGGGGGTTGCCGAAGGGATGCGGGCGTTTCTCCGCGGCGAGGTGCCCCCGCCTCGCTTCGACGCCGAGGCCTACAACCGCGAGGCGGTCAGCCAGTTCCTCGAGGCGATCGGCTGCCCACCGGCGGTCGCGACCGCGCGGACGGACGCGGCCAGCGCGGACTGATGCGCCGAGCCGGGACGAACGGGCGAGGGCGGATGACGGGGCGCCGGGGCGGGCCAATGGGTCCTTCAGGAGGTAGGGCTGGGGTCCGGTCCGACCGCCGTCCCCGCCAGTTCCGCCGCCCGCTGCTCGGTTCGGCTGACCTGTTCCCTGCCGTAGCCCACGATCTCGGTCGTGGCTTCGACGAACCGCCGCATGCTCGCACCGGCGCTGATGTCGCCGAAGTGCCGGGCGACCCAGAACGCACGTTGCTGGGCCAGGACGTCGCTGTCCAGCGCCCGCGTCACGACGTCGGCTGCTTGGCCGGCATCGGTCGCCGTCAACCGGTAGCACGCCGACAGGAAGCTGTTGTGGACTCCCGCACTGGCGGATTCGGCCGCGGGATCGTCACGACCAGGGGCTTGCCGGTGACCAGCCAGTCGAAGGCCATCGCCGAGTTGTCGACTATGGCTGCATCGGCTTCCACGAGCTGCTCGTCGACGCTGACGGACAGGTCGATCACGTGGCCCCGGCTGGTCGGCTGTGGGCCCGTCTGGCGTGGGCTGGTCGCCGGCGGCGCCGATCGGCCCGGTTCAGCATCTGACGCACGCTGCGGTCCGCCCGCCGATAGGACTCCGACAGGGTGCCGGTCATCGGGTGCGGGCGGTAGATCACCCGATACCCGGCGTCGACGAGGCTCTCGACGATTCGCAGCCCGTGGGACTCCACCGATCCGTAGGCCATCGAAGGCCGGTCTCCCTCGTAGGTCGGGGCATAGAGCACGGTCCGCTCGTGCGTGCGACCCCTGCGGTCCGCGGGTAGGAAGTCCAGCTGGGGTCGGCCGATCTGGCGGGTCCGCACGGCGGGGTCGTAGTTCGGCAAGCCGGCGAGGATCCGGTCATGGGCCGCCTGACCGGCGATGAAGGCGAAGTCGTACGCGCGCAGCTGGCCGCTGGCCATGTAGGTCTTCTCGCTCTCCCCGTGCGAGATGAACACGTGCATCGCTCGGGCGTAGCGCATCACCTGGAAGTTGCGGGCCCAATGGTTCACGTAGAAGACCACCCGCGGGTCGACCGACCCCATGTACTGCTCGAGGTCGCGTGCGTTCCGCAGGTACGCGACAGGTAGGGGCACTCCTCGCCGATCATCCGGGCGGCTGTGGCGCTCCGCACGGAGATGGCGACGGGCAGGTGCTCGTCGAGCCGAGTCAAGGGCTTGTACCACTGGCGCAGCTGGTACAGGGAACCGTCGCGGTGAGTCGTCGGCGAAGTGCACCATCACGGTCGCGGGGGCATAGGGAGCAGCCGTCCTGCGCAGGCGGCGGCGGTCGGCCGAGTCGTGGAAGGCTGCTCTTAGTCGCCGGTACTCGTTCCGGGCCAGATTCCGTGCCACCATGCCCGCATCCACAGCGGCACAGTAGTCAGAGCAAAGCGGTATCGCCCGATCGGAACGACGAGGGGTCGCAGATGACGGCAGGGCCAGGACCCCACTTCGGCGTCGTCGTCCTCACGATGGGACAGCGCCCGGCCGACCTGCGTCGCGGACTGGAGTCCGTGCTCGCGCAGGAGGGTGTGACAACGGACATCGTGGTGGTGGGCAACGGCTGGGTCCCGGTCGACCTGCCCGACGGCGTCCGGGGGCATGCTCTCGCGGAGAACGTGGGCATCCCGGCGGGACGCAATGCGGGGGTGTCCGAGGTCTCCGGCGACCTGCTGTTCTTCCTGGACGACGATGCGGCGCTGGCCAGTCCCGACACGCTTGCCCGGTTCGCCGCGTTGTTCGCGGGCCGGCCGGAGGTAGGGCTGATCCAGCCGCGCGTGGCAGATCCCACCGGGCGGCAGGCGCCCGGGCGGTGGGTCCCGAGGCTGCGGACGGGCGACCCCGCCGAGCCGGGCCCTGCCACATCACTGTGGGAGGGTGCGGTCGCCATCCGGCGGTCGGTCTTCGATGAGTCCGGCGGCTGGCCGGGGCTGTTCTTCTACGCGCATGAGGGCATCGAGCTCTGCTGGCGGGTCTGGGACACCGGGCACGTCCCCTGGTACGCCGGCGACATCGTGATCCACCATCCGGTGATCGACCCACGCAGGCACGCGGAGTTCTGGCACCTGAACGCCCGCAACCGCGTCCTCCTCGCGAGGCGGAACCTGCCGGCGGTGCTGCGCCCCGTCTACACCGGCACCTGGGCGGCGATCACCGCTGCGCGGGTTCGCGACGGCGAGGCCCGCCGCGCCTGGTGGGAGGGGTTCCGCGAGGGCTGGCGGATGGACCCGGGGGAGCGCCGACCGATGCGGTGGTCGACTGTCTGGGCGATGACCAGGGCGGGGCGCCCTCCGGTGGTGTGAGGGTCGGCAGGATCGGGCGAACCGCGCGGTGGAGACGGCGAGCCTCAGGCGGTGATCCGTGCCGCGCACGACGCCGATCCGAGCCAGGTATGTGGCACTCGGTCGAAGCACCAGCCCAGCCGAGGGACGCCCCTGCCCGTGACCCATAGCGACGGGATCCGCTTGGACCCATCGCGGGAGCCCAGCATCTGGTAGCAGTTGGCGGCGCGCAGCAGGCCGGGGTTGAGCAGGAGTGCGGCGATGCCCTCGTCGATCGTGAGCGGAAGTCGGCCCCGATCGGCCAGCCATCGCCCCGCGTCGGCCGGCCTGATGTTGAGCGTCTCCTGGCCGGTATCCACATCGAGGAGTACGTAGGCGCCCCACGTGATGCCGGCTTCTGGCACCGGCTGGAACACCGTGGAATCGACGGGGCGCATGTCCACGTAGCCGTGCTGCGCACCCTGGACGGTCAGCGGCATGAGCCGTTCGGCAGCGACCCCGGGCACGACGAGGATGAGAGGCAGCCGCCCGGCCGGAGTCGCGGTGGACTGAGCGTCCGCAGCGGGCGCCGGGGCCTCCCCGACCAGCGCCTCGTGGGTCGACGGCCCGGGCATCGATGGAAGGGCAGCGCGCAAGGGTGCCACGAGGTCCTCGAACTGCGCGTCGGTGACCCCGTGCAGCGCAGGCACTCCCAAGGAACGGTAGTCGTCGACCTGTCGATCGAAGATCGCTCGTGGATCCCGGTCCGAGGAGGTGGAGCCGGTCGGAGTGGGGCCGGCCCGGTGGGTGCGGGGCATGGGTCTCCTGTCGTCCGATCGTCCTACCGAGCCGAACGCCGGGCTGGTCCGCGGGATTCCCGACGGCCGAGGCCTCCCCGGGACCTCACCGCTCGACCGGCTCCCACCTCCGAGTTGGTGAAGGCGGCGACGCAGCGTGAACTACCGGACGACCACCTTCACGCGCTTCGACCACTTCGACCAGCCCTTGGAGTTCTTCACGTGGGCTGCCGAGTAGTACGTGCCCTTCTTCATCGTCTTGGTCACGCACGCGGTCGTGGTGGGGCCGGCACCGCACGAGGCCTTGACCGACCCGCCCTTCTTCTTCGAGTACAGCCGCGCCCCGTACCCCTTCAGGTACGAGTAGCCGTTGAAGCTGGGCGCCGCCCAGGAGATGGTGACCTTCCGCGCCGACGACGTCGCACCGGTGACCTTCGGCGCCGATGCCCGCTTCGCCGGCCCGGTCACGATCCGGGGCTTGACGGTGGAGGCGCCGGCCGCGGACAGCACCGTCAGGTCGATGTAGTACTTGCTGCGCTTCTTCATCTTCTTGGTCGTGCAGCTCGTCGCCCCGGCCGGCGCGGAGCACTCGCCGACCTTCTTCCCGCCGGACTTCTTCGTGTAGAGCTTCGCGTTGTACCCCGTCACGCCGGATCCCGGTGCCGGGGGGTCCCAGCGCACCGTCACCTTGCCCTTGGAGTACGTGCTGATCGCACCCCCTGGCCCGGGAGTGCCCGGTGTGCGTGGACTGCTGGGGGTCCCGGTGCCGGCTCGGTTCGTCGCCGCGACCTCCACGAAGTACTGGCGTCCGCCCTGCAGGTTCATGATCGTGCAGCTCGTGGCCGAGCCGCTGCTCGTGGAGCAGCTCCCGACCGCGCTGCCGCCGGTCGCCGGCGGTGTAGGCCGAGGCCGTGTACCGGGTGATCGCAGCGCCGTTCTCAGCCGCCGGCGTCCAGGAGACGTTCACGCCGCCCGGGGTGCCCGAGGCCGACACCGACCCGGGAGCGCCGGGCACGGTACGAGGCGCGGCCAGACACGCGCCACGACGGACCCGAGGTCCCCTGGGCGTTCTGGGCTGCCACCTCGACGTAGTACTTGGTGCCCACCGAGGCCGGGAAGCTGCACGAGCGGTCAGCACCACCGGCGGCACAGGAGGCCAGTGGGGACCCGCCGATCGGCGCGTCGAACGCCGTGGCGGTGTACCCGGTGATGGGCGAGCCGCCGCGCGCGATGGGGGCGCCCCAGTTGACCGAGACACTGCCGGGGGTGGTGCGGGCGGTCACGCCGACCGGCGAGCTCGAGATCGACAGCTGCTGGGCCGGCCGGCAGCTTCCGCCCGGGGTGACGACGCACGACAGCGACGAGCGGCTCAGGCTTGCCAGCTCGACGAAGTCACCGGTTGCCTGGAGGAAGCCGGGCTCGCCGGTCCACAGGTCGACGCTGTTCGCCGGGGTCGCTGGCAGCGGGCTCGGGGTCGCCCCGAAGTGCACGCGCAGCGTCTGTCCGGCGGCCAGCGTCTGACCCACCGGGAACAGGTAGGCTGCGCGGTCCTCGACGCTGCCGTCGGGGTTGACGTAGCTGGAGGACTCCTTGTCCCAGAGCCCGTACCCGCCGAGCTTGACGTTCGCCGACGCGGTCAGCGCCACGAACTGCCCGCCGGCCCGGGGGGTCGCCGCTGGGGGCTGCGCTCCCGGCGGATCGGCCCCTGCGCGTTCACGTAGGGCCACGGAGTCGCACTGGCCATGTCCGCGGACGGTGCGCTGCCCTGCGCGCCCTGGTTCCTGGCCACGATCACGAAGTTGTAGGCGGTGCCGTTCGTCAGGCCGGTCACCACGCAGGAGGTCGCTCCAGTCGTCTGGCAGGTTCGGGTCGGACCTGGCCCCTGGGGCGTGGCGGTTACCTCATAGCTGAGCGACTGCCGAACGCCCGACGCATCGACAGGGTCGCTGGGTCGCACCCAGCTGACGACCGAACGCCCGTCCAGGGCGGCGGCGCCGACGCCCGTCGGGGCGCCGGAACGGTGGGACCACCCGAGAAGGCCTGCGGCGCCGTCGGCAGCTGACTGCCGGCGAGGCGGGGCTGGCCACGACGGCGTTGCTCGCGACGACCGTGAACGAGTAGGCGCTGCCCATTGGTAAGCCCGGTCACGACGCAGGACGTGGCCTCGTCGGGGGTCGTGCAGGTGCGCGTGGGGTCCTGGACGGCCGTAGCCGTGTACCTGAGTCCGCGGGGTCCACCGGACTCACGGCCGGAGCCGTCCAGGAAACGACCGCCTCGGCGTTGCGTCCCTCGGCGTCACGGCCGTCGGGGCCTGTGGGGCCCGATCGGCGTGACGGCCCCGGAAGGGCTGGAGGGGGACGACGTCCCGGCACCGTTCGAGGCACTCACGGTGAACGTGTAGGCGCGGCCGACAGCCCCGATGACCGTGGTCTCGAGGCCGGTGACGCCGCTGACCGCCGCCGGGATGGTGCCGCCGTTCGGCGAGGCGGCGGTGACGGTGTAGGTGACGCCCGGTCCGCCCGAGGTCCGTCGGCGGGGCCCAGCGCACCGTGATCGCGCCCGGAGCCGTCGGTGCTGGCGGTGGCCGCGACGGAGCCGGGCGCACTCGGGGCGTGCGCCGGGAACTGCGACATCGGTGATCGCCGCCCGCCCGGCCTGCGGATCCGCGCACTCGTCGGGGTTGCAGGGGTAGGGGAACCAGGCGCGCAGGTTGCCGGTGGCCAGGCCGCCGCCGGCGGGCTCCATCAGGAAGACGGCGTCGCCCTCGAAGGCGTTGTTCGTGGCGGGCAGGTTGTTCAGGTTCAGGTCGCCGCGTGAAGACCTCGCGGACGCCGCCGTTGCCCCGGGACCACCGTGCCGGCGGGCAGGGTGTGGTAGGCGCTGATCGCCGAGTCGCGGATGATCCAGCCGCTCAGGTCGATCGTCGTACGGGCTGTTGTTCTCGACGTACACCCTCTCGGTCCCGTAGTACTTCGCCCACACTCGGATCTGCATGTCCGGATAGCGCGGGCCCCCGCACAGGGCGGGGTTCCAGAGCCCCTGGGGCCGGGTGCGCGGCGTCGTCGGCGAGCACCCGGTACTCGAGGTTGTGCGCCCACTCCGGCTTGTTCGCCGAGTCGGCGGCGAGGGGGAACCACCACAGCCAGCCCTCGCTGACGGTGCCCGCGCGAGGTGTCGTACCAGTTGCCCTCCTCGTCCTGGGCGTACAACGAGCGGACGATGCGCCCACCGGAGTAGTCGTCGTTGGACTGCACGTCCACCGAGCCGGGTCTGGACGGCGGATCCGACCGGGAGCTGCGCCTTGAGCCGCTGCGTGGACTGGGCGGCGCCGCACTCCGCCGGGGTTCCGTTGTGGGCGACCTCGGGGGCCTGGACGCCGATGGTCCGGACCCTGCGGGCGCCCAGCGACCCGGGGCCGGTGGTCAGGTTCGCGATGATCGTGTCGCCGTCGGCCACGGACGTGACCGTGCCCTGCTCCCACACCGAGCTCGTCGTCCGGGGACGCCGCCACCGGCGGGCCGACCATCGTCCCGAGGACGAGTCCCGACAACGCGGCCGCGACCCCGGTCCTCAGCCAGCCCCTCGAACGGTCCTCACGCATGCGGTTCCTCTTCCCCTCCTTGGCATCGGCGCGGTGACCCACCCCAACCCCCAGCTGCCGTGTCTGCGTCTCCTGGTCCCGGCTGCCCTGGTCCCGCTCAGCGGGCGTTCGCCCGCTCCAGGTCGCCCTCGAAGTCGACCTCGACGGCGAACAGGTCCGAGATGTCCACCGGCGTCACCTCGACGCCGTCGTGCGCGATCGCCAGCTCGATGCCGCGCTCGAAGTAGTCCTGGTCCTCGCACGCCTCGAGCTGGCGGATCAGGGCGGCCTTGTCCTTGTCGCCGATCTGGTTGATCCCGACCGCCTCGCCCAGCCCGCCGACGACCGTCTTCGACAGCTCCCGGACGTGGCCGGCCGCGTCGACGGTGTACTTGACCTCCTCCTCGGCGACGGCCGAGGTGTTCACGGCCACCGACCGAGCGCCCCGACGACGATGAAGGGCGTGAGCCGCTGGAGGATGCCCGGGTCGAAGACGACGTCGCCGTTCATCCAGATCACCGAGCCGGCGTGCGAGGCCCGCAGCGCCTTCAGCAGGGACTTCGACGTGTTGGTCTGGTCGTAGCTCTCGTTGTAGACGAACACCGCGTCGGGCATGTGCTCCATGACGATGTCGAGCTTGAAGCCCACCACGATGGTGATCCGCACGTCCTCGCCGAACACGTCGCGGATGTTGTCGACCTGCTGCTCCATGATCGTCTGGCCCGTCGCCAGCCGCGTCAGCGGCTTCGGGAACGGCCGCCCGAGCCGCGTGCCCATGCCGGCGGCGAGGATCGTGACCTGGACCTGGGACATCGATGCTCCTCGTGTCGGGGCGTGGCGCATGCCGACCTGCTGATGGGCGTACGCCAACTGTGTCAAAGCACCAGTCTCACAGTGAAATTGCCGCGCCCGGTCGCGCGACGCGTTAGTTGCGACCTATCCCGCCCTTGAGGTTGTCCCCGCATCCGCCCATTCCGGGCGCCCGTTCACCGATGCCACCGGCAGAACGGTGGGGCTGCTGAGGATGCGCCGGGCTCAGGCTCACGGGCCAGATCCCATGGGCGGACAGGTCGCGCATCGCGAGCAGGCCGGCCTGGTGCTCGGCGATCGCCGCGAGCAGCGCCGAGTGGAACAGGCGGGTGCTCTCGCCGGGGATGGCCTCGTCGAAGTAGAACGCCCGGAGCTCGGCCCGAGCGGCCCCGTTCCGGTCGTCGGTCAGCAGGGCCGCGATGTCGGACCGCGCTGTCGCGATCGAGTCGGCGTCGACGATGTGCGCCGCGGCCGCGATGGGTGCCTCCCGGAGCAGGTTCGCACGGTTGGTGCGCCGGTCGGTCAGCACGATCGGGGCCTCGGAGCGCAGGTAGAGGAAGTCCAGCCCCACGCTGGAGATGTCGGAGACGAGCAGGTCGACACGGGGGAACAGCGCCAGGATGTCGCCGTCCGGTCGGTACTCATGACCCGCCGTCGGGGTCGGCGGCGGCGGCCCGCCGCGATCCGGGACACCACTCTGGCGTGTGCGCTGGCGACCGTGCGCAGCATGCTCTGTGCCACGCGGGGGTGGGGCTTGTAGACCACCCGAACGTCGGGGATGGCCAGCAGCGCGGCGAGGAGGGCATCGCCGTAGCAGTCCAGCGACGTGAAGTTGTTCATCTCGTCCTCGCCCTCCCACGTGGGGGCGTAGAGCACGGTGCGTCGCGGGCTGGCCGGGAAGGGTCGGCACCGGGTTCAGGTCCAGCTGCGGTCGGCCGATCTTCACCAGGGTCGCCTCGTTGAAGTCCACGAGCGCGGCCCGATGCCGACGTACGGCCGCCTCGCCGGCGACGAAGACCTTGTCATAGGACTTGGCCTGGTTGGACACCATCGAGACCTTGTCGGACTCCCCGTGGTTCACGTGGATGTGAACGGCCTCGGGCCAGATCAGCGACTGGAAGTTCCGCAGCCCGTTGTTGGGGTAGATGATCGCCTTCGGCTGGAGCACCCGGTAGAGGTCCATCAGGCCGGGGAAGGGCATCGCCAGGAAGCTGGGCGCCGGGAGATCGCTGGCCATCAGCTCCGTCCACGTGGACCGTGCCCGGGTGACGATCCCGAAATTGATGTCCCCGCTGTGCGCCGCGATGACCGGCAGCCACTGCTGGATCTGGTAGATCTTCGACACCGGGTCCGGAAAGTAGAACAGGGCGTCGACCGCAGGGGCCTTCCAGCCGTTGCGCAGCAGCGACGAGGCGTCGATCGACTCACCCCGTGGCTCGACCTCGCCGTCCGTGACGGCGCGGGCGCTCATCCGCGTGCCGGCCAGCGTCAGGCGCCAGCCGATCCCTCTGGAGGCCCGAAGCCCCAGCGACCTGACCCGACCCACCGCGTCCCTCCAGGGTGCCGACCGTCTCGATCCCGCTGGGAGGGATTGTGCCGCACCGAGGGCTGCCGGCGCGCCAGCAGGGCCGGCTGCCGGGGCTGTGCCATCGTCTCGGGTTGAGCAGTGCGGGGGCGGGAGGTCACCATGGCAACGAACCGGACGACTCCATCTCGTGCGGCGGGACCCCGGATGGGTGCACGGACCGATGTGCGAGGGGAGGCTGCGGATGCAGGGCAGCGCTCGCCAGCAACGCGTCGGCTCCCTCCTGGTGGCCGCGCAGCTCGGCCTGCTCGTCGTGTGCCTGATCCCGGCCGGACCGGTGCTCGGGTCGGGCCAGCTGCGGCCGGTCGGCCTGGTCTGCATCGCCGTCGCGGCGATCGTCGGGGGGCTCGCCCTGCTGGTGTTGGGCAGGTCCTTCCGGGTGCACCCCGTGCCCGCCGCGCGCGCGTCCCTGCGGACCAGCGGGGTCTACGCCTGGGTCCGGCACCCCATGTACGCGGCCCTCCTGCTGGGCGGCCTGGGCGTCACGCTCTTCACCGGACGGGTCCTGGCCCTGGTGGCGCTGGCGGGCCTGGCGCGTGGTCCTGCACGTCAAGGCCCGCTTCGAGGACCGGCTGCTCGAGGAGAGGTTCGGCTGGCAGTTCTCGGTCTACGCCTCGCGGGTGCCCGCGCTCCTCCCGCAGCCCTGGCGCTCGCACGCGCGCTGACGGCGGCTGGACTGCCGACGCACCCCGGGCGGTCAGCCGGTCGCGTCGACGATCTGCGGGCCCGTCGCCGCGCGGACCTCCTCGACGGTCACCCCGGGGGCGCACTCGCGCAGGACCAGCCCGTCGGCGGTGACGTCGAGCACCGCCATGTCCGTGATGATCCGGTGGACCACCGCGAGCCCCGTCAGGGGCAGCGAGCACTCCTCGACGATCTTGTGCGAGCCGTCGCGGGCGACGTGCTCCATCATGACGATGACGCGCTTGGCGCCGTGGACGAGGTCCATCGCACCGCCCATCCCCTTGACCATCTTGCCGGGGATCATCCAGTTGGCCAGGTCGCCGCGGGCCGAGACCTGCATGGCGCCCAGGACCGCGGCGTCGACGTGCCCGCCGCGGATCATCCCGAACGACAGCGAGGAGTCGAAGAAGCTGGCGCCGGGCAGCGTCGTGACGGTCTCCTTGCCGGCGTTGATCAGGTCGGGGTCGACCTGCTCCTCGGTCGGGTACGGGCCGACGCCGAGGATGCCGTTCTCGCTCTGGAGCACGACCGAGACCCCGGCAGGCAGGTGGTTGGGCACCAGCGTCGGCAGTCCGATCCCCAGGTTCACGTACTGGCCGTCCACCAGCTCCAGCGCGACGCGGGCGGCGAGCTCCTCACGGGTGAGGGTCATCGGGACCTGGCCTCCTCGACCTGTGCGGCCCTGGCGTGGCGGGTGCCGCCGCCGCGTGCCCGGAGCGGGCGCCTCGGGCGCAGCTGTCCCAGGCGTGCCTGCCGCCGGCCGCCGGACGGTCCGGCGCTCGATCCGCTTCGCGGCGATGTCCTGCGGCCCGAGGGCGAGCACGCGCTGGACGAAGATCCCGGGCAGGTGCACGGACGCCGGGTCGAGCTCGCCCGGGGCGACGACCCGCTCCGCCTCGACGATCGTGATCCGCCCGGCCATCGCGGCCAGCGGGTTGAAGTTGCGGGTGCTGGCGTCGAACACGGCATTGCCGGTCGTGTCGGCCACGCTGGCGCGCACGAGCGCGAAGTCCGCGGTGATCCCGCGCTCCAGGACGTAGGTGAGCCCGTCGAACTCGCGGGTCTCCTTCGCCGGCGAGGCCAGGGCGACCCCGCCGGCGCCGTCGTAGCGCCACGGCAGGCCGCCGTCGGCGACCTGGGTGCCCACGCCCGCCGGCGTGAAGAACGCCGGGATGCCGGCACCCCCGGCCCGCAGCCGCTCGGCCAGCGTGCCCTGCGGAGTCAGCTCCACCTCGAGCTCGCCGGAGAGGAACTGCCGCTCGAACTCCTTGTTCTCCCCCACGTAGGACGAGGTCATCCGCCGGATCCGGCGCTGGGCCAGCAGCAGGCCCAGGCCCCAGTCGTCCACGCCGCAGTTGTTGCTGACGACGTCGAGGTCGGTGGTGCCGGCATCCAGGAGGGCGGCGATCAGGGCGCTGGGTATGCCGCAGAGGCCGAAGCCGCCGACGGCCAGGCGCGCCCCGTCGGGGATGTCGGCGACTGCCGCCGCCGCGCTGGGCACGGACTTGTCCACTCGGTCCTCCTGCGGTGGTGGGTCGGACCGGCTCGGAACGGGCCGGCCCGGAGCGGCGCGCTCACGATATCGGCCGGCCGATCGCCGCTCGCGGGCACCCGGGCGGTGGGCAGCACCCGGCTCAGCCGAGCTGCGGCTCAGTCATCCACGACCCAGCCGGTCTGCGACCACCCAGCCAACTGCACGGCTCAGCCGGTGCAGATGTCCTGTGCGGCGGTCGTGCTCGGCTGGGTGCCCCCGACCCCGGATCCCGTCGTCGCGGCCTTGACCCGGACGTCCGCGACCTGGTCGTAGGTCCGGCCGAGGGTGAGGTCGAGGCGGGTGCCCTGCTTGGCGACCTCGCGAAGGACCGATCCGGGGACCGCGGCCTGGAGGGTCCGGGCGGCGTCGAGCTGGTCGGGTGCGTGCCTGATGGTGGTGCGGCTGGCGACCTTCTCGCGAGCGTTGATGATCCCGATGACGAAGCCCTGGCCGGCCAGGTCCTGGGCCGTGCGTCGGTGCCCTGCCCGTCCACGCCCGTCGCGTTGTGCACGTCCACGACGACGTCGGCCGGCTCGGCGGTCAGCTTCCTGCCGTCCGCCCCCTTCGTGGGCGGCGGCGGCCAGGGCTCCTCGGCGCCCAGGGCGGCCCAGATCGCATCCGCCCTGGGCTGGTCGGTCACGATGGTGGCCCCGTCGCCGCTGGGCAGCCAGGGCAGCGTCACGAACGAGATGTCCTTCGGGCGCAGCCCGGACAGGCTCGCCGCCAACGCGATCAGGCCCTTGGCGTCGGCCATGGCCGGGTCGGTGGCGATCGACTTCGACGACTCGTCGAGGACCCGCCAGGCCCGCAGCGGATCGGTGAGCAGGCCCGAGCCGGTGACCTCCTGGATCAGCGAGGACAGGAACAGCTGCTGCCTGCTGATCCGGCTGATGTCGGACCCGTCGCCGATGTTGTGCCGCACGCGCACGAACGACAGCGCGTCCTCCCCGCTCACCCGAGTGCGCCCGGCCGGCAGGTCGACGCCGGACTGGGCGTCCTGGAGGGGCCGGGTCAGGCAGACCTCGACCCCGCCGAGGGCGTCGATCGTCTTCTTGAACCCGTTGAAGTCGAGCACCACGAAGTGGTCCACGGTCAGGCCGGTCATCGCCTCGACCGCCTTGACCGTGCAGCCCGGCCCACCGCGGTCGAACGCGGCGTTGAACCGCTCGCGGACCGCGGGCAGCAGCGTGTCGTCGGCGTCCCGGCACGCGGGCAGGTCGACCACCGTGTCGCGCGGGATGCTCACCACGACGGCGGACTCGCGGTCCGGATAGAGGTGGACGAGCATCGTCGTGTCGGATCTGGCCCCCTCGAAGACGCCGTAGCCCTTGTTGCCGGTACCGGTGCGCTGGTCGGAGCCCATCAGCAGGAAGGTCACCGGACCCTCGGAGAGGTCGCCGTAGTCGACCGGCCGTTCGCCGACCTGGTGCGCTGATGTCGATCTTCGTGACGTTGTCCTCGAGGTGCTCGACGGCCAGCGTCGCAGATCCGGCGGCGACGGCGACGGCCAGGACGCCGGCGGAGGCGATGCCGGCGAGGATCCGCAGCACGGGACGTCGCCCCGTCCTTGATTCGCCCGACACGCGCCAAGGATACGTGACTGCCCAGATAAGCCTGGGTAAACTCGAAGTTCGATGACGCAAGGTCACGATGCAATGGCCTGATCCGGCCGAGATCAGGTCCAGACTGCGGATGTCCGACACGCAGAGCGACGACCCGGGGGGGATTCCCGGGTGGGAGGCTACCGATGCCCGCTACCCGTCCTGTGCCCGCACGGCTTCTGCCGGCGCGGCATCAGCCCTCACGGCGTCGATCGGCGCCCAGCCGCCGATGGGGGAAGGCTCTGGGCGTTGCCCTCCTCAGCGGTGCTGTCGCGGCTCCCGGCGTCGGCGCCAGCCCCACGAGCGGCCGGGTCCCGGTGGTCCAGCCGACGGGCGTCGTGCCTTCGAGTGCGGTGTCCGCGCGGATCTCCGCCACCAAGGCCCCCACCGCCAAGGCCCCCGCCTCCGACGTCCGCACGCCCTCGGTCACCTCGGTCGCCCTTGGGGGAGTGAGCCGCAAAGTCCTGGCGGCCGCCCCGGAGCCGGACGCACACGCCGACGAGCAGGTCGGCGCCCTGGCCGTCAAGGTTCCGGTCAAGCCGGCGGCGGCAGCGTCGGTGCGCATGAAGAAGTCGGCGCTGGTCGCGGTGACCGCCGACGCAGCCTTCGCGGCCGGGACCGCGGTGCAGGTGCGGGTCAAGGAGAAGTCCGGGTGGAGCCGCTGGAGCACCCTGGAGGTGGACCCCGAGCACGGCCCCGACCCCGGCTCCGAGGAGGCCGAGGGCGCCCGGCCGGGCAGTGACCCACTGCTCACCGTCGCCGCGACGCAGGCCCAGGTCCGCATCGACACGCCTTCCGGGAAGCTGCCCAAGGGCACCGAGCTCACCCTCGTGCACGCCCCGAGCGCCAAGTCCGACAAGCGCGGCGCCCTCAGCCAGCTCGGCACTCGTGTCCGGCCAGGCCACGGTCGGCCAGCCGCCCATCGTGACCCGCGCCCAGTGGGGCGCCAACGAGGCGATGCGCAACCGGGCACCGATCTACACCTCGACCGTCCGCGCCGGGTTCATCCACCACACCGCCTCGTCGTCGAGCTACACGCCGGCGCAGGCGGCCGCCCAGGTGCGCGCGATCTACGCCTACCACACGAAGTCCCTCAGGCACTCGGACATCGACTACAACTTCCTCGTCGACCGGTTCGGCCAGCTCTACGAGGGCCGCGCCGGCGGGATGGACCAGCCCGTCCTCGGCGGTCACACGGCCGGGTTCAACGAGAACACGTTCGCCGTCGAGCGCGCTGGGCAACTTCGACACGTTCGCCCCGGCGGAAGCCGACATGGCGGCGATGAAGGACTCGATCGCCCGTCTGTTCGCCTGGAAGCTCGGGCTCAGCGGGGTGAACCCGGCGTCGACGGCGAGCCTGCTGTCGGCGGGCTACATCAAGGCCACGAGGTACCCGAAGGGCTCGACGGCCAGCATCCCGGCCACCTCGAGCCACCAGACCGTCAACTTCACCAAGTGCCCGGGCAAGCATCTGGAGGCACAGGTCGCCTCGATCAGGGCGATGGCCGGCGCCTACTCCGACGTCGTGATCTCCGCGCCCTCGCCCGCGGGGGTGAGCTTCGCCTCCGGTGAGCGCGCCGACGTCACGCTGACCTCCGAGGCCTATCGGCCCGTGGCCTGGACCGCCGACATCCTGAGCCCCTGCTCGGACACGCCGGTGCGCTCGTACACGGGCACCTCCCCGGCCGGGCAGATCGCCGTCACGTGGGATCTCAAGGACTCTGCCGGCGTGCCGGTCCTGCCCGCCACCTACACGATGCGGATGACGGGGACCACCACCGACGGCTCGGGCATGCCGGTGGCTGCCGTGAGCACCGACCTCACCATCACCCCCGCCCCGGGGGAGCCTGGGGACCCTGCGGCAACGCCACCAGGGTGTCGGGTCCGACCCCCTCGGCGACCTCCGTCCTCTGGGGCAGGATCGCCGCTCCGACCAGCACCACGGTCGTCCTGACCGGACAGGCGGACGCCGGCACAGCCGCGCTGTCGGCGGCCTCGGCCGCGGCCCCGCTGGCCCGCAAGCTGGGTGCGCCCCTGCTGGTCACCCCGGCCGGCGACCTCGCCCCGGAGGTCGCCGCCGAGATCCAGGCAAGGGCGGCCACCGAGGTCGTCGTCGTCGGTGGGCCCGGCGTCGTCTCCGACCAGGCCGCCGCCAGGGTGGCCGCGCTCAACGTCCCGGTGACCAGGCTGGCCGGCTCCACGGATGCGGCGACCGCGGTCGCCGTGGCGGCCCGGATGGGCCCGGCCGAATCGGCCGTGCTCGTCTCGCCGGCGGGCTCTCCGGGCCACGCCCTGGCCGGGGCCGCACTCGCCGCGGCGCGTGGTGTGCCGGTCCTGGTGGCAGGTGCCACGACGGTCCCGCCGGAGACGGTGACCGCGCTGGCGGGACGCCCCTACACGGTCGCCGCCGCGACGACCCTTCCGGATGCGGCGCTCCCGGCGGGCTCCGTGGGTCGTCTCACGGGCGCCGACTCCGTGGCCGCCTCGCTGGCGATCGGGGCCGCCTTCGGGCCGACGAGCTCGATCATGGTGTTCCCGGAGGCCCCGGCAGGCTGGGCGACGGCCGGTGTGGCTGCGTCCGCGGCGGTCCCGCTGACGTTCACGCCGAGTCCGGTGCTCTCCGCCGACCTCGCCGCCTTCATCTCCGGCCGGCCCGACCTGGGAGCCACGACCACCACGGTCCCCGCCGCCTACCTCAGCGACCAGGTCCTGGGCGCGACGAGCCGGGTCCTCCTCGGCCTGCCCTGGGCGCCGCCCGGCGTCTCCGCGGCCACCCCGATCGGCCCGGCGACGACCGCGACCCGCAAGGTCGCAGCCACCAACGCGTCGCCCGAGCCGGTGCGCAAGGGCCGCATGGTGAAGGTCAGCGCGAAGGTGAAGGCCAAGTTCAGCGACAAGAAGTACCGCGCGGTGCCCGCGGGCGTCCCGTTCGCGGTCCAGTTCAAGGCCAGCGGTGCCAAGAAGTACAAGGTGGTCCATTCGGGGCTGACCACGGCCGGGCGGGCGACCGCGAAGGTGAAGGCCACCAAGTCGGGGCGCTACCGGATAGTCGTGGGTGCCAAGAAGGCGGCCAGCGACTACGTCCGCGTCAAGAGGTGACCGCGGGCAGGACCGGCCCCGGCACGCACACGCCGACGCCCTACCAACTCCTCGGGCAGCTCCCCGACCGGACCCGTCCCTTCGTCACGCACTACCAGGGCCCGGACGCCCGGATCGAGCTGTCCGTGGCCAGCGTCGCCAACGCCGTGGCCAAGGCCGCCTCGATGCTGCGCGACGGGCTGGGGGTCGCGCCCGGCGCGGTGGTCAGCGTCGACCTCCCGCGGCACTGGCAGCTGCCGGTCTGGGCGATGGCGGCGCTGTCCGTGGGCGCCACGGTGGGCCGGGACCTCGCCGCCCCGGCCGACGTGCGGATCGTCGGCCCGCAGGGCCTCGCGCGGATCGTCGCCGGCGCGGACCCGGCTGCCGACGAGGTGCTGGCCAGCTCGTGCGACGCCTTCGGGCTGCCGGTGCCCGGCGGAACGCCGGCCGGGGTGATCGACGTGGGGGTCGAGGTGCGCGCCCATCCCGACGTGTTCAGCCCGGAGCCGGGCGCGGGGGCGGCGGCTGCGCTGCTCTCGGCGGGCGCCAGGCGGTCCTGGGCGCAGGCGCTGCAGGACACGCGGCCGCCCCTCCGGTCATCCGGTCGTGGGTCGACGAGGCGACGCCGGAGCCGGGGCTGCTCCTGGCGGTCGTAGTGGAGCCGCTGCTGGTGCAGGGATCGGTCGTCATCGGCATGGGCCTGACACCCGAGCAGGCCGCCCACATCAGGAGCATGGAGGCCGTCACGGGATTCGCGGGCGCGTGACGCCGCGCGGGGAAGCCTGCCTCCCGCCTCCCTCGCCCGTGGCCGTCCCTCCCGACGCGGCGCCGCCCCCGGTCGCGATGGAGCCCGCCGATGCTGGATTCTGGCCACATGACCGAAGCCGTCCTGCTCGTCGGGGGTCAGGGCACCCGCCTGCGCCCCCTGACCATCCACACGCCCAAGCCGATGCTGCCCGTGGCCGGGGTCCCGTGCACCGAGCACCAGATCGCCCGGGCCCGCGAGGCCGGCGTCACGCGGATCGTGCTCGGGACGTCCTACAAGGCCGAGGTGTTCCGGGACTACTTCGGCGACGGCGCGAAGTTCGGCGTGGAGCTCGTCTACGCCGTCGAGGACCACCCGCTGGGCACCGGCGGCGCGATCCGGCACGTCGCCGAGCACCTGCAGTCCGGACCCGACGAGCCCGTGATGGTGTTCAACGGCGACGTGCTCAGCGGCGTCGACCTGGGCCACCTGTTCGAGGTGCACGCCGAGACGCGCGCCGAGGTGACCCTCTACCTGACCCGCGTGCCCGATCCCCGTGCGTTCGGCCTGGTCCCCACCGACGAGGAGGGCCGGGTCACGGCCTTCCTCGAGAAGCCCAGCTCCGACGCCGAGATCGTCACCGACCAGATCAACGCCGGCTGCTACATCTTCCGGCGCTCGGTGATCGACTCGATCCCGACGGGTCGGCCTGTGTCGGTGGAGCGCGAGATCTTCCCGGGCCTGCTGGCGCGGGGAGCGCGCCTCCAGGGCGTCGTGGACGACGGCTACTGGCTGGACCTGGGCAACCCCTTGGCGTTCGTCAAGGGCTCGGCGGACCTCGTGCGCGGGATCGCCCCCTCCCCGGCGGTCCCAGGGGCGCCCGGCGAGTACCTCGTCATGCCCGGCGCCGAGGTCTCACGGCACGCCGAGTTGGGCGGCGGCACGGTCGTGGGGTCGGGCGCCACGGTGGGCCCGCACGCGCAGGTGTTCGGGTCGGTGCTCTTCGACGAGGCGGTGGTCGGCGGCCGGCGCCGTGGTCCGCGACAGCGTCGTCGGGGCCGGGGCGGTCATCGGGGCCGGGGCGTCGCTGGAGGGTGTCGTGGTCGGTGACCGGGCGATGATCGGCCCGGGCAACGAGCTCATCCCCGGGGCACGCGTCTGGCCGGGGGTCGCCCTCGGCGAGACGGCGGTCCGCTTCTCCTCGGACCGCTGACCGGGACTGAGCGCTACCAGCGGCGGTGGTCGGTGATCGTCGCGCGCGGCGCGCGCCGGGGCAGCGTCTTGCCGCCGTGCAGCTGGAGGAGCCGGACCGCCCGGGCGCGCTGACCCGCCCAGGGGGTGAGCAGCTCGGCGAGCTGCTCGTCGGTGCCGTCGGTGCGACCGGTCAGGAGATGCACGATCGTCCGGGCGACGTGGAAGTCGCCGAAGGAGACGGCGTCGGCGTCCCCGAGGGCGCGCACGGCAACCTCGGCCGCGGTCCAGACCCCGATCCCGGGCAGCGACCTCATCGCGACGCCGGCCTCCTCGGGGGTCCGGGCGGGGAGGCGCTCGAGCGCTTCGGCCCGCAGAGCGATGGTGATCGCCGTGCGCGCCCGTCCGGGATCGACTCCTGCGCGGTGCCAGGCCCAGCTGGGGATCCGGGCCCACCCGGCACCGTCGGGAGCCACGAGCATCGGCCTGTCGGCGAACGCCGGCCCGGGCGCCGGCTCGCCGAACCCGCGGACCAGCTCGGCCCATGCCCTGCTGGCCTCCAGCCCGGTCACCCGCTGCTCGAGCACGGCCGGCACGAGCGCCTCGAGCACCCGCGTCGTGCGCAGGACCCGCCAACCGCGCCCGAACCGCTCATGGGCGGCGGCCATCACCGGGTGCGCCCCGGCGGCGAAGCCCGCGGGATCGTCGCCCGCGCCCAGGACGTCGGGGAGGGCATCGAGCTCGTGGCCGGCGCCGGGTCCCCAGGCGGTCGCCAGGACGTCGGCCCCCGAGCGCGCGTAGCGGACGGTCGCCGGTCCGTCCGGGGTCCGGGTCGTCCGCCAGACCTCGCGGTCGACGAGCCGGAGGGTCGGATCGTACCGGCCGTGCTGGAGCACCTCAAGGGTCGTGCCGAGGTCGATCGGCCAGGAGGGCGTCCAGCGGCGCTCGGTCGCCGCCCCGGGGGTCATGGCCCCCCGGGGAGCCGCCACGGGCGGACCGACGGCGGTCGGGGTCGAGGTGTCGGGTCCCATCCGACACATCGTGCCACCACGCGCCGCGGGCTGAAGGAGCGCCGACGAGCATCAAACCGCGCATATCGGTCGCAGGTTGCGCGCGCAGCGTGGCCAGCCGGTCACACGTGGACGCATATCAGAAATCGTGTGCTGTTCGCCTTGACTCGCCGTTCTCACATCGGTGTAATTTCATCCATGTGATTCGCGGGCACGGAGCGGTCGGCCCCGCGTCCGGCGGATCGCACAGGGTCGAGGAGGAACCATGTTCGAGGCTGAGGTCATCCCCCTGCTGGAGGTCGAGCCCCTGCTGGAGATCGAGGAGGCGTCCTGGCAGGAGCGGGCCCTCTGCGCCCAGACCGATCCGGAGGCATTCTTCCCTGAGAAGGGGGGCAGCACGCGCGAGGCCAAGCGCGTGTGCGGCTCGTGCGAGGTGCGGGCGGAGTGCCTGGAGTACGCGCTGGCCAACGACGAGCGCTTCGGGATCTGGGGAGGCCTCTCGGAGCGGGAGCGCCGCCGCCTGAAGAAGCTCGTCGTCTGAGTCTGTGCGAGGCCTCCTCGGTGCTGCCCATCGGCCGTCCCTGGCCGGTGAAGGCGCGCCGGGACGCTAGCGTGGCACCCCGTGGAGGCTCGGGCGGACCCTGACGACGGGGTCCAGGACGTCGAGGCGCGCGCCGACGAGGCCCTCGACCGGTTCCTGCCCCACGACGCGCAGGGCGTGGTGACCCGGACCCACACAGTGACCGCTCTGGTGGTGGCGTGTGACGGCGCCGCCTGGCTGGGCCGGACGCTCGCCGGGCTGGCCGACCAGGAGCGGCCGGCCGATGCCGTGGTGGGGATCGACGTGGCGTCGGCCGACGACAGCGAGGAACTGCTCGCATCCGCCCTGGCACGCGTGGTCAGCCTCGACGCACCGGGCCTGGCTGGCGCGCTGGCGGCCGGGGTCGATGCCGCCTCCGCTTCCAGAGTCGCGCCCCCGGCGGACGGCGACGCCGGGCCCGACGACGTCGGGCACTACGGCGCGGAGTCCGACCCAAGGCCCGACGACGCCGATCCCGACCCCGTGGCCTGGTACTGGATCGTCCACGACGACTCGGCGCCGCAGCCGGACTGCCTGGCAGCACTGCTGCGGGGCGCCGATCGGAACCCCGCCGCCGCGGTCCTGGTGCCCAAGACGGTGGCCTGGTCGGATCCGGGCCGGCTCGTCGGGGTGGGCAACAGGTGGGCGCCGGGGACCCCGGTGGTGGATCCGCTGGATCCGACGGAGCGCGACCAGGGGCAGTACGACGTCGATCGTGCGGTCTACGCGGGGGACTCCGCCGGCATGCTCGTGCGTGCCGACCTCTGGCACCGGCTCGGGGGGATGGACCCGAACGTCGGCGACTGGGCCGCCCCGGCCGACCTGTGCCGACGCGCCTGGGGCGCCGGGGCAGAGGTCACCTTCGTGCCCTCGGCGGTGCTGGCCCACCGCCAGGCCGGGCACCGCGGCGTGCGGGCCGCCCCTGGTCGCAGCGCAGACCACCACGGGCACCACCGAGCGCACCCGAGGCGCTCGGCCCGGGCCGGCCAGCTGACCCTCGAGCTCAGTCAGGCACCCCTGCCGGCACTGCCCTGGCGCTACCTGCTTGCCCTGCTCTCCAGCGCGATGAGGGTGCTGGCGGTGCTGCTGACCCGTGAGCCGGAGGAGGCCTCCGCAGAGGTCGCCGGGGCCTGGCACGTGCTCGGCCATCCCCTACGCATCCGCCGCGCCCGCAAGAGCCTGCGCCGCGCACCGGTGACCGACCTGCGCCGCCCGCCGGACGTCCGCGCGAGACGGGGAGCCGCCCTCAGCCACGCCCTCGACGGCTGGGCCGCGGGGTCGCGGCAGCCCTCGGTGCGCCGGTGGTGGCCGCCCCCGGCCCGGATCTGGCGGCCGTCGGCGGTCGCCGGGGCCTTGGCCCTGGCAGCCTTCCTGCGCGAACCCGGCCAGATCTTCGGGGCCGGCACCCTGCGCGGCGGGGGCCTGTTGCCTGCCCCGGGTGCGGTGGACCTCCTGACGGGCTACCTCCAAGGCTGGCATCCCGTGCGCTTCGGGACCCCGGTTCCGATGCCGGCCCACCTTCCGCTGCTCGCCGCCGCCAGCCTGCCCACGCTCGGCTCGGTGGACATGCTGCTTCGCCTGGCGTTCGGTCTGGCGGTGCCGCTGGCCTTCCTGAGCTGCTACGCCAGCCTGGGACCGGGCCTCGTGGGCCGCAACCGGATCCCGATGGCCCTCTGCTGGGCGGTGCTCCCCGCCGGCGTGGCGGCGATGGGAGGGGGGCGGATCTCGACCCTGGCCGTGCTGTTGCTCGGCCCCCCGACGGCCCGGCTGGTGGTCCGGGCGATGCGGCCTCACGGCGCCGGGGCCGGTGGCATCCGGCCCGCGATCGCCGCGGGGACCATGCTCGGAGTCGTCGTCGCCTTCGCCCCCGCGGTGTACGTCGCAGCTGTGCTGGGCGCCCTGGTCGGGTGGCTCGGGTTCCTCCCGATGCCCTGGTCCGGACCGGGGCTCGGGCGCCTGCCGGGACGCAGGGCGTTGGTCGTCCTGGGGGTTGCAGGGGTGTTCCTCGTCCTGTGGCTGAGCGGGGTCCGGGCCTCGCCATGGCTGGTGCTCAGCGAGCTGGGGGTCAACGACCCCATGCTGGGCACACCCGGGCCGGCGGTGTGGGGGTTGTCGCCCGGCGGGCCGAACGCCGTGGCCTGGGCGGGGCTCCCGCTGCTGCTCGTGGCGCTGGCCAGCGTGGCCGTGGTGCGGTTCGAGGTCCGATCGCTGGCCGTGCTGGCCTCCGCGGCCGGCTTGCTGGCCGCGGGGGCGTGGCTGGATCCGATGGCCCGGGAGCTCTGGCCGGACCTCGGCACGGGGATGCTGTGGCCGGGGGTCTTCCTGATGCTCGCCGCCGGCCTGCTGGCCCTCCTCGTGGCGAGGATCACCGCCCGTCCTGGACTCACCGGGGAGCTGGTGTCCGTCGCCTGGCTGCTGTGCATCGGGGTCCTGCTGATCGGGTGGTGGGTCGCCGCGCCGAGCCTGTCGGTGGGCAGCGCCACCGGCACGCCGCCCGTCGTGAGCCTCGACGCCGACACCTCCGCGCGACCCCGCTCGCTCGTGCTGGAACGCCTCGAGGGGGAGCTTCGCTACGCGGTCGCGGGCGCTCCCGCGGTGCGTCTCGGGGACGCAGACGCGCTGGCGGGGTCGGAGCCCGATCGCGGTTTCGGCGACGTGGTGGCGGGTCTCGTGTCCGGCGCCAGTGGTGAGGTCGAGCAGGAGCTCGGCGGCCGCGCGATCCGTTTCGTCGTCTTCGACGGGCCGCCGGATGACCCTGTGGTGACCGAGCTCGACGCCACGATCGGACTGCGGCAGCTGGCCCGCGCGCCCCAGCAGTCCCTGTGGCTGGTGGCCGGCGACCCCGCGCGCGCCGAGCTGGTGGTCCCGGGGGCCGCCGGCGACGCCGAGGTCGCACCCATCGAGGTCCCGGTGCCGACCACGCCCACGACGATCGACGTGGTGCTGCATCCCCTGACCCCGCTGCCGAGGGACCTGGTGGTCGCCGAGCAGGCCGACCCGGGATGGCACGGGTCGCTCGACGGTCGGCCCCTCGAGCTCGTGGCCGACTCCAGGGGGATGCTCTGGGCGCCGGTCGCGACCACCGGGAGCCTGACCGTGTCCCATCGCAGCCTGTGGCCGATCGCCGCGGTCGCCCAGCTCGTGGTGCTCGCGGGGCTCCTGCTGCTCTCGCTGCCCAAGCGCCGGGCGGTCGACCCGGACGCGGAGGGGAGCCGGGCGGCCGGTGCGGCAGGGTCCGGGCCGGTCTCCAGCGCGGGCGGCACCCCGGCCGACCTCGGAACCCCGGCCGACCTCGGAACCCCGGCCGACCCCGGAACCCCGGCCGAGCCCGCAACCCCGGCCGACCCCGTTACTACGGCCGAGCCCGCAACCCCGGCCCGACCCCGGCACCCGGCCCCGAGCGATCCCGGCACCCCGAGCGATCCCGGCACCCCGAGCGATCGGGGCACCCCGAGCGGCTCCGGGGGTGCGGGATGAGACGGGTCGTGCTGGCCGTCCTCGTGTGCGCCGGGATGGTGGCGGCCATGGTGGCCCCGGGCGCCGCCCCGTCGCCACCCTCCGTCGACTACCGGCCGGTGACCAGCATGCTGACCGCCTGCCCCGCAGCTCACGGCCGCGGGACAGGCTACGAACGTGCTGGGTGCCCTGGTCGCGGCGGAGGCGCCGGGCTCGGACGCCGCGGACGCGCAGGCGCAGCGTCCGGGCTCGGCCGCGCTGCGGCCGCTCGGCGCGAGCGAGGACCTAGTCGAGGCTGGCCGCACCGGGCACGCCGGTCACGCTGCGCGCGGTCGGGAGCTCGCAGCCCGCCTTCGTGATGCAGTCCGACGGCACCTGGGCACCGTCGGCCCTGGCCGGGGTGGTGACCCGCCAGCGGGAGGGTGACACCCAAGGACTGGCCTCGGCCGCGTGCGTGCCCCCGGGCCCTCATTGGTGGTTCGTCGGAGGCGGCTCGGAGCTGGGCCGCGGAACCGCCCTGCTGGTGAGCAACCCGGCCGAGGAGCCCGCGCGGTTCGACATCGCCCTGCACTCCGGCGGCGGGCCCGTCCAGGCACTCGCCGGCAAGGGGATCGACCTCGGTCCCCGCTCGAGCGTCCGCCTTCGCCTGGACGCCCTGGCCCCGGACGAGGAGCTCCTGGCCGTCGAGGTCCGGGCGACCTCGGGGCGGGTCGCCGCGGCCGTCCGCGACGTCGCGGTGCCCAGTGAGGACCGGCCCCGGGGCGTCGACTTCATCCCGCCGGCCCAGGAGCCCGGCACCCGCCTCGTCGTGGCGGGGATCCCCGCGGGCGACGGCGCCCGGCAGCTGGTCCTGGTCAACCCGGGCACCCAGTTCGCCACGGTGTCCCCGCGGCTGCTGACCGGCATTGGGCGGGAGGACGTCGAGGGGCTCGCGGCGATCGCTGTGCCCGCCGGAGCCGTCATCCGGGTGGACCTGACCAGGGTCCTGGACGGCCGGTCGGGCACGTTGGACCTGACCTCGGACACCCCGATCACCGGCGGCGCCCGGGCGGAGTGGGGTGACGCGAGCCGGGACGACCTGTGGCTCGCGGGGGCGCCCCTGATCGGCGGCCCGGACCCCCTCGGCGGGGCGGTCGCGGCAGCCGGTCCGGGCCTGGTGACCACGGTCACCGTCGCTGCCCCGGACGCCGAGGTCCGCGGGACACTCACGGCGCTCACGATGACCTCCACCCAGGTGGCCGGCCTCAGCGGGACCGATGCGCCGGACGAGGCCCCCTCCGGCCCCCTGCCCGAGCCGGTCGCCCCCGACGCCCCGGTCGTCACGCAGCCGATCCAGGTCGTGGTTCCGGCCGGAAGCAAGCGAGAGATCACGATTCCCGGCGGGGGCGAGGATGCGGTGGCCGGTGTGACGACCCTGACCTGGCAGTCGGATCCGGGATCGGGCCCGGCGGCGGTGACCCACGTCACCCTTGACGCCGAGCTCCCCTTGGCCACCGGGTACCCATGGTGGCCGGTGACGTCGAGTGTGCGGTCGGTGGCTGTCCGCGAGGACCTCGGTGTGCTCGCACCTGCCGGTTGAGTCCCCCGACACGTCGACGATCCCACGCCGGTTGATGGGGATGTCGGTCGCCCGGAGTAGGTTGCCCCTGTGAGCTCAGTCCGTCGTTGCTCGAAGCCCTCGTGCGCACGCCAGGCCGTCGCCACGCTGACCTACGTCTACGCCGACTCCACCGCAGTCCTGGGCCCCCTGGCCACCTACGCCGAGCCGCACTGCTACGACCTCTGCCAGATCCACAGCGAGCGGATGACGGTGCCGCGTGGGTGGGAGGTCGTCCGGCTCGAGCCGGATCCCGATGCCCTGCGACCGAGCAGCGACGACCTCGAGGCCCTGGCCGACGCCGTGCGCGAGGCCGCCCGGCCGCCGGGAGGGCACCCCGGACATCGTCGAGGTCGGCAGGCGCGGACACCTTCGGGTGCTGCGGTCCGTGGACATCGTCGACGACGCCGCAGCGATGCCCTGATCAATCCCCGAGGGCTACTGTTGCCGACGTGCGCGACCTGAGCCAGATCATCAAGGCCTACGACGTCCGCGGGGTCTACCCCGACCAGCTCGACGCCGAGCTCGCCGAGCGCGTGGGCGCGGCCTTCGTCCAGGTGGTCGGCAGCAGCCGCGGCGCCGGCGGGCCGGGCGCGGTCGTCGTGGGCCGCGACATGCGCCCCTCCGGCCCGGAGCTCGTGGCGGCGTTCTGTGCCGGCGTCACCGGTCAGGGCGTCGACGTGATCGACATCGGGCTGGCCAGCACCGACCAGCTGTACTTCGCCGCCGGCCGGCTCGACGTTCCCGGGGCGATGTTCACCGCCAGCCACAACCCCGCGCAGTACAACGGGATCAAGCTGTGCCGCGCCGGCGCGACCCCGGTGGGGCAGGACTCCGGACTGGCCCGGATCCGCGACCTGGTGGCCGAGCCGGTCGCCCCCTCGGGCGATCCGCTGGGCAGTGTCCGGCACGTGGACCTCCTGGCCGACTACGCCGCGTTCCTCCACGAGCTCGTGGACCTGTCGGCGATCCGGCCGCTGCGGGTCGTGGTCGATGCGGGCAACGGGATGGCCGGGCACACCGCGCCGGCGGTGCTGGACGTCCCGGGCCTCGACGTCGTGGCCCTCTACTTCGAGCTCGACGGGACGTTCCCCAACCACGAGGCCAACCCGATCGAGGCCGACAACCTGCGCGACCTGCAGGCCGCGGTGCTCGCCGAGGGCGCCGACATGGGGCTCGCCTTCGACGGCGACGCCGACCGGTGCTTCCTCGTCGACGAGCGCGGCGCGCTGGTGTCCCCCTCGGCCCTCACCGGCCTGATCGCCGCGCGCGAGCTGGCCAAGCATCCGGGGTCGCCGATCATCCACAACCTCATCACCTCCGCGGCGGTCGCCGAGGTCATCACGGAGAACGGCGGGGTGCCGGTCCGCACCCGGGTGGGCCACTCGTTCATCAAGGCGCGCATGGCCGAGACCGGCGCGGTGTTCGGCGGCGAGCACTCCGGGCACTTCTACTTCCGCGAGTTCTGGAACGCCGACTCCGGCATGCTGGCCGCCCTGCACACGATCGCCGCCCTCGGGGGCGCCCCGGCGGGCACGACGCTGTCCGCCCTGTTGGCCCCCTACGAGCGGTACGTGGCCAGCGGCGAGATCAACTCCGTGGTGGCCGACCCCGCGGCCGCCACCGAACGTGTGCGTGCGGCCTTCGCCGACGAGCCCGGCGTGACCTTCGACGACCTCGACGGCATGACTGTGACCGGACCCGGCTGGTGGTTCAACGTCCGGCCGAGCAACACCGAGCCGCTGCTTCGGCTCAACGCCGAGGCCCCGGACACGGCGGCGCTGGGGGACCTGCGGGATAGGGTTCTCGGGTTGATCCGGGCAGAGGGGGGCAGGGCATGAACATCGACTCGCTGTTGCTGGAGGTCCTGGCCTGCCCGTGCGAGCACCATTCGCCGATCGAGCCCGACGCCACCGACCTGGCCGAGGCAGAAGCGCTGGTCTGCATCCGCTGCGGCACCAGCTTCCCGGTTCGTGACGACATCCCCGTGATGCTCCTCGACGAGGCGACCCCCGGTCCGAACGGCATCGGCGGCGGTCGTCGCACGCGAGGACAGCTGAATGTCCACTGAGGGCGGGACCAAGGCGGTCATCGCCGCGATGATCGCCAACGGCGGGATCGCGGTGACGAAGTTCCTCGCCTTCCTGGCCACGGGGTCGTCGTCGATGCTCTCCGAGGCGATCCACTCCGTCGCCGACACGTGCAACCAGGGCTTGCTGCTCATCGGTGGCAGGCGATCGCTTCGCGCCCCTGACGTGGAGCACCAGTTCGGCTACGGCCGCACCCGCTACCTGTACGCGTTCATCGTCGCGATCGTCATCTTCCTGCTCGGCGGGCTGTTCTCCCTCTACGAGGGCTGGCACAAGTTCCACCACCCCGAGCCGCTGGAGAAGGTGTGGATCGCCTACGCAGTCCTGATCGTCTCGATCATGCTGGAGACCTGGTCGTTCCGCACGGCACTGCGCGAGGTGAACAAGTCACGCGGGTCGAGGTCCCTGTTCCAGTACGTGCGGCAGGCGCGCCAGCCCGAGCTCCCCACGGTGCTGCTCGAGGACGCGGGTGCCCTGGTCGGCCTGTGCTTCGCGCTGCTCGGCGTCTTCATGGCCGACACGACCGGCGACTACCGCTGGGACGGCGTCGGCGCCATCGCGATCGGCACCCTCCTGGTGATCATCGCCATCTTCCTGGCCATCGAGATGTCCTCGATGCTGGTCGGCGAGTCGGCCCTGCCAGAGGAGGAGGACGCGATCCGCTCGGCACTGCAGGGGCAGGCCGGGGTCGACTCCGTGATCCACATGCGCACGCTGCACACCGGACCCGACGAGCTGCTGGTGGGCGTGAAGATCGGGGTCGCCCCGGATCTGTCGATCCAGGAGGTGGCCCGGATCATCGACTCCGGGGAGGAGAGCATCCGGGCCGTCGTCCCCAGCGCCAAGTGGATCTACGTGGAGCCCGACGTCGAGCGGGTCCCGTCGGCGCCGTCGGCTGCAGGAGACGCGGCCAGCGCGGTCGAGCCGCCCACCTGAGCTGCGCCGCTTGGTGGCATCGGGCTGGGGGTGCGACAATGGGCGCTCCGACGGTGATGTCCGTCGGGTGCGAACCATCGAAGCCTCGTGGAGTTCGCCGGCAGGCCGCCCGTGGGCGGGTAACCCGGTGCGCACCAGCGCGCCACACCGCAACGAGGAGTTCCATGAACGACTTCAAGGTCGCCGACCTCTCCCTGGCTGAGTTCGGTCGCAACGAGATCCGCCTCGCCGAGCACGAGATGCCCGGCCTGATGGCGATGCGTGCCGAGTTCGGCACCAGCAAGCCCCTGACGGGCGCCCGGGTCACCGGCTCCCTGCACATGACGATCCAGACCGCCGTCCTGATCGAGACCCTCGTGGCCCTCGGCGCGGAGGTTCGCTGGGCCTCCTGCAACATCTACTCCACGCAGGACCATGCGGCTGCGGCCGTCGCGGTCGGGCCGAACGGCACCCCCGAGGATCCGCAGGGCGTCCCGGTGTACGCCTGGAAGGGCGAGACGCTCGAGGAGTACTGGTGGTGCACAGAGCAGGTCGCTGCGCTGGCCCGGGGCCGACGGCGCCTCGACCGGGGGGCCGAACATGATCCTCGACGACGGCGGCGACGCCACGATGCTGGTCGTCAAGGGCATGGAGTTCGAGACCGCCGGCGTGGTGCCCACGGCCGACGAGTCGACCTCCGAGGAGTACGCGGTCGTGCTGTCCGTCCTGAGCCGCTCGCTGACGGAGGACGCGACCCGCTGGACGCGGATCGCCGGCGGGATCAAGGGCGTCACGGAGGAGACCACGACGGGTGTCCACCGCCTCTACGAGATGGCTCGTGAGGGCTCGCTGCCGTTCCCCGCGATCAACGTCAACGACTCGGTCACCAAGAGCAAGTTCGACAACAAGTACGGCTGTCGGCACTCGCTGGTCGACGGCATCAACCGGGCCACGGACACCCTGATCGGCGGCAAGGTCGCGGTGATCTGCGGGTACGGGGACGTCGGCAAGGGCTCCGCGGAGTCCTTGCGCGGCCAGGGCGCCCGGGTGATCGTCACCGAGATCGACCCGATCTGCGCCCTGCAGGCCGCCATGGACGGCTACCAGGTGGCGCGCCTCGACGACGTGGTGGCGATCGCCGACATCGTCATCACGGCCACCGGGTGCCTCGACGTGGTCACCCCGGAGCACATGGCGCGGATGAAGCACCAGGCGATCCTGGGCAACATCGGCCACTTCGACAACGAGATCGACATGGCCGGGCTCGGCCGGGTCGCGGGGGTCACCGTGGTCAACATCAAGCCCCAGGTCGACGAGTGGCGGTTCCCCGACGGCCACACCGTCATCATCCTGTCGGCCGGGCGGCTGCTGAACCTGGGCAACGCCACCGGGCACCCGAGCTTCGTGATGAGCAACTCGTTCACCAACCAGACGCTGGCCCAGATCGAGCTGTTCACCAGGACCGACGACTACCCCATCGGCGTGCACGTCCTGCCCAAGCACCTCGACGAGAAGGTGGCGCGCCTGCACCTCGACGCCCTCGGCGTCGGCCTGACCGAGCTGTCCAAGGAGCAGGCCGAGTACCTCGGGGTAGACGTGGCCGGCCCGTACAAGGCGGACATGTACCGGTACTGACCTCGCTCAGCCGCGCGGGTTGCGCCGTGCTATCGCGGTGGACAGCACTGTGGCGAAGCCGCACCACACCGGGTAGGCAGTGCAGGACGTCGTCGACGGCGAGCGGCTGGATGCGGCTGTTCAGCGACTTCGGAGCCACCATCGCCGGCAGGCGTCCGGCGAGGTAGCGCAGCATGTCGAAGGAGGTGGAACCGTTGCCGATGATGACGCCGGCCTAGGAGCACCGCCGTCGGCACCCGCGAGGAGAGCAGGATCTCGCCGACCTCGACACGCGATGCCAAGTGCGCTGACAGCTCCGTGCCGTCGGGGTGCAGCCCGCCCAGGTACACGATCCGTCGCACGTAGGCGCGTTCGCCCGCCGCCGCGAGGTTGCGGGCGAGCTCGCGGTCCCGCGTGGCGAAGTCGTCGGAGCCACCCATGGAGAAGGTGCCGATCAGGTAGTAGGCCAGGTCGACACCCGCCATCGCCTGGCGCACCGACTCGGCATCGGCCGCGTCGCCCTCGACGACGTCCACGGACTGCGCCCACAACGGGCGATGGTGGAGATCGAGGCCCCTCCCGCCATCGCGCCAGCCCGGCCGCCTCCCCGGAGCGCGCGGCCTCTAGTGCGCCGACGTCCGTCAGCGCATCCCCTGGCAGGCCGTGCCGCCACCGCACGTGCGGGACGGGACGCGGCGGCGGCGCACCGAGGTCACGCCAGGCCCGCGCGAACGGGGTGAAGACACGGAACGCAAGGCGCTGAACGGTGTCGACCCGCCGCGGATCTGCTCGCCCACCGAGGCACAGCGGCCCGCAGGCCCTCCGGCCTCATCCCGGCGCCCGTCAGGAGTGATCGTTGCGGTGACATGGACCCGATCCGCGCCAACCTGCGCAGCAACCTCGTCGATCAGGTCGGGAGGGCTTCCGCGGCGGACGACCAACGCGCCGTCGGTGACCCCCCGCAGCGCAGCGAGGGGACGCCTCAAGGCGTCGCAGGGCAGCGAGGGACGCCTCAAGGCGTCGCAGCGCAGCGAGGGACGCCTCAAGGCGTCGCTGCGCTAGGCGTCGTGATCGCCGTCCACCAGGAGGAGGACCTCCCGGCCCTCACGGCTGTCGTCGAGGGCCTTCGCGGCAAGCGGCCCGAGGTGCTCGTGGCCGTCGGCGGGGCACAGCAGGATCGAGCCCGCAGGGCTGCCTGCGCCTCGGCCATGAGATCGGAGCTGGGCCGTGCTGCTGGCCGAAGCCCTCGGCGTCACCACCCGAGATCCGTGACCTCAGGCGGTGGGACGGGGCGGAGGTCACGCTGAGTGCAGACGTGCTGGACGCACGATGCCCACCGGGTGCATCCGTGCAGGTCCTCCGACGGGACTACCGTGATGCGAGCCGCACAGCAACGGTGTCATCCATGTGATCGAGGCAGCGCTCATCCCCGACAGCGTGGACCCTGCGGACCTCTGATGGGCGTCGGCTGATAGGCGACCCGCAGCCCACGCGCCTGGTCCGCTGCCATGGGGCAGGATCAGGCTCGTGGAATCCGCGGGGCTTGACGAGGCCGAGCTCCTGGCCGGGTTCCGGGAAGGCCGGGAGGATGCGCTGGCACAGACCTACCGCCGTTGGTCGGGCCTTGTGCTACTCCACCGCACTGAGGGCGACCGGGAACCCGGAGGACGCCGCCGACATCACCCAAGCCGTCTTCGTCAACGCGTGGCGCGGCCGGCAGGGCTTCCGCCCGGAGGCGGGGTCCTTGCCGGGCTGGCTCATGACCATCACCAAGCGCCGGATCGCCGACCATTGGGAGTCGAAGTCCCGCGTCGCACGCACCCAAGCCGCCGTTCAGGCCGCTGATCCGATCGCGACGTCGGTGGTGCCCGACACCGACCGGATCGCATCGCAGATGCTCATCGCCGACGAGTTGGACCGCCTGGGCGACCCGGCCCGCGCCATCCTGCGCCTCGCCTTCTACGACGACCTGACCCACACCCAGATCGCGGAGCGCCTGGACATGCCCATTGGAACGGTGAAGAGCCACATCAGGCGATCGCTGGGTCGGCTGCGTGCGCGGATGGAGGTGGACCATGACGCACTGTGACCCCGAGACCCTCGCGCTCGCCGCCCTGGGGGAGCCGATCCCGTCCCCTGATGCCGAGCACCTGTCGTTCTGTCACCAGTGCCGGCAGGAGGTCGCGGATCTCACTGCCCTGGTCTCCCTGGCCCGGGACGCTCCGCGGGAGCTCACCCCCGCTCCCGACGGGGTATGGGATGCGATCCAGGCCGAGCTCGGGCTGGGAGGTGCTTCCGACACGACTTCCCGGGTCGCCCCGCCGAAGTGGCAGGGGGCGGCCACCGCGGCGTCGGCCGACGAGGGCCGCGCGATCAGCCTTGCCGCCGGGGAACCGACCGTGGACCCGAGGATCGCCGAGTCCGATGCGGTCACCGGGAGCAGACGACCAGCTGGGAACGGGCAACGCGAGGACGCTGGTCAGGTGGTCCGCCTGGGATCCCGGCGCCGACTTCTGGGCGTGGCAGCGCTCGCTGCCAGCGTCGGGGCGATCGTCGGAGGAAGCGTCGTATGGGCAACGATCGACCGGACGGCTGAGCAGACGCGCCAGAGCACCGTCATAGCGCAGGCGGTGTTGGAGCCACTGTCACCGAGGGTGACTGAACCGGGCGAGGCGCAGGTCCTGGAGACTGCCGACGGGCTGGTCGTGCGGGTGGACGCGCGGAGCCTGCCCGCAGGCAGCGGGTTCCACGAGGTCTGGCTGCTCGACGCTGACGCCACGAAGCTGGTTGCGCTCGGGGCGCTTCCCAGCGGATCGATCGGGACGTTCACCGTCCCTCCCGGCGTGCAGTTGATGGACTTCCCGGTGGTCGACATCTCCCTCGAGCCCTACGACGGCAACCCCGAGCACTCGCATGACTCTCTGTTGCGCGGCGTCCTGACGGTCTGAGCACAGCCTTCCCCGCTTCGTGGCGAACATGGTCGTGGGGCCCGGCGGCACACCGGGGCCCCACGACCGATCAGGGATCGATCAGAACGGCAGGTCGAGCGGACGGAGCACCCGATCGATGCCGTGGGCGATCTGCTTGTTGCCCTTGTTGATGTTCGCGTCGTTCACGCGCGGATTGCGGGAGTCCGGGTCCGCATCGGCCAGCCCGACGACACCGTGCCACCACCAGCCGCGCGACCGCACCGTGATGTCGCCACCCTGGGCGGACGTGAGCTCAGCGCCGTCGGCACCGAGGGCCTGCCGGTAGGTCAGGGTGGCACCCGGAACCACGTGGTACAGCAGGACGGTCTCCACCGTGTCGATCCCGAGGCCGGCAACCGAGGCGAAGACCTCAGCCTCGGTCCTGGGGTCCTGCCCGGGGATCGCCCTCGCGAGCTTCCTGAAGGCGCGGTCGTTCGGGAGGAACGCGGTCAGCGGCTGGGAACCGTCCGTGAGGATGCCGACCGGAGAGCCGGGCTTGGCGCCGAGGACGGCCAGGGCAGCCTCTGTGACGATGTCGTAGTCGTGCCCGTTGTCGTCGAACTGGTCGCCGTCGGCGAGCAGGACCGCTGCCAGCGACCCCTCCCCGAGGGGCTCGGCCGAGCCCCTCCCGTGGGCCGTTGCGGTTCCCGGGACGGTGACGACGAGAGCAACTGCGGCGGTGGCGGCCAGACCTGCTGCGAGCTTGCGCATGAACAACTCCTTGTGCTGGGGCCCGACCTGTTCGGGCCTGCACTGCTCCTTCTCGCCAATCACCGCTCATTGGATGCACCCAATTGCGCTCAGCCGGATCCGTCGTAGGTTTGCCGCATGGCTGTCGAATCCCTGATGGTGCCGCTCGGCACGCCGCTGCCCGACTTCGAGCTGCCGGACCTGACCGGCGCGTCCGTGAGCAGTGCACCGTTCAGAGGAACGCCGTTGCTCGTCGCCTTCATGTGCAACCACTGTCCGTACGTCAAGCACGTCGAGAAGCGGTTCGCAGCGGTGGTGGCCGGCCATCCCGACCTTGCCGTGGTGGCCATCTGCTGCAACGACGCGACCGCGTATCCGGACGACGCGCCGGCTCGACTCGCCGAGCAGGCGGTGCGGGCGGGCTGGTCGTTCCCATATCTGGTCGACGAGCGCCAGGCCGTGGGTCGCGCGTTCCGGGCCGCGTGCACACCGGACTTCTTCCTCTACGACGCTGAGAGTCGCCTGGCGTATCGCGGCGCGATGGACGGCTCGACCCCCGGCAACGGCGTTCCGGTGACGGGCGACCTGCTGGACGCCGCCATCTCATCCGTGTTCGCCGGTCAGGTCGTGCCCGAGCCGCACCGACCGAGCATGGGCTGCTCGATCAAATGGCGGCAGTGAGCACCTCGAATCCGGCTCAGCCCGTCTCCAGGCTCACGCCGTAGCCGCCCCGTTGCGTGGCGTACTCGTCCACCTCCTCGGGCACGGAGCCCTCGACCGGGCCCTTGGTGTCCACCGCCTCGGTGACCTCCGGGTGCTGAGCAGCGGTGGTACTCGGCTGCGCGACCTCGTCCTGCGTCTCGTCGTCCGGAGTGGGAGTACTCACGACGACCACCTTTCTTCAGCGACCTGTTGCCACGTGCCAGCCTCCCACGCTGGGTGCGCAGTTGCACCCGGCCGCCGGGCGGGCCGTCCGCCCGGCGAGGCATCCGCAACCAACCTCCCGCGAGCCCGTCGGGGCGCCATGACGGCGCTCAGCCCGGTGGCGTGAAACCGGTCGGCGCCGTTCCAGGGGCGGCGGTGGTCCCGCCGGGAGTCCAGCCAGAGGGCGAGGGCGGCCCGGTTGCGTGCGGGTACATCCGCCACTGGGACGTAGGGCAACGGAACACTCGCGGGTGGCCTCGCGTCGCTTGGTCCAGCCGCGCCCGGCGGCCAGCCGCCGACCGAGCCGGACCACACCGCCCTGCGGGTCCGCTCGGCGAGCACCGCGGCCAGGTAGGCCTCCGCGGGGGTGCCTGCCGGGGCTGGCGTGCGGACGTGCGCAGCGAGCTGGGTGGCAAGGCGCGCGGCGGTCGCCGCCCGGACGGACGGCTCGAGCGAGCCGGCCCGGTGCAGGAACGTGCGCACGTTGAGTGCGAGCCCGTCGGGGACGGCCACGAGGTCCAGCCCCGCGGCCCAGCCCGCCAGCTGCGGGGGCATCCGGATCTCGGTCCCGCGCGCCACGGCACTGCGCGGGATGCGCTCGCCCACGACGAGCGTCCCCGCCAGGTGGTCGCCCATCCGCTTCGACCGGCTCGAGGCCAGCGCGCTGAGCCCGCCCACGACCCCGGAGGTGACCCAGAGGTCGAGGAACACCATGGCCAGCGCCCGCACCAGGCTGTGGCGCATCCGGACCGGCCCGCCGTCGTCGCGGACGACCCGCAGCCCCATCATCGCCTTGCCGGCGGACCGGCCGCGTGTCACGGTCTCGACCATCGTCGGCCACGCGACCAGCGCGAGCACGACCACGACGATGGTGGCCGCTGCCTGCGCTCCGGGGCTGCCGCCCGCGGCGAACACCCAGCGCGTCAGCACGATGCCCGTCATCAGCAGGCCCACCTGGATGACCACGTCGACGAACAGCGCAAGGGACCGGGAGGCCAGTCCGGCGACCCGCAGGTCGAGGGTGATCGCGTCCCCGGTGATCAGGTTTGCCACGGGAGCAATCCTCCCATCACCCCCTACGCTTGGCCCGTGGACGTCGATGCCTTCGTGCGGGCGCACACAGGGGAGTGGCAGCGACTGGCCGAGCTGACGGGCAGGCGCAGGCTGACCGGGTCCGAGGTGACCGAGCTGGTCGACCTCTACCAGCGCACGGCCACGCACCTGTCGATGGTCCGCAGCGCTGCGCCCGATCCGGTGATCGTCGGCCGGCTCACGCAGCTCGTCTCCGAGGCCAGGTCCCGGGTGACTGGCGCGCACCCACGCTTGCGCGGGGAGCTGATCACCTTCCTGCGGGTGGGGTTCCCGGTGGCGGTCTGGCGGGCCCGGTGGTGGTGCCTCGGCGCGGCGGTCGGCTCGATCGCCGTGGCGCTCGTCGTGGGTGCGTGGGTGGCCGGAAGCCCGACGGTCCAGGCCGCGATGGGCACCCCCGAGGAGATCCGCCGGCTCGTCGAGGAGGACTTCGCGGCGTACTACTCCTCGGATGCGGCTTCGGGGTTCGCGGCCCGTGTCTGGACGAACAACGCCTGGGTGTCGGCGCTCGTCCTGATCGCCGGCTCGTTCTTCGTCCTGCCCGCTGTGTACGTGCTGGCCCAGAACGCGATCAACGTGGGAGTCATCGGCGGGATCATGGTGGCCAACGACCGCGGCGCGACCTTCCTGGGCCTGATCGCCCCGCACGGCCTGCTCGAGCTCACCGCGGTCTTCGTGGCGGCGGGGGCGGGGATGCGCCTGGGCTGGCAGTGGATCGATCCCGGTCCGCGACCGCGCAGCGTGGCGCTGGCCGTGGAGGGGCGCGCCGCCGTGGCGATCGCCATGGGACTGGTGCTCGTGCTGCTCGTCTCGGGGCTGATCGAGGCGTTCGTCACCCCCTCGGCGCTGCCGACCTGGGCACGCGTCGGCATCGGTGCCGTCGCGCTGGGCGGCTTCCTCGCCTATGTCGGGATCTACGGTCGGCGCGGCGAGCGGGCCGGGTTCACCGGCGACCTCACCAGCGACGGCGGAGTCACCGAGCTGGCACCGATGTCGGGCTGACCCGGAAGCGTCCGTGGGCGCGCGCAATCGCGACCCGTTCGCCTCGGTGCCCGTCCCCCGCAGTGCCCGTCAGTCTCGAAAGGCCCATTCGTCGGCGTGACCCTGCGTCCCGGTGCCCGGTTCGTCCCGGTGCCTCATCCGTGCGACTCAGAGCCGCCCGGCGGCCTTCAGGTCGAGGTACGCGTCGGCGACCTTGGGCGCGATCTCGGTGGGCGTCGCCTCGACCACCCGCACGCCCATCCGGGCCAGCCTCGTCGCAACGTGTGCCCGGTCGAGGTCCGCACGCGCCCGCGCGGCGCTCAGGTAGACGGCGGCCGCCCGGAGACTCTCCGCGACCTCGCCGAATCTCCCGGACTCCGCGGAGATTCCGTCACCTTGCGGAGAATCTGCGGGGGGCTGGGGTTCCTGGACGGAGGCGACGATCACCGTGTGCCGGGCGGTCAAGGCCGGTATCGCCGGGATCAGGCCCTCCTCCATCGCGGGTCGGTCCAGGGCGACGAACAGCACGACCAGCGCGTGCTTGCGCACCCTCGAGAGCACCGCGGACACGAGCCCCCGGTAGTCGGTCTCGACGAGCTCCGGCTCGAGCGTGGCGATCCCCTCCACCAGCCGGGGCAGCAGGCTCGGGCCGCCGCCACCCGTGACCTGCAGCCGGGTGCGCCGGTCGTGGGCGAGGAGATCCACCCGGTCGCCGGCGCGCCCGGCGAGTGCCGCGAGCAGGAGCCCCGCGTCGAGCAGGATGTCCATGCGGGTCTCGTCGCCGATCCGGACCGCCGCCGTGCGCCCGGTGTCGAGGACCAGCACCACGCGGCGATCCCGTTCCGGGCGCCAGGTGCGGACCATCACGTCGGAGGCACGGGCGGTCGCCCGCCAGTCGATCGAGCGAACGTCGTCGCCGTGCACGTACTCGCGCAGCGAGTCGAACTCGGTGCCCTGCGCGCGCACCGCGATGGCCTGCCGCCCGTCCAGGTCGCGCAGCCGTGCCAGCCGCGAGGGCAGATGCCGGCGCGAGGTGAACGGCGGGAGCGTGCGCACGGACCACGGCACCTCCAGGCTCCGCTGCCGCCCCGCCAGTCCGAACGGTCCCAGGGAGCGCAGCGTGACCCGGTCGGTGGGTCGATCGCCGCGCCGGCTCGGCCGCAGCGTCACGTCGACCCGGGCGGTGACCCCGGGGGCGAGGTCGACGGGGGTCCGGTCGCCGGCGCCCCCGCCGGCGATGGTCGCGTTCGCGGTCGGGGCCCAGGCGTCGCGCAGGAGTCCGTGCCAGCGCCGCGTGCCGGTGTTGGTCACGGCCAGCTGCACCCGTGCCTGCTCCCCGAGGCGCACCCGGCGGTCCCCCGACCGGACCAGGGCCAGGTCGCGCGGCCGGGCCGCGCGCAGGGCGTCGAGGACCACGGCCAGGCCCAGCACGGCGTTCACCGCGACCAGCGCGACCATTGCCGGGATCCCTCCCGCCACGAGCAAGCCGACCGCACCGGCGCCGATCAGCGCCAGCAGGGCGACCCGACCGGTCAGGACCATCAGCGCGGGACCGGGACGCTGTTCAGCACGTTCTCGATGATGGCGTCCGCGGTGATCCCCTCCAGCTCCGCCTCGGGCCGGATCTTGATCCGGTGTCGCAGCGCCGGGCGCGCCAGGGCCTTGACGTCGTCAGGGGTCACGAAGCCCCGGCCCGCCAGCCAGGCCCAGGCCCGAGCCGTGCGCAGCAGTGCGATCGCCCCGCGGGGTGACACGCCGAGCTGCGCGGAGGGCGACGTCCGGGTGGCGCGGACCAGGTCGAGGACGTAGGCGGTCACCTCCGGGGACACCGCGACCGCGTCGGCCGCGACCCGGGCCCGGGCGAGGTCGGCCGCGGTGGCCACCGGACGGATGCCGGCGCCGGCGAGGTCCCGTGGGTCGAAGCCGGACATGTGCCGGGCCAGGACCCCGAACTCGGCGTCTCGCTCGGGCAGCGGGATGGAGAGCATCAGCAGGAAGCGGTCGAGCTGCGCCTCCGGTAGTGGATAGGTCCCCTCGTACTCGATCGGGTTCTGGGTGGCGGCGACGAGGAACGGGTCGGGCACGGGACGCGGCACTCCGTCGATGGTGACCTGGCCCTCCTCCATGACCTCCAGCAGGGATGCCTGGGTCTTGGGGGGAGTCCGGTTGATCTCGTCGGCGAGGAGCAGGTTCGTGAACACGGGGCCCGGCCGGAACGAGAACGCCGACGTGCGGTTGTCGTACACCAGCGATCCGGTCACGTCGCCGGGCATGAGATCGGGGGTGAACTGCACCCGCTTGGTGTCCAGCTCCAGCGCGGCGGCGAGCGCCCGGACCATCAGGGTCTTGGCCGTCCCGGGGACGCCCTCGAGCAGGACGTGCCCGCGGCACAGCAGGGCGATCACCAGGCCGGTGACGGCCGCGTCCTGGCCCACCACGGCCTTGGCCACCTCGGCGCGCAGGGCCATCAGCGACTCCCGCGGGTCCGGCCCGCCCCCCATGTCCGGCTCGGCCAAGTCCGGCTGGCCCCAGTCAGGCTGGCTCATGTCCCGCCCACCTCCCTCGTCAGCGCCTCCAGGTCGTGGCCCAGTGCCACCAGCTGCGCGTCGGTCGTCGGCTCAGGACCGTACAGGAGCGCGGCGACCTGCTCGGGCGGGCGCGAGCTGCGGATTGCGACGGCCGCTGACCAGCCGTCCCTCGCCGACCTCGGGCGCCAGGCCCAGCCGACTGCGAGTCCGCTCACGGGCGCGGGCCCTGAGGTGGACCGCCGCCTCGGCGCGGGCACGGTGGGCATGCAGCAGCCGGGCATGCCCCGCGGTGGTCTCCCCCGCGGGCACGACGACCGGCAGCGACTCCACCGCGATCCGGCCGAGCCGCCGGCCCCGCCACCAGGCGACCAGCAGGAACGCCACCAGCACTTGTGCGAGCACGGGGACGACCCACGCCGGGACCAGCTCGAGCAGCGTGGCCGACCGGCCGGCCAGGGCTGGGTCACGGGGATCGGGTCGCCACCAGACGAGGTCCTCGTGACTGCCCAGCAGCCCGAGTGCCAGCGCGGCGTTGCCCCGGTCGTCGAGGCCCTCGTTCGTCAACGGGTGGGCACTGCCCAGGACGACGACCTCCGGGACCCCGGCGCGCGGGGGAATCACCAGCAGTGCCGCGGACTGCGGACGGTCGTAGCACGCCTCGCCCGCCTCGGCCCAGGCCCGGGCGTCGTAGCGCAGGCCGGGGAGCTGGGCGTCGCCGGCACGGACCGCCTCGGGCAGCCGGCACCTCGGATCGACGGGCTCGTCCCCGGCGCCGCCGTCCCCGCCGCCGCTGTCGGCTCCGGCGGGCAGGTCGCTGCCCGCGGCGAGGCCGGTACCGGCAGCCAGGCGGTCGAGGGCGGGCGTTCCGGGCAGGGGCGCGACCAGGATCAACCGTTCGGGACCGACATCGATGATCCGCTCGAGCATCGCGGGGGTGAGCAGGCTCGGCTCGGTGATCAGCACGGCAGCGCCTCCCGCGCCGGCGGCGGCGTCGACCGCACCCGTCGCGGCCTCGGTCGTCCGCACGTCGGCCACCCGGACGCCCAGGTCGCCGAGGATGTTGGCGACGGCGCGCGAGCCCGACGGGTCCACCGCGCCGGGATCCAGGTAGCCGGTCCGACGAGTCGTCGTGAGCATGAGCACGGCGAGGGCGAGGAGCAGCAGCGCGGCCAGCGCGAAGCCCATGCGGCTGGGCCGCCATCGCCGGACCCGGTCCCAGGCGGTCGTGTCGAATGTGGGCCCGGCCTCCCGAGCGGCGGTCTGGGCGTCCGGATCGGTCTGGCCATCCGGAGCGGCTGGGCGTCCGGAGGGGCGTGGGCGTCCGGAGGGGCCTGGGCTGCCTGGGGATCGGCTGCGCTCACAGCGCACCGCCGCGCTCGGGTCGCTGCGGCTCGCCCGGCCGGGTGCCGGTCGAAGCGGCGCTCACGGCCCGCACGCCACCGAGCGTCACCCGGTCGTCGGCATCGCAGATCGCGTCATAGTCGGCCTGCGATCCCGGGCGGCCGCCGTACCGGACCGCCTCGAAGGACCGGGCGGCTGCGCGCAGCGATTCCGCGGCGTCCGGGACCAGCCGGGAGACGACGTCGGTGACTTCGTGGGCGGTCCATCCGGGATGCCCGTCGATGAGGCCGCGCTCCTGGCAGCCGCGCACGACGGCGCGCATCCGCTCCGAGATCGCAGCGTCCCACTGCCCGGCCGCGGCGAGCTCGGCGGCGTGGGCCCTGTACTGGGCGGCGGTGGTCGCCGGATCGACGGTGAACGTCACCCCCGCGTCCCGGCTCGCCGGACCGATCCGCCAGCGGACGAACAGCACGGCGAGCGCGATCAGCAGCACGAGGCCGAGGATTCCCAGCCAGCCCCCGGGCGCCGCCTGGGACGCCCGGTCGACCACGTCCTGCACCCAGTCGACCAGCCAGCGGATCACCCGCTCGATGAGGCCCGGCTGTGCCGCGCGATAGGCGGGGTCGGCCAGCTCGAGCTCGGCCAGCCGGCGGGCCTGCTCGCGGCTCAGCTCGAGGGGCGTCTCGACGGGGACGTGCTGGACCACCGGAATCATGGGTTCGGGCCTCGGCGTCCGGACGGCATGTGGCTCGAGTGTCGGCTGGCGGGGTCAGGCCCGCGGCCGGTAGGGGGCCAGGGGATCGGCAGATGGCTGCACTCCGGCCGAGACGAGCTCGATGTCCAGGGCCTCCCGGCGCATCCGCAGGTCGATGTAGAGCAGCCCGGTCACGGCCGCGCTGAACGGAAGGGTGATGATCCCGGCGACCAGCGTGGCCACCCCGGCAGCCAGGACGGTCGGCAGGAGGGAGTCGTTGAGCCCGCCGAGGACCGCGGCGATCAGGGTGATCGGAACGGTCACGACCGTGGTGAGCAGGCTGGTGATGATCGCCGCCAGCAGCAGGATGCCCAGGACCCGCCACCACGAGCGGCGGACGAGGACCCAGGAGCGCCGCATCGACGCGACGACGCCGATGCCCTCGATCACGAGGGCCGGAGATGCCACCGCCAGCCGTACGTAGGCGTAGACCAGGGCCACGATCCCGCCCGACCCCGAGCACCACCCCCGGGACGATGGCCCACGGTCCGACCGCGAGGGCCAGCGCCGCGATGGTGGCTACGAGCAGGACCATTGCCAGCACGCCTCCGAGGGCGACCAGCACGGTCAGGCCGATCAGGGCCAGCATGCGTGGCCGCAGGATCTGCCAGGTCTGCCGGGCGTCGAGGGTTCGGCCCAGCACGGCGGCGCCGACCAGGACGATGAACAGGCCACTGGCCAGCACCTGCAGGAAGCTGGCCATGAGCGCCGGGATCAGCTGCGCGACGCTGCTCGAGGCCACGGCGGTCAGCTCGTAGGTCAGCTCCGCGTCGGATGCGCCGGCCGCCGGCTCCACGCCCTCGAGGAACTGCAGGGAGAACCACATGCCGATCGTCTGCAGGACGGCGGAGACCGCGGACACGGCCGCCGCCAGGCCCAGGACCGTGCGCGGGTTGCTTCGGATGAGGCCGAGGGCGCCGTCCAGGAGCTCCCCGACGCCCATGGGCCGCAGGGCGACGATGCCGGGCTTCGGGGCGGGGGGTGGCGGGCCCCACGCCGGCGGTCCCCAGCCCGGCTGACCATAGCCGGGCTGTCCGTACGCGGGCTGCCCGTAGCCGGGCTGCCCGTACCCGGGCTGGCCGTACCGGGTTGGCCGTACCCGGGCTGGCCGGACCCGGGCTGGCCGTACCCGGGCTGGCCGTACCCGGGCTGGCCGTACCCGGGCTGGCCCTACCCGGGCTGGCCCTGCCCGGGCTGGCCATGGCCCGGCTGCCCGTACCCGGCGGGCGGCGGCGGGCCCTGCGGCGGCGCGCCACCGGGCGGCGCGGCCTGCGAGGGCCAGGCCGGTGGCTGTTCGGGCGACCACCCGGACGGCGGCACCCAGTTGCCGGGGGTGGGGGGCCCGTCGGGCGGGGTAGTGGCGGACATGCGCTGATGGTCCCATGTGGACAGCCGTTGGCAAGCCCGAGCGGGCAGGTGCCACCATGTGCCGTGTGAAGGCGCGCGTGCTTGTCGTCGACGACGACACGGACCTGGCCGAGATGCTCGGGATCGTCCTGCGCAGCGAGGGCATGGATCCGGTGTTCTGCCACAACGGCTCGGAGGCCGTGCGCGCGTTCCGCCGCGAGGCGCCCGACCTGGTCCTCCTCGACCTCATGCTCCCCGGGCTGGACGGCCTCGAGGTCTGCCGCCTGCTGCGCTCGGAGTCGACGGTCCCGATCGTGATGCTCACGGCGCGCGGCGACACCTTGGACGTGGTGGAGGGCCTCCAGGCCGGGGCCGACGACTACATCGTGAAGCCGTTCAAGCCCAAGGAGCTCGTCGCGCGGATCGCCGCACGGCTGCGGCGCCTGGAGCAGACCGCGAACGAGGTGCTCGTCATCGGTGAGGTCGTCATCGACATGGGCGCGCATTCCGTGACCCGGGGCGGCGCGCCGATCGCGGTCACCCCTCTGGAGTTCGACCTCCTGGCCGCGCTGGCCGCCCGGCCCGGGCTGGCCTTCACCCGCGAGCAGCTGCTCGCCGACGTCTGGGGCTACCAGCATGCGGGGGACACCCGACTGGTCAACGTGCACGTGCAGCGACTGCGCGGGAAGGTCGAGGTGGATCCGGAGAACCCGGAGGTGATCGTCACGGTGCGCGGTGTCGGGTACCGCGCCGGTCCGACCTGATGCTGCGCCGGGTCCGTGCGCTGCCCGGCCGCCTCAAGCAGCTGTGGCGCCAGTCCCTGCGGTTCCGGGTCGTGCTGGGCACGGTCGTCGGGTCCACGCTGGTGATGCTCCTGCTGATGCCCGCGCTCATCGGCAACATCTCGACCGGCGTGCTCGGGTCGATGGAGGTCAGTGCCCTGGCCGAGGCGACCGCGGCGCGAAGCGAGGCGCAGCGGATCCTCGACGCCACGCCGGCCCAGGGCGACGACGTGCCGGCGTCGCGCACCATCGACGCCGTCGTGGCGGCCATGGCCTCGCGCGGGGCGCAGGCGGGCCTCTTCGAGGTGCTGGTGCTCGCCTCCGAGCCGGCCGGCCTCAGCGCGACCCCGGAGCGGGGCACGAACCTGATCTCGGAGACCAGCGTGCCCAGCGCGATGCGCGAGATCGTCTCGGGCAGCCAGCGCCAGGCGTGGACCTACACCACGATGCGCTACACGGACGGCCGGGAGCTGGCGGGGTTCCTTGTCGGCGCCCCCCTGGTGGTCCGCGGGGTCGGGCCCTACGAGCTGTACCAGCTGTTCCCGTTGAACACCGAGCAGGAGACGCTGACGCTCGTGCGCAACGCGACCGCCGTGGCCGGCCTGCTCATCATCCTCGGGCTGGCCGGCCTGGCGACGATGGTGACGTTCATGATCGTCTCCCCGGTCCACGAGGCCGCTCGGACGGCCCGGCGCTTCTCCTCCGGCCACCTGGAGGCCCGGATGCGGGTGAGCGGCGAGGACGACCTGGCCCAGCTCGCGGTGAGCTTCAACGACATGGCCGGCACCCTCCAGTCCCAGATCGACGAGCTCGAGAAGCTCTCTTCGGTGCAGCAGCAGTTCGTCGCAGACGTCTCCCACGAGCTGCGCACGCCCCTGACGACCGTGCGGATGGCCGCCGACCTGCTCCACGACAAGCGCAGCTCCCTGCCCACCGACGACGCGCGGGCGATCGAGCTGCTGCAGAACCAGCTGAACCGGTTCGAGGCCCTGCTCGCCGACCTGCTCGAGACCTCGCGGCAGGACGCGGGATCTGTCCTGCTGGACTACGAGGAGGTGGACCTGCGGGCCATGTGCGAGCGGGTCGCCGCGGCCCTCGAGCCCCTGGCCGCGGACGTCGGCAGCCCGGTCCGGGTGATCGGCGTCGACAGCCTCGTCGTGCCCTGCGACCCCCGGCGCGTCGAGCGGATCCTCGCCAACCTCATCTCCAACGCCCTCGAGCACGGGATGGCACAGCCCATCGTCGTGGAGGTCGTGGCGGAGGGCGACGAGGCCCAGGTCGCCGTGACCGACCACGGGGTCGGGCTGACGCCCGAAGAGCTCACGCAGGTGTTCACGCGGTTCTGGCGGGCGGATCCGGCTCGGGTGCGCCGCCTGGGGGGCACGGGCCTGGGCCTGTCGATCGCCCTCGGGGATGCTCGCGCCCACGGCGGAGCGCTCTCGGCCTCCGGGGCTCCCGGCCAGGGGGCCACCTTCACGCTGCGGCTGCCCCTCTCGCCGGAGGGTGCGGTGCTCGCATGAGGCGGCCTCGTGGCCCCCGAGGGGGCTCTCCCCGCTGGAGGGCAGCGAGCGCTGCGGCTGCCTGCATGGTGCTCGCCGCATGCGCCACGGTCCCGACCTCCGGCCCCATCGAGGAGGGCCCGGTCGTGGACGCGGGGGAGTCGGCCCAGTTCATCAGGGTGATCGCGGCACCGCCGAGCCAGGGGGCCAGACCGTCGGACATCGTGCGCGGGTTCCTCGAGGCGAACGCCAGCCTGGAGTCCGACCACGCCATCGCCCGGCGGTACCTGACTCCGCCCGCCGCCGCCTCCTGGGAGCCGGAGAGCGCGACCACGGTCTACGAGCAGGCGTCCCTCACCCTCGCGGAGGGCTCCGGGGACTCGATCAGCGCCGAGCTCGCGATCAACGGGAGGCTGGCCGCCGACGGCACCCTGGACCCGGTCGACCCACCCCAGGACGAGCGGATCAGGTTCCACCTGGAGCAGGTCGGCGACGAGGCCTCCGGGATCCCGCAGTGGCGGATCTCCGATCCCCCCGAGGGGATCCTCGTCAGCGACACGGACCTGCGCCGGGTTTACCGGCAGTACCAGGTCCACCACCCCTCGGCGCGTGGCCCGACCCTGGTCCCCGACGGCCGGCTCCTTCCGGTGGTCGGGCCCAGCCTGCCCACCGCGCTGGCCGAACGCGTCCTTGCCGGACCGGCCGAGTGGCTCGCGCCGGGCGTCCGCAACAGCATCCCCCCGGGCACCGCGCTGGCCCTCGGCGCCGTGCCGGTGGGCAACGGGGTCGCGTCGGTGGAGCTGACCGACCAGGCGCTGGCCGCGACCGACAGCCAGCGCCAGGACCTCGCGGCGCAGCTGACCTGGACGCTGACGCAGCTGCCCGAGGTGACGGCCGTCCGGCTGGTGGTGGGCGGGGAGCCCTACAACGTACCCGGGGCGCCGGAGGTGATGGAGCGGGCGGTGTGGCAGGGGCGCAGCCCGGACGCGCTCATCACCGGCAGCAGCGGCAGCACCCGGGCGCCCTACTACACGCTGGAGGGGTCCTCGGTGGTCCGTGTCTCCGAGCAGAGCCGCAGCGCGCGACCGATCCGTGCACCGGATGCCGAGGCCCTGGTCGACCTGGGCGTGTCGATCGACGGAAGCACCGCGGCCGCCGTGCGCCCGGACCGCCGCGGCATGTGGATCCTGTCCATGGATGCCGACGCCACCGAGCAGCTCGTCGAGGGCGCCGACATCGCGGGCGCGAGCTTCGACGTCGACGGTCATGCATGGTTCACCGACGCGGGCCGGATCCGTCGGCTGGACCAGGACGGGATCCCCGCCGACGTGCCCGTCATCTCCGACGAGGTGACCGGTCCCGTCACCTCGGTGCAGCTGGCCCGCGACGGGGCGCGGCTCGTCCTGGTCCTCGACGGCCAGCTTCACCTGGGGGTGATCCGGGCGGGTGCCGAGGGACCGGAGGTGGTGTCGGTGCGCCGGATCGCCGCCACCGTGACCGGGGTCCGCGACGTGGCCTGGCGCAACTCCATGACCCTCGACGTGCTGGCGTCGACGAGCTCCAGCGACCTGCAGGTGCTCCGGGTCGGGGTGGGTGCCGGGGACGCCCAGCCGGTCGGCGCGCCCCCCGATCCGCAGGAGGTGGCCGCGGCGCCGGGCTCGGCGACTCTCACCTCGACCGTGGGCGACCTCCTGTTCGCGAACGTGGGCCTGCAATGGCGTGCGCAGGGGACCGCCCGGTCCGTGGCCTACCCGGGATGAGCACCGGGCCCGGGTGGTGGTCCCAGGTGACCGGTGCGGCCCTGGACCTGATGGTTCCCCAGGAGTGCGCGGGCTGCGGCGCCGGCGGCCTCGCCTGGTGCCCAGGCTGCGCCCGGCAGTGCGCGGCCGGCTCGCTCGTCGTCCCGGCCGGCATCACGTGTCGGGCGGCCTGCGAGCACGCCGGACCGGCGGGCCGGGCCGTCGTGGCGTTCAAGGACGCGCAGGTCCGCCGACTCGCCCGACCGTTGGCGGAGATGCTGGCACGCGCCGTCGCGGACGCCCTGGTCGACGCCGGTGCCCTGGCCGGGGCGGAAGCGACGGGCCGTCCGCCTGCGCCCGGCTGCCCGACCGTACCGGGAGCCGGCGGGCCCAGGGCTGGGCACCCGTCCTTCGGCGGGAGCCCCGTCTGGCTGGTCCCGGTCCCCTCGCGCCGGGCCGCGGTGCGGGCCAGGGGTGCCGACCACACCGCAGTGCTCGCCGGCCGCGCGGCCGGCCTCCTGCGGGCAGCGAACATCCCGGCCAACCGCGGCCCCGCGCTGGTGCACGTGCGCACCAGCAGGGACCAGCGTGGGCTGGGGCGCGAGGACCGTCGGATCAACGTGGCGCACACGCTGCGTGCCCACGACCTGCCACCGGGGCTGGTCGTGGTGGTCGACGACGTGACGACCACCGGGGCGACCATTCGGGAGGCCGAGAGAGCCCTTCGCGCCGCCGGTCGGCAGGTCGCCTGCGCTGCGACCGTCACCTGGGCGCGCGGACCCCGGCACCTCGCGTCGGAGTCCCACGCCGACTAGCGTTGCGGTGCAGGAGGCATTCACCGCGCCGGCTCGCCGAGCGTGCCGGCCAATCCGTGGAGGGCTTGTGGACATCGTCGTCAGGGGTCGGCACATCGAGGTGTCCGAGCGGTTTCGCGAGCACGTGTCCGGCAAGGTGGCGAAGGTCGACCGGTTCGGGCTGCCCATCGCCTACGTCGACGTCGAGGTGTCCTTCGAGCCCAACCCCCGGCAGTCCGACCGCGCCTTCGAGGTGGAGCTGACCTGCCGCGGGACCGGACCGGTCATCCGGGCCGAGGCCCACGCCCAGGACAAGTACGCCGCGACCGACATCGCGCTCGCGCGCCTCGAGGAGCGTCTGCGCAGGACAGCGGACAGGCGGCGGACGCGACGCTCGGAGAAGGTGGTGGTGGTGCCGGCCGCCGACCAGGTGCCGGTGTCGCTTCCTCCCACGCCCGACCTGGAGGCGGAGCACGACGACGCGACGGTGTGGGAGGAGGGCCCGATCGTGGTCCGGCTCAAGGAGCACGTGGCCCAGCCGATGACGGTGGCGCAGGCGGTGGAGTCCCTCGAGCTGGTCGGCCACGACTTCTACCTGTTCCGCGACACCGACTCCGGGGCCGCGTCGGTGGTGTACCACCGCCGCGGCTACAGCTACGGCCTGCTGCGGCTGGACGGCGGTGACCGACGGCTAGGCCCTTCGGCCGCGGCGGCCGGAGTACGGCGGCGCCCCCCGTCCGCGTCGCGGTCGCGGACTCCGAACCGCTCTTCGCGGCGGGCGCGGCCGCGACCCTCGTCGCGGCCGGCTTCGACGTCGTCGCCCTGGACTCCCGCGGGGAGTCCCTCGTCGACGCGGTGGCGGCCCTGCACCCGGTGGCCGTCCTGCTCGACGCCGGGCTGGGCGCCCGGCCCTACGCCTCCGACCTGGTCGAAGGGCTGGCCGCGCGGCTGCCCGGCGTGGCGGTCGTCGTGCTGGTCCGCCGCGCCCAGCCGGACGGGCTGGTCGAGTCGATGGACGCCGGCGCCCGGGCGCTCGTCCACCGGCAGTGCGCCCCGGCCGAGCTGGTGGCTGCGGTGTCCGCGGTCGTCGACGGCCAGAGCTGGGTGGGCGCGCCGCTGGCCGGGATCCTTCGCGCCGAGCTCCTCACGGAGGTGTCCGGTGAGCGGCCCGCGGCGCTCACCGGCGCGAGGTGGAGGTCCTGCGCGGCCTGGTGACCGGGGCGACGAACGCCGAGATCGGCGGGCGCCTGGGGATCAGCGAGCACACCGTGCGCAACCACGTGCACTCGGTCACCCGCAAGCTGGGGGTGGCCAACCGGACCGATGCCGTGGCCTCGGGGCTGCGCAGGGGGCTCGTCGACCTCCCCGAATGAACCCGCGGACCACCGCGGCGGAGGCACCCGGCCCGCCTGCGCGGGATGGGGGTCGCCTGACGGCGTGCCGCGCACTACGATGGGCGTCAACGACACCCGCGCAGGACTGCGGCGGGCACGACGCACCCGAGTTTCGAGAGGGGCCTGCGTGGCCATCATCGACAAGATCCTCAGAGCGGGCGAGGGCAAGATCCTGCGAAAGCTGGAGGCGATCGCCAAGCAGGTCAACGCCCTCGAGACCGCGTTCGTCGAGATGTCCGACGAGGAGCTCAAGGCCCTCACCCCCGCCTACCGCGAGCGCCTCGCGAACGGCGAGACCCTCGACCACCTGCTTCCCGGAGGCGTTCGCCACGGTCCGCGAGGCCGCCAAGCGCACGCTCGGCCAGCGGCACTACGACGTGCAGATCATGGGTGGGGCGGCCCTGCACCTGGGCAACATCGCCGAGATGCGCACCGGTGAGGGCAAGACCCTGGTCTCGACCCTGCCGGCCTACCTCAACGCCCTGACCGGCGACGGCGTGCACGTCGTCACCGTGAACGACTACCTGGCCCACCGCGACGCCGAGAACATGGGGCGGGTCCACAGGTTCCTGGGCCTCAAGGTCGGCGTGATCCTGTCGAGGATGACCCCGCAGGAGCGGCGGATCCAGTACGGCTACGACATCACCTACGGCACGAACAACGAGTTCGGGTTCGACTACCTGCGCGACAACATGGCCTGGAGCAGGGAGGAGATGGTCCAGCGCGGCCACAACTTCGCCGTCGTCGACGAGGTCGACTCCATCCTGATCGACGAGGCCAGGACGCCGCTGATCATCTCCGGCCCCGCCGACGAGGCCGACAAGTGGTACCAGGAGATGGCCAAGCTGGCCACGAGGCTGCGCATCGACATCGACTACGAGGTCGACGAGAAGAAGCGCACGGTCGGCGTCCTGGAGACCGGGATCGAGCGCACCGAGGACTGGCTGGGCATCGACAACCTGTACGAGCCGGTGAACACCCGCCTGGTCGGGTACCTGAACAACGCGATCCGGGCCAAGGAGCTGTTCAAGCGCGACCGTGACTACGTGGTCATGAACGGCGAGGTCATGATCGTCGACGAGCACACCGGCCGCATGCTCGCGGGCCGTCGCTACAACGAGGGCCTGCACCAGTCGATCGAGGCCAAGGAGGGCGTGGAGGTCAAGGCCGAGAACCAGACCCTGGCCACCGTCACGCTGCAGAACTTCTTCCGGCTCTACAAGAAGCTCTCCGGGATGACCGGCACGGCCATGACCGAGGCCAACGAGTTCAACCGCATCTACGGCCTGGGCGTGGTGGTGATCCCCACCAACCGGCCGATGATCCGGGCCGACCTCGCCGACCTCGTGTACCGGACCGAGGACGCCAAGTGGAACGCGGTCGTGAGCGACATCGCCGAGCGGCATGCCGCCGGCCAGCCGATCCTGGTCGGCACCGTGAGCGTGGCCAACAGCGAGAAGCTGTCGACGTACCTGCGCCGCGAGGGCATCCCGCACCAGGTGCTCAACGCGAAGTACCACGACAAGGAGGCCACGATCATCGCCCAGGCCGGACGCCGCGGCGCGGTCACGGTGGCGACCAACATGGCCGGGCGAGGCACCGACATCATCCTGGGCGGGAACGCCGAGTTCCTGGCCGACCTGTCGCTGCAGGACCAGGGCCTGACGCCCAGCGAGACCCCCGAGGAGTACGAGGCGGCCTGGCCCGGCGCGCTCAAGGCCGCCGAGGAGGCCTTCGCCGCCGAGCACGTCGAGGTGACCGAGCTCGGGGGGCTCTACGTGCTTGCCACCGAGCGGCACGAGGCCCGGCGCATCGACAACCAGCTGCGCGGGCGCTCCGGGCGTCAGGGCGACCCCGGCGCCACGCGGTTCTACCTGTCCCTGCAGGACGACCTGATGCGACTGTTCAAGGCGGACATGGTCGACGCCTTCCTGCGTCGGGCCAACGTGCCCGACGAGCAGCCGATCGAGTCGAAGATGGTCACGAACGCGATCCGCAGCGCCCAGACGCAGGTCGAGGCGCAGCACTTCGAGATCCGCAAGGACGTCCTGAAGTACGACGACGTGATGAACCGCCAGCGCCTGGTCATCTATGAGGAGCGTCGACGGGTCCTCGAGGGCGAGGACATCCACGAGCAGGTGCAGCACTTCCTGACCGACACCATCACCGGGTACGTCGACGCCGCCACGGCCGACGGCTTCCCGGAGCAGTGGGACCTCGACGAGCTGTGGCGCGCCCTGCGTGCGCTGTACCCGGTCGCCCTGACCGTGGCGGAGGTCGAGGCCCAGGCCGGCGGATCCCGGTCGGCCGTCTCCCGGGACTTCCTGCGCGAGGAGGTCCTGGCGGATGCCCGTGCGGCCTATGAGGCCCGCGAGGAGGAGCTCGGATCCGAGACGATGCGCGAGCTGGAGCGACGGGTGATCCTGTCGGTGCTCGACCGCAAGTGGCGCGAGCACCTGTACGAGATGGACTACCTGCGCGACGGCATCGGCCTGCGCGCGATGGCACAGCGCGACCCGCTGGTCGAGTACCAGCGGGAGGGCTACGACCTCTTCCGGGCGATGATGGACTCGATCCAGGAGGACACGGTCGGCCTGCTGTTCAACCTGGAGGTGACCGTCGAGTCCGGGGATGCCGACGACTCCGAGGACGCAGACGCCGACGACGCCGACCTCGTCCTGATCGGGGAGCTCGACGAGGACGCCGAGGCCGAGCAGCCGGTCGCCGGCCCGGGTCAGCGCGGCGACGGCGTGGCCGCCGCTGCGGCTGCCCTCGAGGTGACTGCCCAGCCCGCGGCCGGATCTCCGCCCGCCACCACACCACCGGCGGCCGCCCCGACCTCGCCGAGGCCCCGTGTCGGCGCCCCGGCCGCGGTCGGCGCCAAGCCGGGGCACCCGATGGCCGATCTCAAGGCTGCCGGCCTGGGGCCCCGCCGGCCCGACCACGTGCAGTACACCGCACCGTCGGAGACCGGGGACGCGACCGTCTCCGGCGACGCCGGACCGCTCAAGTTCGTGGGAGTGGGCCGCAACGAGCTGTGCCCGTGCGGGTCCGGGAAGAAGTTCAAGCGCTGTCACGGCGATCCGCGGCTGCAGAACTGCGCAGGACTCCGCGGGTGGTGGTCCCCCTGCTCAGACGGCTTTCTCGACGACGGCACGCCCGATCCCGAGGCCGCGGCCCGCGCGGCGGGGGCGTGGCTGGCCGGCGGTCTCGTCGGCCTGCCCACCGAGACCGTCTACGGGCTGGCCGCCGACGCTCAGGACGCCGAGGCGGTGGCGCGGCTCTACGCCGTGAAGGGCCGTCCGGCAGACCATCCGGTGATCGTGCACGTGCAGGGGGTCGAGGCGCTTCGGGGGTGGTGGGAGGCGCCCAATGCAGCCGCCGAGCAGCTCGCCGCGGCGTTCTGGCCGGGGGCGCTGACCGTCGTCGTCGCGCGAAGCCGTCGAGCCGGCGACTTCGTCACCGGAGGTCAGGACACCGTGGCGCTGCGCTGCCCCGACCATGCGGTCGCGCGGGCCTGTCTCCGCGCGCTGGCGGCGCAGTCGGGGGACCCGGCGCGAGGGGTGGCCGCCCCCAGTGCCAACCGGTTCGGGCGGGTCAGCCCGACCCGCGCCGAGGACGTGCGGGCCGAGCTGGGTGAGCGCATGGACCCTGCCCGCGACCTGGTCGTGGACGGCGGGCCCTGCACGATCGGCGTCGAGTCCACGATCGTCGACTGCACCGCCACGCCCCCCCGGGTGCTGCGCGTCGGGGCGATCGGCCTGGAGCAGGTCGACGCGGTGCTGGCACGGCCCCCCTCGCCACTCCTCCCCCCCTCGTCCGGAGTTTCCCCGCTCGTGGGCGGAGCCTCGGCGAGCACCGGCAGGGACCCCGAGGTCTTTGAGACTCTGCGGCAGGCAACGGCCCGGGTGCCGGGGACCCTCGACTCGCACTACTCCCCGCGGGCCCGGGTGGTGCTGGCCGAGCCCGCGGCAGTTCCACAGACCGGCGAAGCCCTGCCGAGCGGTGCTGGGCGGTGGGGCCTGATCGCCCCGGCGGGGGTGGCGACCCCGACGGGGTGCGTCCGCCTGGTCGCGCCGACGTCCGCCGAGGACTACGCGCACGGCCTCTACGCCGCCCTTCGCCACGGCGACGAGCAGGGCCTTGCGGTGATCGTGGCCGTGCTGCCCGACCGCTCAGGCGGTCCCCTCGCCCTGGCGGTCCGGGACCGCCTTGCGAGGGCCGCACACCCCGGGGTGATCCAGTGACCTGCCGATACCCTCAGCGGGCTGCACCGAACACATTTTCCTTGACGTCGAGATAGTCAGCCACCGCGAGGAGTGTCAACGACACATGGGCACGATCATCTACACCCTGACCGACGAGGCCCCGATGCTGGCCACGTACTCGCTGCTCCCCGTGGTGCAGGCGTTCGCCTCCTCGGCGGGCGTGGACGTGCAGACCCGTGACATCTCCCTCGCGGGGCGCATCCTGGCCGTCTTCCCGGATCACCTCACCGAGGACCAGCGAGCTGGCGACGCCTTGAGCGAGCTCGGCGAGCTGGCCAGGACCCCCGAGGCGAACATCATCAAGCTGCCGAACGTCTCGGCCTCGCTGCCTCAGCTCAAGGCCGCCATCCGCGAGCTCCAGGACAAGGGATATGCACTGCCCGACTACCCGGACGACCCGACGACCGATGCGCAGCGCGACGTCCGTGCGCGATACGACAAGGTCAAGGGAAGCGCGGTCAACCCGGTGCTGCGTGAGGGCAACTCCGACCGCCGGGCGCCGGCCGCGGTGAAGCACTACGCGCGCAGCCACCCGCACTCGATGGGTGCCTGGAGCCCGCAGAGCAGGACCGAGGTCGCGACGATGGGTCGCGACGACTTCCGCGCCAACGAGCAGTCGGTCGTCCTGCCCACCGCCGACCGCCTCACGATCCGCCACGTCGGCGCCGATGGGACGACCACCGTGCTGAAGGACGGCCTGGCGGTGCTGGAGGGCGAGGTCGTCGACGCCACCGTCATGCGGGTCGCCACGCTCGATTCGTTCCTCGCCGAGCAGATCGCTCGCGCCAAGGCCGAGGACGTCCTGTTCTCGGTGCATCTCAAGGCGACCATGATGAAGGTCAGCGACCCGATCATCTTCGGCCATGTCGTCCGGGCGTTCCTGCCGGAGGTGTTCGCGACGTACGGCGCGGACCTCGAGGCTGCGGGGCTGTCGCCGAACGAAGGCCTCGGCAGCATCCTCGACGGCCTCGCCGACCTGCCGAACGGCGCGGAGATCCGGGCCGCGATCGAGGCGGGTCTCGCCGACGGCCCGCGGTTGGCGATGGTCAACTCCGACAGGGGCATCACGAACCTGCACGTGCCCAGTGACGTCATCGTGGACGCGTCCATGCCGGCGATGATCCGCATCGGCGGGCACATGTGGGGTCCTGATGGGCAGGAGGCCGACACCCTGGCCGTCATCCCCGACAGCTCCTACGCCGGCGTCTACCAGGCCGTCATCGAGGACTGCAAGGCCAACGGCGCCTATGACCCGACGACGATGGGCTCGGTCCCGAACGTCGGGCTGATGGCGCAGAAGGCCGAGGAGTACGGCAGCCACGACAAGACCTTCGAGATGCAGGCCGCGGGCCGGGTCGAGGTCGTCGACGCCGCCGGCGAGGTCCTGATGGCCCACGACGTCGAGGCGGGCGACATCTGGCGGGCGTGCCAGACCAAGGACGCCGCGATCCGCGACTGGGTCAAGCTCGCCGTCGCGCGGGCCCGCGCGTCGCAGACCCCGGCGGTCTTCTGGCTCGACGACACCCGCGCCCACGACAGCACCCTCATCGCCAGGGTCAACGCCCTGCTGAGGGAGCACGACACCGAGGGACTCGACCTCCGGATCCTCCCGCCGACCGACGCCGCCCGGTTCTCGGTCGAGCGCATCCGCCGCGGGGAGGACACGATCTCGGTCACGGGGAACGTGCTGCGCGACTACAACACGGACCTGTTCCCGATCCTCGAGCTCGGCACGTCCGCGAAGATGCTCTCGGTGGTGCCTCTGATGAACGGCGGCGGCCTGTTCGAGACCGGCGCAGGCGGCTCGGCGCCCAAGCACGTCCAGCAGCTCGTCGCGGAGAACTATCTGCGCTGGGACAGCCTCGGGGAGTTCCTCGCGCTCGCGGAGTCCTTCCGGCACGAGGGGGAGAACGGCAACGACCGGGCGATGGCGCTCGGTGATGCGCTCGATCGCGCCACGGGGACCCTGCTCGACGAGAACAAGTCGCCGGCACGCCGGGTGGGCCAGATCGACAACCGGGGCAGCCACTTCTGGCTGGCGCGGTACTGGGCCGCAGGAGCTCGCGGCGCAGACGACCGACCCCGCCCTGGCTGAGATCTTTCGGCCCCGTTGCCGAGCAGCTGGTCGCCCAGTCCGAGGCCATCGACGCCGAGCTGATCGCCGTCCAGGGCCGGCCCGTGGACCTCGGCGGCTACTACCGGCCGGACGCGGCGAAGGCGTCCGCTGTCATGCGTCCGAGCGCGACCTTCAACGCGATCCTGGCGTCGCTGGGCGGCTGACTCGCCTTCGGTGATTCGTGCGACTCCTGCTCGAGGCACCGCACGTGACCGTGCTGGGCCCGGGTCCCGGGCACGCCGCTGCGGCGCCTCGACCCGTTGGGCTGAAGCATGGCGGCCGGCTGACCGTGTCGTGGCAGGACTGGCAGCATCAGCCCTTCGGGAGCACTCCGTTCAGGAACGGCATCAGCCCGGCGGCCGGCCGGGTGGCCGTGCGCATCATGACCCCGGGCAGGGTCTTCTCCAGCGCGCTGGGAAGCTGGCGCACCAGCAACCCCGCGAGCAGCTCGTCGAGCTTCTCCTGCGTCTCCAGCTCGGTCACCGCCTCCAGCATCGCGGGCAGCACGACCGCCAGGACGTCGTCGGTGGCCTCCTCGATCGCCGCGACGGAGAGCTGGCGAAGGGCGTCGCTGGTTGCGGCGGCGGTGATCGCCGTGGTGACGGCGACGCCCGCGGCCTGTGTGCGCTCGGTGCGCACGGAGCGACCGCGCTCGGCCAGTGCGACCAGCTGGGCGTCGAAGAGCTCGGTGGCGAAGGTCGGCGAGATGGCCCGGGCAGCCTCGGCGGTCCGCGTGGAGGCACGGGACACCGCCGCGACCCCCCATGAGCCGGCATTCCAGCCGATGCTCGCGATCAGCGCCGCAAGTCCCAGGGCGACATCGGGCATGGGTGGGTGGACGGGCTTCGTGGTGAGGGTCGTCGGGGGCCGGGGGGAGTCGGCGACGGCCACCGGCCGGCCGTCCAGGGGGCGGTCCCGGTCGTGATCGTGGTCCCGGCTGGGCTCCCGGTCGGCATCGCCGGCCCGAGCCGGAGGGCGCTCGTCGCTCGCCCCGACCTTCTTCTTCGCAGGGCGCGATCCCGTCACATCGACCGGCCGGGCCGCCTCGCGCTGGGCGGTCTGGCCGTCGCGCGCACCCGGGTAGTCGACCAGGAGGGCCTCGACGGCCGACCTGCCGGTGGGCCGGGCGTTGGCGGCGCGCTCTGCCAGGCGACGGCGAGCGGCCCGGCTCGTGGCCGTGCGGCTCGCGCTGGACCGCCTGGCCGCGCGCGCGGGGCCGGTGCGCGGACCGGAGACGGCGCCCGGATCGCTGGTCCCGGACTCGGCTGCCTCCAGGCGCGCGCCCGCGCCGGCCAAGCCCTCCCCGGCCAGGCCGGCGCCGTTGACGCCTTCCCCGGCCACGCGTCCGCCCGTCTGAGAGCCTGCCCTGCCTGGGCCGGTCCTGCGCGGGGCGATCGCGATGGGACGGACCTGCTTCGCACCCGTCGTGCGGGAGCCGACGGCGCTCAGGGAGTCTCCACCTGCCGCAGCGGTGGTACGCGAGCCACCCGCCGCCGGGCCGGACGTCGACGCTGCTGCCGTCCGCCCGCGGGGCTTCGGCGTGGGTTTCGGGCCCTTCGCCCTCAGCGGAGGGCTGGGCTGTGTGGTGGGCTGATCGGCGCTCATGGAGCAACGGTACGCGGTCGCCGGCGAGCGGCGTGAACCCGATCCGGGCAGGGATGGCGCTGCGCGCAGCCGCCGACCGGGGTTCCGGACAGTGCCTGGAACCGGCGCCCCTTGACTGTGGTGTGCGCTACATTTTCCCCCACTGTGGGCGAGTTGGGCTGGACCTTCGCGATGATTCTGGTCTTCACGCTCATCGGTGGGTTCTTCTCGGCGTCGGAGACCGCGCTGGTCTCCCTGCGCGACAGCCAGGTCAACAGGCTCGTCGAGTCGGACGCCCGCCGGGGCCTGCGACTGCGGGTTCTGATGGACAACCCGAACAGGTTCCTCGCCGCGGTCCAGGTGGGGGTGACCCTCGCTGGATACATCTCTGCCGCGTTCGGTGCCAGCAGGATCGCGCCGGTCGTGGCCGACTGGATGGTCGCCGCCGGGGTGAACGAGCGGGTCGCCGACACCCTGGCACTGTTCGGCGCGACGATCCTGCTGGTCTACATCTCGCTGGTCCTCGGCGAGCTGGTCCCCAAGCGTCTGGCGCTGGCCCGGGCGGAGTCCGTCGCGATGGCCGTCGCGGGACCCATCGACCTCATCGCCAGGGTCTTCCGACCGTTCATCTGGCTGCTGTCCGCCTCGACGAACCTCATCGTCCGCATCCTCGGACTCGATCCCGCCAGTGGCCGGGACGTCATCACCGGCGAGGAGCTGCGTGGCATGGTCGCCGCCCACACCGACCTCACGGCCGAGGAGCGCGAGCTCATCGACGACGTGTTCGACGCCGGGGACACCGAGCTGCGCGAGGTGATGATCCCGCGCACCGAGGTGGCCTTCCTGGAGGCCTCGATGCCCGCCTTCCGCGCGGCTGCGCTCGTCGCGGCGATGCCGCACTCCCGGTACCCGGTCATCGGGGACTCGACCGACGACGTCCTCGGCTTCGTCCACGTCCGCGACATCCTCACGCCGGCGATGGTCGACCGGTCGGTGCGGCTGGAGGACCTCGCCCGCGAGGTGGCCTTCTTCCCGGGGAGCAAGTCCGTGATCCCCGCCCTCACCGAGATGCGCCGAGGTGGCCATCACCTGGCCGTCGTCGCGGACGAGTACGGCGGCACGGCCGGGATCGTCACCCTCGAGGACCTCGTCGAGGAGCTCGTGGGCGACATCCACGACGAGTACGACCAGGCCGACAGCACGAACGCCCCGCGCTATCACGACGGCGCGCCGTTCGAGGTCGACGGGCTGCTCAACCTGGAGGACTTCGCGGAGGAGTCCGGGATCGAGCTTCCCGACGGCCCTTACGAGACCGTCGCCGGCTGGTTCGTCGCCCACCTGGGGCGCGTCCCCGTCACGGGGGACCGGCTCACGGCCGACGGCGTCGGCTTCCAGGTGGGGCAGCTCGACGGCCGTCGCGTCGCGCGGCTGGTGGTGACCCCGGCCGCGCCCGCCGTGGCGCCCGGCGACCCGGACCTGGCTGTCGATCCGGGGGCACCCGAGGCCTGAGCCGCCGGGACCGCTGCCCTGACAGCGGCCGACGCGGGCCTGCCGCCGGTGCTTTGCGACAATGGCGGCCATGTCACCGCTTCCCCGCGTCCTCTCGGGCATCCAGCCGACGGCGGATTCGTTCCACGTCGGCAACTACCTCGGGGCACTGCGCAGCTGGGTCGACCTGCAGCGGACGCACGAGTGCTTCTACTGCGTCGTCGACCTGCACGCGATCACCATCCAGCACGACCCCGCCGAGCTGAACCGGCGCACGCGCGCCTCGTTCGCCCAGCTCCTGGCCCTCGGGGTCGACCCGCAGCGCTCGACGGTGTTCCTGCAGAGCCACGTCCCGGAGCACGCGCAGCTGCAGTGGGCGCTGTCCTGCCTGACGGGCATGGGCGAGGCAAGCCGCATGACGCAGTTCAAGGACAAGTCGAGCAAGGGGGGTGCCGACCGCGCCTCGGTCGGGCTGTTCACCTACCCGATCCTGCAGGCCGCCGACATCCTGGTCTACCGGGCCGACGCGGTGCCGGTGGGTGAGGACCAGCGCCAGCACCTCGAGCTGACCCGCGACCTCGCGGTCCGCTTCAACGGCCGGTTCGGGCAGACGCTGACCGTGCCCGAGCCGTTCATCGTCAAGGACACCGCGAAGATCGTGGACCTGGCCGACCCCACGGCGAAGATGAGCAAGTCGTCGCCGGCCGGCTGCGTGTTCCTGCTCGACCCGCCCGCGCGGACCGAGAAGAAGATCAGGTCGGCCGTCACCGACTCGGAGTCCGAGGTGCGCTACGACCCGGCGACCAAGCCGGGCGTGTCCAACCTGCTGACGATCCTGGCCACGTTCACGGGCAGGACGGTGGCCGAGGTCGAGGCCGAGTTCGCGGGCCGCATGTACGGCGAGCTGAAGAAGGAGGCGGCCGGCGCCGTCCTCGCGTTCGTCGAGCCGTTCCAGGCCAGGGTCGCCGAGCTCCTCGACGACTCGGCCGAGCTCGACCGGCAGATGGCGCTGGGCGCCGCCCGGGCGCGGGAGGTCGCCGCCGACACCCTGGCCGACGTGTACCGGAGCCTCGGCTTCGTCACCGTGCCGGGCTCCGTCGCCGCGAGCCTGTGATCGGACGATGAGGGTCGCGCCAGTCACGCCCGCCGACGTCCTGGGGGAGGATCCGCAGGAGTGGCCCATCACCATCGGCGTCGCGCTGCCGATCCCCGAGCCGTTCCTCGGCGAGCTCGGCGCATACCGGGAGCGCTTCGGCGATCCCCACGCGCACGCGATCGTCGCGCACATCACGCTCGTGCCGCCGACCGAGGTGGCCGACGAGGCGCACCTGGCCGAGATACTGGCCCACCTCCAGGCCCAGGCCGCGCACCTCGAGCCCTTCGAGGTGGTCCTGGAGGGGGCCGACACCTTCCGTCCGGCCTCCCAGGTCGTCTTCGTCCCCCTCGCCTCCGGGGAGCCGGAGGTCCGCATCGCGGAGGCGGCCGTGCGACGCGGGCCGCTCGACCGGTCGCTCGCCTTCCCGTACCACCCGCACGTGACCGTCGCCCACGACGTCGAGCCGGAGTGGCTGGACCAGGCGCACTCGGCCCTGGCCTCGTATCGCGCTGCCTTCGAGGAGGACCGGCTCGGCCTGTTCGTGCTCGGCCCGGGCGGGGTGTGGCGCCATGCCGTCGACCTTCCCTTCGGCGCCGACGTCCACGACCCGGGTCGCTATGCGGGCGACTCCGTCACGATCGGCGTGCTCGACCCGGAGGAGTTCCCCGCCCTCTGCGACCGTCTCGGCGAGATCGTCGCCGACGCCGTGGCCTCCGGCGCGGGCGTGAACTTCCTGCTGCCGTTCTCGGCGAGCGACGGGGCACGGTGGTGGCGTGCCCAGTCCGCCGACGTGGCAGCAGGCCGTCGTGTCCTGCTGGTCGCCCGGGACGCCGGGGAGGTCGTGGGCACCATCTCGCTGAATCCGGCGCAGGCCCCGAACCAGCCGCACCGGGCGGAGCTGAGCAAGCTCCTCGTGCGCTCCAGCGACCGTCGCCGTGGGGTGGCCTCCCGGTTGATGGAGGCCGCGGCGAATGAGGCCCGGGGCCGCGGGTTCACCCTGCTGACCCTCGACTGCGTGGCCGGCGGGACCCGAGGAGGAGTTCTACCGCGGACTGGGCTACGTCCCGGTGGGGACGATCCCGGGCTACGCACTGTCTCCCACCGGGGAGCTGCAGGGCGCCACGATCCTGTACCGCGAGCTGCGCTAGCCGACGGCCGACGCCGGCGCCGCGCCACGCGGGCTCGGGACGGCCCAGGGCGCCGCGTCACAGCCGGTCGAACAGGCCCGGCGGCGGGGCGGGCGATCCCGTCGCGGTGGAGTCGGCGAAGGGCCGGCTGCCGCCGACGAACGCGTCGAGCGGGGCGCCGAGCAGCACGCGCGCCGGCCACGGGTCCGCGGCACTGCGCCGCTCCAGGGCCTCGAGGTCCAGAGGCGCCGCCGTCCTGGGCTGCGCGACGACGACCAGGTTGCCGAACCTGCGCCCGCGCACGACGCCGGGCTCGACGACCACCGCGACCCGGTCGAACGTGGCCCGCACGCCCGCGACGTACCGGCGGGCGTACTCCAGGGGGCTCGCGTCGGCGATGTTGGCCACGAGCGTGCCGCCTGGTCCCAGCACCCGGCGCGCCTGCCCGAACGCCTCCAGCGTGGTGACCTCGCCCGGGGTCCGGGCGGCTGCGAACACGTCCAGCACGACCAGGTCCGCCGAGTCGTCCGGCAGGGCGTCGAGTGCCGGGCGAGCAGCGGCGACGCGGACGCGGATCCGGAACTCCCGTGGCCAGGGCAGGTGCGTGCGCACCATGTCGACCAGGGGGCCGTCGTGCTCGACGACCAGGTTGCTGGTGCGTGGGCGGGTGGAGCTGGCGTACCGGGCGATCGCCATGGCACCACCGCCCAGGTGCACGACCCGGATCGGGCCGGGTGGGAGCAGGTCGATCACGTGGCCGATCCGCCGCATGTACTCGAACTCGAGCCGGCTCGGCTCGGCCAGGTCCACGTGGGACTGCTGCGTCCCGTCGATGAGCAGGATCCAGCCCTCGGGCAGGTCCGCGTCGGGGAGCAGGGTCGCCTCGCCGCTGGCGACCGTGCGGGTCACTGTGCCCCGAACCGCCCGGCGTCCCATGTCGCCACATTGTCCACGCCGGCGCCCGCAGGCACCTCCGGGCGGTCGGGGCGTGCGGAATACGGGCGGCGGCAGGTGTGGTTGCACCCGTTGCGGGGTATCAACGGGTCACCCCCAGAACTTCGAGGCGAGGAGCTTCACCATGGCAAGCGTGACCCTGACCGCAACCGACTTCGAGTCGACCGTCCTGGACAACGACATCGTCCTGGTCGACTTCTGGGCGGCCTGGTGCGGTCCGTGCCGCAACTTCGCGCCGGTGTTCGAGTCCGCCTCGCGGGTCCACTCCGACGTCGTGTTCGGGAAGGTCGACACCGAGGCCGAGCAGGAGCTGGCAGCGGCCGCGCGGATCACCTCGATCCCGACCCTGATGGCCTTCCGGGACGGTCGTGCTCGTGTTCGCGCAGCCCGGAGCGCTCGCGGCACCCCAGCTCGAGCAGGTCATCGCGGCTGTGCGGGACCTCGACATGGATCAGGTCCGCGCGGAGATGTCCGACCGCAAGGGCGATCCGCAGTAGCCTCGGACGCCCCGGACCGACCCGTTCGGGTGGCGTGTCCACTGCCCTGCGGGGCCGGTGTCGCGCGATGCGAGGGCTCGCCACCCTCCGACCCGGTGGCGAGCCCTCGTCATGCTCGGGCGGTTGGCCCGACCTGATCACTCGGTCGGGGCCTCCGGGGAGTCGGCGTGCCCCGCGCGGCGGGACCGGCTGGCCCGGAGCGACCGGTGCTCCCTACCGATCCCCCGGCCCGCCGATTGCGACGCCGGACCCACCAGATGACGCCCATGGCGATCAGCAGCGGGGAGACGATCAGCAGCGCCTGGCCCAGCCAGCTCCAGAACTGGCCGAGGCCCTCGAGGAACGAGTCCCACCAGGACTGCTGGGGCTGTGGGTCGACGGACTGCTTCGCGTCCTCCGGGCTCATGATCGTGAGGCTGATCTGCGACATGGCCGTCTGGTTGGCCAGGTCACGCTGCTGGGCCTTGAGGCCGTCGAGCTCGGACTGCCGCTCGGAGATCGCCTTCTCCAGGGCGATGACGTCGCCGATGTCCTCGGCGTCGTCCATCAGCGCCGTGAGGCGCTCCAGCGATGCCTCCAGAGCGGCGATCCGAGCATCGACGTCAGCGACCTGGGCCCCCACGTCGTAGCTCGACTGCTGCATCTGCACGACCTCGCCGACATCGCGCGCGGCAGCCATCGCCTCGTCGTAGTCCTCGACGGGAACCTGGACGGTGAGCCAGACCCCCGGACCGGTCGGGTACCAGGGGTACGGGTAGGTCGCCCCGTAGGACATCTCCATGTCGCGAGCCACGGCCATCTCGCCGCCGGCGTTGGACTGTGCCCCGGCGCTGCCGTCGGTGACGACGGACTCGGAGGTGATCCGCCCACCCATGGCCAGGACGGTCGCCACGAAGTCGTCGCGCGCGGCCTCGACGTCCTCGGTGCCGACGAGCACCGAGCCGGAACGCACGAGAGCCTCGTCGACGGGGTCCGCGGCCGGCTGGTCGGCACTCGGGGCCGCTGCACCGGCCGCCGCGGAGTCCTCCCGGGCGATCTCGGGGGCGACCCGCCCGCTCTCCAGCGCTGTAGCGTCGTCCGCTGCTCGCCGTCCGTCACTCCCGCCGAGTCGGCCGCGGATGAGTCCACCGCGGCAGCCGGAGCTGTCGTACTCGATGGAGCCGGCCAGCGAGTCCGAGCTGGTCGCGGTGAGCCCGGGCAGGACGGTTCCCGCTGCCAGTGCGAGGGTCGCCACACCAGCAGCCGTCATCAGGATCAGAGGCCAGTGCCGCTGGCCGAACGACCGACCTGCGCGTCGCGTGGCCGGGTCCACGGGGGCGTCGGCCGGTTCACCGGTCGACGCGGCAAGAACCCGGTCGAGCAGGTGCTCGGGGAGGGCTGTGGTGGCTCCCGCCTCAGGATCGGCCTGGGCGAGCAGCTCGCGCAGCGCCTGGTCGGCGCGGTCCTCGGTGCTCAGGGTGTTCATGGCGTGGCCTCCGAGTCGGTAGGGGGGGTGGTGGTGCGTGCTTCGGGGTGGGTCAGGTCGGGCGGCGGTGCGGTCCCTGGACCGTCGACGCCGGGCCCGCTGACGCCGCGCTGGACGAGCGACTCGCGCAGCCTGGCCCGCGCCCGGTGCAAGCGGGTCCGGGCGGTCCCCGGCGAGCAGCCGAGGACCACGGCTATCTCGGCCGGGTCGAGCTGCTCCCAGGCCCAGAGGCGCATGAGCTCGGCATCGGACTCCGAGAGGTCGTCCAGGGCGGCGAACACGACGTCCTTGCGCGGCGGTGGCGTCCACGACCTGCTGTGCGGGATCCGCCTCGGTCGTGTGCAGCGGCCGCACGGTGGCCAGTCGCGCCCCGAGCCGGGTGCGTCGGGAGTCGGAGCGGATGACGTGGGAGATCACGTTCCCGGCCGCGGCGTACAGCCAGGGCAGCGCCTCCTCGGGCACCACGTCCCGCCGCCGCCACGCGGTCGCGAACACCTCGACGACCACGTCCTCGGCGTCCTCAGCCGAGCTCAGGCGCCGTCGGGAGTACGCGAGCACCGCAGCGGAGTGCCGTCGGAAGAGCTCGGTCAGCCAGTCATCGTCCTGCCAAGCAGGGGCGGGGCCCTGCGGGTATGTGCTCACACCCCCATGTTCCCGCCACGGCCCCCAGCGTTACAGGGCCGGTCACATGAGGACGCAACGCCATGTGCCGGAGCCATGGTCGCCCGCAGCGTGTCGCCGGTGATGACGGGACGAGCCGGCGAGCCCGATGCTTCTCAGCCCGCGAGCGCGGCTGACACCACCTCCCGGGCCTCGCTCTGGATCCGGGCCAGGTGCTCGGCGCCCAGGAAGGACTCGGCGTAGATCTTGTAGACGTCCTCCGTGCCCGAGGGCCGGGCCGCGAACCACCCGTTGGCAGTGGTCACCTTGAGGCCGCCGATCTTCGCGCCGTTGCCCGGCGCCTCGGTCAGCCTGGCGGTGATCGGCTCGCCGGCCAGGTCGGTCGCGGTCACCTGGTCGGGCGAGAGGCTGGCCAGCCGGGCCTTCTCCTCGCGGTTGGCGGGGGCGTCGACGCGCGCGTAGGCCGGCGCACCATGGCGGGCGGTGAGCTCGGCGTAGTGCTCGGACGGGTCCTTGCCGGTCACCGCGGTGATCTCCGAGCTGAGCAGGGCGAGCAGGATGCCGTCCTTGTCGGTGGTCCACACCGTCCCGTCCTTGCGCAGGAAGGACGCGCCGGCCGACTCCTCGCCGCCGAAGCCGAACGAGCCGTCGACCAGCCCGGGGACGAACCACTTGAACCCGACCGGCACCTCCACCAGGCGCCGGCCCAGGTCGGCGGCGACCCGGTCGATCATCGAGCTCGAGACGAGGGTCTTGCCCACGGCCGCGTCCGCGCGCCAGCCGGGTCGGTTCGCGTACAGGTACCCGATGGCCACGGCGAGGTAGTGGTTGGGGTTCATCAGGCCGCTGCCCGGCGTGACGACGCCATGTCGGTCGGCGTCGGCGTCGTTGCCGAACGCCACCTGGAACTGGTCCTTGAGCGCCACGAGCGAGGCCATCGCGGCCGGCGACGAGCAGTCCATGCGGATCTTGCCGTCCCAGTCCAGGGTCATGAAGCGCCAGGTCGGGTCGACCCTCGGGTTCACGACCGTCAGGTCCAGGCCGTGCATCTCGGCGATGTACCCGTAGTACGCGACCGCCGCCCCGCCCATGGGGTCGGCGCCCAGCTTGAGCCCGGCATCGCGCACGGCGTCCAGGTTCAGGACGTTCGGGAGGTCGCGGGCGTAGGCGTCGAGGAAGTCGTAGGTACCGGTTCCCTCCGCAGCCAGCGCCGAGGTGAGGGAGACCCGGCGGACGTCGGCCATCCCCGCGGCGATGATCTCGTTGGCCCGGTCCTGGATCCAGCCCGTGGCCTCGCTGCTCGCCGGGCCCCCGTCCGGCGGGTTGTACTTGAACCCGCCGTCGGGCGGGGGGTTGTGCGACGGGGTGACGACGATCCCGTCGGCCAGGCCGTCGGTGCGGCCGCGGTTGTAGGCCAGGATCGCGTGGCTCAGGGCCGGCGTCGGCGTGTACCCGTCCCGGCTGTCGATGCGGATCTCCACCTCGTTGGCCGCCAGCACCTCCAGCGCCGACACCCACGCGGGTTCCGACAGGCCGTGGGTGTCCTTGGCGAGGAAGAGGGGTCCCTGCGTGCCCTGCATCGTCCGGTACTCGACGATCGCCTGGGTGGTGGCCAGGATGTGGTACTCGTTGAACGACGTCCGCAGGCTCGACCCGCGGTGTCCGGACGTGCCGAACGCCACCCGCTGGTCGACGTTGTCCGGGTCGGGCTGGTCGGCGTAGTAGGCCGTGATCAGCTTGGCGACATCGACGAGGTCGCTGTCCAGGGCCGGGAGTCCGGCGCGCTCGTGGGTCATGGAACCTCCTGGTCAGGTGGTGACGGTGGCCACGCACCATCCCCAGCGTATTGACGCCGACCATCCGGGGCGCGGTGAGCGACCGCCCGGCCGGCGCGGGCGCCGGGCCAGCCGGCGACCTGAGGAGGGCGAGGCTCATGCTCCGGCCCGACCGGGCGTGGCATCATTGGCAGGTGACCGGCTCGACTCTCTACCGACGTCTGCCCAACGGCTCCTGGGCTGCGCTCCGGGAGGACGAGGATGCCGATGGCATCGGCGATGTAGCGTCCCTGGCCGTCGCTGGGGCCGTCGTCGGCTCGGCTGGCAGACGGACCTCCCTCTCCGGCGCCCGCAGCCGCTTCCGCGACGCAGGTGGAGCAGGCACCCGCCGCGGCGTCCCGGTCGACCGTCGCCGCAGCCGACGGAAGCGCCGACCAAGCGCCGCCGGGGATGGCGGCGCTGGCGGCTCTGGCGCGTCCTCGGAATCGCACTGGCCGCCTACCTGATCTGGCTGGTCGTGCTGTGCGTCCATGCGGGCATCTCGCTGAACAAGATCGAGGCGCTCTCCCCGGACCCCATCGCGCCGACCGACGGCGCCGTCTGGCTCCTCGTGGGCTCCGACAGCCGCGAGGGCATGACCGCGGAGGAGCAGAAGGAGCTGCATACGGGCGACACCGAGGGTCAGCGCACCGACACGATCATGCTCATCCACCAGGAGTTCGGCCAGGCCCCGACGCTGGTCTCCATCCCTCGGGACTCGTGGGTCACCATCCCGGCCCACATCGACAGCGACGGCACCGAGGTCGCCGCCCGGGACGGCAAGATCAACTCTGCGTTCGCCTTCGGGGGGGCGCCCCTGCTCAGCCAGACCATCGAGTACAACACCGGGCTGCGCGTCGACCACTACATGGAGGTCGGAATGCAGGGGATCGTCGCCATGACCGACGCCGTCGGCGGCATCGAGGTCTGCTTCGAAGAGGCCATCCCGACGAGAACAGCGGCCTCGACGTCGAGGCCGGCTGCCAGACGCTCAACGGCGAGGAGGCCCTGGCGTGGGTGCGGATGCGCTACGCCGACCCCCAGGGCGACCTGGGCCGGATCGAGCGCCAGCGGCAGTACATGGCCCTGATGGTCGACGAGCTGGTCAGCTGGCAGACCGTGCTGAACCCGTTCCGGCAGTGGGACATCGTCAACGCCGCCGTCGACTCGGTGGTCGTGGACACCGACACCGGCGTCATCGACCTGGGTGCTGTCGGCATCGGCATGGGTCGCCTGGCCGGCGGGAGCGGCGAGGTCACGACGATGCCCGTCGACGACAGCGACCACTGGGAGGCGGGCCAGTGGGTGATCAAGTGGGATCCCCAGGAGTCGCAGGAGCTGCTCGTCCTCGATGGGCGCCGCGCAGCCGCAGGCGGATTCCCAGGGATAGCGGATCCGCCCACGGTAGTGCGCGTTCGGGGCGCGACTGCTCGAAGAACGCGCCTAGTCTGCCGACATGGCCATTGGGGCACCGGCCGACGCCGGGGGAAAGACGTTCTTCGGGCACCCACGTGGGCTGGCGACCCTGTTCTTCACCGAGATGTGGGAGCGCTTCTCCTACTACGGGATGCGTGCGCTCCTCGTCCTGTACATGACCGCACCGCTGACCGGGGACGAATCCCGGCCTGGCGATGGACGAGGGCGCTGCCAAGGCCATCTACGGGACCTACGTCGGCCTGGTGTACCTGACCCCGATCGCCGGCGGGTGGATCGCCGACCGGATCCTCGGGCTGCGGCGGACCGTCCTCTACGGCGGGATCGTGATCGCCTCCGGTCACTTCCTGATGGCCATCGACATGGAGTGGACGTTCTGGGCCGGCCTGATGACCATCGCGCTGGGGACCGGCCTGCTGAAGCCGAACATCTCCGGAATGGTCGGCCAGCTCTACGACGAGGGCGACACGAAACGCGACGCCGGCTTCTCCATCTTCTACATGGGCATCAACATCGGCGCCCTCGTGGCCCCGCTGATCTGCGGCACCTTGGGCGAGGAGTACCACTGGCACTGGGGCTTCGCCGTGGCTGGCCTCGGCATGACCCTCGGAGTGATCCAGTACGTGCTCGGGGGCAAGTACCTCAAGGGGGTCGGCGAGGAGGCGGCCCAGCCGGCTACCCCCAAGGAGCGATCGGGTGCGGTCCGGATCGCGGTGATCGTGCTGGGGATCATCGCCGGGCTCATCGCGGCGCTGACCCTGCTCGGGCAGATCGCTGGCGGACTCCGTCACGAACTCCATCACGATCTTCATCCTGATGGTGCCCATCTGGTACTTCCGCCAGATCCTCGGGCGCAAGGAGTACACGGCGGTCGAGCGCAACCACGTCCAGGCGTTCGTCTGGGTGTTCCTGGGAGCGGCGTTCTTCTGGATGGTCTTCGAGCAGGCCGGGTCCACCCTGACGCTGTTCGCCGACCAGGTGACGGACCTGACGCTGACGTCCGGCTTCGAGGTACCGGCGTCGTGGCTGCAGTCGATCAACCCCCTGTTCATCGTGATCTTCGCGCCGGTGTTCTCCGCGGTGTGGCTCCGCTGGGGCGATCGCGCTCCGCGCACGTCCGTGAAGTTCGGCGCGGCCCTGATCATCGTCGGCTTCTCGTTCCTGATCCTGATCATCCCGACGACCGCGTACGAGGACAGTGGCACCAAGGCGACGCTCTGGTGGCTGATCACCGTCTACCTGCTCCAGACGTGGGGCGAGCTGCTCCTGAGCCCGAACGGGCTGTCCGCGACATCGAAGCTCGCGCCCGCCGGGACGCTGGGGCAGTTCCTCGCGCTGTGGTTCCTCGCTACCTCGGTGGGGACGACCGTCGGCGGCCAGATCGCCCGATTCACCTCCGGCGACGCGGTGCTGTCGTTCGCCGTCTGCGGGGCGATGGCCGTCGGCTTCGGCGTGGTCATGCTGGTGATGGCGCGACGGATCAACGGACTGATGGCGCACGTGCACTGACGCGCGACAGCTCGGTTCGATCCGCGCGGCCAGAAGCCGCCGCACGCCTGCGGCAGGTCTCGTCGGGCTCAGGCTGGTCGGGGCCTGCCGTGCTTCGAAGTAGGCTTGCCCCAGCCTCCCTGCCGCACCCCCAGGAGTTGCCGTGGCCCGCGTCGTCGTCGACGTCATGCTCAAGTCGGAGATCCTCGACCCGCAGGGCAGGGCCGTGCTGGGAGCCCTGGGCCGGCTGGGCGTCACCGGCATCACCTCCGTCCGCCAGGGCAAGCGGTTCGAGCTCGAGGTCGACGGCGAGCTGGACGAGGCCCTGTCCGATCGGCTCCACGAGCTCGCGGGCTCGCTGCTGAGCAATCCCGTGATCGAGGACTACGAGATCCACGAGGAGAGCTGATGCGCGTCGGCGTCGTCACCTTCCCCGGGTCGCTCGACGACCGCGATGCCGCCCGCGCGGTCCGGATCGCCGGCGGCGAGGCTGTGGCCCTGTGGCATGCCGACGCCGACCTCCACGCGGTGGACGCGGTCGTCCTGCCCGGCGGGTTCTCCTACGGCGACTACCTGCGGTGCGGGGCCATCAGCCGCTTCGCACCGGCGATGGCGTCGGTCATCGACGCGGCACGCGGCGGGCTGCCCGTCCTGGGCATCTGCAACGGCTTCCAGATCCTCTGCGAGTCCCACCTCCTGCCCGGCGCACTGACCCGCAACGCCGGGCTGCACTTCGTGTGCCGCGACCAGTCCCTCGAGATCGCGAACGCGGCCACCCCGTGGACGCGGGACTTCGAGGCCGGCGAGCGGATCGTGGTGCCCCTCAAGAACGGAGAGGGCAGGTACCAGGCCGACGCCGCGACGCTCGACGCCCTCGAGGCCGAGGGTCGCGTGATCGCCTACTACGCCGACGTGAACCCGAACGGCTCGCAGCGCGACATCGCCGGGATCTGCAACGAGGCGGGCAACGTCGTGGGCCTGATGCCACACCCCGAGCACGCCGTGGAGGCGCTGACCGGCCCCGGCACCGACGGGCTGGGGTTCTTCACCTCGATCCTGGCCCACCTGGCCGCCGGGGCCACCGACGCGGCGCTGGCCCCGGCATGACCGACACCGTCGTCGAGGCCAGCACCCAGCCCGACACTCCGCAGCCGTTACGCCGAGCTCGGCCTCAAGCCCGACGAGTACGCCCGGATCCGCGAGATCCTCGGCCGGCGCCCGACGTCCTCGGAGCTGGCCATGTACTCGGTGATGTGGAGCGAGCACTGCTCCTACAAGTCGTCCAAGGTGCACTTGGCGCAGTTCGGCGCGAAGAAGCCCGAGACCGATGCCCTGCTGGTCGGGATCGGCGAGAACGCCGGTGTGGTCGACATCGGCCAGGGCTGGGCGGTGACCTTCAAGGCCGAGTCGCACAACCACCCCTCCTACGTCGAGCCGTACCAGGGTGCCGCGACCGGGGTCGGGGGCATCGTGCGCGACATCATGAGCATGGGCGCCCGGCCGGTGGCTGTCATGGACTCGCTGCGCTTCGGCGCGGCCGACCATCCCGACACCAGGCGGGTGCTGCCCGGAGTGGTGGCCGGGGTCGGCGGGTACGGCAACTGCCTCGGGCTGCCGAACATCGGCGGCGAGGTGGTGTTCGACGTCTCCTACCAGGGCAACCCACTCGTGAACGCCCTGTGCGTGGGCGTCATGCGCCACGACGAGATCCACCTGGCCAGCGCTCGTGGGGTCGGCAACGCCGTGATCCTCTACGGCGCGCGGACCGGTGGGGACGGCATCGGCGGAGTGTCGGTCCTGGCGTCCGAGACGTTCACCGACGGGGGCCCGACCAAGCGCCCAAGCGTGCAGGTCGGCGACCCCTTCATGGAGAAGCTGCTCATCGAGTGCACGCTCGAGGTCCTCGGCTCGGGACTCGTCGAGGGCATCCAGGACCTGGGCGGGGCGGGCATCTCGTGCGCCACCAGCGAGCTGGCCTCCAACGGGGACGGCGGCATGCACGTATGGCTCGACCGCGTCCTCCTGCGCGACCCCACGCTGTCGCCTGAGGAGATCCTCATGAGCGAGTCGCAGGAGCGGATGTGCGCGGTCGTCGAGCCCGGCCACGTCGATGCCTTCCTGGCGATCTGCGCGAAGTGGGAGGTCGAGGCGGTCGTGATCGGCGAGGTGAACGGCTCCGGCCGGCTGACCGTCGACTGGCACGGCGAGCGGATCGTCGACGTGCCGCCGCGCACCGTGGCGCACGAGGGCCCGGTCTACGACCGCCCGATCGCCCGGCCCGAATGGCTCACCCCGCGGCAGGACGATGCGCCGACCCCCGAGCGACTGGCCCGACCGACGAATGCCGGCGAGCTCCGCGCGACCCTGCTGACCCTGCTCGCATCGCCCAACCTCGCGGCCAAGGACTGGGTCACCGACCAGTACGACCGCTACGTGATGGGCGCCACGGTCCTGGCGCAGCCCGACGACGCGGGGATGATCCGCGTCGACGACCGGACCGGCCTGGGCGTCGCACTGGCCACGGACTGCAACGCTCGGTTCGCCGCCCTCGACCCGTACGCAGGTGCCCAGCTGGCATTCGCCGAGGCGTACCGGAACGTGGCGGTGTCGGGTGCGGTCCCGCTGGCGGTCACCAACTGCCTCAACTTCGGGTCGCCCGAGGACCCGGCCGTGATGTGGCAGTTCGCCCAGGCGGTGACCGGACTGGCAGACGCCTGCCTGCAGCTGGGCACGCCGGTGACCGGCGGGAACGTGTCGTTCTACAACCAGACCGGCGAGGTCGCGATCCATCCCACGCCGCTGGTCGGCGTGCTGGGCGTCATCGACGACGTCGCACGCCGGACGCCGATGGCCTGGGACGCGGACGGGGAGCTCATCTACCTGCTCGGGGAGACCCGTGACGAGCTGGGCGGATCGGAGTGGGCGCACGTCGTGCACCGCCACCTCGGCGGGACGCCGCCGCACCTGGACCTCGAGGCGGAGCGTCAGCTCGCCCAGATCCTCGTGGCGGGCTCCCGCGACGGGATGCTCTCCGCGGCGCACGACGTCTCCGACGGCGGAGTGGCGGTGGCTCTGGTCGAGATGGCTCTGCGCGCCGGGGTCGGGGCCAGGTGCTGGGTGCCCGACGGCCTGGACCCGTTCGTGTTCCTCCTCTCCGAGTCGGCCACCCGTGCGGTCGTGGTGGTCGCCCGCTCCGAGGAGCTGCGGTTCACCGAGATGTGCGCGGCCCGCGGGTTCGCGGCCACCCGGATCGGAGTGGTGGACTCGGGGATCGGCGCGGAGTCCGGCCTCGGCGTCGGCGGGCAGGCGCTGGTGGTCGACTCCGTGCACGGGCAGGCGCTGGTCCTCGGGCTCGACGAGCTGCGGGAGGAGCGGTCCGCGACGCTCCCCGCCCTCTTCGACTGAGCGGGACATGGGACTCGACGACTACGAGCAGGTCCAGGTCACCTCGCGTGCCGCGCTGAGGCAGTGGCTGGCTGCCAACGCCGACACGTCCCCCGGGATCTGGCTCGTGATGCCCAGGCGCGGCTCCACCGATCGCCGCCCCACCTATGACGAGGTCGTCGAGGAGGCGCTCTGCTTCGGCTGGATCGACTCGACGCAGCGCCCGCGCGACGAGCACTTCACGCTGCAGCTGCTGACCCCGCGCAAGCCGACCTCCATGTGGTCGGCCAGGAACAAGGAGCGGCTGGCGCGCCTCCTCGAAGCAGGATTGATGACCGAGCGCGGCCTGCGGGCTGTCGAGCTGGCCAGGTCCAACGGTTCGTGGACCCTGCTCGACGCTGTCGAGCGACTGGAGGTACCCGAGGACCTCGCGGCGGCCCTCGACGCGATCCCCGGCGCCAGAACCTTCTTCGACGCGATGCCCCCTGGGGTCCGCAAGCAGCACCTGTGGTTCGTGGTCAGCGCGAAGCGCCCACAGACCCGCGCCACCCGTATCGAGCGGGTCGCCACCGAAGCGGCCCTTGGCCGCCGCGCGGTGACCTGACGTCGCGCTCCGCGTCAGCCGCACCCGCCGGTCAGCCGAATCCGGCTGTCAGCCGCCCCTGGAGGAGACTGCCCCCGTGGACCCACTGCACACGCTTGCGGTGCTCGGCGTGGTCGTCGGGGGACTCGCCCAGTCGATCACCGGGATGGGGTTCGCCCTCGTCGCCGCCCCGGTCCTGATCGCGCTGCTCGGCCCGACCCAGGGGGTCGCGGTCGTCGTGCTCCTGGGCACGCTGGCCACCCTGGCCCCGCTCCTCGGGCACTGGCGTGCGGTCCGGGCGCGCGACGGCGTCTCGCTGCTGATCCCCTCGCTCATCGCGACCCCGGTCGTCGGGCTGCTGGTCTCCGGAGCCGACACCGCTGCCCTCGCGGTGGGAGCCGGCGTGGGCGTGCTGGCCGGCGTGACAGCCCTCTGGCGGGGACTGCGCTGGCGGCGGCTCGTGTCCGTGCCGGGGGCCATCGGCACGGGCATCTCCAGCGCGGTCCTGAACGTGATCGGGGGCGTCGGTGGCCCGCCCGTGGGCCTGTACGCAGCGAACGCGGGATGGGAGCCGAGGGCGACGCGAGCGACCCTCCAGGCCATCTTCCTCGTCCAGGGCGTGGTGACGGTCGTCGGTCGTGGGCCTGGTGATGCCCGAGCCCGTCATGGTGGCCGCGATGATCGGCGGAACGCTCGTCGGGATGCGGGTGGCCCCGCTGATCCCGCACGAGGCGGCCCGGCATGCGGTCCTTGCCGTGGCCGCGTTCGGCGGTATCGGGCTCATCGTGGGCAACTTGTGACCGACCCGGTGGGGGCGGTGGCCGGTGGATCCCCGACGCCGGTCAGGCCCAGGGACGAGTCGGTGCGGGGAGTCCCTCAGTCCGGTGGGATGGGTCGTCCGGCTGGATCAGCGGGAGCCAGTCGGTGAGGTCCGCCCGCTCGCCGCTGGCCCGGATCCGTCCGGCCGAGCGCGCCTGCGCCCACGTCGTGCCGCCGGTCGCAAGCGCCAGCCAGGTCTCGGCGTCGGTCTCGACCACCGCCGCCGGCGTCCCCCGCCGGTGCACCGGCCCCGGGATCGCCTGGACCGCCGCGAAGGGGGGGACGCGCACCTCGACCGAGAATCCCGGCGCGCGGTCGGCCAGCAGCTGCAGGGTGTAGCGCACAGCCTTGCCCAGGGTCGCCCGGTCGCTGGTTCCGCCGTCCGGGCCCGTCGCCAGGGTGGCCCGAACCGCAGCGACACCGTCAGCGTCGACGATCCGGGCCCGGGCCATCCCCCGATTCTCCTCGATCCGCCCAGCGCACGGCGGCCGCTCGTCGACAGCGGACCCGTCGGACAGGCCCTAGACTGCACCCGTGCCGCGCGGCGATGGGATGCTGACCCACGACCTGGACCCGCAGGACCGGGGACCGCAGGATGCCTGCGGCGTGTTCGGGGTCTGGGCGCCCGGCGAGGAGGTCGCCAAGCTCACCTTCTTCGGCCTCTACGCCCTGCAGCACCGCGGCCAGGAGTCGGCCGGCATGGCCGTCAGCGACGGCGACCAGATCGTGGTCTACAAGGAGATGGGCCTGGTCTCGCAGGTCTTCACCGAGGGCGTGCTCGCCTCGCTGCAGGGCCACCTCGCCATCGGGCACTGCCGGTACTCCACGACCGGCGTCCAGCGTCTGGGAGAACGCCCAGCCGACCTTCCGCACCACCGCCACCGGCCACCTCGCGCTGGGCCACAACGGGAACCTCACCAACACCCACGAGCTGGCCGATCCGCGTCGCCAGGCTGGAGGCCCGCTCCGGCGCGCTGCCGCTGGGAACGCCTGATGCACGCCACCTCGGACACCGACCTCCTGACGGCCCTGCTCGGCCGCCCACCCGGGCGAGTCGATGCTGACCGCGGCGGTCGACGAGCTGCCGCACGTGCGCGGCGCCTTCAGCCTCGTCTTCATGGACGACACCACGCTCTTCGCCGCCCGCGACCCGCAGGGCATCCGCCCGCTGGTGATCGGCCGCCTGGCCGGGCGGCGGCTGGGTGGTGGCCTCCGAGACGGCCGCGCTGGACATCGTCGGTGCCAGGTTCGTGCGCGAGGTCGAGCCGGGCGAGGTCATCGCGATCGACGAGCGCGGGGTGCGCAGCCGACCGCTTCGCGACGGCCGAGCCGAAGGGCTGCCTGTTCGAGTACGTCTACCTGGCCCGCCCGGACACCAGGATCGCCGGCCGCAGCGTGCAGGCGACCCGGGTGGAGATCGGGCCGGGTCCTGGCCCGCGAGCACCCGGTCGAGGCCGACCTGGTCATCCCGGTCCCGGAGTCCGGGACCCCCGCGGCCGTCGGCTACGCGCAGGCCAGCGGCATCCCGTTCGGCCAGGGCCTGGTGAAGAACGCCTACGTGGGGCGGACGTTCATCCAGCCGTCCCAGACCATCCGCCAGCTGGGCATCCGGCTGAAGCTCAACCCCCTGCGCGAGGTGATCGAGGGCAAGCGCCTCGTGGTCGTCGACGACTCGATCGTGCGCGGCAACACCCAGCGCGCGATCGTGCGGATGCTGCGCGAGGCCGGCGCCGCGCGAGGTCCACGTGCGGATCTCCAGCCCGCCGGTGAAGTGGCCGTGCTTCTACGGGATCGACTTCGCCACCCGGGCCGAGCTGATCGCCAACGAGCCGTCGGTCGAGGAGATCCGCGCGTCCATCGGCGCCGACTCGCTGGGGTACGTCGTCGCTGGAGGGCCTGACCGACGCGACCGACCTGGCGTGCCAAGAACCTGTGCCGGGCGTGCTTCGACGGGGTGTACCCGATCGCGCTGCCCGAGCCCGAGCTGCTCGGAAAGCACCTCCTGGAAGTGTCCGAGCGTGTGAGCGACCTGGACGGTCCCGACGGGCGCGGGCGGTCCGGAGCCGGCCGGCGACTTACGCCGCTGCCGGAGTCGACGTGGAGGCCGGGGAGCGCGCGGTCGAGCTGATGCGCGCGGCGATCGCGCGCGCGCAGCGGCCGGAGGTCGTCGGCGGGTTCGGCGGCTTCGCGGGGCTGTTCGACGCCTCCGCGCTGGCCCGGTTCCGCCGCCCGCTGCTGGCCACCTCGACCGACGGGGTCGGCACGAAGGTCGACGTCGCCCAGGCGGATGGACGTCCACGACACGATCGGCATCGACCTGGTCGCGATGGTCGTGGACGACCTGGTCGTCTGCGGCGCCGAGCCGCTGTTCCTGACCGACTACATCGCCGTCGGCAGCGTCGTGCCCGAGCGGGTGGCGGCGATCGTCACCGGCATCGCCGAGGGGTGCCGCCGCGCCGGCGTCGCCCTGGTCGGCGGCGAGACCGCCGAGCACCCCGGGCTGCTGGAACCCGACGAGTACGACGTCGCGGGGGCCGGCACGGGAGTGGTCGAGGCCGACGAGCTGCTCGGCCCGGACCGGGTGCGCAGCGGGGACGTCCTGGTCGCGATGGCGTCCAGCGGCCTGCACTCGAACGGCTACTCGCTGGCCCGGCACGTCCTGTTCGACCGGCGCCGGTTGGGAGCTGGACAGGCGAGGTCCCCGAGCTCGGCCGCACCCTCGGCGAGGAGCTGCTCGAGCCCACGCGGATCTACGCGCTGGACGTGCTGGACCTCATCGCCGGCGGAGGTGTCCACGCCCTGTCGCACATCACCGGCGGCGGCATCGCGGCGAATGTCGCCCGGGTGCTCCCCGCGGACCTGCACGGCGAGATCCTGCGCGCGTCGTGGAGCCCGCCGCCGGTGTTCGGGCTGATCGCCGGGCTGGGCGGCGTCGCCCTGGCCGAGCGGGAGCGGACCTTCAACGAGGGGCTCGGGATGGTCGCGGTCGTGGCTCCCGAGGCCGTGGACGGAGCCGTCCGGCGGCTCACCGAGCGCGGGGTGCCGGCCTGGGTGTGCGGCCAGATCCGTTCCCGGACCTCGCGGGACAGTGGGGACGCACCGGCCAAGGGCGGGGTGGGCGGGACGGTCGCGGTGCTCGGCGAGCACCCCTGAGTCGCGCGCAGTTCACGTCCCGCGCAGATTCGCGACTCGTGTACCGGCCTGGGCTTGATGCCCGGTGCATCGTGCCCAGGCTCGCCTCACGGCGCGTGCCTCGCAGGTCACGCAGAGTGCCCAATCAGCGCGTTCAGTGCGCGTGCGGCTGCGCCTCATCGTCGTCCACATCGTCGGGTTCCGTGGCGGGGTCGGCGTACTTGGCGTAGGGATCCAGGTCCAACTCATCGGCGGACCCGTCGGCCTCGTCGGAGTCCTCGGGCTCGAAGATCGGCGACCCAGCGAGCTCGGCCTGGAGTCGCTCCAGGTCCGTGGTCGGACCGCCGTACTTCAGCTGGCGGGCAACCTTCGTCTGCTTGGCCTTGGCTCGGCCGCGCCCCATGGCTCGACCCCCTCCTCCGGTGCGATCCCGGGCGGTGCGTGTGCTCCGGTGAAATGCTCGCCGACCCGCTCGTACCGGCCGCGACTTCGTGCCGGGCGTGGGTACGGGTGACGGTCTGCGGGCCATAGTACCCGCAGGGGCGAGCGGGCGCCTGTCCCATGGTGCGCAGGGCCATGGTGTCCCGAGCACCTCTGGGCCGAGGGTGGCCCGGCGTGGGAGCCGAGCGGCGGGTTCCCGCGAGGTCGCCGGAAAAAAGTCCCCCAAAATGTCCTCCATGCCTTGAACGGGTGGGGGTCTGAGTGTCATGCTCTGCGCAGATGCCCGATTGAGTACGTTCTGTAACGATCACCAAGGAGTTCGCATGGCCGTACGACAGCAGGAAGTTGAATCGCTGCTTACGCCTTCCGAGGTCGCAGCGCTTTTCCGCGTCGATCCGAAGACCGTGACCCGCTGGGCGAACTCGGGCAAGCTCACGTCGATCCGCACTCTCGGCGGGCACCGGCGATACGTCGAGAGCGAGGTCCGCGGCCTCCTCGAGAGCATCCCCGAGCCGCGCAACGGGATGTCCCAGGACAGCATCCCCAGCTAGCCCCTCCGGCCATCGGCGGTCCCGTCCGGACCTGCCGGTGGCCTTGCGCGAACGGGCCCGATGACCGGTCGGCCTGATGACTGTCCGGCCCGATGTCCCGTCCCTCGACGGGTCGGGGCTGGGTCAGCGCGTCGCACCGGTCACGAGCCACGCGTCACCGCGGACCCGCCATCCGAAGGCGCCCGCGCGCACCGCCATGAAGACGGTGAGTGCCAGCCACAGGTCGGTGACGCTGCCCCGTGCCGCCAGGACCCACAGCGCCGCCGGCGCGAAGGCGGCCAGGGCCAGTGCCTGTGCCCTCACCAGGAACCTGGCGTCGCCGGCGCCCAGGAGCACGCCGTCGAGCACGAAGACCACGCCGGCCAACGGCTGCTGGAGGGCCACCACCACCAGGGCGGAGGTCACCATCGCCTGGACGACCGGGTCGTCGCCGAACAGCTCGGGCACCACTGACCTGGTGGCCAGCACGAGGACCATCAGCGCGACTCCGAGCAGGACCCCCCAGCGGGTCATCTGCCACGTGACGGCCCGGGCGGTCCCGACCGAGCCGGCTCCCAGGTGCCGGCCGAGCAGCGCCTGCCCGGCGATGGCCAGGGCGTCCATGCCCAGGGCGAGCAGGTACCAGACCGTGAAAGTGACGTAGTAGGCCGCCAGCTGCGCGTCCCCGAGGCGCGCCGCGACCACTACGGCGAGCACGAAGACCCCGCGAAGCGCCACCGTCCGCCAGAAGAGCGGGACCGATCCCCGGGCCGAGACCAGCACCCCCGACCGGCTGGGCCGCAGGGAGGCGCCGTGCTGGCGCGCGCGCCGGGCCAGCTCGCGCAGGAGCAAGGCGGCGGCCACCGCCTCGGCGGCGACCGTGGCCCACGCGGATCCGGCGATCCCCCAGCGCGCGACCAGCACCAGGTAGGCGGCCAGTGCCAGGTTCGTGCCCACGGCGGCGAGCGTGACCCACAAGGTGGTGGCGGTGTCCTGCAGTCCGCGCAGCACGCCGATGGCGGCCATCGCCAGCAGTGCGAACGGGAACGCCAGGCTGATCGTGCGCAGGTAGGTCAGCGCCTCGGGCGTGGTGGCCGGGGACGTGCCGATCCACGCCAGGAGCAGGGGCGCGAGGGCCCACGTGCTGATCGTGGCCGCGACGCCGAGCCCGAGCCCGAGGGCCATCCCCTCGACCCCGTCGCCGATCGCGGCCCCGAGCTGCCCGGCACCGACGCGACGGGCCACGACGGCGGTCGTGCCGTAGGCCAGGAAGATGGCCAGTCCCGTGACGGTGGTGAAGACCTGGGCGCCGGCACCCAGGGCCGCCAGGGAGGTCGTGCCCAGGGTCGCCACGATCGCTGCGTCGATGAGCGTGAACAGCGGCTGGGCCACCAGCGCACCGAACGCCGGGACCGCCAGGCGCAGGATCTCCCGGGCCGACGTGCCCGTGTCACCCGGGAGGCCCGGCGCACGGCCGGGACTGGGCGAGCCTCCGGGAGCGGGCGTGCCACCGGGACCGGGCGCACTCCCGGGACCGGGCGCACTGGGTCCGAGCGCACCGGGACCTGGCGCACCGGGGCCGGGCAGGGACCCTGCTGGATCCGGGTGCTCCGGGTCCGCGGTCACGGTCGTGACCCTACCGGGGGAGGGCGCCCGGCCGGCCGGGAAGGACTGCTGGCGAAGCCCCTCACGACGGGGGAGACATGAGGGGCTTCGCGGTGGCCAGGGGCGGGGTCGAACCGCCGACCTTCCGATTTTCAGTCGGACGCTCGTACCAACTGAGCTACCTGGCCGGTGGTCCGAGGAACCGGCACCGGTGTACTTCCAGCGACCCCGACGGGACTCGAACCCGCGACCTCCGCCGTGACAGGGCGGCGCGCTAACCAACTGCGCTACGGGGCCTTGCGTTGCTGCAGGCCTTCGTCCTGGGTGCGGCGAAGGCCTCTCGTGCTGGCTTGCGTGCCGCGAGGCCTTCGTGCTGTGCGGCCCGAGGGACCTCGTGCTGCTCTCCCCCCGGAGGGGCTGAGCGTAGCCCCAACGGGATTCGAACCCGTGCTACCGCCTTGAAAGGGCGGCGTCCTGGGCCACTAGACGATGGGGCCGGGACTGCTTGTCGAACCGACCCCACGTGCGTTCGGGGACGGCGACAAGCATACGACGAAGCCCAGATGATTTCCCAATCCGGCGCCGGCGTCGGGAGCCCGGCGCTCGGGGTGCGTGGGATCCGCGGCTGCGTCGATGAGGCAGGATGATCGCGCCGACCCGACGCCCGCCGCAGCGGGCCACACGACGACCTCGCTGGGAACGGGCAGGCCCGGCGACTCGAGGAGTGCGCAATGCCTGACCGCCTCAGCCCGCTGGACGTGTCCTTCCTCTACATGGAGGAGCCCACCACCCCGATGCACGTGGGCGGCGTGGCGATCTTCGAGGTGCCCGAGGCGGGTTCGACTACGAGCGTCTGGTGCGGCTGATCCGCGACCGCATCGCCTTCGTCCCGCGCTACCGCCAGCGGATCCGCTGGGTGCCCGGGCCACCTGGCCAACCCGGTCTGGGTCGACGACGAGCACTTCGACGTCACCTACCACGTCCGCCGCTCCGCGCTGCCCCGTCCGGGCACCGACGAGCAGCTCACGAACTGGTGGCCCGGATCATGAGCCGCCAGCTGGACCGGGCCCGCCCGCTGTGGGAGATGTACCTGGTCGAGGGCGCTCGCGGACAACCGGTTCGCCATCCTGACCAAGACCCACCACGCGATGGTCGACGGCATCGCCGCGGTCGACATCGGCCAGGTCATCCTGGACCCGACGCCCGAGCCCCGCGACGTCCCCGTCGACGACTGGCGCCCCATGCGCGAGCCGTCGTCGGCCGAGCTGGTGGCCGGAGCGGTCAACGAGATCGCCCGCTCGCCCAAGGCCGTGGTCGACACCGTGCGCACGGGGCTCATCGACGTGCACGAGACCGTCACCACCGTCGGCCGCAACCTGATCGGCGTCGCCTCGGCGGCGCGCACGATGGCCCGCCCGGCCGCCGCTCGCCCGCTGAATGCGACGATCGGCGCGGCGCGCCGGTTCGCCACCGCCGAGACCGACCTGGACGAGCTGCAAGCGGATCAAGCGGGGCGCACGGCGGGACCGTCAACGACGTCGTGCTCGCGGTGCTGGCCGGCGCGCTGCGGGCGTGGATGCTGACCCGCGGCGAGCCGGTGACCTCGCGCAGCAGCGTCCGGGCGATGGTCCCGGTGAGCGTGCGCGCGCGCGGAGGACACGCTCGGGCAACCAGATCGCGGCCTTCCTGTGCGACCTGCCGATCGGCGAGCCCGATCCGGTCATCCGCCTCCAGCGCGTCCGGTTCGAGATGGACATGCTCAAGGAGACCGGCCAGATGCTGGGCGCCGCCGCGCTCGTCGGGGTCGCGGCCTTCACGCCGCCCACGCTCCACTCGCTGGGGGCGCGCGTCGTGTCCGGGCTGTCCCGGCGGCGTCTACAACATGGTCATCACCAACGTCCCCGGCCCGCAGTTCCCGCTCTACGCCGGCGGCGCGCTGATGCTGGCGGCCTACCCGGTGGTTCCCCTGGCCCGCGGCCAGGCGGTCTCGCATCGGGCTGACCTCCTACGACGGGGCGTGTTCTTCGGCCTCAACGCCGACCGGGACGCGATGCCGGACGTCGAGGTCCTCGCCCAGTGCATCGACGACGCGGTCGCCGAGATGCTGGCGACCGTGACGCTCAGCGGGCGGGCCCCGACGGCCCGAGAAGGGCCTACTGCATAGGCACATTCGGCCCCACGCGACGTGGGGACGCAGGTGGCGTACGCTTCGTTTCAACTACGCGCGTGCCGGGTAAGCTCGGTGTGGGCGACTGCGCGAGCTGCGACCCCTGCTAGGAGGCGCCGCGGATGATCGTGGAGCAACGGCCGGTCCGTCGGGGACTCGTCCTCGGCGGTGGCGGCATGCTCGGGGGGGCCTGGGCGGTGGGTGCTCTCGCCGCGCTGAAGCAGGTGCACGGCTTCGAGCCCAGGGACGCGGACGTCATCGTCGGGACCTCGGCCGGCTCAGTCCTCGCGGCGCTGCTCGGAGCCGGTGCCACGGTCGGCGGAGCTGGCGGCCCACGAGCGCGGCGAGCAAGGTGCGCACGGGTCCGATCGCGGGCTTCACTGGGACATCGCCGCGGTGTCCGGCGGGTCGCGGCCGGGTCGTCCGAAGCTGCAGCCGGGCTCCCGTGACCCTCGATGCGCACCGGCCTGAACCGTTCCGGATGCGGCGCATGCCGCCCACGGCCTTCCTGTCGGCGTTCCTGCCCACCGGCTCCAAGACCCTGGACCGGGTCGCGCATCTCGTCGAGGCGTTCACGCCCGATGCGGCGAGTGGTCCCCGCATCCCAACGTGTGGATCGTGACCATGGACTACGCCACCGGCACGCGCGTGGTCTTCGGCCAGCCGACGGCGCCCAAGGCGCCGCTGTCGCTGGCGGTGCAGGCCTCCTGCTCGATCCCGGCGTGGTACGCGCCGGTCGAGATCGACGGACGCAGGTATGTGGACGGCGGGGCGTGGTCGGCCACTTCCGTCGACCTGGTGGCGGGCATCGGGCTCGACGAGGTGTACGTCATCGCGCCCGATGGTCAGCTTCCACCTCGACCGTCCCGACCATCTCCTGGCCAGGCTGGAGCGCACGTGGCGGGTGCAGGTCACCAAGCGCTGCCTGCACGAGGTCGAGAAGGTCCGGGCCGGCGGGTCGGACGTCACGGTGCTCGGACCGGGCGCGGAGGACCTGGCGGCGATCGGGGGCAACATGATGGACCTCGAGAAGCGCATCCACGTGCTCGAGACCTCGGTCCGGACCTCGATCGAGGCGCTGCGCGACCCGGACCACCTCGGCCCGGACCACCTCGCCTCGGTCGGGTGATGCGCGCCTACATCCCCGTCGGATGGGCCCAGCTGCGCGAGCTCGACGCGACCGGACTCCTCGGTGGCCCGCTGAGCCTGTGCAGCGTGGATCCCGAGTGGCGCGCCGGGGCACCGGACGTCGACGAGGAGGAGTGGGAGTTCGAGGCGCAGCTGGCCGCCGCGCAGTCCCTGGCGGACCTCGACGACGCGGCCGGCGGAGTGGTCCTCGCGGTCGACCTCCCCGATGCGCGGATCGACCTGGACGACGGGTGGGGCACGTATGCAGGACCGCTCGGCCGCACTGACACCGCGGCGGTGCTCACCGCCGATCTCCAGTGGTTCGCCGTCCAGGAGATTCCGTTCCTCTTCGGCGCCTGAGCCCGGTCCGCACTCCCGCTTGCGCTCCCCTCCCGCCTGTGTGCGAGCCTGGGATGCAGCCGCGCCGGCGCGCATGAGTGCGCCCTGACCGCCCCGTCAGCCGGGGGGTCAGGGCGCGTGGTCGGGGGTGGAGCTCAGAACTGCTGGGCGAGCGCCTTGGTGGCGCCCTTCAGCGTGTCCTTGAGCGTCTTCTTCTGCACGAAGCCGGGCAGCGGCAGCGAGGTGTCGATCGTCAGCGCCATCGTCGCCTCGGACTTCCCGCCCTTGTCCACCACCGACCAGGAGCCCTCCTGCATCTTCTGCACCCTTGGTCGGCTCCGGAAGGACCCAGGAGAAGCCCGTGTCGTTGTGGGTGTAGTCCAGCTCGAACTCGTCCTTGGCGATCTTCACGTCGTTGATGAGGCGGACCCGGCTGGGGTGCCCCGCCTCATCGCGCTGGAGCACTTCGGACTCGATGCAGCCAGGGAACCAGTTCTTCTGGTTGTCGATGTCGCGCAGGAAGGCGATGACCTGGGCGGCAGGTGCGTTGACAGTGACACTGAGGGAATCTGAGACGGCCATGTCGGGAACTGTAGTGATCGGCCCGGGCGGAAGCGCGCTCAGCGAACCAGCGGCCGGCGCGATTTCCGCGACTACTCGGTGAACCACTGCGGGGCGATCTCCTGCTCCTTGCGCATCGCCCGGGTGAACTGCTCGCCGACGATGCCCTCGAGCTTCCCCCGACCATCGGCACATTGGCCTTCACGTCCACGACCACCTTCATGACGGAACCGTCGCCGTCCGGGGCCAGCTCCAGGGTGCCCTTGACGTCCAGGGGCGCACCCCCGAACGTCGCGCGCACGGTTCCCTGTGCGGGTGCCGTCGGTCTCGGGGTGCGACCACGTGTGCACCTCGTCGATGGTGATCGACTCCCCGACGAACCGCTTCGCCGCGGAGGGGACCTCGGCCGGCAGCTTGCGCGACGAGCTGACGACGACGTTGGTGCCGTCCTCCTCGACGTCGGCGGAGACGTCGAAGGCAGCCATGTGCTCGTGCTTCCACACGACGTAGTGCGGATCGCTCTGGGCGGCGAACACGACGTCCGGTGCGGCGTCGAAGTGGATGTCGCCGGAGAACCTCTTGGCCATGGGGGCTCCTTGTGGGATCGCCGGCCCGGGATGGGGCACGAGGGGGCTGGAACACAAGGACTATAGGCCCGATGGGCCCCGCACCCCGGTCGGGCGGGCGCGGTCGTACCGGTCGACTGCGCGCAGGCGGCGTGCGAGGGTGGGACGTCGATCGGACCGGTCCGAGGTCCCCGATCGGATCGGCCTGATCGACGCAGGGCCGTTGACGGGTCCGAGGGAGGAGCCGGACATGGGTGTTGGCTTCGCCGAGTCGTATCGGCTGGTCGTCGGCGCGCGACGAGCGGCTCGCGGCGATGTTCTACCGGCACGTGGACCCCGGCGACGTGGCCGACCGCCCCCCGGAGGCGATCGTGGGTGCCGTCCGGCACCAGCTCGCGGTCGCCGCGCAGCGCAGCCCGGGTCGGCCGTGGTCCACGTCGGCCAGCCCGACGAACGCCGCCGACGGCTGGACGGTCGGCCGCACGGTGGTCACCGTCGTGACCGACGACATGCCCTTCCTGGTCGACTCGGTGAGCGCCGAGCTCAGCCGCCTGGGCGTGGGCATCCACCTGGTCGTGCATCCCATCGTGGCGGTCACCCGCGACGAGCAGGGGATGCTGCTGCGCGCCGACCCGCCGGGCACCGGCGCGGACATCGAGCCGACCCTGCCCGAGGCGGACCTGGTCGGGGTACTGGAGTCCTGGATGCAGCTGGAGGTGGACTGGCAGCCCGATCCGGCGCGCCTCGGGGTCATCGAGGAGTGCCTGTACCGGATCCTCGACGACGTCCGGCGGGCTGTCACGGACTGGCCACGGCTCGTCGCCGCTGCCCGGGGGCTCGCCGCCCGGCTGATCGCCCAGCCTCCCCGCGGGGTCGCCGACGAGCAGGTCAAGGAGGCCGTCGACCTGCTGAGCTGGCTGGCCGACGACCACTTCACCTTCCTCGGCTACCGCGAGTACCACCTGACCGGCCGGGACGGTGGCCCCGGCGAGCCTGATGCTCGTCGGCGCGGCCGACAGCGGCCTGGGCCTGCTGCGAACCGGGCGGACCGTGTCGGAGTCCTTCTCGGAGCTGCCGCCCGGCGTCCGAGCGCGCGCGCTGGAGCCCGAGCTGCTCATCGTCACCAAGGCCAACCGACGCTCGACGGTGCACCGCCCGGTCTATCTCGACTACGTCGGGATCAAGATGTTCGACCGGTCGGGTCGGGTGGTCGGGGAGTTCCGGTTCATCGGGCTGTTCGCGGCCTCGGCATACACCCAGTCGGTCGAGGGCATCCCCGTGATCGCCGGGCGCGTCCGCCGGGTGCGCGAGATCCTGGGGTTCAGCCGGGGCTCGCACGGCGGGCGCGACCTGATGGCCTTCCTCGAGACCTACCCGCGCGACGAGCTGTTCGCCATCGACAGCGAGGCGCTGGCGGCGATGGCCGATGCCGCGCATGAACCTCAAGGAGCGCCGCGCCACCCGGCTGTTCCTGCGCCGGGACACCTACGAGCGATACCTCTCCTGCCTGGTGTACCTCCCCCGGGACAGGTTCACCACCGACGTGCGCCTGGAGATCCAGGAGGTGCTGCGCGAGGCCGTGGGCGGGGAGAGCGTCGACTACACCGCGCGGGTCACCGAGTCGGTCCTGGCCCGCCTGCACATCGTGGTCCGGATGGCGCGCCGCCAGTCCGTGCCGGCGGTCGACCCGGTCGCGCTGGAGGCCAGGATCGCCGAGGTGGTGCGGTCCTGGGACGACGAGCTGGCCGACGCCCTGGTCGCCGCCGGATCCGAGGCGTCGGCCCACGACCTGCTCGCCGGCTACCCGCAGGGGTTCCCGCAGTCCTACCGCGCGGTCACCCCCGTCGAGGAGGCGGTCGGGGACCTCGCCGAGATCGAGCAGCTCACCGCCGAGGCGCCGCTGCGGCTGTCGCTGATGCCGGTGGCGCAGGGCAGCGGCGCGCAGGCGAACGCCCGGCTGAAGCTCTACTCGCTGGTGGACATCTCGCTGGCCAACGTGCTGCCCGTGCTGTCCAGCCTGGGCGTCCAGGTCGTGACCGAGCAGCCGTTCCAGCTCCACCGCGCGGGGGCCGACGGTCCCGCGGGCGCCTTCATCTTCGACTTCGGGCTCTTCGCCGCCGGGTCGTCTCCCCTCGGTCCGGTCGAGCCGCTCTGGGAAGGGGCCTTCCTGGCGTGCTGGCAGGGCAGCGCCGAGACCGACAGGTTCAACGGCCTGGTCGCCGAGGCCGGGCTGGACTGGCGCTCGATCTCGGTGCTGCGCGCCTACGCGCGCTACCAGCGCCAGGCCGGCCTGACCTTCAGCCAGCGGTACATCGAGACCGCGGTGCTGGCCAACCCCGGGATCGCCGAGCTGCTGTTCGGGCTCTTCAAGGTGAGGTTCGACCCCGACCTGGGCGTCTCCGAGGCCGACCGCGCGGCCCGGGCCGAGGGCCTGCGGTCGCAGATCGCCGCGGCGCTGGATGCCGTCGCCAGTCTCGACCAGGACCGCATCCTGCGCTCGATGCTGAACCTGATCCTCGCCACCGTGCGCACCAACCACTACCAGGCGGACCGGCCGGCACTGGCCGTCAAGCTGGAGCCCGCACGGATCCCGGAGCTTCCCCAGCCGCGGCCCATGTTCGAGATCTGGGTCTGCTCGCCTCGGGTGGAGGGGGTTCACCTGCGCTTCGGCCGGGTCGCGCGCGGCGGGCTGCGCTGGTCGGACCGTCGCGAGGACTTCCGGACGGAGATCCTGGGGCTGGTCAAGGCGCAGACGGTCAAGAACGCGGTGATCGTCCCGGTGGGGGCCAAGGGCGGCTTCTACCCGAAGCGGCTGCCGGATCCGGCGGCGGACCGCGAGGCCTGGATGGCCGAGGGCATCGCCGCGTACCGGGACTTCGTCGGCTCGCTGCTCGACCTCACCGACAACCTCGTGGGCTCCGAGGTGGTCACCCCCGATCGTGTGGTGCGCCACGACGGCGACGACCCCTACCTGGTGGTCGCCGCCGACAAGGGAACGGCGAGCTTCTCCGACATCGCCAACGGCATCGCCGCCGAGTACGGGTACTGGCTCGGCGACGCCTTCGCCTCCGGCGGGTCCGTGGGGTACGACCACAAGGAGATGGGCATCACCGCGCGTGGCGCCTGGGAGTCGGTCCGGGCGCACTTCAGGGTGGTCGGCCCGGACATCGACGTGTCGACGTTCACGGCCGTCGGCATCGGCGACATGAGCGGGGACGTGTTCGGCAACGGGATGCTCCTGTCGGAGAACCTGCGCCTGGTGGCGGCCTTCGACCACCGCCATGTCTTCCTGGATCCCGATCCGGACCCGGCGACGTCCTTCGCCGAGCGGGCGCGGCTCTTCGCGCTCCCGCGATCGTCGTGGGCGGACTACTCCCCGACGCTCATCTCGGCCGGTGGGGGGGTGTTCCCGCGGACGGCGAAGTCGATCACGGTCAGCGCCGAGGCGGCCGCGGTCCTCGGGATGGCCGACGGGGCCGGTCCGCGGGCGCCCAACGACCTGCTGCGCGCGATCCTGGCCGCGCCGGTGGACCTGCTGTGGAACGGCGGAGTGGGCACGTTCGTCAAGGCCAGGGGCGAGTCGAACGCGGACGTGGGCGACCGGGCCAACGACGCCATCCGGGTCGACGGCGCGGACCTCCGGGCGCGCGTGGTCGGCGAGGGGGGCAATCTCGGCCTGACCCAGCGGGCCAGGATCGAGGCGGCCCGGGCGGGCGTGGCCCTCAACACGGACGCGATCGACAACTCCGCCGGCGTCGACACCTCCGACCACGAGGTGAACATCAAGATCCTCCTGGACCGGGCGGCTGCTGCCGGCGAGCTGGGTTCCGCGGAGCGCGCTGCCCTCCTGACCTCCATGACCGACGAGGTCGCGGCGAAGGTCCTCGCGCACAACGTCGACCAGAACGTCCTGCTGACCTTCGAGGCCTATCACGGGACGACGATGGTGCCGGCCGAGGCGAGGCTGATCCGCAGCCTCGAGCGGACAGCCGGACTCGACCGTGGGCTGGAGGCACTGCCGGACGAGGCGGCCCTGACCGTGATCGCCAGTGAGGGTCGCAGTCTCACCGCTCCCGAGCTCGCGGTGCTGATCGCGTACACGAAGCTCGACCTCAAGGCGGCCCTGCTCGATTCCTCGGTGCCCGACGAGGGCTTCAGTGCGCCGTGGCTGGCGGGCTACTTCCCCGACGGGCTGTCCAAGCGCTTCGCCGAGCACCTGCACGGCCATCCGCTGCGCCGTCAGATCATCGCCACCGAGCTGGCCAACGACATCGTCGACCGGGGCGGGGTCACCTACTGCCTGCGGGCGGCCGAGGAGTCCGGGGCGGCGCCGGCCCAGATCGCCCGGGCCTTCGCGGTCGCCTGCGGGGTGTTCGACCTGCCCGGCCTGTGGCGACGGATCGACTCCCACGGGGGCCTCGTGCGCACGGCGGTGCTGAACTCCCTGCGCGCCGAGGTCCTGCGGCTCCTGGACCGGGCGACGCGCTGGTTCCTGCAGACGCGCGGGGGAACGCTGGACGTGCCCGTCGAGGTCGAGCGCTTCAGGTCCGGGGTCGGCGGACTCGCCGGACGGATCCCGGACCTCCTGGTCGGCGCCGAGCGAGAGCGGCTGCAGCGACGCATCGCGGAGCTCACCGACGACGGCGCCCCGGCCGACCTTGCCGCCGACGTCGCCGCGCTGCTCGACGTGTTCTCACTGCTGGACGTCATCGAGGTGTCCAGGCGCGCGGGCGAGGACCTGGCGGTCGTGGCGCAGCTGTACTTCACGATCTCGGAGCGCTTCGAGGTCGACCGGTTCCTGGGGCGGATCAGTGCCCTTCCCCGCGGGGACCGCTGGGCGGCGCTGGCCCGGGCCGCGCTGCGCGCGGACCTCTACGGGGCGCTGGGCTCGCTGACCGGCCAGGTGCTGCGGGCCACTCCTGAAGGCGGCTCCCCGGCCGACCGCGTGCGCGTCTGGGAGGAGCGCCAACGCCGAGGGTCTGGGCAGGGCGAGCCTGACGCTGGCCGAGATCGGGGACCAGGAGACCTCCGACCTGGCCACCCTCTCCGTGGCCCTTCGGGTGATCCGCACCCTCGCCAAGCAGGGGCGGCTGACGGCGGGAGCGGGAGGCCCACGGTTCGTAGTCGATCCGGTCGACCGGCTCGGCCGGATCGACTACCGACGACCTGATCGCGCGCGGACCGGACGCGCCGTGGCGCGCGGGTAGGCTTGCCGCTCATGGCCATCGACTTCGCCGCTGCGGTCGGCGAGCTGCGCACGACGCTGACCAGCATCGAGACGGTGCTGGACCTCCCGGCGATGCGCGGCGAGGCCGTGGAGCTCGAGGCCCAGGCCTCCGAGCCGGGCCTCTGGGACGATCCGGGCGCCGCCCAGAAGGTGACCTCGCGGCTGTCGTTCGTGCGCGGCGAGCTGCGCAGGGTCGAGGCGCTGCGCCAACGCCTCGACGACCTGCCGATCCTCGTCGAGCTCGCCGAGGCCGAGGCCGACGCGGAGAGCCTGGCGGAGGCCGAGGCCGAGCTCGGCGCACTCGAGAGGTCGATCTCCGAGCTGGAGATCCGCACGCTGCTGGCCGGCGAGTTCGACGTCCGGGAGGCCCTGGTCACGATCCGCTCGGAGGCCGGCGGGGTGGACGCGGCCGACTGGGCAGAGATGCTGCTGCGGATGTACACGCGCTACTGCGAGCGCCACGACTGGCCGGTCGAGGTGTACGACATCTCCTACGCCGAGGAGGCCGGCATCAAGTCGGCGACCTTCGCGGTGAAGGCGCCCTACGCCTACGGGACCCTGTCCGTGGAGCAGGGGACCCATCGGCTCGTGCGCATCTCGCCGTTCGACAACCAGGGCCGCCGCCAGACGTCGTTCGCCGCGGTGGAGGTCCTGCCCGTGACGGAGACGACCGACCACCTGGACATCCCCGAGAACGAGATCCGCGTCGACGTCTTCCGCTCCTCGGGCCCGGGCGGGCAGAGCGTGAACACCACCGACTCGGCGGTCCGGATGACCCACATCCCGACCGGGATCGTGGTCACCTGCCAGAACGAGAAGTCCCAGATCCAGAACCGCGCGGCCGCCCTGCGCGTCCTCGAGGCCCGCCTTCTGGAGCGCCGCCGGCAGGAGGAGCGCGCGGCGATGGACGCCCTGAAGACCGACACGTCGGGCTCCTGGGGCAACCAGATGCGCTCCTACGTCCTGCACCCCTACCAGATGGTCAAGGACCTGCGGACCGAGTACGAGACGGGCAACACGTCGGGCGTGCTCGACGGCGACATCGACGAGTTCATCGAGGCCGGCATCCGCTGGCGCCGGCAGGGCGGGGCATGACGTGACGGGCGGGGGTCCGCTGCCGCAGGACGCGATCCTGCTCCATCTGGGCTTCCACAAGACGGGAACCACCGCGCTCCAGTCGGCCTTCGCGGCCAGCCGGCCTTCCCTGCTCGAGCACGGCGTGCTCTACCCGGGGCGACGGCGTTCGCACCATCCGGCAGCCATGGCCATGACCGGCCGGACGTGGGGAGTGGGCCGCGCGGGCGGGCAGGATCCGGATCCACGGGACTGGGACCGCCTGGCCCGGGCTGCCGCCCGGCATCCGGGTCGGGTGCTCATCTCCAGCGAGAGCTTCGCGCTGACGCCCGACGACGCGGCCGCCCGGATGGTGGCGGACCTCGGACCCGACCGGGTGCACGTCGTGTTCACGATGCGTGCATTGCTGCCGTGCTCAGCTCGTCGTGGCAGCAGTACCTGAAGTCGGGCTGGACCATCACCTACGAGCAGTGGCTGGAGCAGATCGTCTCCGAGCTGGAGCCCGGCGCGCGGCGGTCGGGGTTCTGGCTGCGCAACGACTACCCGACGATCGTGGGCCGCTGGGCCGGGCTCGTCGGTGCGCACCGGGTGCATCTGGTCTGCCTTGACGCCTCCGACCGGGGGTACGTGCTGCGCACGTTCCGCGAGCTCCTCGACCTGCCGGCGGGAGCAGTCGACGAGCAGACGGCGACCTCCAACCGGTCCATGACCGCCGCCGAGGCGGAGCTGCTGCGCTCGCTGAACGAGGTGACCACCGACTGGGACTGGCCGACCTACCAGCGGACCATCCGTGCGGGCGCGGGGGCGGGGATGGTCGAGAGCCGCACGCCGGACCCGGGCGAGGCGCCGATCAGCACCCCACCGGAGGTCCTGGCCCGCGTGGCTGGGCACGGTCGGGCAGTGGCCGCGCAGCTCGAGTCATGGGCGTGGTGGTCCACGGCGACCTGCGAGTCGTCGGCGAGGTGCCGGTCCCCGCCGCGGGGACGACGGCCAGCCAGGCGGCACTGCCCATCGAGGCGGCTGTGGCCTCGGTGCTCGGCGCCATCCGAGGGGCGCAGCGGCAGGCGTCGGAAGCCGCGCTTGAGGAGGGCGGCGACCGGGACTCGATCGCCCGCCCGGCCTTCGCGGAAACCACCACCCGGGAGATGACAGCGCAGGTCGCGGGCCGAATTCGACTCTCGATGCGCCGCCGCCTGACCTCCTTGCGGCTCCGCGGCCTGCACCGAGGCAGCCGAAATCGCCCGTAGACTTTCCTCAGGGCCGGGCCGAGACCCGCCGCGAGCCCCTGCCGACCGTCCCCGGGAGTTTCTGCGCGTGATCCGCTTCGCGAACGTGACCAAGCACTACCCGACGCAGATGCGCCCCGCCCTGGACAACGTGAGCCTCGAGATCGAGAAGGGCGCAGTTCGCCTTCCTGGTGGGCGCTTCGGGATCCGGCAAGTCGACCATGCTGCGGCTGGTCCTGCGCGAGGACAGGCCCACCTCGGGCGGAGTGCACGTGGCCGGCAAGGATCTCGCGCCGGATGCCCAACTGGAAGGTGCCGCACCTGCGCCGCCACATCGGCGCCGTCTTCCAGGACTTCCGCCTGCTGCCGAACAAGACCGTCTACCAGAACGTCGCCTTCGCCCTGCAGGTCATCGGCCGCCCGAGCGCGCACATCCGCAAGGTCGTGCCCGAGGTCATCGACCTCGTCGGCCTCGCGGGCAAGGAGGGCCGGTACCCCGACGAGCTGTCCGGCGGCGAGCAGCAGCGCGTCGCCGTGGCCCGGGCCTTCGTCAACCGGCCGATGATCCTGATCGCCGACGAGCCGACCGGGAACCTCGACCCCGCTACCAGCGTGGGCATCATGCGCCTGCTCGACCGGATCAACCGGACCGGCACGACCGTCGTGATGGCCACCCACGACGCCGCGATCGTCGACCAGATGCGCAAGCGGGTCGTCGAGCTCGAGCACGGCCACGTCGTGCGCGACCAGTCCCGCGGCGTGTACGGGGTCGCCCGATGACCGGCACGGGCGCAGGCAGGCGCGCGCGCCCGGCGCTGGTCGGGGCAGGGGCCGGGCATGCGACTGAGGTTCGTGCTCGGCGAGGTCTTCACCGGGATCCGCCGCAACCTGACGATGACGATCGCGGTGGTCATCACCGTCGCGGTCTCGCTGGCGCTGTTCGGGGCCGGGCTGATGGTGCGCTCGCAGGTCGACCTCATGAAGGACTACTGGTACGACAAGGTCCAGGTGTCGATCTACCTGTGCGGATCGACCTCCGAGGTCATCTCCTGCGCGCAGGGCCCGGTGACGCAGGCCCAGCGCGAGGAGATCCGCGCCGACCTCGAGTCGCTGGCGCCGCTGGTGCAGGAGGTCTACTACGAGTCCTCCGCCGAGGCGTTCGAGAGGTTCTCCGAGCAGTTCGCGGACGCCCCGATCCTGGCCAACATCACCCCCGACCAGATGCCCGAGTCCTTCCGCGTGAAGCTCTCGGACCCGACCAAGTACGACGTGGTCGCCAGCGCGTTCATCGGGCGCCCGGGCATCGACTCGGTCAACGACCAGCGCCGGGTGCTCGACAAGCTGTTCGCGATCCTCAACGGGTTCCAGACCGGCGCCCTGGTCATCGCCGGCATGATGCTGCTGGCAACCGTCCTGCTGGTGGCCAACACGATCCGGGTGGCCGCGTTCTCCCGGCGCCGGGAGACCGGGATCATGCGGCTGGTCGGCGCGTCCAACTTCTACATCCAGCTGCCGTTCCTGCTCGAGGCCGCCCTCGCCGCCGTGGTCGGCGCGCTGCGTCGCCATCGGGCTGCTGGCGATGCTCAAGGCCGTGCTGGTCGACGGGGTGCTCACGCCCGAGCTTCCAGTTCACCAGCTTCGTCGGCTGGGACGTGTGGGCCCAGGTGTCGGTGATCGTCCTGGTCACCGGCGTGACCCTGGCGTCGGTGGCCGCCCTGGTGACGCTCCGGCGGTACCTGCGGGTCTGACCCGTCGCTGCGGTCGCGCGGTCGAGCGAGCTGGCGACCGGGATGGCGGGTCTGGTGCGCCTGCCACGGTATCCTTGTCGGCGGCCCGCACCGGCGGGTCCGGTCGAGGAGGCGGCACATGCGAAGGATGCGGGCAGTCAGCCCTCGCGTCTTCGCTCGTGCTCGCCCTCGGGATCGTCATCGGGCCGGCCAGCGCCGAGACCGAGGCGGACAAGGAGAAGGTCGACGCCGCGGCCGCCGAGGCCGGCGACGACCTGAAGGCCGCCAACGCCCAGGTGGACAAGGCGATCGCCGACCTGAAGGAGGTCCGCAGCCTGCTGCCCGCCGCGCGGACGGAGCTGGCCGAGCGCACGCGAGGCGGCGACCGCCGCCGAGGAGGCCGACCGGGCGGCGCAGGCCGAGCTCGACCAGGCCACGGCCGCCGCGATCCGCGCCGAGCAGGAGCGCGCCGAGGTCGAGTTCCAGATCCAGGACCTCCAGAGCCGGGTGGGCAACCTCGCCCGCGAGGTCTACCAGAACGGGGCGTTCGCCGACTTCGACCTGCTGATCACGGCGTCGTCGGCCTCCGAGCTGGCCGACCGCGCCGCAGGCGATCGACGCGGTGTCGCGGGCCAACAACCGGACGCTCGGCGCAGATGGCCGAGGTGCGCGCCGAGCTCGCCCTCAAGGAGGCCCGCCTCGAGGTGCTGCGCCAGCAGGTCGACGAGAAGCGTCAGCAGGCGGCGATCGCCCTGAGCAAGGCCAACATCGCCCGCGACCAGGCCGCAGCCGCCAAGCTGAAGGTCGACCTGCTGGTCGCCCAGAAGGCAGCCGGCGCTGGATGTGGCCGCCTCCGAGCGGGCGGGGGTCCTCAAGCAGTACAAGTCGGTGCAGGCCGAGCAGCAGCGCATCGCGGCGCTGCTGGCCACGCAGGCCGCCGCCGAGGCGGCCCGCCTCGCCGGTGGTGGCTCGCTGAGCTTCGCACCCACGGGCGAGGACGGCTTCCGGTGGCCCCTCGAGGCGATCCACATCGGGCAGGGCGTGGGCCCGCGAATCCACCCGGTGTACGGCTACCGCTCCTGCCACACGGGCGTCGACCAGGGCGCCCCCACGGGCACGCCGATCCGCGCAGCTGCCGCCGGCACCGTCGTGATCAACGCCACAGGTGGCCCGTACGGCAACCACACGCTGATCTCGCACGGCAACGGGATCTTCTCGATGTACGCCCACCAGTCGCGGTTCGGCGCCGAGGAGGGGGCGACCGTGAAGCAGGGCGACGTCATCGGCTACGTCGGGCAGCACCGGGCTACTCCACCGGTCCCCATCTGCACTTCGAGATCCACGTCGGCAGCGTTCCCTACGACCCGCTGGGCTGGTTCGGTGGTCCGAAGGAACCGGTCCGCTGCTGATGCCGCGCGAGCAGGGTCGCCGCCTGGTGGCCCAGAACAAGAAGGCGCGCCACGACTACCACATCGAGGCGTCGTACGAGGCCGGGCTCGTGCTGGTCGGCACCGAGGTCAAGTCGCTGCGCGCCGGGCGGGCCAGCATCGTCGACGCGTTCGGGCAGTTCAACGGGGGCGAGCTGTTCCTCCACGGCCTGCACATCCCGGAGTACGCCCACGGGACCTGGACCAACCACGCCCCCAGGCGGGTCCGCAAGCTCCTCATGAAGCGGGCCGAGCTGGAGCGGCTGGAGCGCAAGCTCAAGGAGAGCGGCTACACGCTCGTGCCGTTGGCGCTGTACTTCAAGGACGGGTACGCCAAGGTGGAGATCGCCCTGGCCCGGGGCAAGAAGTCCTACGACAAGCGGCAGACGATCGCCGAGCGGGATGCCAACCGCGACATCGCCAAGGAGATGGGGCGTCACCTCAAGGGCCGGACGTACGGCCGCGCGAGGTTCGGCGCGGACGCGCGCACCGCAAGGTCGGTCCGCGCGTCCAGCCCGCGGACCGGCGCATTCGCTTCTGTCACGGGCCAGCGGTACCCTCGTGGGGAGCCGGTTCGCCGGTGACAACTCAACAGGGGGGTGACAGGTTTCGACGTCGGATGTGATCGACGGAGGAAGCGGGCCGAGGATGGCAGTTATCTCGTGAACGACCTGCCAGAAAACAATTGCGGAAAACAAGCAATCCGCTATGACCCTCGCCGCCTGAGCGAGTAAGTAGCCGTCAGACCGGGGACGTCTCCGCCCCGGCCCTGGCGTCATTCAGGAGACTCACCAACCCGCCCGGCAACGGGGTGGGACGGAACACTCGACAGTTGCTGGACCGTGTTGCCGCGCAGTGTCACACGAAGCGCGGAGGTCAAGACCACGGAAGCGTGACTGCGCCCGGAGAAGGCCCTGAGAGACACCGATGGACCCGGGTTCGATTCCCGGCACCTCCACTGCTGCACCCCCACCTGCGAGGCCCCCCGGCTGATCCCGGGGGGCCTCGCGATGTGCGAGAGGGCAGTCCGGAACGCCGTCCTGAGGCGCGCAGCATCGCGATCCGCCTGGAGTCGGCCGTCGTGGAAGGACGCCGCCGGCTCGGCCATGTCTGTGAGCCTTCTCACAAGCGCGTCGCGGGGCGTTTCGGCTCATCGGCATCGGGGGCAGGCACCGGGCAGCTGCTCGGATCCTCACGGAGACAACCCAACGGTCGACATCCACGTCGCCCCCCAAGGAGTCCACCATGAAGTCCTCACTCGCACGCATCACGGGCGCGATCGCGGCCGCCGCCGCCATCGGGTCCGCCGCGACGCTCGCGCCGCCGACGACCGCGGTCGCCGCCCCGGCGGTCGCGACCGCGGCCGGGTCGCCGGCCACCTCGGTACCGGCCAGCGAGCGCAACAAGCGGGTGTCGCGCAGCATGACCGGCGTGCGGCCCTCCGCCTACGTCGGCAAGTACTTCAGCACGCGCTACGAGGCCACCCGCAGGTGCATCGTGCGCAAGGAGTCGGGCGGCAACTACCGGGTCGCGTCCAGTTCCGGTCGCTACCGCGGGGCCTACCAGTTCAACTCCGAGCCTGGCCCGCTCGACGGCCCGAAGGATGGGCCGGTCCGACCTCGTCAACAGGCGGTTCAACACGTGGAGCCGCTTCGACCAGGACAAGGCGTTCTGGATCGTGTGGAACCACGGCAGGGGCCGGGGCAACTGGCCCACGGCCCGAGGCTGCTGACCATCGGGGATGGGATGCCAGGCGGGGATGAGCGGGACGGGATGACGGGGATGGGTTGGACCGGGATGAGAATGGGGCCCATGCTCGACGTGCCCCGCGACCAGTTCGAGGAGCTGGTGGGCGAGGCCCTCGACAGCATCCCGCCGGAGCTGGGCCGGCTGCTGTCCAACTGCGTGATCCTGGTCGAGGACGACGTGCCGCCGCGGGGCCCGCAGCCTCCTCGGGCTCTACGAGGGCACGCCGCTCACGGAGCGGGGCGGCTGGTACAGCGGGGTCCTGCCGGACCGGATCACGATCTACCGGCTGCCCATCCTGCGGATGTGCCGTGACCTCGCCCAGGTGGTGGTCCAGGTCCGGATCACGGTCATCCACGAGGTCGCTCACCACTTCGGCATCAGCGACGATCGCCTCCACGAGCTCGGGTGGGGCTGACCGAGGGTGCGTGACGAGCTCGGCCGGGGCTGACCGGGTGCGTGAACACCTCGCCGGGGCCCGACCGGTCGCTCGCCGGGCGGCGGGTGCCGCGTCTCAATAGTCTGGGCGCACGCCGGCTCCTGGAGGTTTCGCATGGCCGAGAACGCAGCACCCCGCAAGGCCTTGGCCGTGCTCACCTCGGGCGGCGACTCCCAGGGCATGAACGCGACCGTGCGGGCCGTGGTCCGCACCGCGATCGGCCACGGTGCCGATGCCTACGCCGTGTTCGAGGGCCTGCAGGGACTGGTCGACGGCGGTGAGCGGATCCAGCACTTCGAGTGGAACTCCGTCGGCGTCGATCATGCACAAGGGCGGGACCGTCATCGGCACCGCCCGGTCCGAAGGACTTCCGCGAGCGTCAGGGCCGGCTGCGCGCGGCCCGCAACCTCGTCGAGCGCGGGATCGATCGACTGGTCGTGATCGGTGGCGACGGGTCGCTGACCGGCACCGACATCTTCCGCTCCGAGTGGCCGGGCCTGCTCGAGGAGCTGGTAGCCACGGGCAGATCAGCGCCGAGCAGGCCGAGCGCGCACACGCAGCTGATCATCGCCGGGGCCGTCGGCTCCATCGACAACGACATGGTCGGCACGGACAAGACGATCGGCGCGGACTCGGCGATGCACCGGATCATCGAGGCGATCGACGCCTTGGCCTCCACGGCGTCCAGCCACCAGCGCTCATTCGTGGTCGAGGTCATGGGACGCCACTGCGGGTACCTCGCGGTGATGTGCGCGATCGCCGGGCGGTGCCGACTACGTGCTCATCCCCGAGGTCCGGCCCGGTCCCGACTGGGGCGACGCACTGGTCGCGCGGCTGGCCGCGGGCCGAGCCGCCGGACGCCGCGACAACCTCGTGATCGTCGCCGAGGGCGTGTCCGACCAGGCGGGCAACCCGGTCACGCCGCAGATGGTCGCCGACCTGATCACCGAGCGGCTCGGGGAGGACACCCGGGTGACGATCCTGGGCCATGTGCAGCGCGGCGGCGCGCCGACGGCGTTCGACCGCTGGATGCCCACGCTGATGGGGCACGCCGCGGCGCTGGAGGTGCTGGACGCCGGGCCGGACCACGTCTCGCAGCTCATCGGGCTGCGCAACAACAGGGTCTCGCGGATGCCGCTGATGGAGGCGGTCGCAGCGACCCAGGCGATCCCGGAGACTGATCGAGTCCGGGGACTACCAGGGCGCGATGAACGCGCGGGGAGACTCGTTCACGGGCATGCTGCGGGTCTTCGACGGGATCGCCCAGCCGGAGCCCATGTTCCCCGGGCAGGGCACCCGGATCGCCATCGTGCACGCCGGCGGCCTGGCGCCCGGGATGAATGCGGCGGTGCGGGCGGCCGTTCGGTTCGGCATCTCGCGCGGGCACGAGATGGTCGGCATCCGCGGCGGCTTCCCGGGCCTGCTCACCGACCAGGTCGAGGACCTCGACTGGGCCGCCGTCGAGGGCCTCGCCGGGCTCGGCGGCGCCGAGCTGGGCACGAGCCGTATGACCCCGCCCACCGAGCAGTACGCCGCGGTCGGCGAGGCGCTCGCGCGCAACCGGATCGACGGGCTGCTCGATCATCGGAGGGCACCGGGCGTACTCGGCCTGATGCATCGACTGCGTCCGCACCGCGGCGAGCATCCGGGCCTGCGCGTGCCGGCGATCTGCCTGCCGGCGTCGATCGACAACAACCTGCCCGGGTGGGAGATGGCGGTCGGGGCCGACACCGCCCTCAACGCCATCGTCTCCGCCGTCGACGCCATCAAGCAGTCGGCCAGCGCGTCGCACCGGGCGTTCGTGGTCGAGACCATGGGCCGGCGCTGCGGATTCCTGGCGGCGATGGCGCGCGTTGTCCGTGGGCGCCGAGGAGGTCTACCTCAACGAGGATCCCCCGACCCTGGCGCGACTCAACTCCGACGTCGCGGAGATGGTCGAGGGGTTCCGCAGGGGCCGGGCCTTCCACCTGTCGATCCGCAACGAGCAGGCGAGCGTCGGCTACACGACCGAGTTCCTCTGCCAGCTGTTCGCGGAGGAGTCCGGCGGGCTGTTCGACGTCCGGCCGATGGTCCTGGGACACCTCCAGCAGGGCGGGAACCCGACGCCGTTCGACCGTGTGCATGCCGCGCGGCTGGCCGCGCACTGCATCGACTGGCTGACCGGGCGGATGCTCGCCGGCCGGATCGACTGGCACTACGCCACCCTCATCGACGGCAAGCTCGGCTCCGCCCGCATGGTGCGGATGTCCGAGGTCTACGACCTGGAGAACCGGCGACCCAAGGAGCAGTGGTGGACCGAGCTGCTGCCGCTGATGGCGACGATCGCCCAGGCGCCGGTGGAGCCGCTGCAGACAGTCGAGCCGGGCGCGCCGTCGTGATCCTGGAGCACGCCCTCATCACGGTGGTTCCCGGCCGCGAGGAGGGGTTCATCGCCGTCCTGGATGCCGCGCGCGGGATCCTCGCCCGAGCCGACGGGTTGGCTCGACCTGCAGGTGCTCCGCGGCATCGAGCGGCCCTCGACCTTCCTGCTGGTCATCTCCTGGGAGACGCTCGAGGATCACACGGTGGGCTTCCGCGGCGGCGACCTGTTCGTCGAATGGCGTGCGCTGATCGGCCCGTTCTTCGCCGAGCCGCCGGACGTCGAGCACTGGCTCGCGGTGTGAGCCCGTGCCGTCGCAGAATGAGGAGCGGTCAGCGGTGCGGAGCGCGCAGCAAGAAGGAGCCGTGGGTTCCGCGGTTGCGGGACCGACGGACGAGGGGCTTAGGGTACCTCCCCCTGCGCGCGTGAAACGCCCATGCGGCAGGCTATGTCGGTGTGCGTCCGCTCGGGGCGCGCCTGGACCTGACGGAGTGACCAACCCATGACTGTCCCCGGACTCGAGAATCCGCCCACCGAGAACAAGAAGCTGCTGGAATGGGTGGAGCAGATCGCTGCCCTGGCCCAGCCGGACCGGGTCGAGTGGGGCGACGGCTCCCAGGCGGAGTGGGACCGCCTCACCAGCTGATGGTCGACGACGGGATGGGCATCCGGCTGAACCCCGAGCTGCGCCCGAACTCGTTCCTGTTCCGCTCCGACCCCTCGGACGTGGCCCGCGTCGAGGGCCGGACGTTCATCTGCTCGCTCGAGGAGCGCGACGCCGGCCCGACCAACAACTGGTCGGACCCGGCCGAGATGCGCCAGAACCTCAAGGGGCTGTTCGAGGGCTCCATGCGCGGGCGCACGATGTACGTGATCCCGTTCTCGATGGGCCCGCTGGGCTCGCCGATCTCCGAGCTGGGCGTCGAGATCACCGACTCCCCGTACGTCGTGGTGAACATGCGGATCATGACGCGCATGGGCAAGGCCGCCCTGGACCTGATCGGCGCCGACGGCGACTTCGTCCCGGCGGTGCACTCGGTGGGCTACCCGCTGGTCGACGGCGACGGCACCACCCGCGAGGACGTCGCCTGGCCGTGCAGCGACACCAAGTACATCGTGCACTTCCCGGAGACCCGCGAGATCTGGTCCTACGGCTCGGGCTACGGCGGCAACGCCCTGCTGGGCAAGAAGTGCTTCGCGCTGCGGATCGCCTCGGCGATGGCCCGCGACGAGGGCTGGCTGGCCGAGCACATGCTGATCCTGAAGCTGACCGGCCCCGAGGGTGCGGTCAACCACCTGGCGGCCGCGTTCCCCTCGGCGTGCGGCAAGACCAACCTGGCGATGCTCGAGCCGACCGTCCCGGGCTGGAAGGTCGAGACCGTCGGCGACGACATCTGCTGGATGCGCTTCGGCGCCGACGGTCGCCTGCACGCGATCAACCCGGAGGCCGGCTTCTTCGGCGTCGCCCCGGGCACCGGCGATGAAGACCAACGCGAACGCGATCCGCACGCTGTGGGGCAACTCGATCTTCACCAACGTCGCGCTGACCGACGACGGCGACGTGTGGTGGGAGGGCATGACCGACGAGCCGCCCGCCCACCTGATCGACTGGCAGGGCAACGACTGGACGCCGGAGTCCGGCGAGCTGTCGAGCCACCCGAACAGCCGGTTCACCGCGCCGGCCGTCGCAGTGCCCGACCATCGCGGACAACTGGGAGGACCCCGCCGGGGTGCCGATCGACGCGATCCTGTTCGGCGGCCGTCGCGCCACGAACGTGCCGCTGGTCAACGAGGCCCGCGGCTGGGCGCACGGCGTCTTCATCGGCGCCACCGTCTCCTCCGAGACGACCGCGGCGGCCGAGGGCACCATCGGCGCAGCTGCGCCGCGACCCCTTCGCGATGCTGCCCGTTCTGCGGCTACAACATGGCCGACTACTGGGGTCACTGGCTCAAGGTGGGCGCGGCCACGACGCCCGACAAGCTGCCCAAGGTCTACCAGGTCAACTGGTTCCGCAAGGGCGCCGACGGCTCGTTCCTGTGGCCGGGCTTCGGCGAGAACAGCCGCGTGCTCGCCTGGATCATCGACCGCGTCAACGGCGACGGCGCCGGCGTGGAGACGCCGATCGGGATCGCCCCCGCGCCCGGGCGCGCTCTACCTCGACGGCCTCGACATCGACCGAGGAGGAGCTCACCGAGCTGTTCTCGGTGGACCCGCGACAGCTGGCTGGCCGAGTGCGACCTCACCGAGGAGTACTTCGCCCAGTTCGGCGACGCGGTCCCCGCCGAGCTGCACGCGCAGCTCGACGCCCTCCGCGCACGCCTGCAGGCGGCCCGGGCCTCCTGACCCAGGAGGCCCGCGCCGGCACGATCCCCGCGAGTCCGGCAGGACCCCGCGCGAGCTCCGAGACGTCACAGGGAGCTCGCCGGGGGTCCTGCGCGTCCGAGGGTGGTCGGCCGCGGAGCGTCGCGCATGGCAGGATCCCGCCCATGGACTCGGTGGTGGGTGGGCTTCGCGGGCGGGACTTCCTACGGGAGGCGGACTTCAGCGCGGCCGAGCTCGACGCGCTGATCTCGCTGGCGGCCCGAGCTCAAGGCCGACCGCGCGGCCGGCGTCGAGCGCCAGCGGCTGGCCGGTCGGGTGATCGCGCTCGTCTTCGAGAAGACCTCCACGCGCACGCGCTGCGCGTTCGAGGTGGCCGCGTACCACCAGGGCGCGCATGTGACGTTCCTCGACCCGGTCGCCTCGCAGCTGGGGCACAAGGAGTCTGCCTGGGATACCGGGGCCGTGCTGGCCGGGATGTTCGATGCGATCCAGTTCCGGGGATCCGACCAGGCCACGGTCGAGGAGCTCGCGGCCGCCGCCGACGTCCCGGTCTACAACGGGCTGACCGACACCTGGCACCCGACGCAGATGCTCGCCGACTTCCTCACCATGCAGGAGCAGTCGGGCGGTGCACCGTGGTCGGAGGTCAGCCTGGCCTACGTCGGCGATGCGCGGAACAACGTGGGCAACTCGATGCTGGTGATGGCCGCGATCATGGGTGCCGACGTCCGGATCGTGGCGCCGCGCGTGCTCTGGCCGGCGGCGGAGATCCAGGAGCTGGCTCAGGCGCGCGCCGCCGACAGCGGGGCCCGGATCATGCTCACCGAGGATCCGGGTGAGGGTGTGGCGGGTGCCCAGTTCGTGCACACCGACGTATGGGTCTCGATGGGCGAGGCGCTGGACGCTTGGGACGCGCGCGTCGAGCTGCTGCGTCCCTACCGCGTCGATGCCGCGCTGATGGCCGCGACGGGGCGGGACGACGCCAGGTTCCTGCACTGCCTGCCCGCGTACCACGACGCGCGCACCGCGGTGGGGCGCCTGGCCTGCCGAGCGCTTCGGGATGCCCGACGGGATCGAGGTCTCCGACGAGGTCTTCCGGTCGCCTGCCAGCGTCGTGTTCAGCCAGGCGCACAACCGGATGCACACCATCAAGGCCCTGATGGTGGCGACTCTCGCCGCGTAGCCGGGCTCTGCCGACGCCTGCCCGTCAGACCGTGCTGGCCCCGGGCGAGTCCTCCGCCCCCGGTGCTCTGGTGACCCTCAACGGGCCATCTGGTCGACGCAGACGGTGATCGCAAGGATCAGGGCCTCGTTCTGCCCGGGCGCGACCTCCACGCCGTAGGTGTCGCGCACGCGGAACCACTTCTTCGAGATCTCGGCGACCTTGGTTCCGCCCTGCTGGATCTCGTACTCGTGGTCGACGATGTTGCCCTGGATGTCCAGGTCGGCTCCGCCGGCCACCGACGCGGTGAACCGCTCCCGCAGTGGGGTGATCATCGCCTTCTTCACCGTGGCGGCGTTGCCTCCCGACGCGTCCTCGATCTCCATCACATCGCGCACCCGCACCGGACGCTCCTGGATCTTGAAGAGCGCCCGACCATCGGCGTCCTCCAGGACCAAGGTGCTGCGCAGGCGCACCGCCTTGCCGTTCACTTTGAACGCCCGCCGGCCGCCGTCGTCCTCGATCCAGGAGTCGTCCCCGATGGACAGCAGCTTCTCGCGCATCTGGTAGCGCACTGCGTTGCCGCCCCGACCGAACGTCTGGCGCTCGTCGCGTCGTTCCTCACGTCGTTCCTCGCGTCGTTCCCTGCCTCGCATGAGCCGATCCCCTTTCTGTGGGTGTGGGTCCTTCGGATGGGGGTGCCTCGTCGTTGCGTGTGGCGAGGTCCCCACCCAGGGTTCCACGATCAAGTCGTCGATGTCGACGTGCGTTGTGCTCGATGGCTGTCGGGACCGGGACCGAACGGCGTGAGCGTCCCCGCGCTTTGCTTCCAGCCGTTTTGGGCGTGGCGGTCGGTCGTGGTCCCATGGTGGGCGTGACCAAGCACCCCAACCCCTCGGCCCCGATCAGCGGGCCTGGCGGAAGCTGGGCCAGGGGCTCGCAAGGCCGGCGAGGGCGGCACGCTCGTCGTCGGGCGATCACGTGGGCGTGCGTCTGGCTGCTCGGGGTCGCCCTTGCGGTGCCACCTGTCGTGGGCGCTTCGACTATGACTGCCACCGCGACGGCTTCGGCCGTTCGGGCGTCGGCGGTCAGGATGAAGTCGCTTCCCCGCCCAGCCGTGGCGCTGTCAGGCGGGCCGCGTCTGGTGCTGAACGTGGACCCCAACCTGTCGGGGGCCAAGTCGTGGAAGATCCGACTGGACCGCAGGTCGCACGGCAAGTGGAGGATGGTCGGGAGGTATCGGACGAAGGGCGCCGGCGAGGCGCGCACGTTCAAGGTCAAGGCCGGGAGGTATCGGGTCCACGTGTACGCCCGCTCGGGTTACCGCTCGGTCACCTCCGGCGCATACGCCTACTCACCATCCCCGACCGCGCCGGATCCCGGCCCCAACGTCCGCGCCGAGCTGGTGGGCGCCTCCGAAGGGGACCGACTGGCAGTGGCAGCTCAGCGGCACGGTCGACACCACGGTCAGTGCGTCGGTCTTCGACATCGACTGGGAGACCAACGGCGCGACGACCGTGGCGGCGCTGCACGCCAAGGGCGCCCGCGTCATCTGCTACCTCTCAGCCGGGTCCTTCGAGAAGGGCCGGTCGGATGCGTCCTCGTTCCCCGCGTCGGTGCTCGGCAATGCCCTCGAGGGCTGGCCCGATGAGCGATGGCTGGACGTCCGGGCCACTGGACGTCCTCCTGCCGATCATGGAGCGGCGGATCGCGGCCTGCAAGGACAAGGGCTTCGACGCGGTCGAGCCGGACAACGTGGACGGATACGCCAACGCGTCGGGCTTCCCGCTATCAGCTCCGCCGACCAGATCGCCTACAACCATGCGATCGCGGGGCTCGCCCACAGGTACGGGCTCGGGGTCGCCCTGAAGAACGACCCCGGACAGGTCGCGGCCCTGCAGCCGTCTTTCGACTTCGCCAGTCGTCGAGGAGTGCGCGAGGTACGGTGAGTGCAGCTCGTACGCGCCCTTCAGTCACGGCGGGCAAGGCGGTCCTGGCGGTGGAGTACTCGGGGGAGCCGTCCTCGTTCTGCCCGACGACCAGCGCCCTCGGGTTCTCCGGCATGCTCAAGGACCTGAGCCTGGACGCCTGGCGGTCGGTCTGCCCGTAGAAGGCGGCGCCAGTCGTGCGAGGCATCTCCGGGAAGCCTCGTCAGGGTGCTCGCCTCAGGCGAAGCCGAGCGTGGACGGGGCCACCGCAAGGGCGATCTCGTCCGCGGCCGCCGAGGCTCCCTCGCCTCGCTGCCTCGGGAAGTCGGCGAGCTCGATGCGCACGTAGACGCGCTCGCGCTCCTCCTCGGTCATGCCGCCCCATACGCCGTACGGCTCCCTGGCGCGGATCGCGTAGTCGGCACACTCGACACGCACCTCGCACCGGCTGCACACCGCCTTCGCGGCGCGGTCCCGACGAAGGCGGGCGAGCCCGCGCTCGTTCTGGGGGTGGAAGAACAGATCCTGGTCGGCACCGCGACAGGCCCCGACCTCCTGCCACTCCCACGTCGCGTCCATCGGCACCTGAGACAGGGGCTGCTGCGGCATTGTGCTTGCTCCGTTCCGGGCCGGTGGCCCAGGGCATGGATCAATCGTCAGGGCAGTGTCTGTGCTCTTGCCGGCGAAGTCTCCGAGGCGGTCTACTGCCTTGATCGGAGTAATCGGCGGTGCTCGTCACGCTACTCACCGTGAAGGCAGATGTTATCCAATGAAAGGATGAACATCTATTAGTACGAACTTACCAAATCTTACGGTCTGTGCTGCTGGTGTCCGGCAGTTCTCCCAAGGCTATGCGCTCTTCCGGGTGCGTCGGATCCTGGTCGTCACCCTACGTCACATACCGGACAGCTGCCCCATGCCTGGTGTTTGTCAGCTGTTCTTGTGACGCATCGTGATCGGCGTACCATCACCCCCATGCCGATCGACCGCGATCCCCTCGAATCACCGGACCTGTCCGGGGGCACAGACCTCCTGGAACGGACCGAGAGTACCGATGACACGGGCGATCATGATCGCTTCGCCCACTACGTGCGCAAGGACAGGATCGTCGAGAGCGCCGTGATGGGAACCCCGGTGCGCGCCCTGTGCGGGAAGGTCTGGGTGCCTGGCCGCGATCCGGCCAAGTTCCCCGTGTGCCCGGAATGTCTCAAGGTCTACAACGGACTTCCGCCGGGCGGCGGCGACGACGGGTAGTCAGAGCTCCTGCACGCCGGCGCTAACGACTCCACATCGGGCGCTTAATTCCGCCTCGAACCCGCCGAGGTGGATCGTCGGTTCCTGCCCCGCGTGGCATCATCCTTGCGGGATGGGGTTGACCGATCCGCCGACGGCGACCGACCAGGAGGTGCGGCGTGGAGCCTGATGCCGCGTCGTCGTCGGGCATCACGGTGCAGGTCGGCACGCGCTCGGCGGTCGTCGTCACGGCGGTCCTGAGCCTGCTCCTCGGGCTTCTGGCCTCGGCCGGTCCCGCGGCCGCCACCGCCCCGCCCAAGGTCCCCGTGGTGACGGGCTGGCTGCCCGGCTGGGCCACCGACACCGCCCTGGCCAACGTCGAGGCGAATGCCGACCTGATCGGGGAGGCGTCGCCGTTCTGGTACACGGCCAAGGCGTCGGGCGGCGCGGTCACCGTCTCGACCACGATGGGCGCCGATGCCACCGCCCGCGTCCTGGCCAGCCTCAGGGCACGGGGGATCGCGGTGATCCCCTCGGTCGCCGACGGCTCGGCGGCGCGGGCCATGGCAGGCATCCTCGCCGATCCGGCGGCGCGGACGGCCCACGTCATCCAGCTCGTCGCCCTGACGACCGACAACGGCTACGACGGCATCGAGCTGGACTACGAGAAGTTCGCGTTCTCCGACGGCTCGTCGACCTGGGCCACCACCAGGCCCGCCTGGGTCGCCTTCGTCACGGAGCTGGGCGCCGCGCTGCATGCCGCGGGCAAGTGGCTGGCCCTCGCCGTCCCCCCGATGTACGACGGCACCTACACCGGGACCAGCGGCTACTGGGTCTACGACTACGCCGCCATCGCCCCGTCGGTCGACTCGCTGCGGATCATGACCTACGACTACTCGGTGTCCAGGCCCGGTCCCATCTCGCCCCTCTCGTTCGTCCGGCGCACCCTCGACTATGCCGTCACCGCCTTCCCCGCCGCCCGGATCCGGATGGGACTGCCGGCCTACGGCCGCCTGTGGACCGCTCGGAGGGCCGATGGGACGGCCGCCATCACCGGCACCTGCCCGGCCGGCGCGGTGCCGGACACCACAAGCTTCACGACCGCCAGCGCGCTGACCTACCTGACCGCGATGGCCGGGGGCACCCCAGTCCTTCGCTACGACGAGGTCGCCGGCGAGATGGTGGCGACCTTCTCAAAGACCTATGCCGGGCTCGATGCGAAGGGGCTGGCGACCTCCTGCGTCGTGGACCACGTGGCCTGGTGGGTCGACTCCCGGGGGGTCGCGGCGCGGATGCCCCTGACCACCCAGTACGGCCTGGCAGGGGTGGCCGCGTGGCACCTCGGCGGAGTGGACCCGGAGTCGTGGATCGCGATCCGCTCCTACACCCAAGGGCTGCCCTACGCGCCGCCGGCCCTGCCGGTCCCCTCGACAGCGCCACTGGCTGCGACGGCGACGGTCGTCGAGGCGGGCCCCTCGACGCTGACCCCCAAGAAGGGTGCGAAGGTCAACGTGCGCGTCCAGGTCACCCCGGTCCGCAAGTCGGTCACCGTCCGCCGCCAGATGCTCGTCAAGGGCAAGTGGAAGACGGTGGCCACGAAGAAGACCACCCGGAAGGGCCGGGTCACGTTCAAGTTCACCTGGCCGAAGAAGAAGGCCACCAGGACCTACCGGATCACGACGAAGAAGAAGGTCACGCTGCCCGCAGGCGCGTCCCCGACGTTCACGATCACGACCCGCTGACGCGGCGGCGGCTCCAGGGCCGGCGCTCCTTGCAGGCGCTAGGGCCCGTGGCGCGCAGGCGATCACCGGCGGATCCCTTTCTGCAGGGCCTGGACGAGCTTCTCCTGGTGGTAGGTGAGCCAGTCGTAGACCAGGTACAGCGATCGCCGCGGATCGTCGGACGCGAGCTGCAGGAGGTCGTCGTGGCTGTCCTCGCGGACCTCCAGTCGGGTGCCCAGCGTCAGGCGCAGGTCGTTGAGGGCCCCCAGCCACGCGAGGCTCTCCGGCTCCGACAGCCGGGTCGGCGTGGAGCGCTCCAGGCAGGCCCGTGCCGTCGCGATGCGGGCCAGCTTCTCGGTTCGGAGATCCCGCTGGGTGAACCGCCGGAACTCGTCGGCGTCCTGGCGGTCCTCGTAGGCGTCCGGGAACAGGCGCGCCAGGGCCGGATCCTCGGGGCGCACGGCACTCGGATCGATCCCGACCAGCGCCGCCAACGGGTCCTCCGGCCTGTCGGGCTCGGGCTCGTCGAGCAGCTCCGCCAGCTGGGCCAGCAGGTCGCCCAGGAGCACGCGGTCGGCATCCCCGAGGTGCAGCCAGATCTGGCCGTGTCGGTTGCGCCGGAACCCCGGCGGGTCGAGCAGGCCCATCACTGCTTGCTGCTCCTCAGTGGTCCCGCGACAGGGTGGCCCAGAGACCGTAGCTGTGCATGGCGGTGACGTCGCGCTCCATCTCGTCCCGCCCGCCGGAGCTGACCACCGCCCGGCCCTCCTGGTGCACTGCGAGCATCAGGGTCTCGGCCTTCGTCCTCGGGTACCCGAAGTACGTCATGAACACGAAGGTCACGTAGGACATGAGGTTCACCGGGTCGTTCCAGACGATCGTCATCCAGGGAGTCTCGACGTCGGTGCGCTCGGAGACCTCGGTCTCCTCCACCGGCGCGATGCTCACGTCGCCCATGGTCGCATCCATCGGGCGCCATCCGTCAAGGTCAGCCGGCGGTGACGCCGCCGACGGCGGCGTTGACCGGCACTGACGCCAGCCGGCGGTGATACGCCAGGGGCGTGACGTCAGCCGGCGGTGACCCACTGCGGCGTCTGCTCGACGACCGTGACCTCCGGACCGAGGAACCGGCGGCCGAGCCGCGCGAAGGGCAGCGGGTCGCCCGTGGCCAGGAACCGGTGTGCGGGGGCAGGCCCATCGCTCGCGCGACCGAGGCCGTGCGCGGTCAGCGTGCGGTAGACGTCCTTCGCGGTCTCCTCGGCCGAGGACACCAGCGTGACGTCGTCACCGCACACGTAGGAGATCACGCCGGTCAGCAGCGGGTAGTGCGTGCATCCCAGGACGAGCGTGTCGATGCCCTGGTCGAGCAGCGGATCGAGGTACTCGTGGGCGACGGCGAGGACCTCGTCGCCGGTGACCACTCCCGACTCGACGAAGTCGACGAACCGCGGGCAGGCCTGGGACCGGACGGTCAGGTGCGGCGCCGCTGCGAACGCGTCCTCGTAGGCGCCGCTGGTGACCGTGGCCAGCGTGCCGATCACGCCGATCCGGCCCCCGCGGGTCGCGCGGACCGAGCGGCGCACCGCGGGCTTGATGACCTCCACCACCGGGACCGGGTAGCGCTCGCGGGCATCGCGCAGGACCGCCGCCGAGGCCGAGTTGCAGGCGATCACCAGGGCCTTGACCCCGGAGTCCACCAGGTGGTCCATCACGTCGAGGGCGAACGCCCGGACCTCGGCGATCGGGCGCGGACCGTACGGTCCCCGGGCGGTGTCCCCGACGTAGAGGATCGCCTCGTCGGGCAGCTGGTCGATCACGGAGCGGGCGACCGTGAGCCCGCCCACCCCGCTGTCGAAGATGCCGATCGGGGAGTCCGGGTTGCCCGCCCCCGGGCCGGCGATGGGCGACGTGGCGGCGGCGAGGGCGGATGTGACTGACATGACGCCCATTCTGCGCACCGAGGTCGGGGGTCGCGCCATTCGGTCGCTAGGGTTGCCGCGTGTCGGGGCGGTCCGCGGCCCCCACGCCCTGGGAGGGATCGTGCGACTGACGGTGGTCGGCTGTGCGGGGTCCTTCCCCAGCCCCACCTCGGCCGCCTCGTGCTACCTCGTCGAGCACGACGGGACGCGGATCGTGCTGGACCTCGGCAGCGGCGCGCTGGGCGGGCTGGCCGCCGCCGCCGACCTGCGCGCGCTGGACGCCGTCCTCCTCACGCACCTGCACGCGGACCACTGCATGGACCTGACGGCCCTGTACGTCGCACGCAAGTACCACCCGCTGGGCATGCCCCCGCCGCTGCCCGTGCACGGACCCCAGGGAACCGCCCGCCGGATCGCCGACGCCTATCGGACGACCCCGGGGGAAGGCGTCGACGGTCTCGAGCGCGTCTACCGATTCGTCGACCACGCGCCGGATCCGGTGCGGATCGGGCCGTTCACGATCACGGTCACGCGGGTGGCCCACCCCGTCCCGGCGTTCGCCATCAGGGTGGCGGCCGGCGGGGCGTCGCTGGTCTACAGCGGTGACACCGGGCCGACCCAGGCCCTCGTGGACCTGGCCCGGGGGGCCGACCTCGCGCTGTTCGAGGCCTCCTGCCTGAGCACCGTCGACAACCCGCCCGGCCTGCACCTGACCGGGATCGAGGCCGGCGAGCACGCGACGGCTGCCGGGGTCGGGCGACTACTTCTCACGCACCTCGTGGCGTGGAACGATCCTCGTGCGACGCTCGCTGAAGGGCGCCGCGCGTTCGACGGGGAGGTGGCCCTGGCCGCCCCCGGGATGGTGGTGGAGCTGTGACCCGATCCGACGGCCGAGCATCCGACGAGCTGCGCGAGGTGACCTTCCAGCGTGGCTGGCTGGACCACGCCGAGGGGTCGTGCCTGGTCTCCTTCGGGTCCACGCGGGTGCTGTGCGCAGCCTCGTTCACCGCGGGCGTGCCGCGCTGGAAGAAGGGCTCGGGTGCCGGGTGGGTCACCGCCGAGTACGCGATGCTGCCGCGGTCGACCAACACGCGCTCCGACCGCGAGTCGGTCCGCGGGAAGGTCGGGGGGCGCACGCAGGAGATCTCGCGTCTGGTCGGCCGCTCGATGCGCGCGGTCATCGACACCGCGGCGCTGGGCGAGAACACGATCCTGCTCGACTGCGACGTCCTCCAGGCCGACGGCGGGACCCGGACCGCGGCGATCACCGGGGCCTACCTGGCCCTGGCCGATGCGGTGTCGTGGGCCCAGGGCCGGGGGCTCGTCCCCGCCGGCAGGACGCCGCTGTCGGACTCGGTCGCGGCCGTGAGCGTGGGGATCGTCGACGGGCAGCCCTGCCTGGACCTCCACTACGACGACGACGTCCGGGCCGATACCGACATGAACGTCGTGATGACCGGCTCGGGAGGGTTCGTGGAGGTCCAGGGGACGGCCGAGCGCGCGCCGTTCGACCGGGCCGAGCTGGACGCGCTCCTGGACCTCGCCGCCAGCGGCTGCGCGCGGCTCACGACGATGCAGTTGGCCGCACTGCAGGCCGGCCTTCCGGCCGGCCCCGCCGGCACCCTCGTCGGGAGCCGACCGTGACCCGGCGGGTGGTGCTCGCGACCCGCAACCCCGGGAAGATCGCCGAGCTGCACCGCATCCTCGACACCGCCGGACTGGACATCGAGCTGGTCGGGTCCGAGGCGTTCCCCACCCTGCCCCCCGTCGCCGAGACCGGTGCGTCGTTCGCGACCAACGCCCTGATCAAGGCCCGAGCGGTCGCCAGCCACACCGGCCTGCCTGCGATCGCCGACGACTCAGGGCTGTGCGTGGACGCCCTGAACGGCATGCCCGGGATCCTGTCCGCCCGCTGGTCGGGGGCGCACGGCGCGGACGACGCGAACCTCGACCTCGTCCTGGCGCAGCTGGCCGAGACGCCGGACGAGCGCCGCGGCGCGCACTTCTTCTGCGCGGCCGCGGTGGCCATGCCTCCCGGAGCCCACGGCGAGCCCGGGGAGGTCCGCGTGGTCGAGGGCATGATCGACGGATCGCTGCTTCGTGCCAGGCGCGGGACCGGGGGCTTCGGCTACGACCCGATCTTCGAGCCGTACGGCTCGTCGCTGACCACAGCGGAGATGGACCCCGCCGCGAAGGATGCCGTGAGCCACCGCGGCCAGGCGTTCCGCGCGCTGGCTCCGGTCCTGGCCGAGGTGCTCAGGAGCTCCGCCGAGCGCTGAGCCTGCAGGGTTTCACGGCCGTGCGGGTGGCGGGACTCGAACCCGCACGTCGCGTGGACACAGGAACCTAAATCCTGCGCGTCTGCCAGTTCCGCCACACCCGCGTGGCGCCCATTGTCGCAGGCTCCACCGGGAGCCCTCGGCCCAGCGGAAGCGTGGAACCTCGCGCCAGCAATGGTCGAATGAGCGCACCCTGGATGGCCCGCTCTGGAACCTACGCCCGCAAGGGTCGATCCCGGAGTCTCGCCGGACCGTCTTTCGACGAAAGCAAGTGCGAGGTCGCTCGGCGGGGGCTGCACGAGGGGCGCAAACGACCAGAGCTTGCGCGAGGTACCTGGCGGGGTCCGTGGCTGGGTCGTAGGGACCGCGGCCGCGCGGTCGTGCGCGGGGCTGGGGTCACCGGACGCACCTGTCGATCCGGCCCGGTGGTTGGATGGCTCCATGCAGGTTTCCGCGCGTGTCGACTACGGCACCCGCGCGCTGGCTGAGCTGGCCAGCCGGCCGGAACACCTGATCACCGCGGAGGAGCTGGCGGACCTGCAGGAGATCCCCGTCAAGTTCCTCGAGGGGATCCTGACCCAGCTGCGCCGGGCCGGGCTGGTGGTCAGCAAGCGGGGGGCCGAGGGCGGCTTCCGACTCGCGCGGCCGGCCTCTGACATCGCCGTGGCGGACGTGTTCCGCGCCCTCGACGGCCCGATCGCCGCGGTGCGTGGGGTCGCCCCCGAGGACATGGCATACCCGGGTGCCGCCGAGCACCTTCGGGAAGTCTGGATCGCCACGCGAGCCGCGCTGCGGACCGTGCTCGAGCAGGTCACCCTCGCCGACGTGGTGGACGGACACCTGCCCGAGGCGGCCCGGGCGCTGCTGGCCGAGCCCGGGGCGTGGGAGCGTCGGTAGCGCCCGCGCCAGCCGGCGGCCCGGGTGCCTCGACCCGAGCCTGAGCGTCAGACGGCGAGCTCGCGGCGGAGTCTCGCGACGTGCCCGGTCGCCTTGACGTTGTACATCGCCCGCTCGATCCTTCCCTCGGAGTCGATGAGGAAGGTGGAGCGGATCACGCCCATGACCGTCTTCCCATACAGCTTCTTCTCCCCGAAGGCACCGTAGGCGCCCAGCACCGACCGGTCCGGGTCGCTGGCCAAGGGGAAGGTGAGACCCTCCTTCGCCCGGAACTGCGCCAGCTTCGCGGGCGGATCCGGCGAGAGCCCGACGACGGTGATCCCGGAGGCTGCGAACGCGTTGAGGGAGTCCCGGAAGTCGCAGGCCTCGGTCGTGCAGCCCGGCGTCATGGCGTTCGGGTAGACGTAGAGCAGGAGCCGGCCGCCGAGCAGGTCGGCCAGGCGGACGCGGCCGCCGGAGTCGTCGGCGAGGTCGAAGTCGGGGGCGACGTCCCCGGGTTCGAGTCGGGAATTCACGGGCATTCCTCCGATCGACGGCGGAACGACCCTATCCCGCCATGACCTGCCGGGCCCCCGCCCCGTATGGTGGCCCCATTCCGTGCAGCCAGGAGGGTGGACCGTGTCTGACGAAAGTGCCAAGAAGCCCGCCAGTGCGCCAGCGCGCAAGCCCGCCGAGATCGAGGCCGACATCGCCGACACCCGTGATCGCCTCGTGGGCACGATCGTGGAGCTCGAGGACCGGGTCAACCCGGCGAAGGTGGCCAATCGCGGCGGGCAGAAGGTGAAGGCGTTCTACGTCGGTGACGACGGGGTGCGCTGGAAGAACGTGGCCGTGACCGCCGGTGCGGTGGTCGGCGGGCTGGTCGCGGTTCACCTGTCTCACGTCGGCCGTTCGCTGGGCAGTGGCTGCCCCGCCGGCCAAGGGTGGTCGAGACCGACATCGTGTACCTGCCGGTGCCGCGCTCCCGGGTCGGCTCGGCGGCAACCCTGGCGATCGAGGCCTGAGCGGGCGACCTCCCCGCCCCGAGCCGGGGTCCGGGTGCCGGCGACAGGTGCGCGCGGCGGGGGTGTCGATCGTGGGTGTCAGCCGGGATGCGGAAGGCCCCCCGCTGCGGGATCGCCGCAGGTCGGGGGGCCTTTTCAGTACGCCGTGTAGGGCTCGAACCTACGACCCGCTGATTAAGAGTCAGCTGCTCTACCAACTGAGCTAACGGCGCGCATGGAGCTCTGGGAGCTTCGCGAGTGCATGTGAACGTTACCAGCGCGGGGGCGGCCCGGCCAAACCGCGGGACCGTCGGCCGGGGTGGCCATCCTAGGATGATCCCACCGATCGACCAGGAGTCAGGGGACGCACCATGGGCACCGATCCGCAGGAGGCCGATGAGCCTCGTGGGGGGCTCCCGGAGCAGGTCCGGGTCCGGCACGAGAAGCTCGCGCTCATCCGCGGGCTGGGGATCGACCCCTACCCGGTACACGCCCCTCGGACTGCGACCCTGGCCGAGGTCCGCGAGCGCCATGACGGGCTGCTGCCCGACGAGCGCACGGGAGAAGTGGTCAGCGTCGCGGGTCGCGTCATGCTCAAGCGGGACGGAGGCAGGCTGTGCTTCGCGACCCTGCGCGACGGGACCGCCGACCTCCAGGTGATGATCTCGCTGGCCGACGTGGGCCAGGAGCAGCTCGACCTCTGGAAGCGGGTCGTCGACCTCGGCGACCATGTGTCGGTCACTGGGGAGGTCGTCACCTCGCGCAAGGGGGAGCTGAGCGTCTCGGCCACGTCCTGGGTGCTCGCGGCGAAGTCGCTGCGGCCACTGCCCGAGAAGCACAAGGGCCTGACCGACCCGGAGGCGCGGGCCCGCATGCGCTACGTCGACCTGATCGTCCGGCCCGAGGCCCGGAGTGCGGCGCGCCTGCGCTCGACGGTCGTCCACAGCATCCGCGACTCCCTGCACCGCAGGGGCTTCGTCGAGGTGGAGACACCGATCCTCCAGCAGATCCACGGCGGTGCGAACGCTCGGCCCTTCCAGACGCACATCAACGCCTACGACCTCGACGTGTCCCTGCGGATCGCCACCGAGCTGCACCTCAAGCGTCTGCTGGTGGGCGGCATGGAGCGGGTCTTCGAGCTCGGGCGGCAGTTCCGCAACGAGGGGGCCGACTCCTCCCACAACCCCGAGTTCACCTCGCTGGAGATGTACCAGGTGTACTGCGACTACCAGGACATGCGGATACTGACCCAGGAGCTGATCCAGGAGGCGGCGACCGCGGCGTTCGGCGCTCCTGTGGCGCGGCGGGCCCAGCCCGACGGGTCGATCATCGAGCACGACATCTCCGGGACCTGGCGGCACGTCACGGTCCTGGATGCGGTCAGCGAGCGCCTCGGCGAGCAGGTCACTGCGGAGACGTCGGTCGACGACCTCCGCGCGCACGCAGGCCGGCGGGGGATCGAGGTCGATTCCGACTGGACCTGGGGCGCCGTGCTGGAGGCCCTCTACGAGGAGCTGTGCGAGGACTCGACCGAGCTGCCCACGTTCTACCTGGACTTCCCCAAGGAGATCGCCCCGCTCACGAAGGCGCACCGAGCGGACCCGCGGCTCGCCGAGAAGTGGGACCTGGTCGCCTGGGGCGCGGAGCAGGCCACCGCGTACTCGGAGCTCAACGACCCGGTCGACCAGCGAGCGCGGTTCCACGAGCAGTCCCTGCTCGCCGCAGCGGGTGACCTGGAGGCGATGGTCGTCGACGAGGACTTCCTCCAGGCCCTCGAGTACGGAATGCCACCGACCGGCGGCCAGGGCATGGGCATCGACCGGCTGGTCATGATGCTGACCGGCATGAACATCCGGGAGACGATCCTGTTCCCGATGGTCAAGCCGCTCTAGGACGCCGGTCGGCGGCGGCCGGGTCAGGCCGGTGGCGTCAGGGTCGCGTCGAGCTGACCCCCGGCAGTCCGCACCGCCGCGGCCGACGCTGCGCGCGCCTGCGGGTCGACGCCCAGGCCCCCGACGAGCGTCACGTGTGCCGTCGCGGAGGAGCGCACCTGCGAGACGGCGGAGGCGATCGACCTCGCCAGCAGGGCCCGCGAGTCGTCAGGGGCCTCGGTGACGAGCTCGGCCAGGTTGGCCTCGAGCCCGTCGAAGGTGTCCTGGGCGGCGGCCCAGTGCTGGACCACCTGCTCCGACGGCGTCGCAGGATCCACCACAGCGGGAAGCAGCTCGTCGACCACCCACCGGCCCTGTGTCCGCTCGACCTCCAGCCGCGCCTCCCAGTCCCGGCGGCGGGAGCCCGCTATCAGGAACCAGGCCAGCCCGGCCCCGGCTGCGGCCAGGACGGCGAGGACGAGCCAGAGCGGCAGCCCGTCGCCAGTGGAATCGGCCGCCTCTGCTGAGGCGGTCGTCGTGACCGTCGTGGTCGCCGGGCTGGTGGACGGCGAGGGCGTGCCGCTGGTCGAGGTCGCCGTCGACCCGGTCGCGGTGGGCGTCGCGGCCGGCGTCGTCTCGGAGGTCCCGGTCGGGGTTGGGGATGTGGACGTGGGTGTCGGAGCCTTCGTGGTCGCGGGAGTGCTCGGTGGCAGCGTGGTCGCGGCCTGCGACAGGAGGCGGCTGGGGCGGCCCGTGTCGGTCGGGGTCTGGCTCGTGGGCGTGGGCTCGGGGGTGGGCTCCTGCGTGCGGGTCGGGCGCACGATGGTCCGCGACGGCTCAGGCTCGGCAGTCGGCACGGTGTCCGAGGGTGACGGCGTCTCCGGCGTCCGGGACGGACGTTCGAACGACGCCGAGACGGACGGCAGGGTCACGTCGTCGCCGATCCCGCACCCGGCGAGGGCCAGTGCCGCGATCACGCTCACGGCCCACATCGCGCACGTCGTGATCGCTGGTCTGGCAGTCCCCGACATGGGGCCGAGCGTAGTGCGGCGACGTGACGGGTGCGTCGCGGACAGGCTCGTTGCGAGCGTCAGGCGCCCTCCGCCGACCGACTACTCCGCGAGGAAGCCGGCCAGGACCTCCGCCAGCTGCTCGGGCGCCTCCTCGGCCATGTGGTGACCGGACCCGATCCTGGCGGTCCGGATCGGCCGGGTGCACCAGCCCGACCAGATCCGGGCCGGGTCCCCGTAGAGCGTCTCCATGTCGTCGCGCAGGGACCAGGCGACCAGGGTCGGACACGTGATCCGGCGCCCCGCCAGCCGGTCGGCCTCGTCGTTTGCCCGGTCCACATGCAGGCCGGCCCGGTAGTCCTCCAGCATCGCTCGCACTGTCTCCGGTCGGGTGATCGCGCGGATGAGGTCCTGGTAGCTCTCCTCGCCCATGACGGACCGGTCGGGTCGGTACCACTCGAGTGGGTCGGCGACGATGACACGCTCGGCACGCTCGCTGGCGTAGAAGAACCAGTGCCACCACAGCTCCGCGAACCTGGCGTCCGCGCGCTCGAGCGCCTCGACGATCGGCACGCTGTCCAGCACTGCCAGCCTCGTGACCCGCTCGGGATGGTCGAGGGCCGTCCGGTAGGCGACGTAGCTGCCGCGGTCGTGGCCGACCACCGCGAAGCGACCATGCCCCAGCCGCTCCATCAGGCTCACGATGTCCGCGGCCATCGTCCGGTCGCAGTAGGTGGTGTGGTCGGGCTCGGGCGCAGGGGCGGAGGACAGGCCGTAGCCGCGAAGGTCGGGGCACACCACGGCATGGCCGGCGGCGTGGAGCATCGGCGCGACCCGGTGCCACGTGGTGTGGGTCCGGGGGTGGCCGTGCAGCAGCACCACGGGACTGCCGGCGGTGGCTGTGCCGCCGACAGTGGCTATTCGCACCCGGAGGGAGACGTTGTCACCGACGTCCACCTGCCTGAGCTCGAAGCCGGGGAAGATCACCGTCGAACCCTGCCACGGCCAGGGCCGCCCGGGCACTCTGCCGAGCACAGGGCGCACTCGACAGCACCGGGCACGCGTCAAGCATGTGGCGATCGAAATGCACTGGGCGATCGACAAGACTGGGCGATCGACAAGCACTGGGGCACTCGACAACCACGAGCCGGAGGTCGCTCCCCGACGCCCCCGGCGAAGCAAGGCCCGGGCCCCACATTGGAAGGGATGCCCGGGAACCAGGGTGAGTGACGGGACTCGAACCCGCGACCACCTGGACCACAACCAGGTGCTCTACCAGCTGAGCTACACCCACCATCGCCGGGCGCGCTCATGGTGCGGTGGGTACCGCCGCTCGGCAGGTGTGAAGTGTACCCGACTCAGCCGCACCTGGTCGGACGAGGAAGGGTCGCGGGCATGGTCCACGAAGTGGTGCTCCGCCGCCGCCCGAGCCTCGACGGTGGACGGTCCTGGGGCCGGCACGAGCACCGTGCTGCGGTAGTAGCGCAGCTCCGCGATCGACTCCCGGATGTCGGCCAGCGCGCGATGCCCGCCGGACTTCGTCGGCGCGTTGTAGTACGACCGCGGGTACCAGCGGCGGGCCAGCTCCTTGATGGTGGACACGTCGATGAGGCGGTAGTGCAGGTGCGCGTCGAGGTCGGGAAGGTACCGCGCGAGGAAGCCGCGGTCGACGTAGACGCTCGACCCGGCCAGCGGCGCGCGCCCGGCCTCCGCCACGTGACCTCGCACGTAGGCCAGTACCGCGACCCCCGCGTCGGCCAGCGGGACCCCGCCGGGAATGTCGTCGAGCAGCCCGGACTCGGTGTGCATGCGCATGACGACCTCGTCCATGGTCGCGAGGATCGACAGGTCGGGGGGGCGCACGACCAGGGAGATCCCGGTGTCGAGCTCTTTGAGCTCGGCGTCGGTCACGATCGCGGCGATCTCGACGATCTCGTCACGGGCGGGGTCCAGGCCGGTCATCTCCAGGTCGATCCAGACCAGTCGGTCGATCCGCGCGTCAGTCACGCGGGCAGCCTACGACCCCACGCGAACCTCACCGCGAACGCGCCCCTGGCCCCGCGACCATGACCTCGGCGCGCGCGACGAGCTGGTTCACGGCGGCGCCGAACCCGGCGAATGCGGGGTTGGTGGTCTCGCCGGCCCGGTAGCGGTACCAGATCTGCGCGATGATCACGGCCAGCCGGAAGAGCCCGTACACCTCGTAGAACCGCCAGCCCGCCTCGGGCAGCGTCAGGCCGGTCCGCTGCAGGTAGTGCTCGACGACCTCCTCCCGGGTCGGCATCCCGGGGACGTTCGACGGCTGCCTGCGCAGCAGCTGGAAGGAGGGGTCGTCGTCGGCCTGGACCCAGTAGGCCAGGGACGCGCCGAGATCCATGAGCGGGTCGCCGACGGTCGCCAGCTCCCAGTCGAGGACCGCCCGCACTGTCGCGAGGTCGTCGGGATCGAGCACGAGGTTGTCGAACCGCCAGTCCCCGTGGATCAGCCGTGCGGCGACGTCGTCCGGCTGCTGGGCCGCCAACCACGCCATCACGCCCTCGGCATCGGGAACGTCGTCGGTGCGCGCCGCCCGGTAGCGCCGTGACCAGCCATCGACCTGGCGGCGGACGTACCCATGGCCCCGGAAGAGCGTGTCCAGCCCGCTGGCCGCGATGTCCACCGAGTGCAGCTCGGCCAGGGAGTCGAAGATGCCCAGCCCCAGCTCGCGCGCTCTCGACGGGTCGAGCACGAGCCCGGCGGGGAGGTCGCCGCGCAGGATCAGGCCGGGTACGTGCGCCATGACGTAGAACTCGGAGCCGAGCACCGCCTCGTCCGCGCAGTGCCCGAGGACCTCGGGAACGGCCGGGAACCACGGCGCGAGCATCCGCTGGATCTCGTACTCGCGCCGCATGTCGTGGGCGGTGGCGGCTTTGTGTCCGGCGGGGGGCCGGCGGATGACGAGGTCGCGGGTCGGGTAGCGCAGCAGGAACGTCAGGTTCGACGCGCCGCCCCGGAACTGCCGGACCTTCGGCAGCCCGGCGGGCAGCCCCACTCGCTCGCGCAGCCAGGCGTCGAGTGCGGCGACGTCGAAGGCGTCCTCGACGCGCACGGGCCCCGCTGCCCCGACGTCCTCGCCGGCACTCATCGAGGGGCCATCAGCGGCCGCAGCTCGAGACGCGCGACGTCGCGCAGGTGCACCTCGTCGGGACCGTCGGCGATCCGCAGGGTGCGCAGTCCCGCCCACATCATCGCCAGCGGCGTCTCGTCGCTGACGCCCGCTCCGCCATGCACCTGGATCGCCCGGTCGACCACCTCGAGCGCCATGCGGGGTGCCACCACCTTGATGGCCGCGATCTCCCTGCGCGCCGCCTTCGCGCCGACCGTGTCGATCATCCAGGCCGCCTTGAGTGTCAGGAGCCGGGCCTGCTCGATGGCGATCCGCGACTCGGCGATCCACTGCTGCACCACGCCCTGGCGCGCCAGCGGCTTGCCGAACGCCTCCCGCTGGACCGCCCGTCGGCACATCAGGTCAAGCGCTCGCTCGGCCATGCCGATGGCGCGCATGCAGTGGTGGATCCGTCCCGGGCCGAGGCGCGCCTGGGCGATGGCGAAGCCGGACCCCTGCGTGCCCAGCAGGTTGGTCACCGGGACCCGGACGTCGGTGAAGGTGATCTCCGCGTGCCCGTGCTGGTCGTGGTACCCGAACACGGGAACGTTCCGCACGACGGTCACGCCCGGCGAGTCGATCGGGACGAGCACCATCGACTGCTGGCGGTAGACGTCGGCGTCGGGATCGGTCCGGCCCATGACGACCAGGACGCGGCAGCGCGGGTCGTTGGCCCCGGTGCTCCACCACTTGCGTCCGTTGATGACGTACTCGTCGCCCTCGCGCCGAATGCTCGTGCGGATGTTGCGGGCGTCGCTGCTGGCGACCTCCGGCTCGGTCATCGAGAAGGCAGAGCGGATCTCGCCGGCCAGCAGGGGGGCGAGCCACTGCTCCTTCTGCTCGGGCGTGCCGAACATGTGCAGGATCTCCATGTTCCCGGTGTCCGGCGCGGCGCAGTTCATGGCCTCGGGCGCGAGCTCGGGTGACCACCCGGAGAGCTCGGCCAGAGGCGCGTAGTCCAGGACCGTCAGACCGTGGGCCGGCTCGGAGCTGTCGGGCAGGAACAGGTTCCACAGGCCGGCGGCCCGCGCCTGCGCCTTGAGGTCCTCGACGACCTGCGGGAGCTCGTGCGTGCGCCCGGCGGCGGCAAGCTCCCGACGCTGGGCGGCGTACACCGGCTCTGCCGGCAGCACCGAGACGTCCATGAACGCTTGGAGCCTCGATAGGTAGGCGAGTGCGTGCGGACTGGGCTGGAAGTCCATGGGGCTCCGTCCTTGCGTGGGCCGTGCGACGGGCGTGGCTGTGCCGATCCAGGCATGTGGTGGGTGTGCAGGCATCGTCCCATTCCGGCTCCTGGCCCCGGCGGGCTCCCCCCGTCCATCACGCGATGCGCCCCACCGAGGCACCACTCTGCTGAGCCCCCTGAGACCTTGCTCCCTGAGACCCGACCCGCGAGGGCGCCCCAGAGCGCGGCGTCCGATTCCTGCCAGTGCGGCCGGTGCGGATGGGGGAGGATGTGCACATGGACCTCGACCACGAGCGTTGCTACCGGGCGGTCGCCAGCCGGGACGCGCGCTTCGACGGTGCCTTCTACACGGCGGTCCGCACGACGGGCATCTATTGCCGGCCCAGCTGCCCGGCGGTCACGCCCAAGCGTCGCAACGTCACGTTCTACCGGACTCCGGCCGCCGCCCAGGGCGAGGGCTTCCGGGCCTGCCGGCGCTGCCGACCGGACGCCGCGCCCGGGTCGGCGGAGTGGAACGTTCGTGGTGACGTGGTCGCCCGGCTCATGCGGCTGGTCGCCGACGGAGCGGTCGAGCGCCAGGGCGTGGCCGGAGTCGCCACGACGCTCGGCTACAGCGAGCGCCACCTGAACCGTCTGGTCACCGAGGAGCTCGGCGCCGGGATCCTGGCGATCGCCCGGACCCAGCGCGCGCATTCCGCGCGGATCCTCCTGGAGACCACGGAACTGCCGCTCAGCGAGGTCGCATGGGCGGCCGGCTTCGGCAGCATCAGGTCCTTCAACGACACGATCGCGACGGCCTACGGGGAGTCGCCCACCGCACTGAGGGGCCGGCGCAGGGCTTCGTCAGGGACGAGCACGACGCGGGGCCGCTCTGCGAGCGCAGAGCCGCGGACACGCCCCGAGGTCCAGGCCGGCTCGCCGAGGGAGAACGGCACGCCGGGGGAGCTCAGCACGGTGAGGGAGAACGGCAAGCCGGGGGAGCCCAGCACCGTCGTCCACGCCCCGATCGTCGTCCGACTGCCGACCCGGCCGCCGTTCGACGCCGCCGCGGTCCTGGCCTTCCTGGGCACCCGCGCGGTCCCTGGGATCGAGGCCTGGGACGGCGCGATCTACCGGCGCGCCCTCGAGCTGCCGAACGGACATGCGACCGTCGCGTGCTCGGCAGGCGGCGAGGGCGGTCTCGTCGCTGAGTTCCGGCTGGCCGACCTGCGCGACCTGGCTCCCGCGGTCGCACGCGTCAGGCGACTGTTCGACCTCGACGCCGATCCGCAGGCCGTTGCGGACGTGCTGGGGGCCGACCCACTGCTGGCGCGACGGATCGCCGCGCGACCCGGGCTGCGGATGCCCGGGAGCGTCGACCCGCACGAGATGGTCGTGCGAGCCGTCGTCGGGCAGCAGGTGAGCGTCGCAGGTGCCTTGACGCTCGTCGGGCGCCTCGTCGCGGCGCATGGACGCCCCTTGGCCCTCGACGATCCGCAGCTGACCCGGGTGTTCCCCACGGCCGGGACCATCGCCGAGCTGGACCCCGCTGCGCTGGCGATGCCCAGGGCCCGGGCGGCCGCGCTCGTCGGCGTGTGCCTGGCGCTGGCCGACGGGTCGCTGGTGGTCGACGCGGGCGCCGACCGGGCAGCGACCATGACCGCGCTCCAGGGCTTCGCCGGGATCGGACCGTGGACGGCGGCGTACGTGGCGATGCGCGGCCTGGGGGATCCCGACGTGATGCTGGCCGGGGACCTCGGGGTGCGTCGCGCGATCGCCGCTCTCGGCGGTGACGACCGGCCACGGGCGATTGAGCAGCGAGCCCACGCGTGGCGACCGTGGCGCTCGTACGCCGTCGGTCACCTGTGGGCCAGCCTCGGGGACCCGCCACGGAGCGATCCACGCACAACGACGCAGTCGACAGGAGCACCATCATGAGTGTCCGATCCCTGGGTGTCCGGTCCCTGGGCGTCCGGTCTGGTGCCCGCACAGCGGGGGTGGTGCCCGGCGGCGGGGTCGCGATCCGAACGGTGGAGACGCCGATCGGCCCGCTGATGCTGGTGGCCGGCGGCAACGGCCTGCGCGCGGTCCTCTGGCCCGGGGAGGATGGCTCCCGGGTGCCTGGTTCGGCAGCGTGGCTGGCCAGGCCCGAGACCTCCGCAGCGCTCGGGCACGCGCCGGTTGACGCCCGCGGCTCGGACGCCGCAGGCCCGGACGCCGCCACTGCCCACCTCGACAGCGCGCAGGCGCAGCTCGAGGAGTACTTCGCCGGCACCCGGCGTGAGTTCGACCTGGTTCTGGACCCGGGAGGGACGGCCTTCCAGCGCAGCGCGTGGGAGGTGCTTCGCACGATCCCCTTCGGCTCCACGATGAGCTATCGCGACCAGGCCGCCGCCCTCGGCGACGCGGCCAAGGCCCGTGCGGTCGGGGCGGCGAACGGCCGCAACCCGATCTCGGTCGTCGTGGCCTGCCATCGCGTCGTCGCCGCCAGCGGCGCCCTGACCGGCTTCGCCGGGGGGCTCGACACCAAGGCCTGGCTCCTGGCCCACGAGCGGCGCTGCCTCGAGCGGTCCTGACCCGGGGCGGTCCAGGCGGGCGGTCCTCGACCTGCGCCGGACTTACCCCCGGGCGGCTCGGTGGGGCGCGGGTCAACCGGAGCTGTCGCCGGCTGCGCGGATCAGTGCGTGCGCCTCGGTGCCCGAGAGTCCGGTTGCCTGGAGGAGGTCGGACACCGAGAGCCGGACCGCGACGATCATCGGTGCGTTGAACAGCCCCGCGGCGCCCGGTCCCGAAGGACCTGATGCCGGTCCCGGACCTGATCCTCGTATCGGGTCCCCCCCAGCGGCTCCGACGGTTCGTCCCACGGCATCCAGCAGGAGCGCACGGACAACGTCGGGGCTCTCCTCGGCCGCCAGCACGGGGCCGAGGACTTCGACCGCCTCGGCCAGGATGGCCAGGGCGTCGGGGATGTCGGCCGGCACGGGCTCGGCGCGGTCGATCGCCATGGTCGCCTGCCGGGCCAGCACGCGAAGGTTCCGGATCGCGTTGTCGAGGTGGACGCCGGCCAGGGCATAGGCCGCCAGCAGCGTGCGCTGGCCCCAGTACCAGGGGGCGAGCCGCACGGACTCCCGCGTGGCGTCGAGGCCTGCGTGGAAGCCGGCCAGCACCGGCGCGGTCCCACGCAGGTAGGCGAGGACATCCTCGGCCCCGGCCTGGTCGCCGGCCCGGAGCGCCAGGCCGACCTTTTGATAGCCATCGTGCAGAGCGGCGAGCAAGGGGTCCGTCGCCGATCGGACATGCCGGGCGGGATCCACGGGCATCAGGAGGGCCGAGACCGCCAGGCCGATGCCGCCGCCGATCAGCGCGTCGGCGAACCTGCCGGTGTTCCACGGTTGGTCGGGGGTCGGCGGCACGATGGTCGCGATGAGGATCGCCGATGAGGACGCCTGCATGATCAGGATGGGTCCGCCACCGGCGAGCAGGGCAGTGGTCAGGGCGATTGCCACGACGAGGCCGACCTGCCAGGCGCCGGTCCCGATCCTGATGACGAGGAGGTCCGCCATCAGGATGCCGATCGCGTTGCCGAGGAGCAGCTCGGTGGCCCGTCGCAGACGCTGGGCGAGCGAGATTGCGACAGTCGCGATCGCGGCGATAGGGGCGAAGAACGGGGTCTCGTGGCCGATGGCCTCGCCCGCGGCGTAGGCCAGCGATGCGGCGACGGTCGCCTGCAGGATCACCCGCCAGGAGCGTCGGACCTCCGTGAGTCCCGCCCGGGCCCGCTCCCGCCCGCCCGCGTAGGCGCCGGCGACGGCGACCCGGGGCGCCGACGCGCCAGTCTCCATGCGGGGACCCTAGTGCCGTCGGGTGCGCGCCGCTCGGGTCCGTGGCGTCGTCGGCCAGCCCAGAGGCCGGTCATGGCAGCACCGGCAGGGCAGAGGCAGTGAGCGAGCGCCGGTCCGCGGTCAGTCCGTGCAGGTGCACTGCCGGGACTCGGGGACGTTGGCCATCACCTGGTCGACGTGAAGGCCGCAGCCGGTATAGGTCACCTTGCCGCAGGCTCGGCAGATCGCGGGGCTGCACATCGGAGGATCTCCTTCACGTGGGTCCGGTCTCCGACGCCCCCGGGGGGCGCGTGGCGACAAGCCGACCGCAACAGGGTAGCAAGGACCTCGTCATCGGTCGATGCTCACGATCGGGCGGGCGCACGATCGGGAGGGCTCACGACCGGGCGGGATCGCGAGGCTCACGACGAGCGGGCTCCCGTGGCGACATCTCGTCGGGCTGGGCGACCCACAGCTGCACGCCCTGCAGGCTCCCTCGGACGTGCCGGTGTTCTCCTCCCAGTGGACGACACTCCGGCCGGCGGTCATCAGATTCACCTGCCCAGCTCGGATCAGCTGCTCGGACCGTGGGGCGGGGTGCCGTAACGCGAGGCCCCCGGATGCCGCTGCTCGTGGACCTCGACGATGTCCGCGGAGACGTCGGCCAGGGTCCGGCCCTCGGCGAAGGCCCTCGCGCGGATGATGGCCAGCGACTGGTTCACGTCGACACCCAGCCCGGAGGCGAGCATCCCGGCCGCGAGGTGGCGCTGATCGGGCAGCACGCCCTCGAGGCGATCCACATCGAGGGTCGCGCGCCAGCGCTCCAGCACCATGACGGCCAGGAGCCGCGAGAACTCGGTCAGCGCCTCGGCCTCGGCGGGCGTGAACGGTGGAGCGAAGTCCCGCGACACGGTGAGGCTGCCCAGGGACCGTGAGCCGACGGCCTGTCCCAGCTCGAGGACCAGCAGACTGCCGTGCCGACCGCCGAACGCGATGGCGCCGGTACCGGCCAGCAGCGGCCACCTGCTGCTGGCCGCGCTCCATTCGGGGATGCTGACCTGCACACCGCGCGTGTCAGCCACGCCGGGCCAGCGAGGTGGGTGGCAGCGTCGTGGGGGCCGGCGTCGTCGGGTACGGAACTGCGAGCGCCGGCATCGACGTGGGGCCCCTGCAGCACGGTCTGCTCCTGCTCGATCAGCTCCTGGAGTCGCTCGTCCGACCCTTCGAGGACCCACAGCTCGTCGGCGCTCGGCGCCAGCAGGACGGCCGCCCGGTCGAAGGGGACGACGTCGGAGAACTGCTCGCAGCGCAGGAGCTCGGGCGCCGCGTCGCGGCGGGCGCCGTCCGACACCCGGAAATGGCGGCCCGACCGGCCTGCCGGGGCTTGCCACGCTGGTTGTCGAACGTCCATGAGCCTCCGACCTGCTCCCCGTGCTGGTCGCCTCCCGCCTGGTCTCTATGTGGTCACGCGGCCCGGTCGGTCACGCGGCCAGGTCCTTCACCCGGCCCGGCCGGTCACCCCAAGGTCATGCGGAGGCCACGCTGGCGGCAGCCGCCGCCTCGGAGGCTGCCCCGGCGTTGGCGAGCTCGCCGCCCGCGTTCTCGAGGTGCGCCCGGACGAACCACTGGAACTGCTCGAGCTGCCCGCTCTGCCCGATCAGCATGTCCTGGGTCACCGGGTCGGGCTCCTCCGTGTCGTCGATGGCCTTGCGATGCGCCTCCACGATCCCCGAGTAGACCAGATCGAGTGCCGCTAGGTGGCTGAGGGCATCGGCGCGACCGATGCTGTAGTCGTCCCACGTGCGGGATGCGACCAGGGCGCCGGGAGTCCCCTGGGGCGAGCCGCCCAGGGTCGCGATCCGCTCGGCGGCGTCGTCGACCATCCCAGCCACCGCCTCGTACTGGGGGTCGAGCATCGTGTGCACAGCGATGAAGTGCGGCCCGACCACGTTCCAGTGGATGTGCTTGAGCGTCAGCGAGAGATCGGTGAGGGCATTGAGCCGGTCCTGCAGCAGGTCGATGACTCTGGCTGCCTCCTGGCGATCCAGGCCCGCGACCGTGAAGCTCACCCGCGCTCGCTGCCCGTTGTCCGCCTTCGTGGTCGTCCTCTTCTTGGCGGTCTTCCCGGTGGTCTTCGCCTTGGTAGCCATGACGGCCTGCTACCCACTCCGGCGCGGTCCATACCCGCCGCCGGCAAGCTGCTCTGGCGCGCCGGGCTGCGTGGTGCTAGCGTCTGAGCAGCGTCCAGAAGCGCGGCGCTGCTCGTCCGGTTACGCCCCCTCGGCTCCCCGGACGATGCGACCGGAGACTCCTTTCCACCGAACCGCGCAACTGTCGATGCGCGCCGGTGACAGTAGTTGCCGTGGGTGTGCTTCAGCCAGCAGGCCACCACACGAGAAGTCCTTGAGACGCAAGCCACTTCGCAGTGAGGTCCTCATGCTGGTGCACCTGGTCACCCATCCCCGTCCCGACGCCACCGGGCTGCCGCGGCCCGCACTTCGTGGGCTGTCAGACAGCCTGCGCCGCGCCGGTGTCGACGTCGTCGAGGACGTCGGCGACTTCCCCGGCGTCGACCTGCAGGCCGATGTCGCCGCATGCGCCGAGCAGCTGACCACCCGTTGGGGGCGTGAGCGTCCGGAGGTCGTGCTCGCGATCGGCCTGGTCGCCGCCTCGGCAGCTGTGCAGGCGGGCCGAAGCCTGCCCACCGGCCCGAGTGTGCCCGTGGTCGCCGTCTTCGACGAGTACCCGGTCGACCGGGCGCGCGAGCGTGGGTTGGCGCGGCACGTGGCCGCGGTGCTGCCCATGTCCAAGCGCGAGGACGACCACTGGCACCGCCTCGACGTGCGCACGCTGACCGCCGGCGTGTTCCCCGCCGCCGTGCTCCTGCCCGAGGCGGACGTCGGCGCAACCCCCAGCGGATGGGTCGTCACGCTCGCCGCGGGTCCGCTCCTGGACGCCTTCGTCGAGGCCCTGCCGGGCTGGGACTGCGCGGGCCTCGTGATCGGGGCCGCGCTGCCGCCGGCCCGTTGGGCATCCCTGCGCAGGCGCGCCGCTGAGCTGGGCGTCGGTGACCGGCTGCGCCACCGCCCAGCGCCGGCCAGCCGTCGGCGCGGGACGCTGTGGGCCGACGCCGCGCTGCTCGTCGCCAGCCCCGAGGAGGCGCGGCACGGGTGGGGTGTGCTGGAGGCCGCCTCATGGGGGATCCCGACGATCGCGGTGGCGCGGGACGCCTACGTCGACCATGTCGTGCACGGGACCACCGGACTGCTGGTCCCGCCCGACGCCCGAACCCTCACCGCGGCCGTAGGCGAGCTGCTCGCCGACGGCTTCCGGCTGCGCGGGATGGGCCTGGCAGCCCGGGACCGGATGCGCTGGGTGCACGAGCCGTCCCGCTCGGGGCCACGCCTCGCCCGGCTGCTCGGTCAGGTCGCGACCGACGGCGCGGCGGGTGCCGCGGTCGGTCCGGAGGGTCCTACCGAGGAGGAGCGGACGGCCGCCGAGCCGCGCGAGCTCCGCAGTGTCGACCGGGCCGTCCGGGACGCGCTTGTCATCGAGCACCTGCCGCTGGCCCGGCAGCTGGCCCAGTGGTACGCGGGCCGGGGGCAGGCCCCCGAGGACCTCGACCAGGTCGCGCGCCTGGGTCTGGTGCTGGCCGCAAGTCGCTACGACCCGGCGCATGGCACGCCCTTCCCCAGCTTCGCGGTACCCACGATCCTGGGCGAGCTGCGCCGGCACTTCCGCGACCACGCGTGGGCCATGCGCGTCCCACGCAGCCTCCAGGAGGACGTACTGGCCGTCCGGCGGGCCGAGGACGAGCTGGCGGTGCAGCAGGGTCATGAGGCCTCCGCCGCCGAGATCGCCGCCCGGGTCCAGCTCAGCGAGGGCGCGGTCGCCGAGGCGGTGTTCGCGGCGAGGTCGGCGCGTACCGTCGACTCGCTGGACCAGCCGCTGGGGGAAGATGGGTGCTGGCTCGACCGCTGTGGTGCCGTGGATCCCCACTTGGCCCTGGCCGAGGTGCGCCCCGATGTCCGGGCGATCGTGCGCCGACTCCCCGAGCGGGAGCAGCGGGCTCTACTCCTGCGCTTCTACGGGGACCTCACGCAGTGTGAGATCGCCCAGCGGCTGGGGATCTCACAGGTCCAGGTGTCCAGGATCCTCGCCCGCGCCCTGTCGGCGATCCGTGACCACGTGAACCAGGACGCTGCCCTTCCCGCGGCGTGGACCGACGGGCGCCGACGCCCGGAGGCGGGGCGTCACCGGGGCCCGCGCACCGTGCGCGCCTCATAGGCCGCCGGTCCATGGCTCCGGGACCGTGGGGACGGTATGGTGCCTGGGAGGTATCGTGACTATCGGCGGGGCCATTGATGTCAGTAGACGACCCCCGATCGGGAGCAGTGATGATCGAATCGCTCCAGGGTCAGATCCTGGCGGAGGCGGCGACCCATCAGGCGCTGTCAGGTGCGATCGACGCCATGCAGGCAGAGCTGCGTGGCCTGCGCTCGGCCGCCCAGGTGCGTGCCGTGGTCGAGCAGGCGAAGGGCGTGCTGGTCGAGCGCCACCACATCACCCTGGACGAGGCGTTCGAGCGGCTCCAGGTGATGGCCCATGACGGCGATGTCCGCCTCGTCGAGGCGGCCGCCAGCGTCATGGGAGTCGCGATCCCGTTCCTCGCCGACGATGAGCAGGACGATGGGCAGGACGCGCGGCTCGGCACGGCATCCCGGGAAGGGGACCCGGGCGGCGGCCTCGCGCTCATGGGAGCCCCGGGCGCCGTGAGCGGGTCGACGCCGGAGCTGGAGCCGCGCTCCGGACCGCTCGCGGCGCAGGTCGCGATCGGCGCCGGCGCGTTCGAGGCCGGGGCCATCCAGCAGGGGGGCGAGGCGGCCCAGCTGGTGGCGGAGCTGCTCGCCGGACAGGAGGTCGCGGCGGTGACCATGTTCCGGGCCGCTCCCGACGGCTCGCTGCGCCTACTGGGTCAGCAGGGGGTCCCTTGGGAGGAGATCGCTCCCTGGCGCAGCATCCCGCCGTCGCGTGACATCCCCTACATCCGCTCGCTGCAGGACCAGGAGGTGCTGCACTGGGACGACCGCGCCGCGCGGGCCAGCCAGTTCCCCCACGTGCGCCCCACGCCCCGGTTCGAGGCAGCCATGACGATCCCGATCCAGGACGGGACGGCGGTCGTCGGAGTCGTGGGCCTGTTCTGGTCGAGAGCGCAGGTGCTCGCACCGGATCGCGTGGCGGCGATCAGTCAGCTGGTCCAGCGGGTGTCGCCCACCCTGATGCGCACCGTGGCCGTGGTGGATCCCGAGCGGGCGTGGCTGGACACCATGCTGGGACTGCACGTCGACCCCTGGCTGCAGCTCGAGCCGGTCGCTGGGACGGACGGCGCGGTGAGCGATTTCGTGGTGAGCGACTTCGCTCCCAGGGGCCGGGGATCCGCCGACTGGGTCGGACGCCGGCTCTTGGAGCTGTGGCCGTCCGCGGCGCACGACGGCATGGCGAAGGCCCTTGGCGACCTGGTCCGTACCGGAGGGGCTTGGAGCTCGACCGTGACCGAAGCCTCGGACTCGCCGTGGGGACGCGTCGACACCCGGGTGCGGGCGGTGCGCCTCGGCCAGCAGGTGGTCCTCGTCTGGCGCCCACCAGCGACGGCGGCCTGACGGTCCCGGCCCGCCGCCTTACAGCGAGTCCGGGCTGCCCACGTCGAGGGGATCCAGAACGGCACCGGGCGAGCGCAATTCCCGAGAGGCGGAGGTGCCCCAAGTGCCGCCGTCCCCTGGCAGGGCGGCGAGCGCGGCCGGGGAGGCGGACACCAGGGCGATCGGACGATCGGCGTTCAGCAGCACCTCGCGGATCACCGATTCCCCACGAGCGGACGTGCCCGGTCGGGACGCCAGCACGATGATGTCGGTGTCTTGTATCCGCGCAGTCCGCAGCACGGCCGGCACGATCGGCCCGGCACAGGTGCGCAGGTCCACGTCGAGCCCCTCGCAGTTGAGCGCGAGGAACTCGTCGCGCCAGACCTCGTCGTCGGGGGCACCGTCGTGGAACCGCGGAACGGTGCGCGGCTCGAAGACGTGCAGTGCGCCGACCTGCATGCCGGCCGCGGAGAATGTGACGATGGCCGGCCGGGCGAGCGTGCTCACGCTCGTGGACCCGTCGAGGCAGAAGAGCACGCGGTCGAGGGTCGCCCGCACCGGCGCGTTGGACGGGACCACCATCAGCGGCGCTGTGATCGCGTGCCGGAGGACGTCGACCATGCGGCCCAGCGCCCGCCCGCCTGGCGGCCGTTGCAGCCCGACCACCACCAGCGCCGCGTCCGACGCCGCCGCCACGAGCTCCCGCTCCGGCTCGCCGCCGACCACGTCAAGAGCAAGGCCCAACTCCTCTGCTTCCTGGTGCGGGGGGGCCGAACCGACATGCAGCGCCCGGATGGTCCACCCCAGTCGCCGTTCCAGCAGCACGGCTGTCTGCAGCGCTGGCAGGGACGCCGGGGTGCCGTCTACAGCGACCAGGATTCCTGTCATCTCGCACTCCATCCATTGCTCGTGCTTTCCCAAAGCTGGCCCGACGGACCGACCCGGACCGGTGGCCCGCCGGGGACCTTCGACGTCCACCCAGCCGTGTGGATGGACGCTGAACCGATCGGGCGAGGCGAAGAGCTCCACACGCGTCCCCCGGAAGCGCAGCCGCAGGCGCAGCTGCGACCAGTCATCCGGGATCCGGGGATCGACCGCCAAGGCTTCAGCCTCGGGCCGGACACCTGCGAAGCCGAGCACCAGGGCCTGCCATACGCCGCCGAAGGTGGCCATGTGCAGGCCGCCGCCCGTGGTGCCGGTGAGGTTGTCCAGGTCCAGCCGACAGGCCATCCGGAACAGCCGGAGGGCGGCCTGCGTCCGACCCTCCCGTGCGAGCAGTGCGGCGTGGATCGCCGGGGACAGTGAGCTGCCGTGGGTGCAGCGGGGCTCGTAGAAGTCCAGGTTCGCCCCCAGCGACCCGGGGGCCGTCTCCTGGGGGACCAGGTGGTGGAGCATCAGGACGTCCGGCTGCTTGATCAGCTGGGAGGCCTCGAGGCGCTCCCGGCCGAGGAGCAGGTCGGCTGCGATGGGCGCCTGCCCCACGTCGGCGACGGTGATCGGATCCAGGGCGTAGTACCCGGCGAACTGCTCGTAGCGCCCGGTCTCCGGGTCGTAGTTGTCCACCAGCGCTTCGGCGAGGTGACGCCAACGGGCGGCCTCGGCGGGGTCCACCCCGATTCGGTCGGCCAGGTCGGCCGCCCTGCGCAGGTTCCAGCGTGCCATCACGTTGGTGAAGGCGTTGTCGTCGACGAGCTCGTGATACTCGTCGGGCCCGATCACGTCGTCGATGTGGCCACGGCCATCGTCGTCCAGGCGCAGTCGCGAGGCCCAGTACCGTGCGGTGTCGGCCATCAGCTGACCGAGCCGACCGCGAAGCAGCTTGTCAGCCCCCGTCCAGTCGAGGTAGTGCGACGCCGCCCACGCCACGTCGGCCGTGATGTGCTCCTCGAGCTGGCCCGTGCGCACCGGAACCGGCCTGCCCTGCCCGTCGATCAGCTCCGTGGGTGTGACGTCCAGCCCCGTTCGCGCCGACTCCCAGGGGAACTGGGCGCCCTGCAGGCCGCGGGCGCGGGCGGCGCGGCGGGCCGCCGGCAGGCGCCGCAGCCGATAGCGGAGCATGGCAAGCGCTGCGTCGGGGGAGGTGGCGGCCAGGAAGGGCAGGGCGAAGATGTCGGCGTCCCAGAACACGTGGCCGTGGTAGGTGGCCCCGGAGACGCCCCGTGGCCCCAATGCGGCCTCCCCGGACGTGGGCACGGCAGCCATCAGATGGAACAGCGCGAACCGGGTCGCCGCCTCCGCCTGCGGGTCGCCGTCGATGCTCACCTCCGCGTCCGCCCAGCGTCTCGCCCAGGCCTGGCGCTGCTCGACGAGCAGGGCGTCGAACCCGGCCTGCTGGGCCTGGGCCAATGCGCTGGCGCTCGCGTCGGCTCGGGGCTGTCTGTCCGGAGATCCGGCCAGTGCCACCAGCCGATCGACGATCCGCACCGGGAAGGGGTCCCCCTCGGCCACCCACTCGCTCTGCTGGCCTGCCGCGGCGATGGAGCCGCCCGAGTCGGGCTGGACGGTGGCCGACGCACCATGCCCTGCCTGACGCCGTGTGTAGGTCCCGTCGGAGACCGGGGGCGGCAGGTTCCGGCCGGCGTGCAGCCACTGCGCCGATCCTTCGGCCCGCATCACCTGGACACCGGGACGCGCCAGGGATGCGAAGCGCAGGGAGCGCAGGGGCACGGGCACGGCGCCCTGCTCGCGGTAGAGGATCCCGGTGCGCATGTCGAGGACTCGCACATCGGGTGCGAGATGGGCGGGGAGCCGTACCTGCAGCCCGGTCCACCCGGGGGCCTCCAGCAGGGTGGTAGGCGACGTCGACTCGTCGTACACGCCACCAGCCAGGACGAGGGGCAACTGGCCGGGGGGTCCTCCTCACGCGATCCGCGCGTGCCGAACCGCGTGTCGGCGACCGTGAGCAGCGACTGCTGGACCGGGGCCGGCAGGGGGTCGTCACCGTGCACGACCACGGTCCATCCCGGATCGAGGTCGATGCTGGGCACCCTGCCGGATCGGCGGCGCTGCTCCTGCTGATGCAGGACGGCCATGAGCGCCGCTGCGCCGCCACCCAGCCAGTACGTGTTGGCGCCGGACGGGTCGGAGCCGGCGCCGCCCGCGCTGCGCGCCTGCTGACCGCGCTCCCCGGGGTCGGGCGCGACCGACACAACGGGCACCCGGGCCAGCGCAGGCGGCAGGGTCAGTCCGCGGGGCCAGCCGATCGCCAGCACGAGACCCTGGCCGATGCCTCGAAGGGCGGCGCGACGCACGAGCTCGGCCACATCCGCCTCGGGATCCGCCCGGGCCACACTGACGAGCGCCCCCGTAGCGCGCAGGGCACGGACCGCCTCGCGCAGATCGCCGGAGGGCGCGGAGCCACCCTCGGTGAGCAGCAGGAAGGCCTCGTAGCGCCGCTCCAGGCAGCGCGTCGGGCTGGCCGCCAGCTCACCCTCGGTGAGGGTGAGCACGGACATGACATCGTCGAGCACCGCGTCGGCGCCGCTCAGGGTCAACCGCGTGCGGTGGCTGTCGCGGTCCACGCCCACCACGATGCCGAACCCGCCGGCGCGCCCGGCCTGTACGCCCGCCACCGCGTCCTCGAGCACGAGGGTGCGCCCGGCCGGCGTTGACAGCGCGTCCGCAGCGCGCAGGAACATGTCCGGTGCCGGCTTTCCGGGCAACTGCCAGCGCCGCGCCTCCACTCCGGTCAGGACCGCGTCGAAGCGGTCTGCGATTCCCGCCCGCTGGAGGACGAGGTGTCCGTTCTCACTGGCCGTCACCACGGCAAGCTGCTTGCCCTCGGCGCGCAGCCCGTCCGCCAGGGCGACGGCGTCTTCGAAGACGTCGACGCCGCGCCGGGAGAGCTCGTCGTGGAAGTAGGAGTTCTTGAGCCTGCTCACTCCCCACTGGGTGGCTGCCCCGGGCGGGTCCTCCGGGCTGCCCGTGGGCAGCTCGGCACCCCGGGCCCGCACGAAAGCGGCCACGCCGTCCAGCCGGGGCCGGCCGTCGATGTAGAGGCGGTAGTCGTCCTCGAGGTCGAAGGGCTGCAACGAGGCACCCAGGGCCTGCATCACCTCGTCGAGAGCCCGCTTCCAGGCGGCGGCGTGCAGCACCGCGGTCCGGGTCAGGACGCCATCGAGGTCGAACACCGCGGCTTGGAATCGTGCGAGGGCGAGCTGGGACAGGTCTGTATCGGCGAATTCCGGGTAGGTGATCATCGGATCGTGAGGAGTCAAATCGGAGCGTCCGCAGTTCGCTGCGCCGCATCGCCCCCGTCGAGCCCCGGTGGCTCCGCATGGTCCGGGCGGGCGAGCGACCCGACCGATTCTCTGAGGAGGCAAGCACGATGCGCATCGGACTGGTCGCGCCCCCCTGGTTGCCAGTGCCGCCGACCGGCTACGGCGGCACAGAAGCCGTGATCGACCCCCTGGCCACAGGCCTGCAGGCCCGCGGCCACGAAGTCGTGCTGTTCACCACGGGGGACAGCACCTGCCCGGTGCCACGCGCTTGGGTGCGCGAGCACTCTGCGCCGGAGCGGATGGGGGAGTCGGTGGTCGAGGTGCACCATCTGCTCCACGCCTACGAGCGCCTCCGCGATGTCGACATCATCCACGATCACACGACGCTGGGGCCGGTGATTGCCCTGGGCAGGTCCCGCTGCCCGGTCGTCACCACGAACCATGGCCCGTTCACCGACGAGCTTGGAGACATCTACCGGCACGTGGCCGAGCTGGGGGCGGTCGTGGCGATCTCCCACGACCATGCCTCGCGGGCGAGCTTCCCGGTAGCGGCGGTCATCCACCACGGCGTGCGGCCCGAGGCCTTCCCGGTCGGAACCGGGTCCGGCGAGCACCTGCTGTTCCTCGGGCGGTTCTCCAGGGACAAGGGCGCCCGTGAGGCGGCACTGATCGCGCACGCTGCGCGAGTCCCATTGATCATGGCGGCGAAGAAGCGCGATCAGGCCGAGATCGACTACTTCGAGAAGGAGGTTGCTCCCCTGCTTGACGACCAGGTCCGCTACGTGGGGGAGATCGGCATGAGCGAGAAGCTGGACCTCCTCGGTTCGGCTCGGGCCCTGCTCAACCCGATCCGCTGGCCGGAACCGTTCGGCCTGGCGATGATCGAGTCCCTTGCCTGCGGGACGCCGGTCCTGACACTCCGGTCGGGTGCGGCCCCGGAGATCGTCCGGGACGGGGTCACCGGGTTCTTGTGCGACAGCGACGAGGACCTGGTGACGGCAATCGGTCGCATCGACCAGCTGGACCGGGCGGCCTGCCGACGATCGGTGGAGACGTACTTCTGCTCCGACCGCATGGTCGACGCAGTACCTGCGGCTCTACGAGGACGTCGTGGCAAGGGGGGCCTGAGGAGCCCGACTCGATGGCATTCGAATGCTTGGCTCTCGAATGCTCGGCGCGGCTGGACTCGACGGCATGGCACTCGACTGCATGGCACCCCTCTCGCATGGTTCCTTCCCGCTTCACGACCGTCGATACCTGGCATGGCCGACGAATGCTGCTTCTGACGACCGGCTGTGCAATCGCTGCGTGATGCTCCGCCATCTGGGATGAACCGAGTTTCGTCGGGTAGTGCAGGACTCGCAAGGTCAAACCGAAACTTCGAGGAGGAGATCAGATGGGCGTCGACGACAAGATCAAGCATGCGGTCGACCAGACGGTCGGCAAGGTGAAGGAGGGGATCGGGCACGTCACCGGCGACTCCGACCTCAAGGCCGAGGGCGAGGTCGACCAGACCAAGGCCGACCTCGGCCAGGCCACCGAGAAGGTCAAGGACGCGTTCAAGGACTGACTCGACCGCGGACTGACCGACCGCACTGCGCCGAGGGCCCCGGTGACTTTTCCCGGGGCCCTCAGCGGTGCCGCTGCCCGTTCGGAGGTCTTACGCCGTGCGCGCCTCAGCGGCATCCGCCGCCGCGATGGCCGTTCCCGCCCCACGGGACTAGGCTCGCGACTGCCATGAGGAGCACCCGATGACCACGTCTACACCATCAAGAACGGCCGTTCGCCGCTGAGCCTTCGAGTGCCGGGAGGCGGTCGCCGGGGAGCCGGGCCAGCGGGCGCCGGGGGGCCGCGTCGAGCGGCTGACCGATTCGCTCGCAGCCCTTCGCGACGAGGTGGAGGGCCTGCGGACGGCGGCCCGGTTTCGTTCCGTGATCGAGCAGGCCAAGGGCATCCTGATGGAGCGCGACGGCATCGGACCCGAGGAGGCGTTCGCGCAGTTGCGCGCCCTGTCGCAGCAGCACAACGCGCGCCTCGTGGAGGTGGCCGCGACCGTCGTGGGCGTCGCGATCCCGAGCGACGACCTGTCGCTCGCCGAGTCGACGCGCTGATCCGCGAGCGGCTCCCGGCGTCGTCGGCACCGTCCCCGGCGTGGCAGGGGCTGCAGGCCCAGCCGGACATCAGGGCAGGGGTCGCTGGGGCGCTGCTGGACGTCGTGGCAGCCGGGACGCAGCGGGGACAGGAGGCCGCCGAGCTCCTGGCCGAGCTGTTGCAGCCCTACGAGGTGGAGGGCGTCATGCTGTACCGACGCCTGGCCGACGACTCCCTGCAGCTGTGCGGCCAGTCCGGCGTTCCCGCGGACCTGGTCAGCTCCTGGTGCCACATCCCGCCCGCCCACGAGATCCCCTATGTGGTGGCCGCCGTCGAGGGCCGCTCCCTCTTCTGGGGCGAGCGAGCGCAGTGGGACCACCGGTTCTCGGCGACGGCGACGTGGTGGCGCACTTCGAGGCGATGGCCGTGATCCCCATCCGGGTGGCCGAACGGGCGATCGGTGTGGCCGGCATCATGTGGTGCGACGGACGTGAGTTCGCGGAGGTCGAGGAGTCCGCCCTGTCGCGTCTGGTGCAGCGGCTGGGCCCGGCCCTCCTGCGCGACGCGACTCCGACGGATCCGGAGGTGGAGTGGCTCGGAGCGGTGCTCAGCCTCCAGCTGGACCCGTGGGCGCTGCTGGAGGTCGTCTCCACCGACGAGGGGGCCGAGGACGTCGTCGTCCTGGACGTCGCGCAGGACGTCCCACCCGGCAAGGACCTGATCGGCCGGCGTCTCCGGGAGGTGTGGCCCACCCTGGCCGCGGACGGCACCTTCGATGCACTCCTGAGCCTGACCTCGAGCGGCGGGGTGTGGACGATGACCGTCACCCACGCCTCCGACTCGCCCTGGGGGAGGCCGGGCACCCGACTGCGGGCCGTCCGGCTCGGGCACCGGGTCGTGGTCGCCTGGCGCCCGCCACCCGGCCGTCCGGAGGCGGACGACTCCCAGGGCGTGTCTGCGACGAGCGACTCGGCGTGCTGCTGAGCCCTCAGCGGGTCCAGTCAGCGCCGTAGCCTTCCGGAGCGCGGCCGCTCAGCCGGCCGCTCAGCCCGAACCGGTGTCGGCTCGGTCCTCGCCGGTGCTGGCCCGCTCCTCGTCGAGAGCTTCCTCCTGCAGCTCGTCCTCGTGCTCCTGATCGAGCTGCACCACCGGATCGTGCTTCTCATCGAGCTGCGGCGGACCATAGACGTTGATCAGCAGGCGCCTCGCCCGATAGGCGATCTCGCGCAACGGGTTCATGTGTGCCCCTTTCTTCCTGACCCACTACCCCCGCGGCGCGGCCACATACCGCCGGGCGACTGGGGCCCATCGGAGCCGGGGATCCTTCGGATCTGAGCCCATCCTATGAATCTGAGGGCGGAGGGGGCGGCGGACGTGCTGGTGTGCGTGACGACGATCGCTGACGTGGGCTGCCACGAGCGGCTCCCCGCTACGCCCCCGATGGCCGAGCGATTCCGTTGGTCGACCGAGGGTGCTTCGACGCCACCGCTGGAGCCTGCCGCATCGTGCATCTGCGACAATCTGACGTGCGCCCCGGCGCCCCGAGCGCCCCCGTAGCTCAGGGGATAGAGCGATGGTTTCCTAAACCACAGGCCGCAGGTTCGAATCCTGCCGGGGGCACGCTCAGGAGGCCCCCCAGAGCGTCTCCTGACGTCATCGCAAGGCCCCGTGGGCACGCCGTGGGCACGCCGGTAGGGGGGCGAAACCAGCCGGTCCGGGGGGATTGGCGCTGCGGGCACGGCGTGGTTCTATGGGGATACGCCGCCGGGCCAGCCCCCGGCAGCCGCGCCCGAACCGGACAACCGGTCGGTCAGGTTCACGACCTGAGCGGGTCCTCCAGCAGCCACGGGTATCGACCGCCCGGATATAGCACCTGGTTCCGCGACCAGGGCGCAGTGCAAGAACGGCCATCGGACGAACACCCGGCGGGCTCGCTTCGGCGCGCCTGCTCTGTTCCTACCGGAGCCACAGTGTCGCCCGAACCCCGCCTCGCTTACACGCGCAAGGAAACAGCCGCCCTGCTGGGCGTCTCCCTCAAGACCCTGGACCGTCTGGTCGCCGGCAGGGCGCTTCAAGCCCGTGTACCTGGGTGCCAACGTTGTCCGGTTCACCGCCGACAGCATCGAGGCGCTGCTGTCCGGTGATCAGTGATGCTGACCCGGACCCCCGAACTGGCGGGTGTCGCCGAACGCCTGCGTGACCGCTACCCGGCTGATCCGGTTCCGGCTGCCGCGTGGTTGCTTGTGGCCGGATGGCCAAGGTGAAGGTCCCCGGGATCAAGCATCCGCCGTACATCCGACAGGTCTTGTACGCCGACCTGCATGGCTTCCTGCCTGACCGGGCGACCCTGCAGCCGACCTGCGGCACGAAGTTCTGCGTGAGCCCCGAGCACCGAATCGTGCAGGTGGCGGAATGAGCGCCGACGGGGCGGGCTCCGTCGACAAGGAACTGGCCGACCGCGCGTGGGCGCTGGCGCAGCAGTTGGGGACCGATCCCCATCCCGGCGGGTAAGAAGAGCCCGCCCCCCACAGGGTTTACGGGCGGCAAGGACTGCGCGCCGGGTTCGTCGCCACGATCACGGCGGACCCCGGCGACAGCCACCTGGAAGAGACCCCCGCGCGCGAGTTCCGGCGGGCGCTGGCGGGAGCCCCGGGCAAGGCCGACGAGAAGGTCGCCGACGAGGACCGGCGACCCGAGGGGACCTGCGGGCACCTGGGACTGACCGCGGAGGCCACGTACCGTTCGCCTAGTCGCTGCCTGCGTCTACAGGCAACTGCCGGTTCCTTCGGCGTCGACATAGAACGTCGCCGTTTCGGTGTACAGCATGCCGTCGTAGAGGAGTTGCACCGTGAGCTGATGGGCCCCGATGGAGAGACTCCCGGCGGGGATCAGTCCCCCCAACTCTTTCCCCAGGCAGATTCCGGGTAGGCGATGAAGCGCTTGATCGCCGTCGTGTTCGACGCCACAGGGGCGCCGTCGATAGCGAAGGAAATATCGACAAGGCTCATATCGGCCACGGCCTCTGCATATGTTCCGAGACTGCCCCAGCCACTGGCGTACGCGTGCCAATTCGTGGTGCAGATGTGCACGTCTTTGTGCACCGGGTTCAAGAGTGTGTAGTGCATTACGGCGAAGCCAGGGGCTGTCGTGTCGGTCCTGGCTTCGATCGTGAAGCCAGCTGTCCAGAACGCCTGAAAGGCTGCTTGGGCGTCTCCGCGAGTGATGCGCTCGGCGCCCGCAGCCGGGCTGGACGCCGCGGTCAGCACTCCGAGTGATATCAACATTGCGATAAAGGCGTGCTTAACGAGGCGCATGGTGTCTCCTGTTCCTAGATTCACCATCAAATAGGCTATTTGAGGGCCGCTCCACGTTACTCACCCGGCCGCCCCTGTCAAGGTTGGTGGCGGTGAGCAGCGCCAACAAAGGCCGCCCGCCAATTGCGCCATTCGCAGGGCGTCGCGATCCTCGTTGGGGTCGGCCTTCCCGGCGAGTCACTGATGGAGACCCCTGAAGAAATTGTGGGGCCGATTGCTGTTATAGGGCGAGCGCGATCGCGTCCCTCCACCCGGCCCCTCCCCTGGGGGGTGGCGATCCGCGCGACCCCGCCCCTGGCCGCCGAAGGCAATCGGCTCGCGATTCCCGGTCGCGGCGGTCGGGAATGTGGGCGCGCGCAGGGTCGGCCGGGCGCTCCGTGGGGCACTCCAGGGGCCGGGCGGATGGGGCCGGGAGCACAGCACGCGTGGGCAACCTGCGCGGAAAGCGTGGAAGCAGTACCCACGTCAGGACAAGTCGGGTAGTCGGCTACTGTCCTGCTCCCTGACCCACAGGGGGTGGGCCAGAAACGACGAAGGGACTTATATGCGCAAGGCTAGGATGCTCGCCGCAGCAGCGGGGGCGGCAGTGATGGTGGTGCTCCCGGCGAGCGGTGCGTTCGCGCACAACTGTTTCGTCATCGACCGGAACGTGAACTTCGTAGGCGAGCGCGGTGGCTGGTTCGGCGTCGAGGTTGACCCCTTCATTGACTTTGAAGTTGGGTTGGGGCTCTACACCGCTGCGGAGGGTGAGTGCGTGAAGGCCAAGTTCCCCGACAAGATCGCCATCAAGGTGCAGGGTGCCAACGGCAACGAGGGCGTGCTCCTGCACAACAACCCGAACAACGCGACCCTTGCCTCCAACCTCCACGGTGCGGAGACCATCGACGCCATCTACCTCTCTTGTGGCGTTGTGGTCCCGCCCCAAGACTGACCGAACTCGCGAAGGGCGCCGTTGACCTCAGGGTCGGCGGCGCCCTTCTGCACCTCCGGCGCTCGGCGAACGGCCTTGGGCCCTAGCCTCCCCACCCGGCGACCCGGGTCAGCGCCGCGACGTCAACGGCGGTGTAGGTCCCTGCGGCCATTTCCGCTAGGAATCCGTGAGGGGGGCCAGATAGTTTCGAATCCTGCCGGAGGCACACCCGCCGAGAAGGCACCCGGATCGGCCTAGGCAAGCGGCGTGCCGCCGATGAGCGCCTGCAGCTCCGCCGACCGCTGGGCAGTCCACCCCGGCGGGCGCACCACGTTCTCCCAGGCGTAGACGATGGTGTTCACGTAGTTGTGCCCATGGCCAGGTGGCACGCTGACGCCGAAGAACTGGTCGACCGTCACCTGGAGGAAGGTGATGACCGGGAACCAGCGGGTGTCGGGCGACACGTCGGGCCCGCGTGGCTCGGCGAGCCAGTCCGGCCGGCTGGCCAGGAGGTCGAAGCTCCACCAGACGACCGGGTCGGAGGCGTGCTGCATGTAGACCACGTGCGGTCCCGCCCAAGGTCCGGGCCCGGCCAGGTCACCCTCGGCCGCAGCCCAGCGAACCGTCGTGCCCTGCTCATGGACCGGCTGCCACTCGGGGCTACCCGGATCGCGGGCCGCGGTGATGAGCCGACCAGGGCTCGGTGAAGTTGGGCGTCCCCCCGAACAGCGCTCCGTCGGTCCGCTCGACCAGGTCCTGGACGCCGCCGAAGGGGGCCTGCGCCGCGAACGACCCCATGCTCAGCCCGTACGGGATCAGCTTCGGGCGGGCGTCCTCGGGCAGCGCCGCCCACCTGGCGTGGACCGCTTCGAACAGGGCGCGGCCGGCCTCGGAGGCCCGGTCCACATCGACCAGGAACGAGATCCAGCTCGGCAGGACGGAGTACTGCACGGAGGCGATCGCGGTGTCCCCTGCCCACATGTACTCGATCGAGTCCATGGACTGCGACTCGAGCCAGCCGGTGCCGGTCGCCCCGGCGACGACCAGGACCGAGCGGTCGAAGGCCCCGGTCCGCTCGAGCTCCTGCACGGCGATCGCCGCGCGCTCCTCGATCGTGCCGGCGCTCTCCACGCCGACGAATACCCGGATCGGGTCCGCGGCGCGCTCGCCGGCGAACTCCGTGATCTGCTCGGCGCTGGGCCCGTTGCCGACGAACGCGCGGCCCTCGTACCCCAGCGATTTCCAGGGCACGAGTGAATCCGGGCTGCCGGAGCGCATGGGCGACGAGGGCTGCGCGACGCCCTCGGGGGTCCCCTCGTTCTTGGCGGCGTAGACCGCGTCGGCCCCCGCCAGGAACAGGTTGAGGATCACGCCGGCAGCCAGCCCGTAGCCGACCAGGGCCACCAGCACCAGCGCGAGGGCAGCGGCCAGCCGGGCTGGGACCCTCCGGGCGAGGTGGCGCGTCACCCGCCTGGTCAGGCTTCGGACGCCGCGCGCGGCCCGGACGAGCAGGAGCGCCGTGCCGATGGTCACTGCAGCGGTCCATACGATGTCGAGCGGAGGAGCTTCCGGTTCCCCGACCAGAGCGCGGACACGGTTCTGGGCGACCCAGCCGAGCACGACCGCCACGACGAACAGCAGGCTCCCGCCCACAGCCAGCACCCGCCACGCGCGCAGCCTCAGCCTGCTGGACGGCTCGGGCGCGCCCATCCTGCGCCACCCCCAGCTGACCATGAGGCCGATCCCGTAGCCGATCGCGCCTGCGATGCCGGCGATCAGCCCCTGGAACAGCCAGGGCCGAGGAAGGAGGGACGGGGTGAGCGCGAGCGTGATCCCGACGAGCGCGCACACCAGGCCCAGGTAGCTCGTCGGCCATCGCCCCCGCCCGCCCGACCCCTTGGGTGCCGGGGGATCGGCCACAGCCTCGGGGGCAGGGGTCGCGGTCATGGCGCCATTCTCGCTGCTCGACGGGGGACCGGAGCTGTCAGGTCAACGGCCGCACCCGGCTCACTGGCCGCACGGGTCGACGGCTGGAGAGGGGACTACGGCCGAACCGGGGTCAACGGCCGCACCAGCACCGTCACCCCCGGAGCCGGCCGCCCCCACTCGTCGAAGCCGAGGTGCCGGTAGAAGGCCACCGCGGCCGTGTTGCGCGGATCGACCCCGACGTGGACGCCGCCGGCGCCGCAGGCGCCCAGCTCCGACAGCATCCGGTTCATCAGGGAGCGGCCCAGACCGCGACCCTGCGCCTGGGGCAGAAGGTCGATGTGGAGGTGAGCCGGGAAAGCCGCTGATGAGCTCCGGGTCGGCGACCGGCGGGGAGTGGACCGATTCCACGAGGGCATGCTCGGCCGGCGGTCGGTGCGCCCCCTGCCGTCCGTGCCCGTCCCGATCGATGGGGTGGCGTGCCCGCAGGCTCGGCCACCAGCCGGCCTCGCAGGCCGCGGAGAACCGGGCCGTGTCAGGGGTGCCCACCACGTAGCCGAGGACACCGGTGCCTGGACCGTCCTCGGACACCAGCGCGAACGCGGGCCGGCAGGCCAGGTACGGGCCGACGTAGACAGTCGCCGAGGAGCTGGGCGTCGGCGAACAGGTGGGTCGCGTCCGCGCCCGCATCGCCCGTGCGAAGGCAGATCCCATACATCGCAGGAGCGTCGGACGCGGTTGCCGAGCGGATCACGACCTGATCCTCCCAAGCGACCAGACCCGGCTCAGCCTGGTGCGCACCTCGTCAGCCGATCCCCGACTCCGCCGTGCGCCTACCGCTCCCGCACGGCGTAGGTCAGGTGCGTCACCCTGGGGGAGGGCTCCGCGCGGACCGGCTCCAGCGCCACGCGGCCCGCGTCGACGCCCTCGAACAGCCGGATCCCGGAGCCGAACAGCACGGGCGACAGCGCGATCGTGAACTCGTCGATCAGGCCGGCGTTCACGTACTCCAGGATCGTCACGCCGCCGCCCGCGATCCGGACGTCACGGTCGCCGGCTGCCTCGCGGGCCAGGTCGAGCGCGGGCTCGATGCCGTCGTTGACGAAGTGGAACGTGGTGCCGCCCGGCCGCTCCCAGGGGTCACGCTCGGTGTGCGTCACGACGAAGACCGGCGTGTGGAACGGCGCCTCCTGCGGCCACGCGTTCTCGCCGGCGTCGAACATGCGCTTGCCCATGATGCTCGCGCCGGTGCGCTCGAAGGTCTCGCGCAGGATGTCGTTGTCGCGCCCCTCCTCGCCGCCCTCGCCAAACCTCAGGTTCTCCCGGAAGAACCGCTGCGGGAATACCCACTGCTGCAGCTCCATCCACTGCGGCCCCATCAGGTCCTCGAGGGACCCGGGCGCGATGAAACCGTCCAGCGACATGGACACGCTGAAGAACACCTTCCCAGCCATCAGCCCTCCGCTCCCTTCCCACTGATCCCGTGACGTAGGCAGCCAAGTTGCTCAGCGTCTGCTGGCCGCCCTCGATCGCGTGGAACTTCTCGACGGCCTCGTCGCGCAGGTCCTTGGTGGGGAACACCGTGCGCATCTCGAGCCGGGTCGCCGCACCCTCGGAAGCCGAACGTGAGAACCGACTCGAAGGCGTTCGGGTCGTCGCGGGACTCACCGTGGCGCAGCGCGATCCGATCGGGCGGGTCGATCTCGGTCCAGGTGATCCACTCCTGGTAGTCCGTCTGGTCCGGTCCGTGCATCACGAAGTCCCACTCCCCGCCGACCCGGAACTCGAACGCCCGCGTGGTCGTGGTGAACCCCTGCGGTCCCCACCACCGCGACAGGTGCCGGACCTCGGTGAACGCCTCGAACACCAGCTCCCGTGGGGCATTGATGACCCGAGAGATCACGATCTCGCGGTCGGCCGTCGCCGACCGAGCCGGCGTGTCCCTTCGTGGCTCTGCCATCGGTCACTCCTCCTGCCTCGCTTGGTTGAGGTCCTGCACGTACGCGTCCAGCCGGTCGAGGCTCTCGCCCCAGAACCGCTCGAACCCGCCTGACCACTCGTGGACCTGTCGCAGCCCGCCGGCGTCAAGGGCGTACAGGCGCTGCTTGCCTGCCTTTCGGTCTCGCACCAGGCCGACCTCCCGGAGCACCCGCAGGTGCTTGGACGCCCCCGGCTGGGCCATGCCCAGCTCCCGGGCCACCTCGGTCACCGGCCGCTCACCCGCCCGCAGCAGGACCAGGATCTCCCGGCGCCGCGGTTCGGCGATCGCGTTGAAGACGTCCGCCGTCGTCGCTGCGCGTGCCATGGCGCCATCATATGCCCATATCGGCATGCGTCAACGGGATCATCAATCGCACAGGTTCTTGAGGATGAGGACCGACTTCGCCATAGGTCCGACAACGCCGGTCAGTACGGGGTCCCGCGCATCAGGGAGTGTCGGCGGCTGTCGCGGGCCGGATCACGAGCCGCTCCTTCCGAGTGTCGCGCCGCTCACACCCGGCTCACCCGATCATCGGCTCACGTGACGCGGATGGGCACCGCCGCCGAGTACGTTCCGTACCCCTTGGCGTTGCGGGCCTGCACCCGCACGACGTAGGTTCTGCCCTTCTTGAGCTTCTTGGTGCGGCACGTCGTGCTCTTGGCCTTGGCCGCGCACGACGTGCGGTACTTCAGCGACTTGCCGGACTTCAGGTAGACCCTTGCGCGGTACTTGGTCACCTTCGGCGTCACCAGGGGCGCCGGCGCCGCCCAGCGGACGAGGATCCGCTTCGACCTCAGGCTCGCCTGGACCGCGGTGGGCGCCCCGGGCCGCTTCTTGGTGGCCGTGGCACCGGGCCCGGCCTTGGCGGCTGGCGCCGGGGTGGTCGCGGGAACCGTCGCCGGCACCGCCGCCGGGGTCTTCAGCGCACCGCTGACCGGCATCCCCGCGCAACTGAAGGCACCCCACGCGCGGCAGTCGACCGTCGCCTCGTTCAGGTTGATCAGCGTGATCAGGTCGCCGCCGTTGGCCAGGAGGCTCGCGGTACGGCCGAGGTACAGGACGCTGGGCTCGTCGGCGCCCTGCCCCATCGACACCCGCAGCGTCCCACCCGCCGGGATCGTCGTGGTCGGCGGGAAGGCGTACTGGGCGGCCCGGCGGGCCAGGGCGTAGCCACCCAGGCTGACCGGGGCGCCGCTCACGTTGTCGAGCTCGACGTACTCACCGGCTGCCCTGTCGGTGCCGGGCGGGTCGTACTGGACGACGCCGATGTTCACCCGCCCGGTCAACGGGTCGGTGCATGCCGCCGGGTCGCACGGATAGTGGAACCAGGCCCGCAGGTTTCCGTAGGCCCATCCCGGCTGGACGTCGTACACATAGGCGCCGTCGCCATGGAAGTAGCCGTCGGCAGGGCTCCAGTTGCTGAACATCTGGGCGGGCCCGCCGAAGTGCAGATCCCTCGGCGTGGGGGTGCCCGGAGGCCCGGAGCCGGTGAAGATGCGGAGGTGGTCGTGCCCCGCGATGACCGTCCCGGGGGGCAGCGTGAGGGTGGTCAGCGAGGAGTCCCGCACGACCCAGCCGGACACGTCGAGCGCGGCATCGGAATCGTTGAGGACGACCAGGTGCTCCTTGCCCGCGTCGTCGCCGATCGGGTCCGAGACGACCCACGTGCGCACGCTGGCCGGCGCCGTTGGGCCGCAGTAGTTCGCCGACCACAGGCCCACCCCGCGGGCCGCGGCGTCGTCGACCAGCCTGCGGTACTCCAGGTTGTGGACGTACTCCGGCTTCTCGGTGTCCCCCACACCGTGCGGGAACCACATGGCGTTCCCGCTTGCCAGCACCGTCCGGCCGGCATCCACCCATTGTCCGCTCGCGTCCTGGACGTACACGGATCGGGCCAGGCGGCCCCCCGAGTAGTTCGCCTCGATCGAGCGGACGGAGATCGAGCGCAGCTGCACGGGACTGCCTGCTGGCAGCACGGAATGCAGGGCTGCCGTGGCCGCATCCGCGCGGCACTGCGCGAGGGCCGAGCCCCCGGACGCGCCGGCCTTCTCCGGGGCCTGGATCCCGATCAGCCGGATCCGGCAGGCGTCGAGGTCGGCGTCCGCCAGTGGCATCGAGCCATCGACGTTGACCCGCTCGGCGCAGTAGCTGCGCGCCGCCGGGTCGGCCGGGGCGATGAAGCCGGGATCGGCGGCGGTGGAGATGTCGACGATCACGGTGTCACCGTCGGCGACGCTGCGAATGACGCCGGTCTCCCAGGTCTGTTCGGCCTGCGGCGTGATCGCGGCAGCGGGATCGGTCAGTGGCAGCAGGCCGCCGATCAGCAGGAGCGCGGCCCCGGCCGAGACGGCTCCCCGGGGCGCTCGCACCCCGGGGAGCCGACTGCGGCTGCCCTCTGCCCACCGGTTCCTGTGATCCACAGTGTCCCCCCGGACATCGACTCCTCCGTGCGAGGAACGTAGCAGCGCCGAGGCTCCGCGCTGGGATATCGCACCCTCAGTGTGTGGATATCGCCGCGTGAAGGGCCACGCCGCAGCAGCGGCGGAGGGCCGGGGATGCGGTTGTCGGACCCCTGCTGTTGGATCGACAGCATGCCTGCAATCACCGCCGAGGGCCTGGTCAAGGTCTTCCCCAGCCGATCGGGGGACGTCCGCGCCCTCGACGGCATCGACCTCGAGGTTCCGGTGGGGTCCGTGCTTGGCCTGCTGGGGCCCAACGGCGCCGGCAAGACGACCGCGGTGCGGATCCTCACCACGCTGCTGACGCCCGACTCGGGGCGGGCCACCGTGAACGGCGTCGACGTGGCCGCGGACCCGCAGGGCGTTCGCCGGTCCATCGGGCTCTCCGGACAGTACGCCGCCGTCGACGAGTACCTGACCGGCCGCGAGAACCTCGTGATGGTCGGCCGGCTCTACCACCTGAGCGTGACCGACGCGCGGATCCGAGCGGCCGAGCTGCTCGACGGGTTCGATCTCGTGGAGGCTGCCGACCGGATCGTGAAGACCTACTCCGGCGGCATGCGCCGACGCCTCGACCTCGCCGGCGCCCTCGTGGCGCGGCCCCCGATCATCTTCCTCGACGAGCCGACGACGGGGCTTGACCCCCGCAGCCGGATCGCGCTGTGGGAGGTGATCGAGGGCCTGGTCGCGCGAGGGGACCACGGTCCTGCTGACCACCCAGTACCTCGACGAGGCGGACAAGCTCGCGGATTCGATCGTCGTGGTCGACCGGGGCCGGGTGATCGCGAGGGGCACGTCCGACGAGCTCAAGGCCCAGGTGGGCGGGGAGCGGCTGGCCGTCACCGTCGCAGCCGGCCAAGTGGGCGCGGCGCGCGAGGTCCTCGCCGGGCTGGCGAACGGCGTGGTCGACGTCGACGAGGCCGCCAGGCAGCTCGTGGCACCGGTCGCGGGCGGGGCGGCGGCCCTGGTCGAGGCCGTTCGCGCTTTCGACGAGCAGGCCGTGAGCATCCTCGACATCGGGGTGCGCCGGCCAACCCTCGACGACGTGTTCATGCTCCTCACCGGCCACCACACCCAGCTGGACGCCGAGCCGGGCCCCGAGGGCTCAAGCCCGGGAGGTCGCGGCGGTCCGGGCCGCCCTGGGGCCGCGAAGGCGCCCGCCGGCGAGGAGAGCCGGAAGGGGTCAGACCGATGAGCGACATCGCCCAGGCGCTGTCCGACACCGGCACGATCACCTGGCGCAACGTCACGCGGCTGCGCCGGCAGCCGGACTCGATCGTGTTCGGGATCATCCAGTCGGTCATGTTCGTCCTGCTCTTCGCCTTCGTCTTCGGGGGTGCGATCGCCGTGCCCGGCGGCGGGGACTACACCGACTTCCTCATGGGCGGGATCTTCGTCCAGACGGTCGCTTTCACCTGTGCCACGACGTGCATCGCGATGGCCGATGACCTGTCCCGCGGGCTTTTCGACCGGTTCCGCTCCCTGCCGATGGCACGGTCGGCCGTCCTCGCAGGCCGGACGTTCGCCGACCTTGCGTTCGCGGGGGTGACCACGACAACCATGGCGCTGACCGGACTCCTGGTCGGATGGCGCACCGACGCCTCGGCCCTCAGCGTTGCCGCCGGGTTCGCGCTACTGGCGCTCTTCGCCTACTCGTTCCTCTGGATCGGTGCCGTCATCGGGCTCTCGGTGCGCAGCGTGGAGGTGGCCCAGACAGCCGGCCTCATCTGGCTCTTCCCGCTGACGTTCCTCTCCAACGCGTTCGTGCCGCTGGAGTCGATGCCGTCCTGGCTGCAGCCCATCGCCGCTTGGAATCCCATCAGCGCGGTCACGGCCGCCATCCGCGAGCTCTTCGGGAACACGCCCGTCGGCTACGAGCCGCCGGACTACTGGCCGCTGGAGAACCCGCAGCTCGCCTCGGTGCTCTGGTGCCTGGTCCTGTTGGCGATCTTCGTGCCGCTCGGCGTGTCCCGATACCGGCGCGCGGCCGCCACGTGATCCGGACGTTCGGGTGGGCCGGGGGAACAGCCAGTGGTCGGTGAGCTCTCAGCCTGCGGATCGGGCATGGGGGAGGTGCGGTGATCAGCGCTGGTCGGCCTGATCGTCGTGCGCCTGATCGTCGTTCGCCTGGCCTTTGTTCGCCCGGTCTTCGTTCGGCCGGTCCTTGACGGCCCGAGCCGCGTTCGGCCCGTCCTCGCCGTCAGCCTGGTCCTCGTTCACAGTCGTCACCGTGTCCCGCCGCACCCGATGGCGCCAGACGAAGAACATCGCGCAGCCGACCATCATCGGCAGGATCCAGGTGGTGACCCGGTAGAGGGTCAGCGCAGCCGTCAGCTGGGACTGCTGCTCCTCGGTCGTCAACCCCAGGATCTCCGACATCCTCGGGACGATCAGGGCGTTGATCCCCGGGACCGGCAGCACGTTGACGACCATCACGATCCCGTTGGCGAGCATGACCTGGGCGGCGCTGAGATCGGCTGCGTGCAGGCCGCTGAAGCGCAGGGCGAGTCCGAGCACCAGCGCGTTGCCCAGGCCCCAGGCCACGTTGGAGATGAGCAGCGAGTTGCGGTTGGCCTCGGCGGTCCCCCTCGTCTTGACGCCGAAGTCGACGACGATCTGCTCGATGTCCCTCGTGAGGGTGCGCCGGAACAGGCGCATGACCCACCTGACGATCGCGCTCAGGAGGCGACCCACGCCCCGTGCGGTCACATCGCTGCGAACGACCCTGTAGAGCAGGAACGTCACCGCGAAGAAGGCGACCGTGTACCACACGAACCACCGGGCGAGCTCGGACGTGCCGGCGCCCACGACGAGCATGGTCGCCAGGCCGATGACGGGCATCAGGAACGTCACGAGGTAGCGCAGGACCATAGCCAGCAGGACGGAGACGGCCGACTGCTCGTCGGTGAAGCCGTAGGTCCGGTACATCGAGAACCGGATGATGTAGTCCCCGGGCGGCGGGACGACGAAGGCGGTCATCTGTCCGGTGGCCGAGGACTCGAACCCCTGGTAGAGGCGCAGGCCGGGCAGCGACGCCTTCGCGGCCCAGCCCAGCAGCACCATCACCACGATGCCCGACAGCCCCAGGAGCACGATCTGGACGGCCGTGAGAGCGGTGAGCGAGGCCCAAACGGTGCTCCAGTCGATCTGCTGGGGGAGCACGATGACGAACGCGTAGTAGAGCAGCGCGGCGGTGATGACCACCGCGACGAGCCGCACGAAGCGCTTGTTGCGGACCAGCCGCGAGACGGGGCCCGGACGCTCCTGCCCGGCCGGCTCCTCGACCGCCATGCCCTCAGGGGGCTCGCCGTCGGGACCGGGGCCGGACTGCGAGGTCATCGCACCTCCTGCCCGGGGGCCGGTCCGCGGCCCCCACCAACTGCGCCCGATGCCCGCCCACCGCGGGACATGGCGACCCTAGCAGCGAGTCTGTTCCCCTCACGATCGCCGCGTCGATCGCTGCCGGGCCCGACTGTGTCGCGCGGCGAAGGGAATCCCGGCGGCAGTAGTCTCGTTGAACCAGACGGCAGGTCGAGGTCGTCGAGGACTGGTTCGAGGGGGAGGGAGAGGTCGTGACTGCGGGTTCCTACACACTCGAGCCCCATCTCCCGGAGCTGGGCTCCCCGGTCCTGGTCCACGGGCTGACCGGGTTCATGGACGCGGGTGGAGCCAGTCGCCTGGCGATCGAGCACCTGCTCGAGACCTGCAAGCACACGCGCGTGGCGACCTTCGACATCGACTCCATCTTCGACTACCGGGGCCGCCGGCCGCGGACCGTGTTCGACTCCGACCACTACGTCTCCGTCGCGATGCCCGAGCTGCTCGTGGACGCAGCCGTGGACGAGCGGGGCGAAGGTTTCCTGATCCTGCACGGCTCCGAGCCGGACACCGCCTGGGGCGCGGTCAGCGCGGGGATCATCGGGTTGGTCGAGGCGCTCGGCGTCCGGCTCGTCGTGGGGATGCACGCGATCCCCTGGCCGGCGCCCCACACGCGGCCCATCAATGTGACCGTGCACGGCAACGACCCGACCCTCACCGTCGGCTCGCAGCCCTGGGTCGGCTCGCTCGAGGTCCCGGGCAGCCTCTCCGCCCTCCTCGAAGTTCGTCTCGGCGAAGTGGATCGACCTGCGATGGGCCTGGCTGCCCACGTCCCGCACTACCTCGTGCAGGCGGAGTTCCCGCGCGGGGCGCTCGCGCTCCTCCAGGCCCTCGCCACGTCCGCGGGGCTGGCTGTGCCGCTCGATGAACTGCGGGTGGCAGCCGAAGAGTCAGACGCCGACATCTCGATCCAGATCGCCTCCAACCCCGAGAACCTGGAGGCGGTGACGACCCTCGAGGTGCAGTACGACGCCCTCATGTCCGCCCGCGCCGGCCAGCACGCCGGTGGATCCGAGCCGCTGGACTCCGACAGCGACATCGCCGCGCAGGTCGAGGCGTTCCTCGCCCAGCTGGACCAGGGCGACGCGTCGTGACTACTGCCCCGGCGGCACCGGGGTCCGAGGGGCCCGGCGGGGCGGAAGACGGCTCGCAGGCCGACGGCCAGAGCGTTCGGCACGATGACGACCCGCGGTCGCCAGCACCCCGGCTCGTGCTCGGCGATCCACTGACGACCACGGCGGCCGAGGACCGCCCGGAGTCGTGGGGCGAGACGTTGGACTCGGACGCCGACAGGTTGAGCCACTACCAGAGGCAGGCACCTCCGCACCACGGTTCCTGACGGGCCGGTAGGCAACGGGGCCGGCGGGTCCGCCTCGCAGCCCGGTCGATCCAGCGAACCCCACTACGCTGTGGCCCCGCAGAGTGTGCGCGCGGGGGCTCGCACAGAACCCATGGAGGCGACATGGCCGAGGAGAAGACCGGCATCGTGCAGGGCTTCAAGGAGTTCGTGATGCGCGGCAACGTCCTGGACCTGGCGGTCGCGGTGGTCGTCGGCGCCGCTTTCACCGCGGTCATCAAGGCGTTCACCGACTTCATCATCGCGCCGGTGCTGGCTTCAGTGGGCGGGGCGGACACGGCGGGCTTCGGCTTCTGCCTTCGGTCAGGTGATGCCCCGTGCACGAGTGAGTCACCGACGTTCGTCGACTTCGGAGCAGTCTTCGCGGTGCTCGTGTCGTTCCTGATCACCATGCTGGTCGTCTACTTCGTGTTCGTGCTTCCGGTGAACAAGGCCCGGAGCAGGTCGATCAAGCAGGTTCCCGTGGCCGAGATCCCGCCGGACGTGCTGCTGCTCACCGAGATCCGCGACCTGCTCATGACGCAGGGCTCGGCGTACCCGGGGCACACCGCCGTGAGGGACGGCGCGCAGGAGGACCCCACGATCTGATCTGCGCCGCTGACTCGGGGTCACCGCCGACCCATGGCCCGCGGGCCTCGGCCGGGCTTTCATCCCGACCCCGGGCGCATCAGGAAGCTCAGACTCGCACGACCCTGCGCGCCCGCGATCGACAGGGCCGCGCCCCGGTCCGCGGCGAGGACCACCAGCGGTGTCGACCCGCCGCTGGTGCCCGGGCCGCCGAGGACGCCGGAGTCGGAGTCCGACTGTTCGTCGGCGAGCACGCCGAGGACCAGCACATCGCTGGCGACGATCTCGGCCGACGCGAAGGGCTCGCCGCCCTCGAGTCCTGGCCCGGCGGCGGCCAGGATGTCCACCCGCTGGCCGGCGGCCAGGAGAGCCGTCGCTCCTGCATCGGCGAACCGCAGCGGCATGGGGAACGTCCCCGCGGGCAGCGCCCACTGCGGCAGGGAGGTCAGGCGGTGTCCGGACAAGGGCTCACCGCGGGCCATCGGCGCCGCGAGCACCTGACCGAGGAAGGCCCCGGGCTCCGCACCGGTCCCGGCTGGCAGCACGCCGGCCGGCACCTGCGCGACGGCGAGGTCGGCGGGCTCCAGGGTGCTGCCCGCCGGCAGGTCGGCGGCCGCGACCACGACCGCGCGCGTGGGCGGTGGGGGCGGTTGCAGTGCCAGGCCCAGCGCCGCGATGGACGCACCGGCGGCGGCACCCGCCAGCAGCCTGCGGTGACGCCTGACCAGCCGGGCGGCACCGGGTTGCGATCGTCGTGTTCGGGCCATGCGCGGGAGGCTAGGCGTGCCCGCGGCAAGCGCCCAGCGATCGTCCACAGGCTGGGCGGCGATTAGCACTCAGCGGCATCGACTGCCAGAATGGTCTGCAGTGCCGTCCGGGCCGTGCCGAAGGGTGTGAACATGCCTACCTACGAATACCTCTGCACCAGCTGCAAGAGCCCGCTGGAGGTCGTCCAGTCGATCCACGAGCCCTCCCTCACCGCATGCCCCGCCTGCGGGGACGGCCGGCTGCGCAAGGTCTTCGGCAACGTCGGGGTCGTGTTCAAGGGAAGCGGCTTCTACCGGACCGACAGCCGCAGCAAGTCCACGGCCGCCGGCACGGCGACGGCGAGGACCGAGGCGAAGGAGTCCCAGGGCTCCAACGAGTCCACGAAGGCCTCCGAGTCCACGAAGTCCTCCGAGGCCGGCGGGACAGGCGGTGCCTCGGGCGGCACATCGGGGGCCGGCAACGGGTCGAAGGGTTCCAAGGACTCGAAGGCGAGCCCGCAGAAGGCCGCAGCCGCCGCCTCCTGAACCGTCATCGAGTCACCCCGGTCCCGGTCGGCCTCAGCCGGCGAACCTGACGTACCGGGTGGGGGTCAGCACGGCCGTCACGGCCTGGTCGTGGGCCTCACGCGGAACTGCACCTTCGGGCAGGAGCTCCTCGTCATGGACGATCGCCACGGTCCGCATCCGGCCGGCCACCTCGGCCAGCTCTGCCAGCAGTCGGTCGTAGTAGCCACCGCCCTGCCCCAGTCGCAGACCCGTCCCGTCGACGGCGAGCGCGGGCACCAGGACGGTGCCGACGTGGTGGCTGAGCAGCGGTGCGGCACCGATCCCGAGGGCCTCCCCGATCGGCATCTCGACGGGCAGGCGCGGGTGCGCGGAGTAGGTCCCCTCGTCGAGCGCCCAGCCGAGAGCGCGCTCCGGTCCGGGGATCGGCAGCACGACCAGTCCGCCGGCTTCCCGGATGGCTGCCCGGATCGCGGCGACGTCCGGCTCCCCCGGGGCAGCGACATAGGCCGCGAGGGCCACCCGGCCGGTCGAGCCCGGCGTTCCGTCAGGATCGAGGAGGCCGGCTGCGCGGGCCGTGTCGAGCAGTCCGGCGCGGGTGGCGGCGGACCACTCCATGCTCAGGCCGGCGGCCCGCGACGCGCGGATCCGTGCGCGCAGGACGGCCTTGGAGTCAGCCACGGACGCGATCATGCACCACCGGGCGTACCGGGGAGCCGGCGGCGTTATCGTGCCGCCATGACGATGCCGACGCGGCCGTGACGGGCGGCTAGCGTGCGCACGGTCGACGAGCACCTCGACGAGGTCCTGGCGCGAGTACGCGCCCTGGAGCCCCTCGACGTCTCGCTGCTCGACTCGCGGGGGTGCATCCTGGCCGAGGCCGTCACAGCCCCCTGGCCGCTTCCTCCGTTCGACGCAGCCGCCTTGGACGGGTACGCGCTCCAGGTCGCCGACGTCGCTGCTGCCACGGCCCTCACGCCGGTCACGATGCCCGTGACCGACGACGTCCCGGCGGGCTACCGCGCCAGCCACCCCGTCGCCCGCGGCTCCGCGATCCGGATCGGATCGGGCGCGCCGATGCCCGACGGGGCGGAGGCCGTCGTGCCCTTCGACGGGACCGACGCCGGGATGCCGATGGTCCGGGTGCACGAGCCGGTCGCCGCCGGGCATGGCGTCCGGCATGCCGGCGAGGAGCTCGCGGCGGGGGATCTCGTCCTTCCGGCCGGCACGCTCCTGGGGGCCCGCGAGGTCGCGCTGCTGGCCTCCGTCGGGCAGGCCCGGGTCACGGTGCGCCCGCGCCCGCGCGTGGTGGTCGTGAGCACCGGGACCGAGCTCGTCGAGCCGGGGGCGCCGATGACGCCGGGGCTGATCACCGACTCCACGGGCTACATGCTCACAGCCGCGGCCCAGGACGCCGGTGCCTTGGCCTACCGCGCGGGACCGATCCGCGACGAGCAGCGCGCCCTGATGGACACGCTCGAGGACCAGCTCGTCCGGGCGGACCTGATCGTGACGACCGGCGGGGTCACCGCGGGGACCTACGACACCATGAAGTCCGTTCTCGCCAGCCTGGGGACCGTCGAGTTCACGAGGGTGGCGATGAGCCCGGGGATGGCGCAGGGACATGGCCATCTCGGTCCCGACGACGTGCCGATCTTCACCCTCCCCGGCAACCCGAGCAGTGCCTTCGTCGCGTTCGAGATCTTCGTGCGCCCGGTCATCCGCAGGATGCTCGGGCACCTTCGGGCCCAGCGCGCGCAGATCCCGGCGAGGCTGACCGGACCGCCCGTCGCCGGTGACCCGCAGCGTCCGCAGCTACCTGCGGGGGATCCTGCACGGATCGGCGGCGGAGCGGCTCGTCACCGCTGTCGAGCAGCCGGGCCTCGTCGGGCTGCGCCTTGCCGACAGCCTGATCGTCCTGCCCGAGGGCACCGGCCAGGTCGGCGCGGGGAGCGTGGTCTCGGTGATGCCGCTCGGACGTTCGTGATGTCCGCGCTGCCGGTCCTGACGCGGCGAACGGAGGCCGGGGTCCTCCAGCTGCGCGAATTGCGTCGCCGCGACGCCCGGGCGTGGCGCGACGTGCGGACCCGCAACGTGCGATGGCTCGCGCCGTGGGAGGCCACGCTGCCCCCGGCATCCGGGGAGGTGGCGCCCACCTTCGGTCAGATGGTCTCCAGGTTCCGGGCGGAGGGCCGCGCGGGACGTGCCCTGTCGTGGGCGATGACCCTCGACGGCCGGCTGATCGGGCAGGTGACCGTGGCGGGCATCACGATGGGCTCCCTGCGCAGTGCCTCGATCGGCTACTGGATCGACTGGCGCGTGGCCGGGCGGGGCCTCACCCCGATGGCGGTGGCGATGGCCTGCGACTACTGCTTCGGTGTCCTCGGGCTGCACCGGATCGAGATCGTGATCCGGCCCGAGAACGCGGCGAGCCTCCGCGTGGTCAACAAGCTCGGCTTCCGGTACGAGGGCTCCCGTCCGGCCTTCCTGCACATCGACGGGGCGTGGCGCGATCACGAGGTCTTCGTCCTCAACGCCGGCGAGGTTCCCTCGCCCATCGCCGATGCCCTGACCACACGACACGAATCCCCGCGGAACGCGCTTCCCCCGTCGGACGGCTGGACCTGAAGTACATTTCGACTCGTGACGGGTCTGATCTACGTGGCAATCATCGCCGTCTGGGCGGTGGTGCTGGTGCCGATCTGGTTGCGACGTCACGACCACCTGGACTCGACTCGATCAGTCGACAGGTTCAGCAGGAGCCTTCAGGCGCTGGCCCAGCGGGACTCCATCCTCGGCATCCCGCTGCCTGAGGCCACCGATGCCCCCGCGGATCCGGACCAGGCCGAAGCTGCTCCCGAGGTCATCCGGGTGACCCGCAGGGGAAAGCAGGCGGCCGCCGGTCGCGGGTCCGGGGACAGCGCGCGCGCGAACTCGAAGCCGCGCGCTGGCCGTGCGGCCGGCCGGCGGCGGATCGTCCTGGGCCTGCTGGGAGTGGGCTTCGCGGTGGTTGCCGGCCTGGTCGTCGGTGGCGTCCTGCTGCCCATCGCCCTGCTCGCGCCCACGGTCCTGATCGTGGGCTTCCTCGTTGCCGCGCGCCGTCAGGTCCGGGCGGCGCGGCGTCGACCCGCGCCGAGCCCGCGGGCCACGACGAGTCAGCCCGTGCCGTCCACTCCGCAGCGCCGGCCCGACGTCAGCGCGCCCGGGGCCACGTGGGAGGCCCGCCCGGCCACTCTGCCGACCTACGTCACAGCACCCCCTGCAGCGGGGTTCCCCCGGGTCATCGACACCGCGACCCCGGGTGCCTGGACTGCGGCAGCCATGCTCGAGCGGGCGCAGCAGCAGAAGGCGCGCGCGGAGCGCATGGCCGCGGCGAAGGCCGAGGCCATCGCGCGGGCCAAGGCCGAGCAGGCCGCTGCGGAGGCGCGGTCCCGCGACGACGACTTCCTCGTCGCAGCAGTCGACCGCGTGGCGTGCCGCCGACACCTCGGCGCCGCTGTTCCGGCCGCGCGCCGTCAACGAGTAGGCCCTACCGCCCCCATCGACCCGCTCCCCCTCCCGGCCGCTGCGCTGGGGCGGTTGGCCCTCGCGGCCCGGACTGGGTATCCTTTGCAGGCTCATTGGGGCTGTAGCGCAGCTGGTAGCGCACCTCGTTCGCATCGAGGGGGTCAGGGGTTCGAGTCCCCTCAGCTCCACCGTGAGGAGGGCCCTCGGTACGCAACCGGGGGCCCTCCTCGATGTCGTGGATCCCCCGAACGGCACCGGCCACGGGGCACGTCACCTCGCGCCCGAAACGGTCGTTCGGACCCCTCCGGGTTCGCCCGCGAGGCGACCTCGCGCCAGCAACGGTCGAACCCGGGCTGTCGCCAGGCCGTCTTCCGACCAGAGCGGGCGCGAAGTCCTGCGCCGGCTGCCACGCGAGGGGCCCTTTCGACCGGAGCGGGCGCGAGGTTCGCCGCCGGGCCCGCCAAGGGCCACGGTCGCGGCGAACGGCCCGGCGGCGTTTGGCGAGCGGTTCGGGCCGAGTGGCCACTAGCCTCGGCCCAGGGAGTCCGGTGACGGTGGAGGACATCCCGGAGCTTGCCGATCGACGCGTGAGGAGTGCGGGATGTCCGACGAGAGACTCGACCGGATGGGTGCGTTCGACGCGGTCATGTGGGGCATGGAGCACGATCCCATCCTGCGTTCGCCTATCGTCGCCATGACCGTGCTCGACGCGGTGCCCGACGTCGACCTCCTCATCGACCGCATCACGCGCATGACACTGGTCACGCCGAAGCTGCGGCAGCGGGTCATCGGGAACCCGATCTCACCGATCCCGCCGCGCTGGGAGACCGACCCCAACTTCGACCTGTCGTTCCACCTCAAGCGCTACCACGTCCCGGCCGACGGCACGGACCGCCCGCTCCTGCGGATCGCCGAGCAGATGGGCGAGGCGGACTTCGACCGGGATCGTCCGCTGTGGGAGATGGCGCTGGTCCAGGGCTGGGACGGGGACCGGTCGGCCGTGATCATCAAGCTGCATCACGCGATCACCGACGGGGTCGGCGGCATGGCGATGGCCGCCAGCCTGTTCGACCTGACCAGGGCGCCGGACACGGACCTCGGTCCCATGCCGGCCGAGCCGACGTCGGAGGTCCTCGGGCTCCCCGGGCGAGTCGCCAACGGGGCCCGTTTCCTGAGCTCCGCGGTGTACGAGCGCGGTCGCGTGCTGGCCGGCGGCGCGATGAGCCTGGTCGAGCGTGCTGTCAGCGACCCGGGCGAGACCGCGGTGTCTGGCGCCGCGTTCGCCCAGTCGACGGCCCGCCTGCTGGCACCGGCCAGCGAACCGCTGAGCCCGCTGATGCACGGTCGCTCCCTCACCGTGCACATGGCCGTGATCCGGGTGCCGTTCAAGCCGTTCAAGGCCGCATCAAAGGCCGTGGGCGCCACCCTCAACGACACCTACATGGCTGCCGTGGGCGGTGGCGTGGCCGCCTACCACGAGGCGCACAACGCCCCCTGCGAGTACGTGCGCGTGAACATGCCGATCAACATGCGCGTGAACAGCGATGACTCGGGGGGAAACCGCTGGGTGCCTGCCAGGTTCGCCATGCCGGTCGACAGCGGGGATGCCCGGACCCGGATCAAGCGCCTCTCGCCGATCCTCGCCCAAGCCCGCTCCGAGCCCGCGCTCGTGCTCAGCGACACGATCTACCGACTGCTGACGGCGCTGCCGCAGGCGGCGACCACCTCCGTGGCAGCCGGGATGATGAAGGGCTGCGACCTGGCCATCACCAACGTCCCCGGGCCGCCGATCGCGCTGTACACGTGCGGCGCCGAGGTGGAGGTCATCGTCCCGTTCGCACCCAAGGGCGGCGCGGCGGCCAACGTCGGGCTGATGACCTACAACGGCACGGCCTACATCGGCCTCAACATCGACACTCGTGCCATCCCCGACGCCGAGGTCTTCGTCGAGCACATCCGCAGCGGCTTCGACCAGGTGCTGGCGATCGCCGATCCGGAGGCACGCGCCACCGTGGGGCTGCATTCGGGCAGGCCGGTCGAGAAGCAGGCACCGAAGGCACGTCGCAGGACGTCGCCGGCCAGGTAGGGGACTCGGCGCAGGGCGCGCGGGGCGCCGCCGCCCCCGCCTCTAGCATGGGGCCGTGGCCGTCACCGGTGAGCTGGCGCGGCATCCTGCCCCGGCCGCCCAGCTCCTGGCACCACTGTGTCGTCCGATGCCCTCGCGCGGGCTGCGCGGGTGGGCCGGGCCGCTGCTCGTGACGCTCCTCGCGGGGGTGCTGAGGTTCTTCAACCTTGGTCGGCCCGACGCGATCATCTTCGACGAGACCTACTACGTGAAGGACGCCCTCGCGCTGCTCCGGTTCGGCTACGAGCGTCAGGCCCTGGGCCGTGCCAACAACCGGATCCTGGCCCAGGATCCCTCGTGGGACGAGCTCGCACCTCTTCAAGGACGTCCCGTCGTTCGTCGTCCATCCGCCGCTGGGCAAGTGGGTCATCGCGGCCGGCGAGTGGGCGTTCGGGGTCAACCCGTTCGGGTGGCGGTTCGGGGTCGCGGTGCTCGGGACCCTGAGCGTTCTGATGACCGCACGGATCCTCCGCCGGCTGACCCGCTCCGACGTCGTGGGAACCCTCGCGGGGCTGCTGGTCGCCCTGGACGGCCTGCACATCGTCATGAGCCGTACGGCCCTGCTCGACATGACCCTGATGTTCCTGGTCCTCGCCGCGTTCGGCCTCCTGCTGCTCGACCGTGATGCCGTTCGCCGCCGGGCGGACGCCTGGCGGACCCTGTGGAACGACAATCCGCTGGTCGTCGGTCCGGGGTTCGGTATGCGGCCCTGGCGGATCGCCGCGGGGGTGGCGCTGGGGCTCGCCTGCGGCGTCAAGTGGAGCGGCCTCTGGTACGTGGCGTTCTTCGGGGTGCTGACGGTGTTCTGGGATCTGCAGCTGCGCCGGCAGATCGGTGCCGCGCGGCCCCTGCGTGCGGTGGTGGTCCGCGATGCGCTGCCCGCGTTCGCCAGCATCGTGGTCGTCGGGTTCGTCGCGTACCTGCTCACCTGGACCGGGTGGCTGGTCACCGACGGCGGCTACGACCGCAACTGGGCCGCCACCCACCCGGGGCTCCCGCTCGTCCCCGACGCCCTGCGCTCGCTGGCCGAGTATCACCGCGCCGCATGGGCGTTCCACGTCGGGCTCGACTCGCCGCACTCCTACAGGTCGAGTGCGTGGTCCTGGCCGGTGATGTCGCGGCCGACCTCCTTCCACTACGCCTCCGACGACGTGGCGTGCGGGGCCGATCGGTGCGCTCAGGAGGTCCTCGCGCTGGGCAACCCGCTGATCTGGTGGGCCGGGCTCCTCGCCCTGTTCCACAACGCGTGGCGGGCCGTTGCCGGCCGTGACTGGCGCAGCAGCGCCCTACTGACGGGATACCTGGCCGGGTGGCTGCCGTGGCAGGTCTTCCACAGCAGGACCATCTTCACGTTCTACGCCATCCTGCTGGTCCCGTTCGTCTGCGGGATGCTGGCGATCTCGCTGGCCAGCCTCGCGGGCGGCCCGGACGCCAGCCCGGCCCGGCGCAGGTGGGGCATCCTCGCGGCGGGGACGATCGTCCTGCTGATCGTCGCCACGTCCTGGTTCCTCCTGCCGATCTGGATCGGCCAGCCGCTGACGTACGACCAGTGGCATTGGCGCATGTGGCTGCCCACCTGGGTGTGAGGCCGCTCAGCGCGGCGCGGGCCTGTGGGCCACGACCGCGTCGAACACTGCCCGCCTGGATGCGCCGGTGCTCCCGGTCACGAGCACGATGGCCTCCTTGCGCGCGATGCCCTGGGCCTCCAGGGCGGCCACCCGTGCGGCCAGTCCGGCGGAGTCGACATCACCGTCCGTGGTGCCCGTGGCGCCGTGCACGACCAGGGTGATCTCGCCACGCACCGCGCCGTCGGCAGCCCACCCGGCAAGCGCTCCCAGGGTGTCGCGCAGGACCTCCTCGTAGGTCTTGGACAGCTCGCGGCACACCGCGGCCGGACGCCCGGCGCCGAACGCGACGACCATGTCGGCCAGGGTGACGGCCAACCGGCGCGGGGACTCGAAGTACACCTGGGTGCGCCGCTCGTCGGCCAGCTCCGCGAGCAGCGCGCGCCGCTCGGCGGAGCGCCGCGGGACGAAGCCCTCGAAGCAGAACCGGTCGCAGGGCAGGCCCGACACCGCGAGGGCGGTCGTGACCGCCGACGGTCCCGGCAGTGACGTGACCGCATGGCCGGCGTCCAGTGCGGCCCGAGCGGCGCGGAACCCGGGATCGCTGACCGAGGGCATCCCGCCGTCAGTGATCAGCGCCACGGTTCCGCCGCCGGCCAGGACCGCGAGCAGCCGGGGGAGGCGCTCCCGCTCGACGTCCTCGTAGTACGACACGACGTGTCCCGCCCGCGCGACGCCGAGGTCGGCCAGCAGCCGGCGGAGGCGTCGAGTGTCCTCGGCGGCGACGAGGTCGGCCGACGCCAGCAGCACGGCCAGCCGGGGCGAGGCGTCCGCGGGGTTGCCCAGCGGCGAGCCGGCGAGGATCAGGGTGCCGCGGGCCGGGGCGGGTCGGGCGGCGGGGTCGTCGGCGAGCATGGGGGCCATCGTGCCGCACCTCGGCACGGGCAGCGGGTGCGCGCGCGGAACTAGAATCCGTCCATGAGCCCGACCGGCAAGGCGTTCTACGTGACCACGCCCATCTACTACGTCAACGACGCCCCGCACATCGGTCACGCCTACACGACCGTCGCCGCCGACACCATCGCGCGGTGGCACCGTCAGCGCGGCGAGGACGTGTGGCTCCTGACCGGTACCGACGAGCACGGCGAGAAGGTCCTGCGCACGGCGCGGGCGGCCGGCGTCTCGCCGCAGGAGTGGGCCGACCGGCTCGTGGCCGAGCACTGGAAGCCTGTCCTGCAGACCCTCGACGTGACCAATGACGACTTCATCCGCACCACCGAGCGTCGTCACGAGACGCGCGTGCAGGGCTTCCTGACGCGCCTCAAGGAGTCAGGACACATCTACTCGGGCGACTACGAGGGCCCCTACTGCGTCGACTGCGAGGAGTTCAAGCTGCCCGGGGAGCTGCTCCCGGGGACCGGGGAGTACGAGGGTCAGCCGCTCTGCCCGGTCCACGGCCGCCCGGTCGAGACCGTGTCGGAGACCAACTGGTTCTTCCGGCTGTCCGCGTTCGGCGACGCGCTCCTGGCGCACTACGCCGAGAATCCCGGCGCCGTCGCACCGCAGAGCGCGCACAACGAGGTCAGCGCCTTCATCCGCAGGGGGCTGCAGGACCTGTCCATCTCGCGGTCGAGCTTCGACTGGGGGATTCCCGTGCCCTGGGACGCCTCCCAGGTGGTCTACGTCTGGTTCGACGCGCTGCTGAACTACGCCACCGCCGTCGGGCTGGGCGATGAGCCGCCGGATGCCGGGGCGGCCACGTTCGCGGCCACCTGGCCGGCGGACGTCCACCTCGTGGGCAAGGACATCCTGCGCTTCCACGCCGTGATCTGGCCGGCGATGCTGATGGCTGCCGGTCTGCCCCTCCCGCGGCAGGTCTTCGCCCACGGATGGCTGCTGGTGGGCGGCGAGAAGATGAGCAAGAGCAAGCTGACCGGCATCGCCCCCGCGCAGATCATCGATCACTTCGGGGTCGACGCCTTCCGCTACTACTTCCTGCGCGCGATCCAGTTCGGCAACGACGGGTCGTTCTCCTGGGAGGACATGAGCGCCCGGTACACCGCCGAGCTGGCCAACGGCCTGGGCAACCTCGGGTCGCGGGCGACCGCGATGGTCGGCAGGTACTTCGACGGCGTCCTGCCCGCCCCGGGCGCGTTCGAGGATGCGGACCGCGCGCTGGCCGATGCTCTCGGCCGGGCTGCTCGCGACGCCGACCTCGGCTACTCCGCCCTGGACTTCACGGCCGGCATCAGCGCGGTAAGGGCGTTCGTGGATGCGGTGAACCTCTACGTCACGGAGCAGGAGCCGTGGGCACTGGCCAAGCGCTCCGACGACCCGGCTGCCCGCGAACGGCTCGCCACGGTCCTGTACACGACCTGCGAGGCGCTGCGCGCGACGGCCGTGCTGCACAACGCGGTCATGCCGCGCGCGATGGGCGCCCTGTGGGAGGCGATCGGCGCGGCCGAGGGCCTGGGGGCGATCGGGAGCCAGCGCATCGACGACGTGAGTCGTTGGGGCCAGCTCCCCGCCGGCGTGCGGGTGACCAAGGGCGCAGCGCTGTTCCCGCGCCTGCCCGAGGAGGTGCCGGCCGGTGCCTGAAGCGGTCGGCGTCGCGCAGCGCCCGCCGCTTCCCGAGCCGCTGCCCCGCCCGGTCATCGACTCGCACTGCCACATCGGGATGAGCACCGGGCAGCAGCCCGCGCTGACCCCCGCGGAGTCGGTGTCCCTGGCGGCGTCGGTGAACGTGACGGGAGTCCTGCAGGTCGGCTGCTCGGTCCCGGACGCCCATGAGGCGGTGGCCATGGCCGAATCGCACGCCTCGATCCTGGCCGCGATCGGGATCCACCCGAATGAGGCGCCCCGGCTGGAGCGGGCCGGAGAGCTTGCGGCGGCGCTGGCGACGGTCGAGCAGCTGGCCGCCGGGTCCCCCCGCGTGCGCGGCATCGGAGAGACCGGGATGGACTTCTTCCGCACGACGCAGCCGTCGGCCTGGGCGATCCAGGAGCAGTCCTTCCGAGCGCACATCGACATCGCCCGCAGGCTCGGGCGCGCACTGGTGATCCACGACCGGGACTCGCACGACGACGTGATCCGAATCCTGCTCGACGAGTCGGCCGGAGCCGGACTGCCCGACGTCGTGGTGTTCCACTGCTTCTCCGGGGACGCGGCGATGGCACGCGTCGCGGCCGATCATGGCTGGTACGTGTCGTTCGCAGGGACCCTCACCTTCACCAACGCCCGCAACCTGCACGCCGCCGCGCCGGTCGTGCCCCGCGACCGGGTCCTCGTGGAGACGGACGCGCCCTTCCTCACGCCCACCCCGCACCGCGGTCAGGTCAACGCGAGCTACCTCGTGCCGCGGACGGTGCGCCGGCTCGCAGAGCTGCGCGGAGTCGATCTCGACGTGCTCTGCGACGACCTGCACGCCAACACCGTGCGGGCCTTCGGGGCCTGGGCGTGACGAAGCCCGACCACCGGGGCGAACCCGGGGCGGGTCGTGGCCCGGAGGGTGCGGCGCTCCTCGGACCGGTCGATGTCCGGGCGCTCGCTGCGCAGCTGGGCCTGCGCCCGACGAAGGTGCTCGGGCAGAACTTCGTGATCGACGGGAACACGGTCCGGCGCGTCGTGCGGGTGTCGGGGGTTCGTCCCGACGACGTCGTCCTCGAGGTCGGTCCCGGCCTGGGGTCGCTGACCCTCGCCCTCCTCGAGCAGGTCAGCCGGGTCGTGGCGGTGGAGGTCGACCCGGCGCTGGCCGGGCAGCTGCCCCTGACCGTGTCGGCGCGGGCACCGGCGCTCGCCGACCGGCTCACCGTGGTGACCGCCGACGCGCTGCGGATCACGGACCTCCCGATCGCTCCCACGGCGCTGGTGGCGAACCTGCCGTACAACGTCAGCGTCCCTGTCCTGCTGCACCTGCTGGCCCAGTTCCCCAGCGTTCATCGGGCGCTGGTGATGGTGCAGCTGGAGGTGGCGCAGCGCCTGGCTGCCCCGCCCGGCTCGCGGGTGTACGGGGTGCCGTCGGTCAAGGCTCGGTGGTTCGGCGAGGTCCGGCAGGCCGGACTGGTGGGCCGCTCGGTGTTCTGGCCCGTTCCGAACGTGGACTCGGGCCTCGTCGAGTTCGTCCGGTCGGCCCCGCCCCGCGACGACGTCGACCGCAGCCAGGTGTTCGCCGTCATCGACGCGGCGTTCTCCCAGCGCCGCAAGATGCTGCGCGGTGCCCTGGCCACGTGGGCGGGCGGACCTGAGCGCGCGGTCGAGCTCCTCGAAGCGGCCGGCGTGGACCCGACCGCCCGCGGCGAGGCGCTGGACGTCGCGCAGTTCGCCGCCATCGCCGCCGCCGCACGCGCAAGGGACGCTTAGCCAAGGTGCCAGCCACTGCTGCCATCCCGGACCCCTCGCGGCGCGACGGCGCGAGGGGCCTCGACGCGGGGACTTATCAATGCCCTTGGACTGCCGTGAGGTGGCGGGTTGGTACCGTCGGCGCGTGGAACTGCCGTCCGTTCGTACCAGGATCCTCGGGCTGCTCGTAGCCGCGGCGTCCGTGCCGGCGCTCGTCGGGGCGGGCATGCCTGCGGCAGTCCCGGCTGCGGTGGCAGCCCCCGCGGCGGTGGCAGTCACCACGGCCGTGCGGCCGGCTGTCCTGGCCGCTTCGAGCTCCTCGGCGCCTTCACGCATCCTGCTCACCCCTGCCGCGGATCCCGCCACCTCGCAGCGCATCTCGTGGACGATGCCGTCCCGGACGAAGGGCCAGAGGGTCCAGTACCGCGTGGCCGGCGGGAAGGCGCAGTCCGTGCGCGCCACCCGTGGTCCGGCGACCTCGGTGAAGTTCTCGGGCTCCGCGAAGCCCCGCTACTCGGCCACTCTCGTCGGGCTCACGCCCGGCACCACCTACGCCTATCGGATCGTGACCGCCCGCGGGTCGAGCAAGTGGCGCATGTTCACCACGGCGAACCCGGCGGCCCCGTCCCTGACCATCATCGGCCTGGGCGACACGCAGGTGGACAACCGGGACGTGCCGCGTGCGACGGTGCGTCGGGCCGTTGCCGACGCGCCCGGGGCTCAGCTCGTGCTGCAGGCGGGCGATGTCGTCGACCGGCCGTACAAGGGCTCGCAGTGGGCCGACCTCTTCGCTGCGATGGGCAACTCGGCGCGCACACGCAACTGGCTGGTCTCGATCGGCAACCACGAGCAGTGCGTCCTGGTGCTGAAGTGTCGCACCAACAACGCCGAGGCCTTCCGCTCCTACTTCGACTGGCCGGACAACGGGTTCCCCGCGCAGGGCGAGACGTGGTTCTACGTCGACTACCAGGGCGTGCGGATCGTGGTCCTCGACTCGTTCGGGGGGCGGATGCCCGAGCAGGCGGCGTTCCTCGACAAGGCACTCGCGGAGAACCCCACCAAGTGGTCGATCGTCCTCATGCACGCCGGGCCGTTCGTCAGCAGGCCCGAGCGCACCAACCCGCCCGAGGTGCGCGACCTTCTGCTGCCGATCATCGAGGCGCGAGGGGTGGACCTCGTGCTCTCCGGCCACGACCACTCCTACGCCCGGGGCTCCCGAACGCCGAACGGCACTGTCTTCGCCGCGAGCGTCTCCGGCCCGAAGTACTACGAAGTCACCGACACGGACTGGACCCTCAACGGAGCCCGCCGGACCGTATGGGCCGCTGCGACCTCTACCTACCAGGTGATCACGATCTCTGGCGACACCCTGACCTACAAGGCGGTCGTGACCGACCGGGGCGCCGGGTCGACCTCCCCCTTCGGCCCCGGCGGCGTGCTCGACCAGTTCACGATCGTCAAGGCAGCGGGGGAGGAGAAGGTGGTTCGCTAGCCCGGCGGACTACGCTCGACGACCGTGAGCGCCTCCGTGACAGCGCGTGCCCCGGGCAAGGTGAACCTGCAGCTGTCGGTCGGGCCGGTGCGCCCAGACGGGTTCCACCCGTTGGCCAGCGTCTTCCACGCGGTCGCCATGTTCGAGGAGGTGACCGTCTCCGTCGGGGAGCCGGGGGCCGGGATCGTCATCCACGAGGTGTCCGGCCTGCAGGCCGACCAGGTGCCTCGTGACGCCACGAACCTGGTCTGGCGTGCTGCGCAGCGACTCGCCGCCGAGCTGGGCAGGCCCGAGCCCGACCTGCGGATCGCGATCAGCAAGGGCGTCCCGGTCGCCGGTGGGATGGCCGGAGGGTCGGCGGACTGCGCGGCGGCCCTGGTCGCGCTCAACGATCTCTGGGGCTCCCCGCTGGAGCGCCCCGACCTGGCGCGGGTGGCCGTCGACCTCGGCTCCGACGTGCCGTTCAGCCTCATGGGCGGCACCGCCCTGGGCCTCGGCCGGGGTGAGCGGCTGAGCCCCCTGATGGTGCGCGGCACGTTCAGCTGGGTGTTCGCGACCGCCACCCAGGGGCTGTCGACCCCCGCGGTCTACGCCGCGTTCGACCGCCTGGTGGCCGGACAGGTCGTCAGCAAGCCGGAGGCCGACGCGGGACTGATCGCCGCGCTCATCGCCGGAGACGCCCGAGCGCTCGGGCGCGCTCTGCGCAACGACCTCCAGGAGCCCGCACTCACCCTGCGTCCGACGCTGCACGACGTGCTGGACGCCGGGCAGCGGGGGGCCCTGGGCGGCATCGTGTCGGGCTCCGGGCCGACGCTCGCGTTCCTGGTGGCCGACGCCGAGGCCGCTTCCAGGGTGCAGGCGGCCCTGGCCGGCGTGGCGCAGGTGCGAGCGGCGTTCACCACGACCGGACCGGCACCCGGGGCGCGGGTCGTGCGCCGCGATCCGTAGCCCGGAATCCGCAGGAACCTCGGAGGCCGTGCTCCGGAAGGTTCAGGACACCCGAGGGCCGCAATGCCCGGGTCGTCCCTCCGGGACGGTCGGTGGTCCCCGACCGCCAGTGACGTCAGGCCTCCAGCGCCGGACCCGGGTCGGTGGTCACGGCGATCATGTCACCGGCGAGCCGGACCGCCCCGATGCCGGCGGGGATGACCAGGCTCGTGCCGAGGCCGACCTCCACGCGCTGGTCGGCGCTGGACACAGTGCCCCAACCGCCGATGACAGTCAGGATCCGGTACCCCGGGGTGCTGATCTCGCAGTCCTCATGGAGCAGCTCCCAGCGCTGGACGCGGAACTGGGGGCAGTCGACCAGGACCCGCGTGCGGCCCCGCGGCCGGATCTGCTCCCACGGCCCGGCCGTGCGGACGGCCGCGGGGTCGTGGGGGGCGCGGACCACAGCGAACCCCTTGTCGACATGCAGCTCGCGAGGCTGGTCGTCCGGGCCGACCCGGTCGAAGTCATACAGCCGATAGGTGAGGTCGCTGCTCTCCTGCACCTCGTAGACCAGCATCCCCGGGCCCACGGAGTGGACCTCGCCGGCCGACACCATGAAGAAGTCGTCCTGCGTGACCGGCACGGTCACCAGCCGCTGCATGAGCGTGCCCTCCGCGAGGGCGTGGCGCAGCTCCGCGACGGAGTCGCACGTGTGCCCCAGGATCAGGCTGGCGTCGTCCTGGGCGGACACGATCAGCCAGCACTCGGCCTTCCCCCTCGGCTGGCCCTCCAGCTCGCGGGCCTGCTCGTCGTCGGGGTGGACCTGCACCGACAGCCAGTCCTGCGGGTCGAGGAACTTGCACAGCAGTGGGAAGTCGCCGGCTTCCGGGGTCCCGGTGACGAGGCCGGCAGCCCAGGCCTGGCGCAGCGTGAAGCCGTCGGGTGCCCCGGACCGCACGTGCCCGCTCATGCCGTGCATGCCGGACACCGCCCAGCACTCGCCGATGATCCCCTGCGGGACCGAGGCGCCGAACCACTGCCGCAGCGTCGTCCCACCCCACATCCGGGAGGCGAACACGGGCTCGACGACGAGCAGCTCGGGCACTGCGAACTCCTCCAGGCGCTCCGGTCGGCAGGTCACGGGTGGCGGCAGTCGCCGGCTCCGATGTGCGTCCGACCCTACCGGCTGGGCCGGCCGGGGCCGGTCCGACGGGTCGAGGACTCTGACGGTCAGGACTTTGACGGGGTCGAGGACCCTGACCGGGTTGAGGACTCCGACGGTCGTTGACTCCGACGGGTCGAGGACTCCGCGGGCGCGCCGGGGCAGGCTCAGCAGCCCGGCGGTCGCTCCGTCAGGCAGGCCCTAGCCTTGGGGATCATGTCGCCCATCGTCGCCCTCGAGGACGTCCACGTGGTCTTCGCCACGCGCTCGATCATGTCCGGCGTGACCCTCGGCCTGGACCGGGGCCAGCGGGTCGGCGTGGTGGGCCGCAACGGGGACGGGAAGTCGACCCTGCTGCGGGTCCTGGCCGGGATGGCCGAGCCGGACTCGGGACGGGTCATCCGCACGGCGGAGGCGCGGGTGGTGATGGTCGGACAGTCAGATGCCCTTCCACCCGGGGCGCACACCGTGCGCGACGTCGTCGTCGGGGACCGCCCGGAGCACGAGTGGGCGGCCGATGCCCGCATTCGCGCGGTGCTCGGCGGGCTGCTCGGCGGGGTCGGCGCCGAGGGCTACGCCCAGGGGCTGGCGACCGGACTGGACGGGCTGTCCGGGGGCGAGCGCCGGCGGCTGGCCCTGTCGCGTGCGCTGATCGACCCGGGGGACGTCCTGCTGCTCGATGAGCCCACCAACCACCTGGACATCGAGGCGGTCACCTGGCTGGCGCGCTTCCTGACGGGTCCGACCGGGCCGGCGACCCTGGTCGTCGTCACGCACGACCGCTGGTTCCTCGACGAGGTGGCCACCACGACCTGGGAGGTCGCGGACGGGAGCGTGTTCAGGTTCGAGGGCGGATACGCGGCGTGGGTCCTGGCCCGGGCCGAGCGCGAGCGCCGTGCGGCGGTGGCCGAGTCACGCCGGCGAAACCTCGTGAGCAAGGAGCTGGCGTGGCTGCGCCGCGGCCCCCCTGCGCGCACGTCGAAGCCGCAGTTCCGCATCGACGCCGCCAACGCGCTGATCGCCGACGTGCCCGAGCTCCGGGATGCCCTGGCGCTGCGCAGGGTCGCCTCCGCCCGGCTGGGCCGGAAGGTGGTGGACCTCGAGGCCGTCGCGCTGCGGGTCCCGCTGCCCGTGCCGGCCGACCAGGCTGTCGGACCCCGGCCGCCAGGGCAGCGCACCCTCGTCGAAGACCTGACCTGGCAGCTCGGCCCGGGTGACCGCGTCGGGCTGCTCGGGCCGAACGGCGTCGGCAAGACGAGCCTCGTGCGGCTGCTCACCGGCGAGCGGGATCCGGACTCCGGGACCGTCGACATCGGGTCGACTGTCGTCGCGGCCACGCTGCCGCAGACGATCGTGCCCGGGAGGTCCGACGAGCGGGTGCTGTCCAGCGTCGAGCGCCTCCGCCGGGAGATCGAGGTCGGCGGGCGCACCGTCACGACGGGCACGCTCCTGGAGGACTTCGGCTTCCGGGGCGAGAAGCTGCTCACCCGGATCGGTGACCTGTCCGGCGGCGAGCTGCGCCGCCTGGAGCTGCTGAAGCTGCTCATCGGGGGGCCGAATCTGCTCGTGCTCGACGAGCCGACCAACGACCTCGACGTGGAGACGCTGGCGGTGATCGAGGACGCCCTGGACTCCTGGCCGGGCACGCTGGTCGTCGTGAGCCACGACCGCTACTTCCTGGAGCGGACCTGTGACGACCTCTACGCCCTGCTCGGCGACGGCCGGCTCCGGCACCTGCCACGCGGGGTTGACGAGTACCTGGAGCTGCGGTCCGCGGCCGCCCCCGGGCCCCTCAGCGGCGGCACCGGTGCGGGCCCGGGCACGCCCCGGACGCCGCTCGGGTCGTCAGTGGCGTCCGGCCTCACAGGCGCCGCCGCCCACGCCGTCCGCAAGGACCTCGCCCGGGTCGAGGGCAGGCTCGCCCGGGTCGAGGCCCTGCGCGAGGGACTGCACGCGCAGATGGCCGAAGCGCACGCCGACCACGAGCGGCTCCTGGGGCTCTCGGCCGACGACGGAGTCCTGGCCACGGAGCAGGCCGCCCTGGAGGACCGCTGGCTGGAGCTCTCCGAAGCCCTCGACGCCTGACGCGGGCGTCAGAAACTCCGACCGCACGGAATCTCCTGCACATCTGGAGATTCCGTGTGCCTGCGGAGAATCCTGCGCGGGTGGGCGGGCGGGGGCGGGCGGCGGGGTCAGGGGGTCGGGCCCTCGAACTGGAGCAGGAGCTCGCGCAGGCCTCTGGACAGGTCCGCCTGCTCGTCGGCGGACAGGGCTGCGAGGAGCTCGCGCTCCTCGGCCAGCAGGTCGCCGAACGCCCCGTCGACCCGCTGCCGACCGTCGTCGGTCAGCGCGACCCAGGTGCCTCGGCGGTCGTCGGCAACCGGCTCCCGGACCACCAGCCCGCGCTGCTCGAGCCGGTCGATCCGGTTCGTCATGGTCCCGCTGGTCACCAGCGTCTCGCCGAGCAGCTGCCCGGGGGTCAGCCGGTAGGGGGCCCCGACCCGGCGCAGTGCGACGAGCACGTCGAACTCCCAGACCGCCAGCTCGTGGCGGGCGAAGGCCACGTCCCGGGCACGGTCCAGCCGACGGGCCAGCCGGCTGACGCGGGACAGCACGGCCAGCGGGGAGAGGTCGAGGTCTGGGCGCTCGCGGTGCCACGCGGCGATCACATGGTCGACGTCGTCACCGAGCGTGCTCATGTCGGCACGAAGAGGGCTGTTCCCGGCGACCATGCCCACATTGTGACCCGCTGCCGGGGCGTAGGCTTCCGCCACCGCTGATCCCGGTTCGTTCAACGGCAGGACAGGTGCCTTTGGAGCACTCAATGGGGGTTCGAGTCCCTCACCGGGAGCGCCCCGATCACGCGACCCGAGCCGACCGAAACCCAGCGAAGGAACCCTCCCATGACCGACCCGTCCGCCCCCGTCAGCGCTGTCATCATCCTCGCGGCCGGCGAGGGCAAGCGCATGCGTTCGGCCACGCCGAAGGTCCTGCACGAGATCGGTGGGCGCAGCCTCCTCGGCCACGCGGTCGCTGCCGCGGACGCCCTGGCCGCCCAGCGCCTCGTCGTCGTCATCGGGCATGGCCGAGAGGCCGCCGCCGAGCACCTGGCGCGCGTCGCCCCGCACGTTCGGACCGCGGTCCAGGACGAGCAGCTGGGCACCGGGCACGCGGTTCAGTGCGCGTTGGAGGAAGCCGGCGACGTCACCGGGGGCACGGTCGTGGTCACCTATGGGGACGTCCCGCTGCTCACGGGCGAGACCCTGTCCGACCTGGTCGCGGAGCATCAGGCGGGGGGAACTCGGTCACGGTCCTGACCGCCCACGTCGCGGACCCGACCGGTTACGGGCGCGTCATCCGGGCCGAGGACGGCTCCGTCGCGGCGATCGTCGAGCACCGGGATGCGACCGAGGACCAACGCGCCATCGACGAGATCAACTCCGGGATCTATGCGTTCGACGGGCGCGTCCTGGTCGACGCACTAGCCCGCCTGCGACCCGACAACGACCAGGGGGAGCTCTACCTGACCGACGTCCTTGCGCTGGCCCGCGAGGCGGGCGGCCGGCTGGCCGCGCTGGTGACCGGCGACGTGTGGCAGACCGAGGGAGTGAACGACCGGCTCCAGCTGGCCAGGATGCGCAAGGAGCTGAACCGAGCGGGTGGGTCGAGGGCTGGATGCTCGAGGGGGTGACCGTCGTGGACCCGGACACGACCTGGATCGACGTCACCGTCGAGCTCGGCAGGACGCGACCCTTGAGCCCGGGACCATCCTGCGCGGGACGACCCGCGTGGCCGGCGAGGCCCTCGTCGGTCCTGACACACTGCTGGTCGACTGCGAGGTCGGCCGCGGGGCGCAGGTCGTTCGCACCCATGCGAGCTCGACGGTGATCGGGGCCGGCGCGCAGACCGGTCCGTTCACGTTCCTGCGGCCCGGGACGGTCCTCGACGAGCGGTCGAAGGCCGGGTGCCTTCGTGGAGATCAAGAACTCCCGGGTGGGCCGAGGCTCGAAGGTGCCGCACCTGTCGTACGTGGGCGACGCCACGATCGGCGAGGGCTCGAACATCGGGGCTGCCACAGTGTTCGTGAACTACGACGGCGTGGCCAAGCACGCCGACAGTCGTCGGTGACCAGGTCCGGATCGGGTCGGACACCATGCTCGTGGCGCCCGTGACCATCGGGGACGGGGCGTACACGGCTGCCGGGTCGGTGATCACCGAGGACGTTCCACCGGGCGCCCTCGCCCTCGGTCGGGCCCGGCAGCGCACGATCGAGGGCTGGGTCGAGACCCGACGCCCGGGCAGCGCCTCGGCGCGGGCCGCGGCAGCCGCCGGCACCGCGAAAGCCGCCGAGTCGGCGGAAGCCGCCGGGAGTGCGGACCCCGCTGGGACCGCGGGCGCCGCTGAGCCCGCCAACTGACCTGTGCTCGCCTTCCACTTCGGCGTCATGGGCTCCGGTAAGTCCGCCTTCGCCCTGATGACCGCGCACGAGAAGCACCGCCCCGACGCCGCGTCGCACCCCAACCGGGCCGTGCTGGCCACCACCATGGACCGGTCGACCGACACGATCACCTCCCGCACCGGGATGACGGCCCAGGCGATCCGGCTGCGCCCCGGCAGCGTCCGCCCCGAGCTCTTCGACGGCGCCGACACCGTGGTCATCGACGAGGCGCAGTTCCTGACCGCGGCGGACGTGGACGTCCTGGCCGGGATGAGCGCGGACGGCACCGAGGTCATCTGCTTCGGCCTGCGCACAGACTTCTCGTCCGCCCTGTTCGAGGGCGCCCGCCGGCTCCTGGAGCTCGCCGACCGGGTCGCCCCGATGGCTATCGAGCCCCGGTGCGCGGTCTGCGAGCGACCGGCGGTGGTCAACGCGAGGTTCGTCGACGGCCGGCTGACCGCCACGGGCGACACCGTCGTCCTCGGCGACGTGGCCCGCGCCGGGACCGGCGCCCATGTCACCTACGACCCGATGTGCTACCGCTGCTGGCGGGACCGCCTCGCCGTCGGCGGCCAGGACCCGGGAGGCCCGGACCCGGGAGGCCCGGACCGGGGAGGCCGCTCGGGGGCGGTGTGGCACCCGCCGCGGCCATCGGCGACGATGAGCCTCGTTGATCACCCCCAGGAGGAGGACCGAATGGCCGGGATGACCCACAAGCCCAAGAAGCACCTGATGCTCTTCAGCGGGCGCAGTCACCCGGCACTGGCGGAGGCGGTCGCGGCGCAGCTGGAGGTCCCGCTGACCCCCACGTCGGCCTACGACTTCGCCAACGGTGAGATCTTCGTGCGCTTCGAGGAGTCCGTGCGCGGGGCTGACGCGTTCGTGCTGCAGGCCCACACCGCCCCGATCAACAAGTGGATCATGGAGCAGATGATCATGGTCGACGCGCTCAAGCGCGCCTCGGCGAAGCGGATCACGGTCGTCCTGCCGTTCTACGGCTACGCCCGCCAGGACAAGAAGCACCGCGGCCGTGAGCCGATCAGCGCCCGCCTGCTGGCCGACCTGTTCAAGACGGCGGGGGCCGACCGGCTGATCTCGGTCGACCTGCACACCGCCCAGATCCAGGGCTTCTTCGACGGCCCCGTCGACCACCTGTTCGCGCTGCCGCTGCTGGCCGAGCACATCCAGTCGCGCCTGGCTGGCGAGCCGATCACGGTCATCTCCCCGGACGCCGGGCGCGTGCGCGTGGCTGAGCGCTGGACCGACGTGCTGGGCGCCCCCCTGGCGATCATCCACAAGCGGCGTGACCCGGACGTGCCCAACCAGGTGAAGATGCTCGAGGTGGTCGGTGACGTGAAGGGCCGCGTGTGCGTGGTCGTCGACGACATGATCGACACCGGCGGGACGATCGTGAAGGCTGCCGAGACCCTGGTCGAGCAGGGCGCCAAGGAGGTGGTCGTCGCAGCGACCCACGGGATCCTGTCGGACCCGGCGGTCCAGCGACTGGCCGACTCGCCGATCTCGGAGGTGGTGGTGACAGACACGCTGCCGATCACGGCCGACCTCGGCAAGCTCACGGTCCTGTCGATCGCCCCCCTGCTCGCCACGGCGATCAGGGAGGTCTTCACCGACGGCTCGGTGACCCGGCTGTTCGACCCGACGCCGAACGGTGCGACCGAGAACAACGGCGAGCCCGAGGGCTGAGGCCGCCGACCCGGCGTAGAAGGCGGGCATCGTGGCCAGTCCCGGGTTTGGCCGCGAGGTCCGCCCGACGCTAGGATGCTGGCTGATTCCTCGGCGAGGGTGCCCCGCTGCTTGCGACTTGCGGCTACCGTGATCGACGTGGTGGCGGGTCCTCCCTCCAGCCGAAGGAGCATCACCCCACATCTTGAGGAGTCCGTGTCGTGTCTGACACCCAGGTTCACATGTCCGCCGTCGCGCGCAGCGACTTCGGCAAGGGCGCGGCCCGCCGCCTGCGCCGCACGGGACTCGTCCCGGCGGTCGTCTACGGGCCGGGGACCCAGCCCGTCCATGTCGCCCTCGACGGCCACGACCTCGCCCAGGCCCTGCGCAAGCCGCGCATCGTGCTTGCGCTCACCGTCGACGGCGTCGAGTACACCTGCGCCCCGCGCGACGTCCAGCGCGACGTCGTCCGGCAGGTGATCGAGCACGTCGACCTCGTCGTGATCGGCCGGGCCGAGGCGCAGGCGCGCGCGGCAGCGGCGGAGGCGATCTCGCACGCGGAGGCGGCGGCTGAGGAGGCCGGCGTCGACGTGGCGTCCGCGGTCGAGGCGATCGAGGCCGCGATCGCGGCCGGCGAGGACCCGGAGGCCGCGGCCGCCGCTGCGGTCGAGCAGGCCGTCGAGGACCTGCACGCGCTCGAGGATGCCCAGGCCGAAGCCGCCGAGCACGAGGCCGAGGAGGCCGAGGCGGCTGCCTCTGCCGAGTACGGCACCGCAGCACCCGACGAGAAGGAATGACGGCCGCTTGTCCGACGCGCCGTGGCTGGTGGTCGGGCTGGGCAACCCCGGCCCGCAGTACGCGCTGACACGGCACAACATCGGCGCGATGGCGGTCGAGGCGCTCGCCGGCTCCCTCGGGGGCAGCCTGTCGGGCCATCGGCGGTGTCGGGCCGAGGTGTACGAGGGCCGGCTGGGACCGCTCGGGCACGGGGCGACGAGGGTCGTCCTCGCCCGCTCACGCGGTTTCATGAACGAGTCCGGCGGGCCCGTGGCGTGTCTCGCTGAGTTCTTCAAGTCGCCCGTCGAGCACCTCGTGGTGCTCCACGACGAGCTTGACCTTCCGCTGGGCGGGATGCGTATCAAGGCCGGCGGCGGCGACAACGGCCACAACGGCCTGCGCTCCCTGCGCCGGTCGCTGGGCACCGGGGACTACCTGCGGATCCGGCTCGGCATCGGTCGTCCGCCCGGACGGCAGGACCCGGCCGACTTCGTGTTGCGACCGTTCGCCGGCGCCGAGCGTGCCGAGGTCGACCTGCTGCTCGGCGAGGCCGTCGACGCGGTGGAGGTGCTGGTGCGGCACGGCCTGGCCCAGGCGCAGAACCAGTTCAACCGCTGAGCCCCCGGCACGCGGAGACGCCAGGAACACCCACCTCCAGGTCCGCGGTTTCCGTGGCAGGATTCCGGCCGTGCCCACTGACGCGAGCCTCGCGGCCGAGATCGCCGCCGAGGCCGGCCGTGCCCTGCTCGGCCTGCGCTCCCAGTTCGGCATGATCGACTCGGAGGCCCGTCGCCGCGCCCTGATGGATGCCGGCGACGCGCTGGCCCAGCGCCTCCTGTCCGACCGGCTGACCGAGGAGCGGCCGCAGGACGCCGTCCTCTCGGAGGAGGCCGCGGACTCGGATGCGCGGCTGCGGGCCGACCGCGTCTGGATCATCGACCCCCTGGACGGCACCATCGAGTACGGCCAGGGCCGCACCGACTTCGCCGTGCACGTCGCGCTCTGGCAGCGCGGCGCGGGACCTGACGGCGGCCTGACCGACGCGGTGGTGGACGTCCCCGCACTGGGCGAGCTCTGGCGGACCGACGAGCCGCGCCTTGTCGCCGAGCTCCCGAGCAACCGCGCGCTGCGGATGGTGGTCTCCCGGTCGCGCCCGCCGGCAGGCCTGGGTCGTCTGCTGGAGGACCTCTCGGCGGACCTGGCCGACGAGGGGATCACCGACCGGGGCATCGAGGCGGCCAACGTGGGGTCGGTCGGGGCCAAGCTCGGCGAGGTCATGGCGGGCCGGGCCGAGGCCTACCTGCATCCCGGCGGACTCAACGAGTGGGACCTCGCCGCGCCGCTCGCCTGCGCAAGGGCGGCGGGGCTCGTGGCCCTCGGCCCGGAGCAGCCCTTCAACAGGATGCCCCCGAAGGCTGGGCCTGTCCTCATCTGCCACCCCGCCCTGGTCTCCACCTTCACGACCAACTGGCACTGACCCCTCACCGACCGCGCCCTCGCCGATCTCCGCGAGCGCACAGAATCTCCGGCGGCTCGCGGATTGCGCGACGGGCGGGAGATTCCGTCGGGGGACGGGTGGGAGAATGGCGGCGACTATGGATCTCTCCGCACTTCTGGCCGGGCTGCTCACGGACCCGGCCTTCGCGCGCGCGGCCCGCGCTGACGGTCGGCACGGCTCGGTCGTCGCACCCGACGCCGCGATCCCCTTCCTGGCCGCGGGCATGACCCGCCACCGCCTCGTCCTGGCCGTGACCGCCACGACCCGCCAGGCCGAGGACCTCGCCGCCGCCGCCAGCAGCCTCCTGGGGACCGCTCGGGTGGCCGTTCTCCCAGCGTGGGAGACCCTGCCGCACGAGCGGCTCAGCCCGAGCTCGGACACCGTCGGCCGGCGCCTGGCCGTGCTCCGTCGGCTGGCGCATCCGGACCCCGACGACGAGACGATCGGTGCGCTCGACCTGGTGGTCGCGCCGGTGCGGGCGCTGCTCCAGCCGATCGTGCGGGGGCTCGGCGACCTGCAGCCCGTCGTCGTGCGCACGGGCGCCGAGATCGCGCACGACGAGCTGGCGGAGTCGCTCGTCACGATCGGCTACGTCACGACCGACCTGGTCGAGAAGCGCGGCCAGTTCGCCATCCGCGGCGGGATCCTCGACGTCTTCCCGCCGACCGAGGAGCACCCGCTGCGGGTGGAGTTCTGGGGTGACGACGTCGAGGAGATCAGGTACTTCCGGGTCTCCGACCAGCGCTCGCTGGAGGTCGCCCGCCACGGGCTCTGGGCGCCTCCCTGCCGGGAGCTTCTGCTCACCCCGACTGTGCGCGCGCGGGCCGCCGCGCTTGCCGAGCAGCACCCAGAGCTCGCCGAGATGTGCTCCAAGCTCGCCGAGGGGATCGCCGTCGAGGGGATGGAGGCCCTCGCGCCGGTCCTCGCCGACGGGCTGGAGACCCTGGTCGACGCGGTGGCCCGCAGCGGGCGCGCGGACGCCCCGCCGCTGGTCCTCATGTGCGACCCCGAGCTCGTGCGCCGGAAGGCCCACGACCTCGTGACCACCAGCAACGAGTTCCTCGCCGCCTCGTGGCACAACGCGGCGGTCGGCAACGCCACGCCGATCGACCTCGGAGCCGCGACGTACAGAACCCTGGACGAGGTCAGGGCAGCCGCCGACGATCTGGACCTGGCCTGGTGGACCGCCGGCCCCTTCGGCCTGGGCGCAGGTCCCGTGGACGACGGGGTCGCGGATGACGCGGTCGAGGGACTCGACGCGATCGCCCTGCCGGTGACGGCCACCCCTGCCTACCGGGGGGACGGCCAGGCGCTCGTCCAGGACATGGCCGCGGCTCTGGCCGCCGGTCGCCGGGTCGTGGCGGTCACCGCCGGCGTGGGCTCGGCTCAGCGCCTGGCCGAGCAGCTGGGCGCCGCCGACGTGGCAGCTCGCGTCGTCCCCGGGGTCACTCGATGGCCACCGGACCCCGGCGTCGTGACCGTGACCACCGGGCGGCTCGACCGTGGCCTCGACGCCGCGGGCGCGGGACTGCTCGTGGTCACCGAGACTGACATCCGCGGACAGCGCGGCTCCACCCGCGACATGGCCCGCATGCCCTCGCGGCGGCGCAACACGGTCGACCCGCTGCAGCTGGCCACCGGGGACTTCGTCGTGCACGAGCAGCACGGCGTCGGCCGCTATGTCGAGATGACCCAGCGCACCGTGGGGGGAGCCACCCGCGAGTACCTCGTCCTCGACTACGCGCCCAGCAAGCGCGGGCAGCCCCCGGACCGGCTCTACGTGCCCACGGACCAGCTCGACCAGGTGACCCGCTACGTCGGCGGCGAGGCACCCAGCGTCCACCGGCTGGGCGGTGCGGACTGGCAGCAGACCAAGTCGCGCGCTCGGAAGGCGGTCAGGCAGATCGCCGGTGAGCTGGTCAAGCTCTACGCGGCCCGCCAGCAGGCAGTCGGATACCAGTTCGGCCCCGACACCCCCTGGCAGCGCGAGCTGGAGGACGCGTTCGCGTACACGGAGACCCCCGACCAGGACTCGACCATCAACGAGGTCAAGGCCGACATGGAGAAGTCCATCCCCATGGACCGCCTGGTCTGCGGCGACGTCGGCTACGGCAAGACCGAGATCGCGGTGCGCGCGGCGTTCAAGGCGGTCCAGGACGGCAAGCAGGTGGCCGTCCTGGTGCCCACGACGCTGCTCGTTCAGCAGCACTTCCAGACCTTCTCCGACCGCTACTCGGGCTTCCCCGTCAAAGTCTCGGCCCTGTCGCGGTTCCAGACCGACAAGCAGGCCCGCGCGGTCCTCGACGGGCTGTCCGACGGCACCACTGACGTGGTCATCGGCACCCATCGGCTGTTCAGCAGCAGTACGAGGTTCAAGGACCTGGGCCTGCTGATCGTCGACGAGGAACAGCGCTTCGGCGTCGAGCACAAGGAGCACATCAAGGCGCTGCGCACGAACGTCGACGTGCTCACGATGTCGGCCACGCCCATCCCGCGGACCCTGGAGATGGCCGTCACCGGGATCAGGGAGATGTCGACGATCCTGACGCCGCCGGAGGACCGGCTGCCGATCCTGACCTACGTCGGCGCGTACGAGTCCAAGCAGATCTCCGCCGCGATCCGCAGGGAGCTGCTGCGCGACGGCCAGATCTTCTTCGTGCACAACCGCGTGGCCTCCATCGACCGCGTGGCCGCGAAGCTTCGCGACCTGGTCCCCGAGGCGCGGATCGCCACGGCGCACGGTCAGATGAACGAGCACACGCTCGAACAGGTCATCGTGGACTTCTGGGAGAAGCGCTCCGACGTCCTGGTCTGCACCACCATCGTCGAGTCCGGTCTGGACATCCCCAACGCCAACACGCTGATCGTCGACCGCGCCGACGCGTTCGGCCTCAGCCAGCTCCACCAGCTGCGCGGACGGGTCGGCCGCGGCCGCGAGCGCGCGTACGCCTACTTCCTGTACCCGCCGGAGAAGCCGCTCACACAGACCGCGCACGACCGGCTGGCCACGATCGCCGCGCACACCGACCTCGGCGCGGGCATGCAGGTGGCGATGAAGGACCTGGAGATCCGCGGGGCCGGCAACATGCTCGGCGGCGAGCAGTCGGGCCACATCGCGGACGTCGGCTTCGACCTGTACGTCCGCCTGGTGGGCGAGGCGCTGGCCGAGTACCGCGGTGATGCGGGCAGGGAGCTGGCCGACGTCAAGGTCGAGCTGCCCGTGGACGCGCATATCCCGCACACCTACGTGGCCGGTGAGCGGCTGCGCCTGGACGCCTACCGCCGGATCGCCGCGGCCACCGACGACGCCTCGATCGACGAGGTCGTCGCCGAGCTGCGCGACCGCTACGGTCCGCTGCCCGAGCCGGTCGAGAGACTCCTGGACGTGGCGCGCCTGCGCGTGCTGGCCCGTTCGGCGGGCGTCGCGGAGATCGTCCTCGCGGGGGCGTACGTCCGCTTCGGGGGCCTCGACCTGCCCGAGTCCCGACAGCTTCGCCTCCTGCGCCTCTACCCCGGCACGCAGGTCAAGCCGGTCACCCGCACGGTGCTGGTGCCACGCCCGAAGCCTGCCACGATGGGCGCAGCGCCCGTGATCGACGCACCGCTCGTAGCATGGGCCCGCGAGGTGATCCGCTCGGTCATCCTCGAACCGATCGGAGGCAAGTGATGCGTCGAGGTGCCATCGCCCTGAGCTGTGGCGTGCTCGCCCTCGCTGGCTGCGGCAGCAGCGGGCCCACGACCTCCCCCGCGATGGAGTCCGGCCAGGCGGCGGTCTCCGACGTGTTCCGCGTCTCGCAGGCCGAGGTCGGCGAGGACGTCGGACTGGTGCTGACCGGGCTGGGGCGGCCCACGGGCGAGCCCCCGGCGGGACTCGCCAGCGTCACCACGGCCCGCCTGGTGCTCAACCGGCTGATCGAGGGCTACGCGCAGGGGGCGGGTCTCGAGCCGACCCAGGCCGAGGTGGAGGCCGGGCTGGAGGCGCTCGTCAGCCAGAACGGCGGCCAGGACGCGCTCAACTCGCTGGCCCTGCAGAGCGGCATCCCGCCGGAGGCGATCGAGGACACCGTGCGCTCGAACCTCCTGGTCGAGCAGATCGGCAGGCAGCTCAACGCCGCCGGCGACTCCGCCGCTCAGATCGACGCGGCCCGGGTCGCGCTGACCGAGTACTCGGCCGAGGTCGACGTCGAGGTCGCCCCGCGGTACGGCACCTGGGACGACGCGACCCTGACCATCGTCCCGGGCTCACCGGTCGCCGGGCCGCAGGCCTCAGGAGCAGGCAACCCAGTAGATGGGCCAGCCATCGACGGGCCAGCCATCGACGGCGCAGCCGTCGGGGCCCGCCGGTCCGCGCCACGTCCCCGCCCCGACCGGTGCGCCGCTGCTCGAGCTGATCGCCGTCATGGACCGCCTGCGCGCGCCGGGCGGGTGCCCGTGGGACGCGCGACAGACCCACGAGTCGCTGGTCTCCTACCTGACCGAGGAGGCCTACGAGGCCGTCGAGGCGATCGAGACCGACGACCGTGCGGCGATGCGCGAGGAGCTCGGCGACGTGCTCCTCCAGGTCGTGTTCCACTCCCGGATCGCCCAGGAGCACCCGAGCGATCCGTGGTCCATCGACGACGTCGCAACCGGGATCGCCGCGAAGCTGGTGGCCCGCCACCCCCACGTGTTCGGCGACGGGAGCGCGGATCCGGAGGCGCACCTGGAGTCCGAGTGGCTGGCACGCAAGACCGCCGAGAAGTCGCGCGAGTCCGTGCTCGACGGCATCCCCCAGGGGCTGCCCGCGCTGCTGCTCGCCGCGAAGATCCACTCCCGCGCGACCCATGGCGGCGTCCGGGCGCGCACCGCCGACGACGCCACCCGGGAGCTGGCCGACCGGGCCCTCGACGAGGTCGGCGAGCAGGGGGTCGGGACCCTGCTGCTGGCCCTCGCCACGGGCGCGCTGGACCGGGGGGTCGACCCGGAGGCGGCCCTTCGAGGCGCGCTGCGCGGCTACGCCGGCGCGGTCCGGGCGGCCGAGGCGGCTGGCTCCTGACCTCGGCGGGTTCCGCCCGGCCACGGGCGTTCGCTCAACAGGAGCCCCGGGGACTCAGTCGCTAGGGTGGTCGGCAGTGCGAGCGCCGGTCGCGTCCGCCGTCTCACCAACAACCTGATGGGAGCATCCAGTGGCAAGTATCGATGTCGTGATCGCGCGTGAGATCCTCGATTCGCGCGGCAACCCGACCGTCGAGGTCGAGGTGGGGCTCGAGGACGGATCGAAGGGGCGCGCCGCCGTGCCCTCGGGCGCCTCGACCGGTGCCTTCGAGGCCTGCGAGCTGCGCGACGAGGACAAGAGCCGCTACCTGGGCAAGGGCGTCGTCGAAGGCGGTGGGCAACGTCGAGGACGAGATCGCCCCCGCGATCCTCGGCTTCGACGCCTCCGAGCAGCGCCTGATCGACCAGACCATGATCGACCTGGACGGCACCGCCAACAAGGAGCGCCTCGGGGCCAACGCGATCCTCGGCGTCTCGCTCGCCGTGGCCAAGGCGGCCGCGGAGTCCGCCGGCCTGCCGCTGTTCCGCTACCTCGGCGGGCCGAACGCCTACCTGCTGCCCGTGCCGATGATGAACATCATCAACGGCGGCTCGCACGCCGACTCGTCGGTCGACATGCAGGAGTTCATGATCGCGCCGCTGGGCGCCGACACCTTCGCCGAGGCGCTGCGCAAGGGCGCGGAGGTCTACCACGCGCTCAAGGGCGTGCTGAAGTCCAAGGGCTACGCGACCGGTCTGGGTGACGAGGGCGGCTTCGCCCCCAATCTGCCCAGCAACCGCGCCGCACTGGAGCTCATCGTCGAGGCCATCGAGAAGGCCGGCTTCAAGGTCGGGCACCGACATCGCCCTGGCGATGGACGTGGCGGCCCAGGAGTTCTACGGCCGGGCGCTGAAGGGCTCCGGGGACGTCAAGCCCAACGAGTACTTCGTCGAGGGCGTGGCCAAGAGCACCGACCAGATGATCGACTACTACAAGGGCCTCGTGAACGACTTCCCGATCGTCTCGATCGAGGACCCGCTGGGCGAGGACGAGTGGGCCGACTGGACCGTCGATCACCGCCGAGCTGGGCGCGTCCGTGCAGATCGTGGGCGACGACCACTACGTCACCAACACCAGCCGGATCCTGCGTGGCATCGCGGAGAAGTCCGCGAACGCCCTGCTGGTCAAGGTCAACCAGATCGGCTCGCTGACCGAGACCGCGGAGGCCGTCGAGGCGGCGCACCGCGCCGGGTTCAAGACGATGATGAGCCACCGCTCGGGCGAGACCGAGGACTCGACCATCGCCGACCTCGCCGTCGCGTTCAACTGCGGCCAGATCAAGTCCGGTGCCCCCGCGCGCTCGGACCGCGTCGCGAAGTACAACCAGCTCCTGCGCATCGAGGACGAGCTCGACGACGCGGCACGCTACGCGGGCGCCTCGGCGTTCCCGAGGTTCACCGCCTGACCGTGGGAGGATGGGCGGCATGCCAGCCGGCCGCCCATCCCGCGCCCCGCTGGCCAGCAGACCCGATGCACGACGCCCAGACGCCCGACGCCCGGTGCTCTCCGCCCGCGCGGGGGCCGCGCTGGGCGTCGTCGTCGTCCTGATCGCGATCCTCGCGCTCCCGTTCCGAGAGTGGATCACCCAGGGCGCCCGGATCTCGGAGCTGCGATCCCAGGTCGCCTGGCACAAGCAGCGGGTGGCCGACCTGCAGGCGGCCGAGGCCCGCTGGGACGACCCCGCGTACGTCGAGGCGCAGGCGCGTGCGCGGCTGCACTTCGTCCGGCCCGGCGAGGTGGGCTACGTCGTCCTGACCGAGGAGGAGCTGGCCTCTCCCGAGACGACCCAGACCAGGCCGATGGCTGCCCCGCCCAAGGGCGGTCCCTGGTGGAGTGCGGTCTGGACCACCGTCGAGCAGGCCGCCGACCCGAACGCGGACACCGCTGCGGCCCCGGCGCCGCGCCGAGGCGGCCGACAGCTACGGCCGGTGACCGCAGCTCGGATCGGCCCCGGGGAGCCCCTGCGCCCAGGCGACGGCGACGCCGTCGCGGCGCAGCTGGGCCGCCCGGTCCGTGCGGTCCGGGCAGTGGCACACCGCTGCTCGTGCGGCGACCCGGACGTGCTGGTGACCGAGCCTCGGCTCCCCGACGGGACGCCGTTCCCGACCCTCTACTACCTGACCTGCCCGCGGGCCACCAGTGCAGTCGGAACGCTCGAGGCCGAGGGCGTGATGCGCGCAGATGGCCACCCGTCTGACCGACGAACCGACGCTCGCGGCGGCCTACCGCGCGCGCCCATGACAGCTACCTGGCCCAGCGCGAGGAGCTGGGACACGTGGCGCACATCGCGGGGATCAGCGCCGGCGGGATGCCCGACCGGGTCAAGTGCCTGCACGTGCTCGTCGCGCACTCGCTGGCCGTCGGGACCGGCGTCAACCCGCTCGGGGACGAGGCGCTGGAGATCCTGGCCGCCCGCGGCGTCGTGCCCGGTGCCGCGTGGGGTGGCGCCCCCGGTGGCTGCGTCCGGGTCGCGCAGTGAGTTCGCTGCGCCGGGCAGCCGCGATCGACTGCGGCACCAACTCGATCCGGCTGCTGATCGCCGACTTCGACCCCGCGTCGCGGTGCGGCCGACGACGTCGTCCGCGAGATGCTCGTCGTGCGCCTGGGGGAGGGCGTGGACGCCACCGGCGCCTTCGCCCCGGCCGCGCTGGAGCGCACGCTCGCCGCCTGCCGCGTCTACGCCGGGCTGCTGCGCGACGCGGGCAGCCCTCCCCTGCGCTTCGTCGCCACGTCCGCATCCCGGGACGTGGCCAACCGGGAGCAGTTCGAGGCCGGCGTCGCGGGGTCCTCGGGGTGCGCCCGGAGGTCATCAGCGGCGCGGAGGAGGGCGCGCTGTCCTTCACCGGCGCTACGACCGGGATCCCGGCCGACGCGCCGGCGCCGTTCCTGGTCGTGGACATCGGCGGCGGGTCGACGGAGTTCGTCCTCGGCGTGGGCAGCCCGACCGACCGGGCGAGCGTGGACGTCGGCTGCGTGCGGATGACCGAGCGACACCTGGTCGACGATCCGCCCACCCCCGCGCAGGTGGCCGCGGCGACCGCCGACATCGACACGGCCATCGCCCGCGCGGGAGTCGACGTCCCGTTCGCGCGGGCGGCGACCCTCGTCGGCCTGGCGGGGTCGGTGACGACGGTCGCTGCCCTCGCCCTGCAGCTGCCGGAGTACGACGCACAGGTCATCCACCACAGCCGGATCCCTGCGACCGACGTCCGCCGGGTCAGCGACGACCTGCTCGCGATGACCCGCGCCGAGCGGGCCGCGCTGCCCGTCATGCATCCGGGCCGGGTGGACGTGATCGGCGCCGGCGCGCTCATCCTGCGCCGGATCATGGACGCGACGGGGGCAGCCGAGGTCCTGGTCAGCGAGCACGACATCCTCGACGGGGTCGCCCGGTCGGTCGCATCCGGGCAGGCCGTCTGATCCGGGGACGAGCCCGTAGGCTGTGCCGGATGCCCAGCCTCGCCGTCACCGTCATCGGCCGGGACCGCCCGGGCATCATCGCCGAGGTCACGGGTGTCATGGCCGGCCTGGGCGGCAATCTCGAGGACTCCTCGATGACCCTGCTCCGCGGGCACTTCACCTGGACCCTGATCGTGGACATCGTCGATCTCAGCCCGACGAGCTCGCCGCGCGGCTGGCGCACCTGGGGTCCGACGGGCTGGTCGTGACCGTCCTGCCCGTGGGACCCGAGGAGGTCCCGACGGGCGCGGCCGGCCATGTGCTCAGCGTCCACGGCGCCGATCGACCCGGGCATCGTCGCCGCGCGTGACCGCGACGCTGGCCGAGCACGGCGGGAACATCACCGACCTGTCCACGCGGCTCGGTCCCGGCGGGATGTACGTGCTGGTGGCCGAGGTCAGCCTGCCGCCCGGGGTCGACGTGGTCGCCCTCGGAGCGCAGCTCGCTCAGGCCGGGCGGGACCTCGGCGTCGGGGTCTCCCTGCGCCCTGCCGACTCCGACCTCCTCTAGGGCCAGGCGCTGTGGGCACCTCTCCGACCTCGCATGCCCGCGCTGCCGGCGGGCCGGGTGCTGCCGGTGGTGGTCGCCCCCGCCCCGAGCCTCGGCAGCCGGTGCGTGGAGGTGGACCCGACCGATCCCGGGGTCGTCGAGCTGGCAGCCGACCTGCTGGCGACCATGCGGGTGTCTCCCGGCTGCGTGGGGCTGGCGGCCAACCAGGTGGGCGTCGGGTGGCGGGTGTTCAGCCTCGACGTCTCCCGGCACCCGAAGTCCCGCACCGCCCACGGGGAGCTTGTGCTGGTCAACCCCGTCGTCGTCGCAGCCTCCCGCAACGAGCGGGGTCGCGAGGGCTGCATGTCGGTCCCGGACTTCACCGGCGACGTGCGCCGAGCCACCCGGCTGACCGTGACCGGGGCGCTGCCCGGCACCGGCGAGCAGGTCACGATCAGCACCGACGCCTTCGAGGCCCGCGCCCTCCAGCACGAGATCGACCACCTCGACGGGCTGCTGTTCCTCGATCGCGTGGCCGGGGCGCACGCGATTCACCCGCGCACGACCTATCTTTGAGCAGCCGGGAACGGCGGGCGGCCCCCGTGGCCCAATCGGCAGAGGCAGGCGGCTTAAAACCGCCCGGATGTGGGTTCGAGTCCCACCGGGGGCACCTGGAGTCGGCAGCCGCGGCCGGTCGGCACGGACGAACATGGCCGAAACGCCCTTTGTGTGGTTCAGTTGTGAATACCGCCCAGCGAGGGCGGTGCCGTATAGCTCGACGTGGAGGTCGAACACACCCATGAACAACAAGAACCCCATCTTCAGCCGGATCGACAAGGAGTCGACCGGCGAGAGTGGCTTCGCATACAGCGAGGGGGTGACGGCCTACGGGCAGGCCGGCCACCCAGGTGGGCAGACCCCCGCCCAGCCGTACGCGCAGCAGCCCTACCCGGGCCAGCCCACGGGGCAGCAGGGCTACCCGCCGCCGCCGCAGGGCTATCCGCAGCAGCCGTACGGGCAGCAGCCGTACGGCCACATCCCGCCGCCGGTCCCGACCGGGCCTCCGACCGGCTCCGCCTACGAGCCGGTGACCAACCGGATGACCATGGACGACGTCATCGTCCGCACCGGCATCTCGATCGCCGTGCTGATCCCGTTCGCCCTGATCGGCTGGATCACGGCGCCCTCGATGCCCTGGCTGTACTTCGTCGCAATGCTCGTCGGGCTCGGCCTGGGCCTGGCCAACGCGTTCAAGAAGGTCGTCAGCCCGCCGTTGATCCTCGCCTACGCCGCCGTCCAGGGCGTCTTCCTGGGCGGCATCAGCTACGCCTACGACCAGTGGGCACAGGGCACCGGCTACGAGGGCCTGGTGTCCCAGGCCGTCATCGGAACGCTCGTGGCATTCGTCGTGATGCTCGCGCTCTACAAGAGCCGCCTGGTCAAGGTGAACGGCCGGTTCCAGAAGATCATGATGATCGCGATGGTCTCCTACCTGGTGATCGCGCTGATGTCGTTCGTCTCCTCCTTCTTCGGCGTCGGTGGGGGCTGGGGCTTCTACGGGGTCGGCACTCTGGGCCTCCTGCTGTGCGCCTTCGGAGTGGTGCTGGCCGCCTTCTGCCTCATGCTGGACTTCGACTCGATCGAGCGTGGCGTCCGCATGGGCCTGCCTGAGCGGGAGTCGTGGCGGATGGCCTTCGGCCTGCTGGTCACCCTCATCTGGCTGTACCTGGAGATCCTGCGCCTCCTGGCCCTGATCGCGGCCAGCCGCGAGTAGCAGCAGCACAAGGCGAAGGGCCCCGCAGCATCACGCTGTGGGGCCCTTCGTGGTTCGGAGGGGGTCGTGTCTCTTGGGCCTAGCGGACCCGGCGCGCGGCCCTGGCCAGGTCCATCTCGTGGATGATCGCGGTCGCGTACCCATGGGACAGGTCATGCTCGTCGCGCAGCCAGTTGACCCGATCGTCGAAACGGGCGAGCGAGGGACCCTCCTCCACCACTGTGAACCACTCCTTCATCGGCTTCCCGGTGGCCTCGGGGACCCGCTCGACAAGCAACTGGTGAGTCTCCTCGGAGTGGTGCAGGGTCATGGGCATCTCCTCTTGTCCGGCGGCCTGGCCCTACCGTAACGCCCCCGGAGGGTGCGGTGCCAGAGCACCCGTGCCGGCGGTAGCGTGCCGGGGTGGACCTCCTCGGCGTCGCCCCGGAGCCGACGGACCCGGCTCGCCTGCGCATCGAGGCCGCGCGGACCTGCGACCGGCTGCGCACGATGTCCCTGGTCCGCCTCGCGGCCTCACGGCTCGACGGCCGCAGCCGGGCGCGGGAGGCGGTCGAACTGGCCCAGCTGTGCGCCGACGAGGCGGCCGGGCTGGCGGGGTGGCCCCATCGGCGCCTTCCGGAGGTGGCCGACGCGATGGCAGGCGATGTGCTGGCCACCTGCGCGCAGGACCTGGTCGAGCAGCTCGAAGCTCGGCCAGTGGAGTCCGCCGCCGAGGTGTGCGCCACGGTGGTGGCGAGGATGGTGGCCCTCCGCCGGACGCTGTGAGGCCGCGGGTCAGAGCGGAACGGCGCTGATCGCCTGCCGTCCGCGCGCGGGTCGCAGGCCCAGGGCTGCGAGCACGGGGGGCAGAAGGGTCGCACCGATCCGGCGGTACCCGAGGCCGGAGGGGTGGAACCGGTCGGGTCCGAAGAAGGCCTCGGCGTTGGCCTCGAACTCGGGTCCGAGTGAGTCGTACAGGCTCACGGTCCTGGCCCCGGCCTCAGAGGCGACCTCGCGCTGGGACCTGGCCAGGGCGCGTGACATCTCACGAGCGACCCACTTGAGGGGCGGTCCGACGGGCCGGATCGTGCCCAGGTCCGGACACGTCCCGACGACCACGGCGATCCCCGCCGCCACGAGCCGCTCGACCGCGGCCTCGAGCCGGCGTGCGGCGACACCGCGCGGCACGAGGTGGGTCACGTCGTTGCCGCCGATGATGATGACGGCCACGTGCGGTCGCGCCGTGAGGCAGCGGGTCACCTGCCGGTCGAGGTCCGAGGAGCGGGCGCCGACCACCGCGTGGTTGATCATGGTCACCGGGCGGCGACTGGCGTCCGCGACACCCCGCACGAGGACCCCGGCGACGGTGTCGCTCGCCGAGTCCGCACCCAACCCCGCCGCCACGGAGTCGCCGAGCAGGGCCAGCCGCACCGACATGCCCGTGGGAGGCCCGAACCGGCCGTCCTGGTAGGGGGGCACGCCGCGCTGCGGTCCGATGGTCCGCCGCGCCGCGACGGCCTGGGCCGCGAGCACGCCCATGCTGGCCGCGATGGCGCCCGCCATCCCCCCGCCCCCCAGTGCTGCCGAACGCCGGGAGACCCCCGGTCTCATCCGATCTCCGGCAGAAGGATGCCGGTGTGCGCGTGACAGTCGTAGCCGTGTGGGTTCTTGTGCAGGTACTGCTGGTGGTAGGGCTCGGCGTAGTAGAAGGGCAGGACGGTCTCGCCGTCCTCCAGGGCAGGGCCCAGCTCGGTGGTGATGGGGTCGAACCCCTCGACGCGCAGGACATCGTCGTAGGCGGCGGCGCTGCTCTCGACCAGTGACTGCTGCTCGCGCGTGCTCCAGTAGACCGCGCTGCGGTACTGGCTGCCCACGTCGTTGCCCTGCCTCATCCCCTGGGTCGGATCGTGGTTCTCCCAGAAGACGCGCAGCACGTCGATCGTGGCCACGATCGACGGGTCGTACGCCACCAGCACCATCTCCGCATGCCCGGTCTGCCCGGTGCAGACCTCCTGATAGGTCGGGTGGGGTGTGGCCCCGCCCTGGTAGCCCGCGGCGGTCGTGTGCACTCCTGGCAGCTTCCAGAGGCGCTTCTCCGCACCCCAGAAGCAGCCCATCCCCACATACAGCGTGACGACCCCGGCGGGGAAGGGGCTGATCATGGAGGTGCCCAGGACGGCGTGCTGCTTTGCCAGCGGGTAGTCGTACTCGGGGCGTCCGGGCAGGGTCATGCCTGTGGGCGCGGGTCGTCGTTCGGGACTGTAGCCACATGGGTCAAGAGTCCCGCCACCACTGGGCAGGCGCAACTGGGCAAATGGCCTACCCGTGCCGGTCAATCCCATACTCCGGCTGAGGCTGCCGCGTGGGGTGTTACCAAATCGTTATGGAAGCACACCGAACCGTGACCCGTTCGTTTCCGGATCCGGGCGCGTGCGGGACTTGAATGGCTCTGACGCCCCGGACCAGTCGGGCAGCGTGGGAACACACACATCAACGCACCTCACCAGCCGGACAACAACGCGTGAAGGGAATTCGATGAAGCTCAGAACCGGAATCGTGGCGCTCGTCGCCGCTGGCCTGACCCTGACTGCCTGCGGGAGCGACTCCGATGACGAGGCCGCGGCACCCTCTGCCCCGGCCTCCGACGCCAGCGGGACCCTCAAGGTATGGCTCATGGACGGCAGCCAGCCGCAGTCCGTGGTCGACACCGTGAACGCCGAGTTCAAGACGTCGTACCCGAACGTCGAGGTCCAGGTCGAGCTCCAGCAGTGGAGCGGCATCCAGGACAAGCTGACCACCTCGCTGGGCACCGACTCGACGCCGGACGTCGTGGAGATCGGCAACAGCCTCACGGCCAAGTACGCCGACGCCGGCCTGCTGGCCGAGCAGGATGCCGCCGCGCTTCGGCGTGGACGGGATGCTCCCCGGCCTGCAGCCCTCGGGCGAGCTCGACGGCATCCGCTACGGCATCCCCTACTACGGCGGTGTGCGCATCGTCGTCTACAAGAAGAGCGACTTCGAGAAGGCCGGCGTCGAGGTCCCGACCACCCTCGACGAGCTCAGCAGGTCGCCGGCAAGCTGCAGGAGGACAACTCCGACAACAGCAAGTACTCGGCGTTCTACTTCCCGGGCAAGTACTGGTACGGCGCTGTCCCGTTCGTCTGGGACGCCGGTGGTGACATCGCCGTGCAGGATGGCGAGGAGTGGACGGGCACGATCGACTCCGCCGAGTCACGCGCCGGTCTGAACACCCTCAACGATCTGGTCCAGAGCTACTCGAAGGCGCCCAAGGACGGCGACGAGACCAAGAACCTGGACGCGTTCAACACCGGCAACGTCGGGATGATGATCGACTCCTGGTGGGCCCCGGGAGTCCTCGACGCGCCGGACGCGAAGTTCGCCGGCGACATCGGCGTCTTCGCCCTGCCGGGCAGCACGACCGAGTCGACCGCCCCGGTCTTCTTCGGTGGCTCGGATCTGGCCGTGTCGGCAAGGAGCAGTCAGGTGGGCCTGGCCAGCGAGTGGGTCAAGATCCTGACCAACCTCGAGACCCAGACCCAGCTCGCCAAGGAGGGTGGCATCATCCCCAACCAGGAGGGTGCGTTCGTCGGCCACGAGGGCAACGAGTTCCTGATGATCGCCGACGAGGCGTCCAAGGTCTCGAAGTTCACGCCGGTGTCCCCGTGCTGGGGCAACGTCGAGTCCTCCGGCGTCCTGCAGGACATGCTCGTGAAGATCTTCACCGAGGACGCCACCATCGATGAGGCCACCGCCGAGGCGTCGGGGGCCATCACCGAGACGCTCAACGGCTGCTAGGGCGAAGCAGCGCCATCCGAGGTGCCGATGGCCCGGGAGAGTTCGAACTCCCGGGCCATCGGCCTGTCTCGGGCCAGCACCGCTGGTCCCGTCAGCGAGACTGGCGCACTCGCGCCCGTTAGCGTCCGACGTAAGTTGAGCGACGACGACGCAAGGGGGCGATGACGGGAAATGAGCACAACTGCTCCACCTGCTTTGAAGGCCACGACGGAGGGCCCAGCCCCTTCCCACGACGCCGAACCGAAGCGCAACCGACTTGCCTTCTGGCTCCTGCTCCCCGCCAGCCCTCCTCCTGCTCGTGGTGCAGGGGTACCCGATCGTCAAGATGGTCATCCTGTCGCTGCAGGAGGCCAAGCTCCGCAACATCACCAGGGGTGATCAGTCCTGGAACAACTTCGCCAACTACACCAAGATCCTCGGCGACCCCTACTTCTGGCAGGTCGTGGTCCGAACCCTGGCCTTCACCTTCGTCTGCGTGACGGCGACGATGATCCTGGGCACGCTGGTGGCCCTGCTGCTGAACAAGCTGGGCAAGAAGATGCGGCTGTTCGTCCTGGTGGGCCTGTTGCTGGCCTGGGCGACACCGGCGGTCACGGCGACCCAGACCTGGCAGTTCCTGTTCGACACCCAGTTCGGGGTCGTGAACTGGGCGCTGGTCGAGCTCGGCTTCGACCAGTTCGAGGGCTACTCGTGGCTGGCCAACCCGATCAGCCTGCTGACGCTGGCAGCGGTCATCGTGGTGTGGGGGGCAATCCCCTTCGTGGCACTGACGCTGTTCGCCGGACTGTCCCAGGTCCCGAACGAGATGTACGAGGCGGCATCTCTGGACGGCGCGTCCAAGTGGGCCCAGTTCTGGAGGCTGACGGTCCCGCAGCTGGCGCCCATCTTCCTGATCCTGGTGGCGCTGTCGACCATCTGGGACTTCCGCGTGTTCACGCAGGTCTTCATCCTGCAGAAGTCCGGGGGCATCGCGAAGGACACCGACCTGCTGGGCATCTACTCCTACCGTGTCGGGTTCTCGGGCAACGACTTCGGAGTCGGCTCGGCCATCGGCGTGATGATGGTCCTGATGCTGCTGGTCGTGTCCGTGTTCTACATCCGCGAGATGATCAAGCAGATTGGACGAGGTCTGAGATGCACAACAAGAAGGGCGGCATCGTCGCCAACACGTTCGCTGTGATCTTCTTCGTCGTGATGGTCTTCCCGGTCTACTGGATGGTCATCTCCTCGCTCAAGCCCCGCGAGGACTTCTTCCTGGAGACTCCCAAGTTCCTGCCGATCCCGGCCACGCTGGACAACTACGAGCGCGTCATCAAGGAGAAGGACTTCTTCACGTTCGCCGCGAACTCGCTGATAGTCACCGTCGTGGTCGTCACCCTGTCGATGCTCGTGGCGTTCCTCGCCGCGACCGCGGTGGGCCGATTCAACTTCCGCGGCCGCAAGGCCTACATCGTCATGCTGCTGGCCGTGCAGATGGTGCCGTTCGAGGCCCTGCTGATCTCCATGTACCTGCTGCTGGACAGCGTGAACCAGGTGAACAAGCTCACCGGCGTCATGATCTCCTACCTGGCCTTCGTGCTGCCGTTCACGATCTGGACGCTTCGCGGCTTCATCGCGAACGTGCCCAAGGATCTGGAGGAGGCGGCGATGATCGACGGCTGCTCCCAGGGCGTGGCGTTCCGCAAGATCCTGTTCCCGCTGATCGCCCCGGGCCTCGTCAGCACGTCGGTCTTCGCGTTCATCATGGCGTGGAACGAGTTCATCCTGGCCAACGTGATCCTGCTCGACCAGGCCAAGCAGACCCTGCCGGTCTGGCTGACCTCCTTCCAGGGCGGGATGAAGGAGACCGACTGGGGCGGCCTGATGGCCGGCTCCACGCTCTTCGCCCTGCCGGTGATCGTCTTCTTCGTGATCGTGCAGGGCCGGATCCAGTCCGGGGCTCTCGAGGGCGGCGTCAAGGGATGACGGGCGGATCGGCCAGCCATCGGTACACGGCGCGCCGGTGACAGGCGGGCGGCCGTCCTCCTGGCAGCCGGATCCGATCCGGAGGGCCTCGAGCTGCTGACCAGGCCGCTGGGCGACTCCACAGTCGTCGCAGCTGGCGATGGACAACGTCCGCACGGTCGTGGACCCGGCGCGCATCGTGGTCGTCGTCGCGCGCGACGACACCACGATCCGTGGGCTGCTGGGTCCGGAGGTGACCTACGTCGTCCAGGACGAGCCGACGGGCACGGGCAGCGCCGCGCTGCTGGGCATGGGGTACCTGCTCGTCGGACACCGACCAGGTGCTGGTCACCTACGCCGACACCCCCCTGCTGCGCTCCGAGTCCCTGCTCGGCCTGTTCACCAGGCATCGGCTCAAGGGCGCGGACCTGTCGATCCTCACGGCGGTCGTCGACGCCCCGGACGCCGGCTACGGCCGGGTCGTGCGTGAGGGCGGGCGGATCTCGGCGGTCGTCGAGGGCGCCGACCAGACGGCCGCGCACGAGGACATCCGGGAGGTGAACGTCGGGCGGCTACGTCGCCGCCCCCGGCCTGTTCCTGGGCACCCTCGCGCTGATGGCCGAGGCCGGGGAGCACCGGCTGACCGACCTCGCGCGCCGGGTCATCGGCTCCGGCGGGCGGGTGCACAGCTACCAGATCCACGACCCGGACGAGATCCAGGGGATCAACACGCCCGAGGAGCTGGCGCTGGCCGAGGACATCGTGCTCAAGCGCCTGTTCATCCCGCGGAAGAACACCGACACGAAGATCGTGTTCGGCACCGGCGGCTGGCGTGCGGTCATCGGCGAGGGGTACACCCTGGCCAACGTGCGCCGGCTCTGCCAGGCGATCGCCAACGAGGCGATCCGCTCCGAGCTGGACCACGGGCCGATCGTGGTCGGCGGCGACCGCAGGTTCCTGTCGCGGGACTCGGCGATCGCGGCCGCCGAGGTGTTCGCGGGCAACAACATCCCGGTCGTCCTGCTGCCCGACGACGTCCCGACCCCGCTGGTCACGTTCGCCGCCCCGCACCTGGGCGCCGGCTACGGGGTGATCATCACCTCGAGCCACAACCCGCCCGAGTGGAACGGGATGAAGGTGTTCCGGGCCGACGGCTCGCTGCCCCTGGACGAGGAGACCGACCGCTTCCAGGACGAGGCGAACGCGATGACGGTCGACGACGTGATCACCCTGGACATCGACCTGGCCCGACGCTCCGGGATGGTCGTCGAGTACCCGCTGACCAGTGCCCTACGTGGATGCGATCGAGGCGATCGTCGACATCGATGCCGCCCGCGACTCCGACCTGCACGTGATCGTGGACCCGATGTACGGCACGAGCCAGCTGACGCTCGGGATGATCCTCAACGACATGCGGGTGCGCACCGAGTTCATCCACGCCGCGCACAACCCGCTGTTCGGCGGGATCGCGCCGGCACCCGACCTGGAGCGGCTGTCGTCGCTGATCGGGATGATCACCAACGGCAAGGGCCGCTACGACCTCGGCCTGGCCACCGACGGCGACTCCGACCGGATCGGCATCGTCGACGAGCGCGGGGAGTACGTCACCAGCAACGACCTGCTGCTGCTCCTCTACTGGTACCTGCATGAGGTGCGCGGCGAGAAGGGCGGCGTGGTCCGCAACCTGGCCACCACGCACCTGCTCGACCGGCTCGCCGCGCACTTCGGCGAGGAGTCCTTCGAGTGCCGGGTGGGCTTCAAGTACGTGACCGCCGGGATGGACCAGATCGGGGCGGTGCTCGGCGGGGAGTCCTCCGGCGGCCTGACGATCCGGGGCTGGATCAAGGGCAAGGACGGCATCTTCGCGTGTGCCCTGGTGGTCGAGATGCTGGCCCGGACCGGCAAGCGGATCAGCGAGCTGCTCGCCATGGTCTACGAGATCACCGGGCGGCTGTACTCGCTGGACACGAGCGTCGCGGCGACGCCCGAGATGCGCGTCGAGGTGCCGCGCCGGCTCGAGGCCGAGCCGATCACCCACATCGGCCCGTACCCCGTCGTCAGCGTCTCCCACCTCGACGGCACGAAGATCCTGCTCGCCGACGACAACTGGGCCTTGCTCCGCTTCTCCGGCACCGAGCCCGCCCTGCGCCTGTTCGTCGAGGCGGACACCCCCGAGAAGGCCGAGGAGCTGCTCGGCTGGCTGCGCGGCTTCGTGACCGCCGGATGACCGCCCCAGCAAGGGGGACCTGACCCGACCGCCCCGACCGACCGACCAAGGGATTCCCTATGCGCTACGGGCACTTCGACCCCGCCAACGACGAGTACGTCATCGACCGGCCGGACGTGCCCGTGTCGTTCACGAACTACCTGGGCACCAAGGACTACTGCGTGGTGCTGTCGCACAACGCCGGCGGGTACTCGTACTACCGCTCGCCCCAGTACGGCCGGGTCACGCGGTTCCGCCCGAACGGCGTGCCCCTGGACCGCCCCGGGCACTACGTCTACCTGCGCGACGACTCCGACGGCGACGTGTGGTCGGTGTCCTGGCAGCCGGTGGGCAAGCCACTGGCAGCCGACGGGGTCGAGGGCGGTGCTGGGTACACCGCCGCGCACGGTCTGGGCTACTCCCGGTTCGAGGCGTCGTACCGTGGCATCGAGGCCAGCCAGACGATCTTCGTCCCCCTCGACGACGCCGCCGAGGTCTGGGACGTCCGCGTCACCAACACGGGATCCACCGAGCGCGCACTGACCCTCGCGACGTATGTGGAGTTCAGCTTCCACACCATCACGATCGACAACCAGAACCTGCAGATGTCGCTGTACGCGTCCGGCTCGTCGTACGCCGACGGGATCATCGAGTACGACTTCTTCTACGAGCCCTGGACGGCGCACTTCTTCGCATCCTCCGAGCCACCGGACTCCTACGACTCCCTGCGCGACAGCTTCATCGGGCCGTACCGGACCGAGACGAACCCGATCGCGGTCGAGCGGGGCCACGGCTCGGACCAGAGCGCGACGACGCAGAACCACTGCGGGTCCCTGTTCCACAAGGTGACGCTGGCCCCCGGGGAGACGAAGCGGCTCGTCTACGTCCTGGGCCACGGCACGCGCGAGGAGGTCGGCCGAAGAATGCAGGCCAAGTACTCCGACCTCGCCACCACCGACGCCGAGTTCGAGCGGCTGGGCGCACACTGGCGGGCCAAGCAGGACGCCCTGCGCATCCGCACGCCCCACGAGGGCATGAACACCATGATCAACACGTGGACGCTGCTACAGGCCGAGACGTGCGTGCAGTGGTCGCGGTTCGCGTCGTTCGTCGAGGTGGGCGGGCGCACCGGCCTCGGCTACCGCGACACCGCCCAGGACGTCATGAGCGTCATCCATTCGAACCCGACCAAGACCCGCTCACGGATCATGGAGCTGCTGCGCGCCCAGACTGAAGCCGGCTACGGACTGCACCTGTTCGACCCTAAGGCCTTCGACCCGGATGCGGAGCCGCTGCCCGACATCCCCTCGCCGACGATCGTTCCCACCGTGTCAGGCGCGTCCCTGATCCATGGGCTGGAGGACACGTCCTCGGACTCGCACCTGTGGCTGGTGCCCTCCATCGTGGAGTACGTCAAGGAGACCGGGGACGTCGCGTTCCTCGATCTCGAGGTGCCTTTCGCCGAGGGCACCTCGGGCACGGTGTACGACCACCTGCGGGCCGCGTTGGACTTCTCCGCCGCCCAGGTCGGGGCCAACGGCGTCGCGCTCGGACTGCGTGCGGACTGGAACGACTGCCTCAACCTTGGCGGTGGCGAGACGTCCCTGGTCACGTTCCTGCACGCGTGGGCGATCCGCGCGTTCCTGGAGGTCGCCGAGCCGCTGGGCCGGGCCGACGACGTGGCGCGCTACACGGCCGAGCTGGAGCGGATCACCAGCGTCGCCGAGGGACAGCTCTGGGACGGCGACTGGTGGATCCGCGGGTACACCCGCGACGGGGTCAAGATCGGGTCGCATGAGAACGCGGAGGGCAAGATCTTCCTGGAGCACCAGGCATGGCCGGTCATCGCCGGGATCACGAGTCGGGAGCGCGGGCTGAAGTCGATGGACTCCGTGCGTTACCTGCTCGGCTCGGAGTACGGCACGCACCTGAACTGGCCGGCGTTCACCAAGGTCGACGACACGGTCGGGTTCGTCACCCGGGTCTACCCGGGCATCAAGGAGAACGCCGCGATCTTCAGCCACCCCAACGCCTGGCCGATCATCGCCGAGGCGATCCTGGGCCGCGGCGATGAGGCGGTGGCGTTCTACGACTCGATCCTGCCCTACAACCAGAACAACAACATGGACCTCCGCGGGGCCGAGCCATACGCGTACGTCCAGTTCATCTATGGCCGCGACCACGAGTGGTTCGGCAAGGCGCAGAACCCCTGGCTCACCGGCACCGCCGGCTGGATGTACACGGCGGTCACGAAGTGGATCCTCGGCGTGCGCCTCGACCTCGACGGGCTCGTGGTCGACCCGTGCATCCCGCGCGCCTGGGACGGCTTCGAGGTTCGCCGGGAGTGGCGGGGGGCGGTGTACCTCATCGAGGTGCTCAATCCCGACCATGTCTCGCGGGGGTGGCCTCCCTGACCGTGGACGGGGTCGAGGTCGATCCGACCGCCCCGATCCCCGCGCGCCCGGCGGGAGCCGAGGTGCGGGTCAGGGTGACCCTCGGGTAGGCGCTGCCGTGGCGGCCGCCAGAGTCGCGGTCAGGGCAGGCACCAGTCGATCGGCGTCCCGCCCTGCTCCGCGAGTGCGGCGTTGGCCCGGCTGAAGGGTCGCGAGCCGAAGAACCCACGGTCCGCCGACATCGGGCTGGGGTGCGCGGAGGCGATCCTGGGGATGTCGCCGAGCATGGGCGCCAGGCCCTGCGCGTCGCGGCCCCACAGGATCGCCACGAGCGGGCCGCCCCGCGTGACCAGCGCCTGGATCGCGGCACCGGTGACCTCCTCCCAGCCCCTGCCTCGGTGCGACCCCGGGACGCCCGGGGCCACCGTGAGCACCCTGTTGAGCAGGAGCACGCCCTGCTCGGACCAAGGTGTGAGGTCGCCGGACGTGGGGCCGGGCAGCCGAGGTCGTCGTGCAGCTCGCGGTAGATGTTCGCCAGGCTCCGGGGGATCGGGCGCACGTCCGGGGCGACGGAGAACGACAGCCCGACCGCATGTCCCGGGGTCGGGTACGGGTCCTGCCCGACGATCAGGACCCGACGTCGGCCATCGGGCGGGCGAACGCCCGCAGGACGTTCGCCCGGCGGGCAGGTACTGGCGCCCGGCCGCGAGCTCGCCGCGCAGGAAGTCACCCATCGCGGCGATCCGCTCGGCTTGCGGGGCGAGCGCCTCGGCCCAGTCCGCGGCCACGAGCTC
>CAWBYT010000017.1:0-9204 GCA_963793175.1 uncultured Actinomycetes bacterium
GTTGTGCTCGAGGGCGGCGTCGATGGCGGCGCGGTGGGTGCGGATCCGTCGGCCTAGGGCGACGAACGGGGGGATCCGGCAGCGTCGGGCCCAGGACAGCCAGCGGTCGAGGGCTTCTTTGCCTTCTTGGCCTTTGACTGCGAACACGGGCGAGGCCTTCTTTGAGCAGGTAGGCCCGGTGCAGCCGGGGGTCGGTCTTGGCGATCCAGGCGAGCTTCGTCGTGCTGCGGTCGGTGAGGTTCTCGGGGTTCTTCCACAGCGCGTAGCGGGCGTGCTTCAGCGCCCGGGCGGTGCCGGTCGGCCCGGACGCGGCCGCGGCGTTGGGTCGACCGCGCCGCGGGCGTGTTCCACGCCTGCGCGGCGGACCTCGTCGAGGGCCTCGGTGGCCCACGCGACGACGTGGAACGCGTCCGCGCAGCGCACCGCGTTCGGGGCAGCGGTGCGGCGACCACCGTCGGCGATCCACTCGGCGGCGTCGGCGCTGACATGGGTGATCTGGGCGCTGCGCTCGGCGCCGAGGGCGTCGAAGAACGCGTTCAGGGTGGCCTCGTCCCGGCCCGGGCGCAGCCCACACCAGTCGCCCGGCGTCGTGGTCGACGACCACGGTCAGGTAGCGGTGGCCGCGCTTGTAGGAGATCTCGTCGATCCCGATCCGACGCAGCCCGGCCAGCCGGTCGCACCGCGGCGTCGATGTCGGCCGACACCCGGGTGATGATCGCCCCGACCGTGCGCCACGCGATCCGCATCAGCTCGGTCACCGCGGTCTTCGAGCACTGCACCGCCAGCCAGGCGACCGTGTCGTCGAAGGCCTGGGTGTGACCGGCGCCGTGCCGGGCCCACGGCACCGCTGCGACCACCACCCCGTGCTGCGGGCAGCGCACCCGCGGGGCGTCGGCCTCCAGCACCGCCCGCACGGTGCCCAGATCCAGGGCCCGCCACCGCCGCCGGCCCTCGCCCCGGTCATAGCCCCGGCACCGCCGATCACATCGCCCGCAGCGGCCTCGCCGGCTCCGGGTGGGCCGCACATGAGCGACCACCACCTCGGCATCCTCGTCGAACTCCAGCGCCTCGATCACCGTGTGATCGACCCCCAGCAACCCAGCCCATACCCTTGCGTTGCGCACGCCGTTCCCCTGCACTCTGCTGATTTCGATCTCGACACTCGAAACCGTAGGCAGGGAACGGCGTGTCGCGTCTCAGCGACTCTCGAAGACCCACGGATGCGTCACATGAGCCAGAAAACCGCCGCCGCGGTCTGGTCGGGCGTGCGCGTCGGGCTGTTGAGGGCGCCGAGTTCCTTGACCTCGGCGAAGTCCCGTGGTATAGGCACGGCTGCGCAGATCGTTGGGCCATCGGACGGGAGGAACTGCGCCGGATCGCTGATCACGAAGGGCTTCAGGTTGGCGACCCAGCCGTCGGGGTCGTAGGCCGGGGGTCGTCGGCCAGCCGAGTGGGCGCCAGTCGCCCGGGTCGGTGCCGATCGTCGGGGTGAAGGCAGCCATGAACCCGTCGCTCTGCCGGGATGCCAGCATCGCCGCGGCAGCGGCCTCACCCGCGTCGATGCCGGCCTGTTTCGCGGGCTCGGCGATGGGTGCCAAGGTGGTCTCCCACGCAGCCTGCAGGCCGGCGTGGCGAGCCGGCGGAGTGATCGCCACGAGCACCCGATAGGCGGCCGTCGCCGCTGCGGCGCCCTGCGAGCCGTACCGGCGGAAAGACATGCTGTCCAAGTCGAGCAGGTAAGGCTCGTAACTGCGGTCGATAGCGTTCACCGCATCGAACACCGCGCCCTCGACCATGGCGATCCCGCGGGACTGACCGTGTGCCGACGGCCTCAGCGGAATCGTCTCCGTCTGGGCGATCTGGTTCCATTGCGTGACGATCGCCGCGTCTTGTGCCCCAACGCCGACCCGCGCCGGGCCATCGATCGCCCTGGGACAGGGTTGCGGTGGCCCCAGTCGCCGGAAGGGACGCAGCGCGACTGCGAACGCAGCGGCGCCGAGCATGAACTGTCGAACCTTCATCGTTTGCTACTCCTCTGATTCCTGTGAACTGCCGCGTATCCCGAGAAGGCGTCAGGGTGGCCCGAGCCACCGTTGGGCCGATCCGCGACGGAAGCGCCCTGGCCTGGACCGGCCAAGTCCGACGCTGCCGTGGCCCGTGCCGATCCCGATCGCGGGTGTCATGAGGTCCTCCTGCTGCTGGTGCTCGGATGGGGCACTTGGCGACCTGGGGGTCCCACCGGCAGCTAAGGATCAGTGCAGACCGCTGTCGTGGTCCGGGTGCGCCTGCGACGCTGCCGCACGGCCCTGACAGATCGCTGACGATCCGGCGACGGTCCATCGACAAAGAGGCAGCGGGACCGACGGGCAGGAGGTCCGGCCCCGGTCTGCTGCCCTTTCCGTCGGGGGGACGATGAATACCGAACACATGGACTGGAAGTCCATCCAGACGCCGCCCAGCCGCAAGTCCTAACATGATGCTACTTCTACGGAGCAGTGCTGCCGGACCGGCCCTGGTCCCGGCTTTGGCCTCAACAGCCGGTCTCATCCCGGTCCTTCTGCATGACCCGATGTCGTGGGAACGGAATACTCGCAAACCGTGCGAATGGTCTGGCTGATGCGCTGTTCCTCGCTGCCCCGATTCGGGGCCTGGGTCTACAACCAGTCCGCCCCACCGCCCACACCTGGGCTCAAACAGCCTGGATCGCGCTTCCGCAGGTCCCTCTCTAGCGTCGGGCTCTGGCTGGACATCGAAATCGACGAACAGTTGGCCGGCTACTACGTGCGGGGTGGCGAACTCGATCATGGCGTACGGCATCGGGACCCCGGTCGCCCTGTTCTTCGGGCTGTCGTTGCCGGGCTGGTGGCGGTGGCATCCAAAGTCGGGACCAAACACTTGGCCGGAGGATCACGGTTGTTGGAGCCAGCCTGAACCCACGGCGAAGCCCAGCAGTCATCTCCGAGCTCGTCGGGTCCTCCCGAGGCTTGCCGGGCGCTCCGCAAACACTGAGTCCAGTAGGGACGTTCTCGCGCGGCGCTTTCTTTGTCAGCGCCTGAGTGTGATCACAAGGCGGCCGGGCCTACCTGTGCCTGGCCAGAAAGGAACTGGACCTGGCTCATCAACTCGAGAGCCCGTCGCGGGCAGTCTTGGGTCACGTGGGGCTCTGATGAGGGCTCGGGCCACGGCGTGCCAGATCGCGGAGCCGGCGGTCGGGTCGCGCGTGCGGGTCCACGCGGTAGTCCGCCGGTAAAGCAGCACTGCTTCATGGAGATCGAATCCTGACCCGTGTCGGTAACGGTGATGGCCCGGTGCCTGCCGGGCGTAGTGTTGAAAGCGTTTGGGGGTCCCGAGGGTTCTGGTTCCACTCATTGATTCCTTGCGACGCGGTCAGGCGGCCGTCACGTACACGTCGACGTGGTCGCGCGTGAGCACGAACCGGATGACACTGCCGAGCGGTAGGTCGGCGAAGACCGGACTGTTCGAGTACGCAACCGCGCCGGGCCCGGAATACATCTGCACCAGGTCCGCGACGACGGCGGAGCCATCGGGGGAACACTCGTCGGCGCTCAGCCCCTCGCGGAACCCCTGATCGACGTCGGCCACGAGCAGGCAGGACATGCCGTTGCGAGTCTCCCCACCCCAGACGCTGACGCCCGGAAGTCTTCGTAGCGCCGCAGCTCGTCGGTCCTGAGACCCAACAAGTCGAGAACTCCGTGGTGGTCTTTCGGCTCATCGGCGCCAACCGACTCCAATGCGAGCACGTAGTCCGGCCCAAGCACGTCGTCCGGTCCCCGTGGCTGAACGCCAGCCGGCTGAACGGTGCAACCGGCCGCCGCCACCACCATCAACAACATCGTGCCGAGGGCGCGCACCGCCCGTGGGTGCGCGCTCGACCATCCCTGTGGATCCTTCGTTCGCTGTGCGGCCGGTACCGCGTGGTGTAGATGGCCGATCCCGATCGTGGGTGTCATGAGGTTCTCCTGCTTGCTGGTGCTCGGATGGGGCACTTGGCGACTCTGCGGGGTCGCGCCGGCGGCCATGGCGTGCCTGTAGACCGCTTCCGTGGTCCCGGTGAAGTGCGACGCTGCCGCAGGGCCCTGACAGATCGCTGACGATCCGTCGACGGTCCGTCGACAGAGAGGCAGCGGGACAGACGGGCAGGAGGTCAGGCCCGGTCTTCTGCCCTTTCCGTCGCTCGCCACTAGGCGGCTACCCTCGACACGAGGTGAGCATGGGCGCTGTGTCGGCTCGGCCGCATGCGCGTCGGTCGACGCCGCGGGCTTCAGGTGCTCGGGCCCTTGGAGGTCTGGGTGGGGACGAGCCGTCTGGAGATCCGCGGGCCTCAGGAACGCGCGGTGCTGGCTCTGCTTCTCACCGCCCCTGGCCGGGTGTTCTCGATCGGTGAGATCGTCGCGGGGCTGTGGGGGGAACGACCCCCGGGCGGGGCGGACAACACTGTCATGTCCTACGTCTCGCGGCTGCGCCGTGGCATGCACGACGGTGTCGCCACCACGGTGGTCACCCGGCGACCCGGTTACCTCGTCGCGATCGAACCGGACCAGGTCGACGCCGAGCGCTTCCGCTCCCTGGTCGGGCGAGGTCACCGTGAGCTCGATGCCGGTCGACCGGAACTCGCGGCCGAGAGCCTGCGCGAGGCGCTGTCGCTGTGGCGGGGCGACGCGTACGCCGAGTTCGACGCACCCTTCGCCGTCGCGGAGCGCACGGTGCTCGAGGAGCTGCGGCTGGCGGCGCTGGAGGACCGCGTCGTCGGCCGAGCTCGACATCGGCGCGAGGCGCGGACCTGATCGCCGAGCTCGAGGCCCTCGTGAGTGCTCACCCGCTGCGCGAGCGGCTGTGGGCCCAGCTGATGACTGCGCTGTACCGGTCCGGGCGACAAGGGGATGCGCTCCTGGCCTATCAGCGCGCGAGGGCCTGCTTGGTCGAGGAGCTCGGGGTCGAGCCCGGGGACGAGCTGCAGAATGTGCACGCCATGGTGCTCGCGCACGACCTGCGGTTGCTCGGGCCCGCTGTCGGCAGCGCCAGGTTACGACCCGGCTTGACCATCGGGCCGGCTCTCATCGGCCGCGCCCGCGAGCTCGAGCTGCTCGACGACGCCTACCGCCGGGCCACGGCGGGCTCCATCGTGCGGATGCTCGTCACCGGCGCCCACGGGATGGGCAAGACGCGTGCTCCTGGCCGAGCTCGCGCGGCACGTGCAGGCGGCCGGCGGCACCGTCGTCGACGAACCGGACCGGCTCGGGGCGGACCCCGACGGGCGGCGCCCGATGCTCCTCGTGCTCGACGACCTGCAGCGCTGTCTCCGTCGCAGACCTCGCCCGGCTGTCGGAGGTGCTGACGGCCCGAGCGCGTCCGGCACTCGTGGTGGCGGCCTGCGTCTGGGACGAGCTGGCCCCCGAGCGCGCCGCCGTCATCGACAGACCTCTTTCCCGACCGGCTGCCGCTGCGCCCCGTTGGGCGCTGCGGAGGTCACGCAGCTGGTGGCGCTCTACGTGCCTCCTGCCCGCGCTCGCCGAGGCGCTCGAGGCGGCCGAGATCGTCGCGTCGGCAGGCGTTCCGCTGCACCTGCACGCGGCGGCGAGCCGCTACGGGGAGAGGCTCTTCGCGGAGCGCATCGGGACGAGCGCACAGGCGATCCCCGATCCGCGGCGGCGGCTCGCGCAGTCCCGCGCACAGGTCGCCGACGGGGTCACCGAGCTTGCGCGGCTGCGGTCGCTCCGGCAGGCGCACTCCGGCGCGGACACCGGGCGACGCCTGTGCCCGTTCAAGGGTCTGGCGTTCTACGACGTCGACGACGCGCCGTACTTCGCGGGACGGGAGCGTCTCGTGGCCCAACTGGTGGCCCGGCTCGTGGACGCGCCACTGCTCGCCGTCGTGGGCGCGTCGGGCAGCGGGAAGTCGTCGGTCGTCCGAGCCGGCCTCGTGGCGGCGATCCGCGCGGGACTGCTTCCGGGCAGCGAGCGGTGGCGCGTCGTGGTGACGACGCCGGCGCGTCAGGCGCCGGACCTGCCGCCGGCGAGCGCGCCCGGCGCCGCGCCCCGGACGTTGCTGGTCGTCGACCAGCTCGAGGAGATGTTCACGGTCCTGCCGCGCGGAGGCGCAGGCCGGGTACGCCGAGTGGCTCACCGCCGCCGCCGAGCGGGACGACGTCACGGTCGTCGTCGCGATCAGGTCCGACTACTTCGCCCGGGTCGTGGTCCACCGCAGGCTCGCGGACCTCGTCGCGGCGAACACCGTGCTGGTGGGAGCGATGTCAGCCGAGGAGCTCCGGCAGGCGATCGAGGTCCCGGCGGCGGCGGCCGACCTCCAGCTCGAGCCGGGCCTGGCCTCGACCATCGCCGACGACGTCGTCGGCGAGCCGGGTGGTCTCCCGCTGATGTCCACCGCGTTGCTCTCGTTGTGGGAGCGCGGCGAGGGTCGTCGCCTCTCGCTCGCCGACTACCGCGAGACCGGTGGCGTGCGGACGGCGGTCGCGAGGCTCGCGGAGGCTGCGTACGCGCCGATGACGCCGATCCAGCAGGCCCACGCTCGGCGCATCCTGCTGCGGTTGGCGGAGGTCGACGACGCCGGCGAGCCGATCCGGCGGCGGGTGGCGCTGGCCGAGCTGCCGATCGATGGCGACCCAGATGCCCGGGGGGCCTTCGAGGGCCTGGCGACCGGGCGACTGCTGACCGTGTCGTCGACGCACGCCGAGGTGGCCCACGAGGCGCTGCTCCGGGAATGGCCGCGTCTGCGGGACTGGCTCGACGAGGACGAGGCGGGTCGCCGGCTGCGCCGGCACCTCGTCCCGGCGGCAGCGGCTTGGCAGAGCGCCGCGCGCGATCCGGGCGAGCTGTACCGGGGTCAGCGGCTGACCGCGGCCCTCGACTTCATGGCCGACCACGGCGGCGACCTGACCGACCTGGAGAGGGACTTCCTGCGGGCCGGCCGGGACGCGGCCGAGGCGGACGCGGCTGCCCACAGACGGTCGCAGCGGAGGCTCCGGAGCCTGGCTGCGGGGCTCGCGGTCGTCCTGCTGGTCGCCCTGGGCGCCGGGTGGGTCGCGCTCGACCGGCGCAACGAGTCCGCCCGCCTGGCCGTCGAGGCGGACGTGCGTGCCCTGCGCGCGGCGGCGCTCAGCGAGGACCGGTGGGACCTGGCGCTGCTCTACGCGGCGCAGGCCTACGAGATCGACAACTCGGCGCAGTCGCACGCCGCGCTGCTGCGCACGGTGCACCGCAGCCCGGAGGCCACGGCGATGTACACGACCGACCAACGGCTGGTGGCGCTGGCGGTCAGCGCGGATGGTCAGACCCTGGCCGGCCTGGGCAGCGCGGGAACCGTGCACGTGTGGAACCTCGAGACCGGGAGCCGGACGTGGACCGTGTCGGGCCTGACGGAGATCGAGGTCGTATCACTCGACCTCAGCCCGGACGGTCGGTACCTCGCCGTCGCCGGCGTCCCGTTGGATGCCGAGCGGTACGACTTCCGCAAGCAGCTCATGGTTCTCGACCTGCACCAGACCCCGAAGCCGACCGTGCAGACGTGGGGCGGCCCCAGCATCACCGCGGCCCGCTTCACCAGCGACGGACGCACCGTGGCCACCGTCGGGAGGGACGGGCTGGTTCGCGAGGTGGACATCCGGACGGGCCGCATGGAGCGTGGTCAGCGGCGTAGAGCTCCCGATCTCCGACAACACCACTCTGGACGCGCCCACCGGACGCCGGTTCATGGCTGGCGCCGACCCACTGGCGGCCGGCCGGGTGACTGCGTGGGACGCCGACGACGGTCGGGTCGTCTGGACCTCCGAGGAGGACAGCGGCACCATCGCCTCGATCAGCCCCGCGGGGACCGCCCTGGTCCTCGCACGCGAGACCGGATCGGTGGAACACCTCGACCTCGTCACCGGTGCACGCCGAGACGTCCCCTCCGACCCAGCCGTCGAGCTGGTGGATCTCGACTGGGCGCCGGACGGGTCCTCGTTCGCCGGTGCCACCACCGAGGGCACGGTGACGCTCTGGGACGCCCAGACCCTCGAACCGCGCTCGGTCCTCCGGGGGCACTCGGGCACGGTGAGCCAGGTCATCCACTCCGCCGACGGGGCGAGCCTGTACGCCAGCGGGTTCGACGGTGCAGTCATTGCCTGGGACCTGACCGGTACCCGCGGCATCGTCCGGGGGGCGCGCTCTCCGACGCCGGTGGAGCCGTTCGACTACTTCCACGCCAACGGTGCCCTGGCCGCGAACGGATCCGTGGCCGTGAGCTATCGCGCGGACGGCGCCCTCGCATTGGTGGACGTGCCTGCCGCAGTCACGTCCGTGGTACCTGTCGAGGTGTCCGGCGCTCCCGCGCTGCTCATCGTCGACCCGGCAGGGCGCTACGCCGCTCTGCTCACCGTGCGGTGGCCGCAAGCCTCGACGGCGAGATCCAGGTCGTCGATGTCGCGAGCCGACGCCTGCTCCCGAACACCATCCAGCTCATGGCCGACTTCACCAGTCCCGCTGCGTTCGCCGGCGACGGCCGCTCGATAGTCACCGCCGACGGGCAGACGGTCCTCGTCTGGGATGCGCGAAGCGGAAAGCCGGCGGCCGGCAGCGCGCGCTACGTGGCCCGGGAGTACGTCATGGCGGTGGCTCCTGACGCGACCGGACGCATCGTGGCTGTGGGGGTCAGGGGCGGTGGCGTCGAGGTCGGGGACACGGCGACCGGCGCCCTCGTCACCGCGCTCGTCCCACCGGGTGGGGAGAACCTCGCCGTCACCCCCCTGAGCTTCTCACCCGACGGGAGGTGGCTGGCCGGCGGCTCGGAGAGCGGGCGCGTCGTCGTCTGGGACACCGCGACATGGGACGTCGCCCGAACGTGGGTGGCGGTACAAGGTGGCAAAGTCGATTCCCTGGCGTTCACCCCGGACTCCCGCTCCGTCGTGGCTGGTGGCGCGGGTACCGCCTCCGTCTGGAGCGTTGACCCCCGCACCCCAACCGGCATGACCCTGCCCCTGAGTGCACTGCCCTCTCAATCCGACGTCGCCGTGACGACCCTCGACGAGGGTCAGACCGTTGTCACGCTCACCAACGACAAGGGCGTGCAGCTCTGGGCCTTCTCCCCGCAGGCTCTCCTCGACCACGCCTGCGACCTCGCCGGCCGCAACCTGACCCCGGACGAATGGACCACCGCGCTGCCCAACCTCCCATACGCGCAGACGTGCCC